>USLU01000008.1 GCA_900555635.1 uncultured Bacteroides sp.
ATTTTTATAGTCAACGAAAAAAAAGAAGGTGCATCGTGCATTACGACACACCTCCGACAGGTCTCTGCTTCGTATATCAAGTTCCTCTTAATACCATTAGCATCTTTACTTTTGCTTATTTAAGATATATAGCATCCCAGTTTCACAATCAGTGTTCAGGTAGATCCCATGTTGAAATAATAGATATATCAAATATTTTTCTTCAGGATATGATAAGTGAACAGAAAGTACACCTTTCTTATTAAAGAATTTAGAAAGAAGATTTTCTATTTTTCTATTATAAATTGAATCTATGTATGACTGCGGCTTAACCCAATAATTCATTTCTTCTAGTGAGTGAAAAGTAATGCTGTCAATGTCTAATGTTCGTTCTAATAAAATTGGAAAAAGTTCATATCGATATTTTTTATCGGCTAATTCACTGAATAAGTACATATCCCCTTCTCTTGGCACTATGGAGTATATACTGTCTTTGTATCTTATATTCATTGCGACGTACGGACTCTGCCAGGTGGAATCAATAATCATATTATCATATTTCTCATTTGTTTTATGCTTGCACATTACAAATAAGGTACTGAGACTCAATATTAGAATGGTCTTATTCCAATAACTTCTGTGGTATTTTTTTTCCACTATATTCAATCCTTTTTGCATCTCCAGTTCTTTTTCTAATTTTATTTTCAGTATTAATAGCACGAATTTCTCTCATAAATATTCCGTTTTCTATTACTTCATAAGACATACTCCCTTTGTCTGCGTCAGATGAATGCTCCGTCAGCCACATAATCCTCTGAATGACAAATTGATAATCGGCGTGTTGGGACTCAAATCTGTATCACAATGTCAATAGTCAGACTATGGGGCAAATGTAGTGAATTGTAAGATACGACGGTTCTCTTTTTATTTTAATCTTTGGTAAGGTTTTTCCGGAAGTATTCTGCATCGTTCCTGATACGGGTACTTGTAACAAATGAAATCCCCTACTTATAACTTATATATAAGTAGGGAACCATTAGTTTATCGAATCAGGAGATTCTCATATTCAGAAGCAGCGGATGAAGAACATCCGCTACGACGGGAATGGCAACTATTCAGCATCCACCCATCTATCATAACTTTTTATTTCCTTTAATACTTCATTAACCCCTTCTTTGTAGAGATGGTATCCAACTCTGTCTTCAGGACTCACTACTCCAAAAATCCAGCTATAATTGCCAAATACAACGGGATGTTTAATATACTTCCCAACTTCAAACTGAAAATAAAAAGTAGAATCACGCATCAGATTATACAAATTGTACCAAGTCTTATCTTCGGGCAATACTTTAAAAAAAGAAGAATTAGGTGTACTTTCAAGCCAGAGATGTTGATAAAGTGTATCCTTGAAATTAAACTTAAGTGTATCTTTCCCATTTAGAACAGCGAAGAAAGGCTTGTTTTCTTCACTTTTTGCTTCTATAAAATATTCATCGTTATTATTATAATAATATATCTCCGCTCTGATAGCTTGAAGATGTTCTTTTAAAGAATCCTTCGACTTATTAGTATTATCCACGATCAAGTTATACTGTCCTAATATGAACCGAGGGGGATTCTTCTCATTGTTATCTTTAGAAAAGTATTTCCATAGTTTTGGAAAAGCATAAGTATAAAAATTAAATGTACGAGCATCAGCGTCAAGATAGTTAACTAATGAATGTTTCTTTCCATCTTTTGAAACTCCTAAGAACCAGACATTCCGATGTATATCGTAAAATGTAGAATCTGTATCATTCTCAAAGTCTGTCATTTCTAGTAGTTTCTTATAGGATATATCAGACTGAGCTGTAGGACTTATAAAACATATAAATTGCCCCTTATATTCTATTACTTTTTCTGGTCTTTCCAAGCTCCATTCCTCAATCGGTATAACACTAGGCTCTATTTTATATATAGTGCCCAAGATATCAGATTTTATTTCATAAAGGATAATGTATTTAGAGATGATGTATCCTTCGTCTATCATCTTAATTACTTCTTGCATTGCTGTTGAAAATGCGGAAAGCTCTTTGTCAGGCTTACAACCTGACAAAGAGAAAAACAATATTATTAAAAATAAATATCTCATAGCTATTATCTTTCTAATATATCACGGATATATTTTTGTAAATCCTCAGAGATCCTTATATTCAGAAGCAGCGGATGAAGAACATCCGCTGCGACAGGTTTTTTATCTTATAAAGAAACGTCCCATTCTGAAATACCATTTTTCTGAATGTGCATTATTTGTTTTCTGCCACTTCCCTTCAGTAGATAAGAGAATTCTTTTGATCAATTTATCATAATTGTATTTGGAGTTATTATATCCTCTCCTTTCCACAATCTTTATTTCTTTGATTTTAAGTTTTCTGTCAAAAAGAATTGTGTACAGGCAAGAAGCATTCATTTCATTACCTTTATAGTTTGTCCAATAAAGGCTATCTTGATAATTCATTAATGATTCATTTCCATTCACATACGAAATGTCTGTTGAAACTTCTTTAAACTCCTTTCTAAAGTAATAGGAAGTATAACTTTTAGAAGACTTCACTGTATCTAATGTTAATTTAAAAACAGGTAAAAAAGTTTCAACTTCAAAAAAGATAGTACTTTCTATCGTTCTATTTAGGGAACTTAAATCATCTGAATATATTATACTTTCATTTACTCTCTTATTTTGTCCATATAAAAATGGAGAAAGTAAAATAAGCATCAGAACAAGTTTAAATTTAATAATCATATCCTAATCTTTTTGACATTATATCCGATCTACTATCATATATAAAGTGATTAACACCTGGTTGTCCATGACTAAACGGTTTATTTCTCAAATACAAAATAACATGTCCAAACTCATGTGCAATCCCAACTGTTCGGTGATTCAAGGTTCCATTTTTGTTAATTATGACTTGAGTATGGTTATTTACTGAACTTTTACCGGAAGGTAACTTTTTATCAGGTACCAATGTTTGACCTAAATTGCCTTGAATATGTTTACCAAATGGAATTCCTATACGTGAATACTCTTCTTTCTGATATGAGGGGATTTCACTATCATTATCATCAAAAGGAGTACCAAAACCTTCTTCAACAGTTCTTCCGTTTATTTTATACGTATTCTTATCAGATAATGATAATTCTACCATCTTCTCACTACTGGCAATTTCAAATAAATCCTTTGAGAAAAAATCATTGCTGCTTTTTGCCTGTTTTTCAATTGAAGTTGGGTCTAATACACCATTATTGAACTGCATTTTTATATTTGTACCTTCCTGTAATCCATTATAAATAGCTTCAATGGCTTCGGCTGTTACAATCAATAAACTGTCTCCGTTTATGTCAATTGTATTTATCGGATTATTTGCTCCATACTGATATGGCGATATAGAATGATACTTCTCAGCAAATCTATCATTGATGTGGAATCTTCCTATTGCCGCATCATAATGCCTTGCCCCATAATCATACCAGTTCAGCCCTTTCTTCGTATCCAGTTCCTTGCCATTTTATTTGTAGGGTTGGATATTAATACTTGCAAAGATACCTCCGAAAGGATAGTAATGGTTGGTTTCCTCTACTGTTCCCGTTTGATTTATAACCACCCGGTTATTTCCTTGATGATCCTTCAAGTAGTAGTGATACTGCTGAGTGCCCGTCAGGTTCACATATCCTTCTTCAGTAAGCAGAAGCTTCTGAGTTCCATTTTCATAGATCACATTTCCGCAGTAATCCGTAGTAGTGGTATTACTGCCTATCTTATGAATAGTACGGAGTTTCGTTCCGTCAGCCGATAGGTATAGGTAATGCTACTTCTCTCACTGAAGGTTACTACGTTAGGCAAATTTAGCACATTATATGTAATTCTAGTAATACCTTTGTTTAAATCTTTAGTTAAATTTCCGTTGGCATCGTAGGCGTATTCTCCGGCGGCACTTGCACCATTCACGAAGGCAGTGTTGGTGCCATAGGCAGCGGTACTTACCGCATTATCCACTCGGCTCAGCTGGTTGCCTGCCAGTGTATAGGTCAGGTTATCCAGCAGTCCGTATGCGGAAGCTGAGGTCTGTCCGTAGCGTTGCAGGGTCTTGATGTTTCCGTTCTTGTCGTAGGTGGTTACATTTTCCGAAAACCGATTGTCGTTGGTGTTGATGCTTGCAGTTTCATCGTAAGTAGCGTTCTGCATTCTGTCTAGTACATCATACGAAAAATTATATCCACAGACGGTGCTTTCTGAGTCCGCTTTCCAAGTCATGCTGCTGATATTCCCGTTGTATCAGGCGGTACCTTCGTCTGTATTGTAGTACAGATTCTGCGTAAAGTGCAGTTTGGTACGGGCGCATGAGTCCGTCGTAGTAGGAGATATTATCCATATAGTAAGTACTTATGCTGTTTAGTATCCAGTGAGTACGGATGTAACTCTGCGTACTGACCTGCGCTGTTTTTTTTTGAAAAACATAAGAAACTATCCTAACATGCAAGATACAGCATATCTGATGTTAGGATAGTAATTAAATAGATTCCTCTTAAATTAGTCAACCTATATTAGAAGGTGACTGGAAATATTTTTCTTTCATAGCCTGTATGCTTTAGGGTTTTAAAACATTCCTGAAAGATTCCCATAAAATTGCAATGATAGGAGATGAAAATGTAAATTTATTCTTTACTTCTTCAATCTCTATACCAGGACACTGTTTTAGTATTTCTTTTTCAGATACAATATTCAAATGAGACTGTATAGTAGATATAATAGTGGAAACTTCTACATTTTGATATATGAAGGTCATATAAAATGTCTCTTTGGGTTGAATTACTTTTCCGAAAGAAAAAAATATACTACCGGTAAAACTCTCAACGTTCCTATCACACATCCATTGATAATAACTACCATTTAATTCAGAAGATGGTTTTTTAAAATAGTTCCTAACTTTTATAGAATCATTAGAAGATGAGTATTTCTTTTTACTGAACCAAAGCCAAACCGGGTGATTTTCGTTATTAGTTATAATATAACTCAAATTTCCAACAAACTGATCATCCAAATAGAAATGGTTATCTTCTTTTTGTATCTTTATATCAGGGACTTGTGCATAGCAAGTCCCTGATATAAGGAGAAATATAAATATAATGTCTAATCTCATATCATTGTTTTTTTATGTTTCTTATAGTTTCTTTACGAGAACTGATAATCATATTTCGAAGTGGAATGTTCATTTCTTTAGAACCAGCAAATTGATGTGCTGATTTATGGCGATTTCCCGTTCGAACATACATTAAAGCATGACCATTGGCTTCATGTCCATAAATCTCAGCACGACCATTTTCTGATAGATTTTTGTTAATGATAACTTCAATATTTGAATTACTGGAAGAATTTACTCCGCTTTCACCTTTTCCTGGTAAAAGAGTAACACCATTATTTCCCCCTTCACCTGTCGTCAGACCACTAGTATATTCAAAATTCTTATCAGCAAGAAATTCATCGGCTTCTACATAATTCATTTTACTTTCTCGCGTATTTCCGTCATTATCAATATAGGAGTAAGAATCATCTAATCTAACAGATATATCATAATCTGAATTTACTAATTCTTTCAGAGCATTAAAATTGCCACTTTCACTACTATAACTATTTAACAGTTCTTTATTTATATATCCGTTTTTATCTAAGCTAACGTATTTACGCTCTTGTTTGGCTAAAGTATTTTGAATCATGGTTAATTCTTGCTCTCCGTAAGGTTTTACTTGCATACCATTTGGGTCAATGCTGTTCACTGGATTATTCAAGCAATACGCATACGGATTTGTCGAATAATACTTCTCCGCCAACGTATCCACTGTTGTAAACCTTCCCAACACCGGATCATAATGCCTTGCACCATAATCATACCAGTTCAGCCCTTTCTTGTTATCGTACTCCTTTCCGTTATACTTGTAAGGTTGAATGTTGGTACTTGCAAATACTCCTCCGAATGGATAGTAATGATTCGTTTCCTCAACAGTGCCATTCTGATTGATGACCACCCGGTTATTCCCTTGGTGATCCTTCAAATAGTAGTGATACTGCTGAGTACCCGTCAGATTCACATATCCCTCTTCGGTAAGTAGAAGTTTCTGAGTTCCATTTTCATAGATCACATTTCCGCAGTAGTCAGTGGTTGTGGTAGTACTGCCTATCTTATGGACTGTTCTCAGCTTCGTGCCGTCTGCTCCATAAGTGTAGGTGATTGTACTTCCGTCACTGAAGGTTACTACATTAGGCAAATTTAGCACATTATATGTAATTCTAGTAATACCTTTGTTTAAATCTTTAGTTAAATTTCCGTTGGCATCGTAGGCGTACTCTCCGGCGGCACTTGCACCATTCACGAAGGCAGTGTTGATGCCATAGGCGGCGGTACTTACCGCATCATCCACTCGGCTCAGCTGGTTGCCTGTCAGTGTATAGGTCAGGTTGTCCAGCAGTCCGTAAGTGGAGGTGGATAATTGGCCGTAGCGCTGCAGGGTCTTGATGTTTCCGTTCTTGTCGTAGGCGGTGACGTTTTCACTGAACCGACCGGCATTGCTGTTGATGCTTGCAGTTTCTCCATAGGTTGCGTTCAGCATTCTGTCCATTCCGTCATAAGTGAACTTGTAACCTCTGATGGTGCTTTCATTGCCTGCCTTCCAGGTCATGCTGCTGATGCTTCCGTTATACTTAGCTGCACCGATACCTGTGTTGTAGTACAGGTTTTGCGTGAACTTTGTACCGCTGATCCCCGTCAACCAGCTGCGTATATTATAGGCATATGTCAGACTGTCGGCATATGTAGGCTTTTGTGCATAAGAAACATGATGTCGCTTTTGATATAGTCTTCCAAACTTGTCATACGTGGCATCATACAGAGTAACTGTGGTACCTCCGAGCGTATGTTGTACTTTGCTTATCCTATCGACATGATCGTAGGTATAAGTGTATACTTCTGTGCGTGTAGTCTTTCCGTTTGCGGTATGCGTGTGTGTTACTGTTGCAGGCTTTCCGCTGAAGGTGTAAACGGTAGAAGTGATGTCGTAACCGCTAAGCAAATTGTTCTGTATGGACTTCACTACCTGCCCTTTGATGTCATAGTAGAAAGCCTTGTAGATTTTTGTGTTGCTGCTACCCAGTACTGTGGCTACACTACCTGTCAGATATCCTTTTCCGTTGGTGTTTCCTGCCGTATAGGTAGCGGTTGGGAAACCTGTAGTTCCAAGGAAAGAGTAACTATCATAGTAGTTTTGCACCAGTACCGTCTGGTTGGAGGACACGTTTTTCCCGGTACATTCTCCCTGTTGTGTCAGCCTTCCCAAGTTGTCGTACATATAGTACGTCCACTTTTGTGAGGAAATGGTGGTGGAGACGGCGCGTTGGTTGCCGTCCTGCGAGAAGGTTAGTCGATCTGCATTATCATAGGTGTACTCAATGTATTGTGCTCCCGGCATCTTCTTATAGATGCAGTTCCTGTGTCCGTCATACTTATATTGAAAGGCGTACAAGTCAAGGCTTGTGTTGCTTTGGTACATGGGTTGTAGCACAAAGCGGAGGTTGTTGAAGTCATCATATACATAATAGGTGTCATGCGCTTCGCTACCTTTCATCTGCCGGGTCAGTACCGTGCGATCCAGCTTGTCGGTGAAAGTATAGCTGATGTTCATATCCTCGTCCGTACTTTTCACCACATATAACTGCCCGGCAGGATAATTGCCGTTATTAATCGGTGTCCCTGCCGCACTCACACTATAGTTGATACAGTTCAAAGGTGAAGAAGTTGTATTGGTCAGATACTCCGTCTTTACCGCACGACCTGCGCTGTACCATGCCGCTCCGGGACCGTATTGCTGTGCTACTCGGTTCAGCGGTGAAGATTCATAGGCGGTTTGGTTATAAGGACGGGAGTCATTCCCGTAGTTTCCTGATGCATTACTTTTGAAAGTGGCTGGTGCTGTATAATCTCCGCTTGATACAATTGGTAGCCATGCGTTCGTTTCACGTCCTGCATTGTCATACTCTTGTAGAGTGGCGAGATTGTTTCCGGTCTTCACACCGTTTTTTACAGATTTCTGTACGGTTTGGAATTGGCGACCCAAACCGTCGAAATAGCTGATATTGGCTATGTATGAATTTCCCGTTTCATTTAGCATTTGTCGCGTAAGAATATAATTCTGAAGGCTTTCTTGTGCACTTATAGCACAGGATAAGCATAATAATAAAATTAATAGCTTTAATCGTTTCATGATGTTTTCTTTTTTAGGGTTTGTAATGATAATCATTTTGCTCTATCACCTTACCATTATGGTCTTTAACTAGATGGAGGCGATCGAAACTGTCGTACTCATATGTTGTAACTTCACCATTAGGTGCAATCATACTTGTCATTCCCACAAGAGGTTGGTAAGTGTAGGTCGTTACTAACACTCCTTTCCCGGATAACGTATTGCGAATAGCATTCAACGCCGAAGATACTGAAGTTGTATTAGCTGCTAAGTTGCTGATGGTGCCGGCAGATAACCAATTTTCTACTTCTGCAAAAGTGGCACCTTCAATTTTTGCCACTGGATAAAGAGAATTGTAAGCCCACAAAAAAACAGTTTTGACGTTTCCTATGGTTGTGGCTTGACAATTTCCTTGGCTATCGTATTTATCCCATGAAACTTTTGCATTGGGATAAACAGATGTGTTGGCGCCAGAAGATGATAACGTGGAAGGATTACCTATATTACTTGATATTCGCGATTCAAATTGGCGCAGCGGATATATTTTGTTTAATGTCGGCCATAAGTGATATTGTGTCAATAATCCTTTCTTCATGTTTCCGTTCTTCATCAGACGGCTTTCAATAACTGGTTTTATTATGTTCTTTTGTGCCATATCTGTATATGGGGAGAAATTGAAATGGTTAGGATAGGCATACATATATGTCAGACTGTCTGTATCTGATGTTTTGATAGTTCTTTTGAGCAACTGTAATGTAGAAGCGTCATAGCTGTATTCTTCAACTGTGTTCACACCGTTTTGTGTGGTTTCCTTACGGGTCAGATTAACGTTGTATGTATTAAGTCGATGAAGAATCGTTCTTAAACGACCGTTGTAGTATCCAAAGTTTTCATCGTATGGTATTAAGGCTACTTGGTTGTTTGAATTATAAACACCGGGAAACATGTTCATATAGTCCAGTAAACTAGCTCCCCAGTAATAGTGTGAGGTGTTGGTAAGATAGGAATATGATTCACTTTTGATTAATTGTTGACCGGAAGTATAACTTTTGATGCTCATCAATTTTCCATTTTGAGGATGATCAGTTCTTATACTACCCAGCGTGAAGTTGGGCGTTTCATTTTTATATTGATAAACAGTATATCCTGCTGAATTGGTAGAGCCGCTCCTAATTTCTTTTACATAGCTATATCCCACTCCATTTATAGAGGCATAAGGATTACAAATGGCATTTTCACTTGTAACTTCTACCACATTCTGTTGCACTAAAACTTTATCTATTGAGGAGGTGCTTTTATCTCTCAAGTAGCTATAAACTCCATTGTAGGGTTTAACGAATTGGATTTGATCATGTAAGATACCACTACAAATATTATTTATTGGATTTTTGTATTCATAGCTTGTATTCATAACTGAAGTTCTGTCTCCTCTCAAGTTATACATATTTATAGACTTTACACGTACCCCGTTGCCTTGAATTTCAGCATCAATATATGAGATGTTCAGCTTATAGCTTGCTTGTGCTCTTGTAGAACCATGCTTGGCGCTTGCTCCATATTGCAATCCTAAACCATCCGGAAAATGTGCATTAAGATAATATGTATATGGCTGGCCGTTTGGTGCTTTAGCCTCCAGTAACAATGTTTTTTTTATAACAATTTCAGTGCTTCCAGAGTTATGATTTGCTTGATATAGACAGTCATCTTTGAAAGAGTATGTGTACTGTACATCACTCGGGATACCATTTCCTACAGCCCGCACAACATTGATTGAGCCTCCTCCATTTTCCCATATTTCCTGCCATGTGTTCAATCCGCGTCCCACTCGTCCTTCAATATCAACACTACAATTACTTGGTAGAGTAAAACTTGTGCGGCCTGGTAAATCAGATTCTCTGTTCCAGTCCTCCATAATAATGGTTTCCGAAGTCTTGGAAGGAAGTATCTTGTCTATAAAAGAATTGGGCTCATACGTATATTCTACATATCCTTTTGTAGGATATTGAATACCCACCAGAATTCCTGCTTGGCAATCAGTAAAAGAATAAGAACGATTAGAATAATTGGTAAAGTTGTATTTCTGAAAAATATCACCGATACTTGTCTGAAATCCCATTGATAGAAAACGTCCCCATTTCATTTGCGATAGGTCAGGAAGATAAGTATTGCTTCTATAGCCACTGGTTCCATTATAATAGCCCCAATAGTCTATGTTATAAGTGTATTTGTCAGGAATAGTATTGTTATAAAAGAATGTATGGCAATTATCCTTCAGTGTGTCTTGTTGATGGAAGACGGACATCAATTTTAATCGTTTCTTGTTATAGCTGCTTTTCCAACCATTAATTAGGGGAGTCCAAGTTCCGTTTGTTTCTGTTGCTTCAAAATAGTTATACTCAAAATGAAGATCCTTCAGTATATTAGAGGTATTCCCTATCGGATTAACTTTTATTGAAGTCAATTGTTTGCCACCCCAAACATCATCCCGCTCAGCTAAAGTAAAAGAGACTTCATAATGAGGAGTAACAATTTTATTTAAATAAAATTCCGTACCATTGATTTCCGTTTCGGAATCTCCGTAATATTTGTCTCCCAAATATTTGGACTGGCCGGTAGAAGAAAAGGGAGCTTGAAAGAAATAACTTCTCTGCATGAGTTTGATTGCATTGGTGACATAGCTATACCTAATATATTTCCCATTAGGATAGAGACTTGATGTCAGAGCATAAGAGATGGAAAGTGGGCGACCGGTAGATTGATTGGGATATGTGCCAGCAAGATGTGTAAAAGTATGTATTATACCTTCTGTTGTGACAATTTGGAACTCTCTGTTTTTTACAGCAAAGGAGTTGTCTATTTTACTTATTTGTATCTTTATGTTTTCATTGCGATTCAATTGATGAACAGAGTTGTCACGATAATCAATAATGAACTTTCCACTACCTCCAGGATAAGAGAAATAAAATACATCAGGATTCATCTTCCCTGAATGATATAATTGATTGGGACTATTGAAATAATTCTGCAATTTATTTTGTAATGTTTCTGAATAGCCTATTGCATCGTAGTCATTATAGATTTTTTTATCGGCCAGATTTAGGCAATTCACCAAATTGGCAAATTCTGTATCATTATAGTCACATTCACCTACAATGCTTTGTGTTATAACCCCTCCGACATTCAGATTCCAGCCTAATCCTACCCAACTGGCTTCTTCGTTAGCACGTATGCCTGAACTATTATATCTCAATGTTATTGGGAGTGATATATCACCATCTTTCAGCTCGGCTAAAGGAATCGTAATATCAGGTGTTCCATTATATAAGTTTACCGGATGATCGATATACTTTTGAAATGATTTAGCCATAGGAGTTGAAAGATTAGGGTAGTCTGGCAGTTGATTAATAAATCCATTTTCTTGTTGCGAGAAAAGGGAGGTTGCATAAAGCAATCCATACAGTAAAAAGAAAAATGCTTTCATAAAAGTTTAATTTAGTTATTGTTTATGTGATAGTTAGTTAATATTCTGCAACTCACTTTTTAGTTGAATTGCAGAATGTTTAGTGTGTATTACAGTGGCATTCCTTTCGCTCCTACTGCTCCGGCTAAAGCCGAAACAACTGCGATGATTACCTTTAATATTAAGTCCCAAGTTGTTTTTTTGATTGTCATGATGTTTAATGTTTTAATGGTTAGTGTTTTTATTTTCTGTTATAATTCCCGCGCTACCTCGAAGCACGGACACTCCTTCATCGGCCTCCAAAGCCTGGGGAGTAAGCCCACAGCCCTCCCGCGTGGCGCTGCAATGTACCACGATGTAATTGATTTTTCGCATACGTTCAGTGATTAGAGATTACTCCAATTGATTGGAGACTAGAATAATAAAGGAAGCCGTCACTCTCTCTGCCGGCCGATGGGAGCGGCGGCTCCTTTATTGCAGTCTGGTTTAGTTCACTCCGGATTTTACCGGTTCAATTTAGTCTTTTCGGTTTAATTTAGTCTTGTGTACATTTCGTTAACCCAGCGGATTATCATTTTCATCACCGGCACCGCCGCTATTGCCGCCACCGTTTCCCGAAGCGTCGTCTTCCTTCTTGTAAGGTACGCACTTCACACCGGTAATCAGTGCACGGGTAGCTACAGTTCGGTCCTGGTTGCGGGTAGATGCAGGAGTAAAACGCACCAGCAGCATGGCCTGTGCTGCGTTCACTTCCTTGGCTGTGGCTGCACCCTTGCCCCGCGATCTCATGATGAGGCTAAAGGTGCCCAAGCCGTCCACTGTAACTGATTCGGAGGAGTGGAGGTGCTTGGTCATTACGGTGACCATATTGTCTATTGTATTCTTCACGTCACCGCTGGAGAGGGATGAATATTCGGCAATTTCTTTCGCTATTTGGTCACTGTCTATTGTAGCGATGTGTACGGCACGGGGATGAAAAAGTTTAGCTCCGTCCTTGTTCTCTTTAGTAGATTGAATTGTTTTGTAAAGTACTGGCATAATTGTCTAGTTTTTAATGTTAATAGTTTCATGTTTTGTGTCTTAAGCTTAATCACATTACAAAGATACAACTCGTACTGAAAACAAACTAATGAATTTTGCAAAACCGTACCACGGAATGAAAAATAATTTTCGACGGACTATTTGCCGGCTGTTTATCCGGCGGCAGGTTTGCAAAGGCTTAACAGATAGCGTCCCGGTTGGCGTATTTTGCCATGGCTCTCTCGCAAGGTGTAGAAACCTTTCCACAGTGGATGCCCGATAACGCCGAAATTACTCTTGATGATGATGGCATACTGCTCTTGCGGGGAGATGCGCAGCTCGCGCAGATTGAATATCAGGCCGTTCAGATTGTGCTGTAACCCGTCTTTAGGTACTTCCATCGACTCTATTTTTCGAAGATAGGCTTCCTCCGCGGATGTTTTGTCCGCGTCTTCAGTGCCCCCGGTTTCGGGGGAACTATAGAGGAGGGAGTTTTCTTTTCTTTGCTTTACTATGCTTTCCTTTGCTATGCTTTGTGTACCGGAAGGCTGTTTTTTGCAGTTTTCAGGCTGAAATGTTTCGTTTATGCCGTTTTCTGCAACATTTTCCGCTGTTTCGTTCGTCGGCGTTTCTTTTGCAGTGCCTTCGGGAGTTTCTTCGGTCGGAACTTCGGCCGGCAATAAATTGTAGCGGTCATCTATCACGGCTGAATTACGGCGCTTGGTTATAAATAGGAATTGGCGCTGTATGTCGGCGGAGGTCAGTATATGACATTCGTTGAAAAGGCGGGTGTCGAAGAACCCGTATTCCACGGCAAGTCGGATGATGCGTTCTACGTCGGCAGGCTCCTGTTGGTACAGGCTATCGGCAAGGTCGTCGTAGAATAGGGCGTCGGCCTTTACATAGTAGCCTTCACCGGAATAGATACTGCATAAAGCTTGGAACAATACAGCCAGCGAGGCATCGCCTTCCCGTTTTAAGATGCGATGTACCAGGCGGTCGTGTATAAAGTCTGTGTTGATGGGGAAATAGTCGAGTCCCCGTTTTTTGATTCTGGACATTTGGAATAGTTATTAGTTACTGGTGATTAATATTTGTGTTTGGCTGACGTGAAGCGGCTCAATAGAAATACTCTCTCTCGCATCGTTTTCGTCGCTTGCAGGCCATACTTTGACGTACTGTTTGTAGGGCGTTTAAAATCAGCTCCAGACGTACGTCACGTTGTTTTATATTGGTTATTACCGGATAGCAGCGTGCGGGGACTTTCTCTTCAGGAAGTGTCTCGTTGGTCTTACGCCTGATGCGGTTGGCTGCTTTGCGGCAGTCTTTGCAATAGGTGTCGGGGTTGTGTTGCTTGTCCCTTACAGAGAAGGCGCTGAGGGGTAGCTCTTGTTGGCAGCAGAGGCATTTCTTGGTGGATTGGATGGGAGGATAGACACTAGAGTCTGTTGTGTGGGACACTGGTGTGCATCGTTCCAAGCACTGGCGTTTGTCGTGCTGAACACTGGTGTTTGTCACATCAGACACCGGTGTGGAGTTTTGTTTTTGCATGTTTTTCATAATTCTTATCATTTTAATTTGCGTTTATAAAACTATTGATTACTTTTGTCCCAACAAAGATAATGATGTTTTTATTGATAAAACAAGCGGTTTGAAGAATTAATTTTTAAATTTTACATAAATTGCTGTAGATTAGATTTTAACACGTTTTGAAAACTTTACATGTGCAATAATTAAAGATTAGATGATATGGAAAATGACAAAGACAGAGTATTTAGTGCGGCGGACATCGTGAAGCGTGCCAAGTCGCAGAAGAATTTTAAGACGGACAGTGAACTGGCTGCCTTTCTGGGTATCTCACGTTCTACGCTAAGCAATTGGATAGCCCGTAACAGTATTGACTATCCGCTGGTGTTGGGCAAACTAAAAGAGGTGGATTACAACTGGTTGCTTACGGGTAAGGGGAGTCCTGTGCATCGCGCGAAGTCCTGTAATAGCGAACTGGTGCAGGGAGAAGTAGAGATTCTGCATAATCCTAAAACGGCAGAGTGCATGGACGACCGTAGTGTGACACTCTATGATATCTCTGCTGCTGCCAACCTGAAGACGCTGCTGGCTGACCGTCCGCAGTATGCGTTGGGCAAGATTCAGATACCTAATATACCCGTATGTGACGGTGCTGTTTACGTTTCGGGAGATAGTATGTATCCCATTCTGAAATCAGGCGATATCGTAGGATTCAAATCTATTTCGAATTTCAGTGATGTGATTTATGGTGAAATGTATCTGGTGTCTTTTGAACGTAGTGGTGACGAATACCTGGCGGTGAAGTATGTTAATCGGTCGGAAGAAGCTGGCTGCATCAAGTTGGTGAGCTATAATGCACATCACGATCCGATGGACCTGCCTTTGCAAGCCGTTAATGCAATGGCGATTGTGAAGTTTTCAATCCGGAAGAATCTGATGATGTAGGGAATGCTCAGTTTATCTATAGACTTCTTTTCAATACTAGCAGACTTTCCGGTCCCATATTGAAGAGCAAATCAATAATACTAAGATTAGGCAGGAAGCCGAGCTTCTCCTGAAAGACCTGATAATAGGGCTGTGGTGAGAATTCCGTATCTTCAAGAGTGAAATCTTTCTTAGGGTGAATGCGTTCACGGAAATCCACTTCATCTGGGGCGAACTCTATGTGGTATTCCGTAGTACGTGCCATGTCCGGTTGAATATCTATAAGCGAACAGATAAGATGGCAGAGTTCTTCGTTGAAATCGATTAAAAACTCGTATTTCGTCTCGTAAAAGGGACGGAAGTCATCTTTGTAATATTCAAAGAAAGGGGTATGGTTATAAGCAGATTCTATGGCATTCCAATGTAAGTGCCGCCAGTTGCCGTGATCGGAGATACGGATATCCCGCATGGGACATTTTTGAGTATCCGGTTTTACGGTTGGGATGGAGAGTGCCAATTCGCCGTCCGGTGCGGCAATGGTGCATCGGTTGCGGTAAGTCTGTTTCATGTAATGGTCGTGTTGCTCGATAAACACTTTATCGTATGCCAATAACTTGGTATAATATTCTACAGGTGCCAGATAGGCGGAAGATAGAAAAACGGTTTTCATCTATTTATTATTAATCATTAAACATTATTTTACGGGCTTCCACATCCGGTTCCATCGGTAACCGTTGAAGATGTTTGTTCCTTTCTCTTTAGAGAACCAGATGATCGAAGCTTTGCCTATAATATGATCTTTGGGAACAAAACCGAATAAGCGGGAGTCGGAGAGATTGATGGAGTTGTTGGCTCCTACCCAATAATAATCTTTGGTGAAGTAGCAATGTTGCACGGGCTTGCCTTCTATATAAAGAGTATCATTCTTTATCTCAGCGTGTTTCTTCTCATGCAGGACCAAGGTATTTCTTAGTAGTGTTATATTCCAGGGGTATACACGTATAGGGCTGCCCTTGCCCGGTACTATCAGAGGCTTTAAAACTTCTATCGAATCTTCTTTTATAATCGGTTCGACCCAGCAATTGCTATTTAAAGCCTGTTCCAGCAGGTAATACTCGTATCGGCTGAAGCTGCGAACATTCTTTACTGAATCTTGACCTAGAAGTCTATTAGGCTTGATAGAAAGAATGGATAACAATGAGTCCAGTTGGCATTCTTTCGCTCTTGGATAGGTATAAAGAAACTTTTGGTCGGGAGCATTCTTTTCTGAAGGAATAACGGAGAAAAGGGAATCAATCAATAAGGTATCTCCGGGTATGCCGATGCAGCGACCGATAAAAACTTCCCGTTTGTCTAGGGTCTGTTCTGAAAAGTTGGCGGGGTTATTGAAAACAAGGATGTCCTCTTTCTGTACGGGACTATCCGCCCATCGATGATATCCCCATAAATTAATAAATGGCAAACGTAGTCCGTAACTCCATTTGTTTACAAGAATACGTTCGCCACAATAGATTGAGTTCTCCATTCCTGAAGAAGGAATCGAGTAGGAAGTTGCCACACAACTCCGAAGCAATACTACAACGAGTACTACCCCAATAGCCGCGCCTGTTAGCTTCCAACCTTTCATTTTATATTATCTACCCACTTAAATATTCGGTTCCAACGAATCTTACCATCAAACCAACCGCGGTCTTTGTCCAGTGATAACCAAACAACAATAGGTTTACCTACTACATGGTCTTCGGGTACAAAGCCCCAGTAACGGGAGTCGGCAGATTTATCACGATTATCTCCCATCATCCAGTAATAGTCCATTTTGAAGGTATAAGAATCCGTCTTCTTACCATTGATATAAATACCGTCGGGCTTCCGTTCCAGCTTGTTTCCTTCGTATGCTACGATGCAACGTTCATAGATAGGCAGATTATCAGGAGTTAACTGGATAGTGGCTCCTTTGGCCGGAATCCAGATAGGTCCGTAGTTGTTACGATCCCATTTGGTATAAAGGTTCAGCGGATAAAGTGGTCCTGAAAACTCTCCCGGTTCTACTACGATACGGCTGATAAGCTTTTTGTTACCGGAAAGCGTATCATACATCTTTTTAGTGAGAGGCAGATGGTAGACAGGAGTCAGTTTGCCTTGTGCATCGCGACGATCCAATCCCATCTCCATTAGTCCTTCTTCCCAGTTAAGGTCACTGGTCATCAGGGTTTGATCTTCCTTGCTGATGCCTAGTTCGCGGAACATTTCATCCGGTATGTACGGTCCGGTAGTTTGTACGAAATAGTTGAATTGCATCTCTTTGGGGTTCTCTATCGCCTTGCCATCGATATAAACTTGTCCTCCTTTAATTTGCAGGGTATCACCCGGAAGACCTACACAACGTTTCACATAATTTTCACGGCGGTCTACGGGACGTGATACAATCTTACCGTACATCTGTGGATTGGAAAGAAGCAGGTTACGTCCGGCATTATAATACAAGTCGTACACAGTACGTTGTTGTTCACGCGTCAGGCTATCCATATTCACTTTATTCGGATAAACACGCTGCCCCGCTTCGTATGCAAGGCTGTAGAAGTCGGTCTGCTGGTAGTTAGTAGCTACTGTATCACCCGCAGGGAAGTTGAACACAACGATATCGTTTAGCTTTACTTTCCCGAAGCCCGGTACGCGTTTGTATTCCCATTGAGGCCATTCGATGTACGATTTGGTATTCAGAATAGGCAATGTATGTTGTGCCAGCGGCATGGAAAGCGGGGTATTCGGAACTCGCGGTCCGTAACTCATTTTGCTTACATAGAGGAAATCGCCTACCAGCAAAGATTTCTCCAAAGACGAGGAGGGAATTTGATAATTCTGGAATATGTAGATATTCACAAAGTAAACAGCCACCAAAGCAAATACAATGGCATCTACCCAACTCATGACCCCACGTACAGCAGGATTCTTTGACTTCTTCCAGAAGCCCCAAGGTATTTTCTTACTGATATAAATGTCGAAAATGAAGGGAAGCACGATCAATCCCCACCAGCTTTTTACCCAGATAAGGAATGCGAGGTAAAGTAAGGTGATTATAACAAACTTAATCCATTGGGCACGTGTTGCTTTTCTCATAATGTTTTTAGTCTTTTAAAAATGGAAACAGATCACTCATTCCTAGATATCCCTCATGTGCGGCTGTATATTCTGCAGCAAGAACAGCGCCCAAAGCAAAACCTCCACGGTTTTTGGCATCATGGGTGATCGTAATACTATCAGCTTCGGAATCATAACGGATACTATGAATGCCCGGAACTTCACCTTCACGGATGGAGTCGATAGGCAGTTCGTTTGCCGCGCATTGATTGGAACCCGAAAGCGATCCGTCCGGTGCCTGGAAAGTTCCTTCCACCCATTTGTTTTTGCGGTCGAGGTTCTCCAGAATACCTTCGGCAAGTGTGATGGCCGTACCACTCGGAGCATCCAATTTGTGGATATGGTGCGTTTCGCTCATGGTTACGTCATAAGCCGGAAATTGGTTCATTATCTTTGCGAGGTATTTGTTTACAGCCGAGAAGATGCTTACTCCGAGACTGAAGTTTGAAGCCCAAAACAATGTTTTGCCGCCTTCGGTACAAAGTCTTTTCACTTCTTCACCGTGCTCCGCCATCCAGCCTGTACTGCCTGAAACGAGTTTCACACCGGCATTGAAAGCTTTCATGTAGTTGTTGTATGCTACCATTGGATTAGTGAACTCTATGGCAACGTCGGCACTCTTGAAAGCTGCCGATTCGAAGTCTTCCTGATTGTTGACATCGATGATGCTGACGATTTCGTGTCCGCGGCTGAGGGCTATCTGCTCGATTTGTTTGCCCATTTTTCCGTAACCGATTAATGCAATTTTCATTGGTTCTATATGTTTTTATTCAGTTTATCAACAAACTATAGGTCGCAAAGGTAATCTTTTTCTTACATTTGTGCACAACATTAACTTCTTGTTAACAATGGAAGATTTACTGCATTATGTTTGGAAGCATAAAATACTCCCTTTAAAAATGCTCCGAACTACCTCCGGGCAGTCCGTAGAAGTGATAGATCCCGGTTTGCCAAATACGAATGCAGGCCCTGATTTCTTTAATGCCAAGTTGAAAATAGACGATACACTGTGGGTAGGAAACGTCGAAATACATACTCAGGCTTCAGATTGGCTACGTCATGGACATGATCGGGACATAGCTTATGATTCTGTAATTCTGCATGTCGTAAGCGATTCAAACTGTGATGTTTACCGTTCCAATGGTGAGCTGGTTCCTCAAGTCATTCTCTCCTGTCCCGAGTCTGTTCGTTTACGTTATGAGGAGTTACGTCAGACGGAGATTTATCCTCCTTGCTATTCCATTCTTTATTCATTGCCGAAACTCACCGTTCATTCCTGGTTGTCTGCATTGCAAGTAGAGCGTTTCGAGCAGAAAGCACGTGTTATATCAAAGAGACTGGAGCGTTGTAACAATCATTGGGAAGATGTCTTTTTCATTACTCTTGCCCGTAACTTTGGTTTCGGACTGAATGGAGATGCTTTTGAAGCTTGGGCCAATCGTCTTCCATTTCGTGCGATAGACAAGCATCGGGATAATCTTTTTCAGGTAGAAGCTTTCTTCTTTGGACAAGCCGGATTGCTGGATGAAGAAATCCCGGAGGCAGATGCGTATTATCAGAAACTTCAGAAGGAGTATCGTTACTTGCAACATAAGTTTGAGCTGGGTGCATCCATGACTATGGACCAATGGCGTTTTCTGCGTCTACGTCCCGGTAATTTCCCTCATGTACGCCTGGCGCAACTTGCCTGTTTATACCATAAAGAACAATCGTTGTTCTCCCGTGTCATGGAAGCGGATACTCTGGAGGCTGTGAAGAAGATACTTACTGCCCGGACCTCCACTTATTGGGAAGAGCATTTTAATTTTAGAAAAGCCTCCACTCGTCAAGAGAAGCGGGTAGGGGAGAATGCGCAGAATCTGATCGTTATTAATACGGTTATTCCCTTTCTTTATGCTTATGGATTACACAAAGCCGATGAGGCATTGTGTGAACGTGCTACCTGTTTCTTAGAGGCTCTTAAAGCAGAGAATAACCATGTGACACGCTTGTGGAGCGGTGCAGGATTACCGGTTTTCACAGCTGCCGATTCTCAAGCCTTATTGCAACTGCAAAAGGAGTACTGTGACAAGAAAGATTGTTTGCGTTGTCGCTTTGGATACGAGTACCTTAAAAATAAATGAAGAATTAAGAATGAAGAATTTCCATGCGACATTATAGCGCCGCCAAATTCTTCATTTCTCCCAAATTCTTCATCCTTCATTCTTCATTCTTCATTTA
The DNA here is from genome assembly GCA_900555635.1 of uncultured Bacteroides sp. Lineage (GTDB taxonomy): Bacteria > Bacteroidota > Bacteroidia > Bacteroidales > Bacteroidaceae > Bacteroides. Next base: position 20,540 of record USLU01000008.1, read on the forward strand.
AAATACTATCTTTGCGCGCTGTAAAATAATGCATGTATATGAAGGCAATTCACTTAGTCTTTTGTCTGTTTACGGCGTTGATTCTTACTACTTTTAGTAGTCAGGCTGCCGGGGAGGATTTTAATACATTCCTCCGAAAATTTACTACCAGTGCTTCATTCCAGTATTCCCGTGTCAAGTTTCCATTAAAAACTCCCATTACATTGCTGAAAGATGATGGTGAGACGGAGCAGACTTTTCCGTTTACACGTGAAAAGTGGCCTTTGCTGGATGAAGAAACACTGAAAGAAGGAAGTACTACGGAGGAAGAAGGGGGAGTGTATATTTCCCGTTTTACTGTAAATGAACCTTCTCACAAAGAGTTTGAGGCCGGTTATGAGGAGTCGGAGCCCTCGCTTCGTATTGTTTTTGAGTTGGTAGGTGACAAATGGTTCGTTACCGACTGTTACAACGATTGGTATAACTTCGATTTGCCGATCAGCGAACTGAAGGAAACCATTCAGGCTATACAAGAAGAAAACAAAGCTTTTGCAGAGCAATACCCGTAAGGAAGTGATTGGTGGTTAATGATTAATGCGAACCACTAATCACTAAATACAATTTTCCCCTTCTTCTGTACGATTTATGTTCCTCCTTTTCCCAAAAGAGGGGTTTCTTTGTAGTGTGCTAATTTTGTTGGAATACTAATACCTTGAAATATGCGACTACAAATTCTGTTGATAGAGCTTCTTACATTAATCTTCTCCCTGCCGGACGCGGATGCATCCTGCAAACTATCGGATTGGGTATCCGAAGACTCCTCCGGCAAAGTACAAATCACTTGTATGGGTGATACGATGGACATCGTTTCTCCTGATGGATTATCCCTTTGGTATAAAGAACGCCTGACCGGCAATTACGAAATCACCTACCGTGTAAAGGTTGTTGTGAAGAACGGAAAGTACGACCGCCTCAGCGATTTGAACTGCTTTTGGGGTGCCGGTGATCCTCAATATCCCAATGATTTCTTTGCCCGTAGCAAATGGCGCAACGGTGACTTTAAGAATTACAATACACTGAATTTATACTACGTTGGCTATGGCGGCAACGAAAACAAAACCACCCGTTTCCGTGAATATCACGGTGAGTATTTTGGTGTGGACGATGCAAAAATCAAACCAATTCTGAAGGAATATAATGATGCTGCTCATCTGTTGAAACCCAACCATTGGTATGAAATAAAAATCCGTATAGTAAATGGAGTAACCACCTACTATATGGATGGTGAAGAACTCTTCCGGCAACCGGTAGAAAAAGGTAAAGGAGATGGTTATTTTGCTCTCCGCCTATGGCAGAACCATGTACTTTTTACCGGTTTTCAAGTAAGCAATATAGAAACCTTAGATAAATAGACATGATACAATTCAGAAAATGGAAAATAGGAGTGGGAGTGCTCCTTTGGATGTTGTTGCCAACAAGTGGAAATGCGCAAACCGTAAAGAACGAACGTTTGCTTTCTTTTGAAGAAAACCGGGTACCTGCATTTATTACGGCAACCGGTTCGAAACTGGCAGTCAGTAACGAACACTATAGAGACGGTGAACATAGCTTGAGCTGGGCTTTCAGACCGAAGTCCGTTCTCTCCATCAAGAAAGACCTGAAGTTCGAACCGAAAGACCCTACCGGGAAGGATACTTATCTTTCCGCATTCATTGTATGGATATATAACGAACAGGCACAGGACAAAACAATCGAATTCCAGTTCCTGAAAGACGGAAAGAAATGCACTTCATTTCCTTTCGGCATCAATTTCACCGGTTGGCGCGGAGCTTGGGTATGCTACGAACGCGATATGCAAGGTACTCCGGAAGAAGGAATGAATGAAATCCGCATCGTTGCTCCCGATGTGAAAGGTAAACTGTTCATTGACCATCTGATAACTGCCAGCAAGGTAGATGCACGGCAGCAGACCCCCGACCTGCAAGTGCCTTTTGTCAATAAGGGTACTACCAACCACTGGCTGGTTATCTATGATCATTCCTTATGGAAGCCTGAAATAGCCTTGACACCCATATCCGAAGCACAAAAGCAAGATATCCGTATCTTGGAAAAGCGATTTCAGGATATGCTTTATACACCTTCCACACTCTCGGATAAAGAGATGGAGTCCATCCGCAATAAATATGAGTTTTATAAGATTAGCTATAAGAATGGAAAAGTGACAGGTCTTCCTATCTACTTTGTACGCCAGTCCGAAGCATACGAACGTATGATACCCGATTGGGACAAAGATATGTTCACTAAGCAAGGCGTGGAGATCAGCGATTACTTCAACTTGATGAAGCGCATTGCTATTGCTTATAAGAATACACAGGATACCGCTCTGAAAGAAGAACTGAAGCAGAAGTTCCTTGCTATGTACGACAATGCTACCGACCAAGGCATAGCCTACGGCAGTTGTTGGGGAAATATCCACCACTACGGATATAGCATGCGCGGTCTTTTCGTAGCCTATTTCCTGATGAAAGATGTATTGCGTGATGCAGGCAAGCTGGACGAAGCCGAACGTACCCTGAACTGGTATGCCATCACCAACGAGGTATACCCTAAACCTACCGTCAACGGTATCGACATCGATACCTTCAATACGAAACTACAAGGTCGCATCGCCAGTATTCTCATTATGGAAGATACTCCCGAGAAATTGCAGTACCTGCGTTCCTTCTCCCGCTGGTTGGATTATGGTTGCCGTCCTGCACCAGGGCTGACGGGTTCCTTCAAGTCAGACGGTGCCTGCTTCCATCATTGCAATCTCTATCCGGCATACGGTGTAGGCGGACTGGATGGTGCTACAAATATGATCTACCTTTTGAGCGGAACCGAATTCAAACTCTCTGAACTTGCCCACGAAACGGTGAAGAATGTACTACTTACCATGCGTTTCTACTGTAACCTGAAGCAATGGCCGCTTTCCATATCCGGCCGTCATCCTAATGGTGGAGGTGAGTTGATACCGATCCAATATGCTACGATGGCAATGGCGGGTACTCCGGATGGTAAACAGAAATACGATGCAGAGATGGCTGCCGCCTATCTGCGGCTGGTTGCCTACACCGGAATGCCGGATAAGGATGCACCCGAATATCTTCCCAAAGCTTCTACCAAGAAAGAACTGGAAATGAAGAAACTGCTCGAAGCGCAAGGTTTCCGTCCCGAACCCAACCCGCAAGGCAATATCGCTTTAGGTTATGGTTGTACATCCGTACAACGCCGTGATAACTGGTCTGCCCTTGTACGCGGACATTCCCGTTATCTTTGGGCTGCCGAACACTATCTTCCCGCCAATTACTACGGTCGCTACCTGGCACACGGAAGTATGCAGATTCTAACAGGAAAACCCGATGAAATGGTTACTTTTGCTACTAGTGGCTGGCAGGAAGCCGGTTTCGACTGGAACCGCATTCCGGGTGCGACAAGCATCCATCTGCCTTTCGAACAACTGCGTGCCGAGGTTCTGAATGTCGATTCCTACTCCGGCATGGAAGAGATGCTGTATTCTGATGAAACCTTTGCAGGTGGTCTGTCGCAAGCGCGCCTGAACGGTAACTTCGGCATGAAGTTGCACGAACATGATAAGTATAACGGTTCGCTCCGTGCCCGTAAGTCCTTCCACTTCTTTGACGGTACTATTGTATGCCTCGGTACGGACATCGAAAATCTGAATACAGAGTATCCTACGGAAACCACCGTATTCCAGCTTGCCGCCATCACTCCCGAAACACATAACTATTGGAATGGTTACCAGAGCGACGGGCAGACTTATATCGACCCGAATGGGGTAGGCTATTACATTTCCAAAGCCTCCATGCCCCTTGTGAAGTATGAAAAGAACTTCCCGCAAATAACCGTAGGCGAACGCAGCACTGAGCCTACTTCCGGCGACTGGGTATCACTGGTGTTGCAACATGGCAAAGCTCCGAAAGGTGCTTCGTACGAATATGCCGTATTGCCGCACACCGATGCTGCCTCTCTGAAAGCGTTTGCCCAAAAGCCCGGTTACGAAGTGCTTCAGCAAGACCGTAACGCTCATATCGTCCGCTCTCTTACGGATAACCTGACTTCATACGTCTTGTTTGAAACTCCGCAGGTACTTCCTGCCGATGGCTTGCTACAGAAAGCCGATACGTCCTGTCTTGTGATGATACGCGAGCATAAGGATAAACTGCTGCTTACTGTTTCTCAACCTGACTTGGCTTTGTATCGTGGCCCGAGTGACGAGGCTTTCGACAAAGACGGAAAGCGCATTGAACGTAGTATCTACTCTCGTCCGTGGATTGGCAATGAAAGTGGTGAGATACCTGTAACCGTCACCCTGAAAGGTGAATGGAAGGTTGCCGAAACGCCTTACTGCAAACTTGTTTCAGTAAATAAGAACGAAACTGTACTCCGCTTTACATGCAAAGATGCGGCAAGCTTTGATGTAGAATTGATGAAACAATGAATAGGCAGGGGGGGCTAAGTATATATCTTAGCCCCTCTTACCCTATATCTGTCATGCTAAGTCCTGACTTTCGATTTTCCCGCTCTTTGCGAGTGTCCGGCCATACTATTTCCGGCCATACTATTTATGATATGTTCCGAGCAGATTGCTGACGGCAGCCTGATAATTTGTCAGTTTGCTGGTTTTGTGAATCGTCTTCTTTGATTTCCTGTCGCCTTCGGGAAGTAGATACTCCCAAAAGCTTTTCATTTTCATGAGTAGCTGTGTCTCTCCGCCTTGCAGTAGTTCTTGATAACCGCCGTACACTTCCGTATGCAGTTGCCCTACTTTTTTCGCCATTTCATCGGAAGAAAGGGCTTTTCCTTGCTGGTACTCCAAGGCTAATGCCGGATTGGCAAGCAGGCCGCGACCTATCACAAGACCTGCCAGTTTAGGGAAACGGGCGCTGACGGATTGGATATCTTCTAAAGTGAGTAAGTCGCCGTTATAGAGCAAAGGCTTGTTGCATCCCTTATAGAAAGCCTCGAACCCATCCAAATCTACTTCACCTTTGTATTGCTGTTTGCCTAAACGGGGGTGCAGGATGATATGCGTTAATGGAAGTTCGTTGAACAGCGGTAGCAATGCGAGGCATTCTTCCGGATTATCCCAACCTAAACGTAACTTGACGGAGAACTTTATATCCGGATATTTTTCAATAGCATTCATCAATAGAACTTTTACTTCTTCGGGGTAAGGAAGTATGCCCGCTCCGTTGTGACGCTTTGCTAAAACAGGAAAAGGACAACCTAGATTTATGTCCGCTTTTTCGTACCCTTTCTCGATGAAAAGGGCCATTATTTGCTCTAACTTGTCCGACTCCGACGCAATGAGCTGCGGAATCAGGTGCAAGTCCTGATTGTTCTCCGGGTCGACGTCACGTATATCTTTTCGACGAATCTCTCCGTGTTCTATGCGTACAAAAGGAGAATAATAAGTCTCAATGCCACCAAAGGCACGGGCGTGTGCTCGCCTATAGATGGCATCGGTATAGCCTTGCAGCGGAGCGAATTGGATAGGTAACAAGTTCTCGTTCATGGCTGCAAAGATAGGGATTTATTTCTTGTCTTGCAGTATGGGTATCACCATATTCCAAGAGTTTGAGGCGTTTTCAAATCCGCCGGGTCCGTCCATAGTTGCAAAGAAGATGTAGGCGGGTTTACCGTCCTCGAAGAGGATGAAAGGACGTTCTAATTGTCCTTGCATCTCTACCTTGCCGTCCGAGTACTCTACGGTACGGGAGTAAGCTTTCGGGTTTTTGTCTACCGTCCACCGGATGCCATCTTTGGAATGTGCCATTACGCCACCGCCGCGTTCTCCTGTAAACTTGGAAACGTGGTCTTTGAAGATGGCGTGATAGCCGTCCTTGTCTTTCCACAGATAAGGGTCTTCAGCTTCGCCTTGTCCGTCTACCTGAAAGATGGGCTGGTCGTTGTTCAAAACCTGGTAAGGCCCTTCGATGCTGGGTGCGTAAGCCATTCCGAGGCTCATTTCTGAATTCCCGTCATTGCCTTTGTAACTGCGTCCTTTGAATATCATCATTACAGAACCGTCTTCCTGTATGATGGGCGAAGGGTTGGAAGTGAGGAAGCTATAGAATGTATTGGCTTTGGTCTTCAGGATAGGTTCATCCAGCCGTTTCCAAGGTCCGTAAGGAGAATCGGCCACTGCCATTCCGATGCGTTTGTTTGAACGACCGACGATGCACCAAGGACTATCCAGCGTGAGTTGCTTGTAAGTAGGATCGGCAAAGGGGTGGGTGGAGCCCATATAGATAAGATAGTATTTACCGTTCTGCTTCAAGATGCGAGGATTGTGTGTAGAACGTCCGTCCCAATACTGAGAACCACGTGCGGGAAGTGCCACATCGCTGAACTTATACGGTCCTTGCGGCACATCCGATACCGCATGCACTATCTCCGAGGCTACCATCCATCCCGGATGAAACGGCAGGCTCTTGGGAAAGCGGGATACGAACATGTGATACTTCCCGTCTTCTCCCTTTACTACCGAACTGCCCCAAACCCAGTAACCTTCGGACTCGAAAGCCGGTGTACGGGATGCTTTGCCCAAATTATGGAACAATGGATTCTGTGACTTTTGTTTCAACTCTACCAAGTTATCAATTTTCTGTGCAGATGTTGCCGTGCAGATGAATGTGGCAATAAGAAGAAATAAATTGTATCTTTTCATAATGTCGATTTATTAGTCCCTTCAAATTAATGGGTGAATGACACAAAGATAACCAATCTTTCCTATTCCGATTCACGCTTCGAGCGGATACGTACGAAAACAGCAACATTTTCGTATGATTAGTGAAGTTTTTCAACGAGAAAACAACGTTGGTGCAAGCACCTGTATCAGTGGAAAAAGGTATCTGCCATCCGTTCATCATCTTCAAGAATACTTATCGTTTTGTAGATGTACGTGCCTTGCACCGTGCGGGTAAGCCGGAGCAATTCAGTGAGTCAACCTTATTTCATAAATAGCAGGCGTTTCTTTCGAACTGCCTGTACCAACTTTTATTTCCATTGTTTCGGCATGAGCTGATTGGGGAATATCCAGTGCTTGCGTTGTAAGTTCGTTTGTGGGTTCGGCTTCTAACATTCCTGCTTCTTTGCCGTTAATCCAAATGCGGGCATCGCTGCTTTGTGTTGCCTTGAAAGTAACTTGTACTTTGACAATCTTTTTCCCGTTTGTCTTCATGCGATAACTGAACCAGCCGTTGCCGTTACCTGCTTTGCGCCAATGCTTTTCATCATCGGTACCGGTATAGGAACTCGTTGACTGGATGAAGTGGTCGCTTTCGGGTTGCTGCTCGCCACAAACTACATGGTCGGCGGTGATGGCATCCAAGGCGATGCGTGCTTGTTCTTCATGCGCCAGTTTCTCGGTCATTATCTCTACTTCCTGAGTGGAGAGTACAGTCCAGTACACCATGTAGCGGCATTCGTGCAATCGGAAGAAAGGTTCCAGCGTCATGCCTTCGTACTGACTGGGGTGAACACCGGTCAATGTAAAAGTCAGGTGCTTGCCGTCTACTTTATGAAGGTGCGAGAGTATATCTTCCTTATCGCCCACTATGACGGGCATGTTTTGTAAGGGGAGGCGTTGTCCGGCAGCGATGTGCCCGCCACGGCTATCGTCGGCAAAGAGACCGGTCTGCTCTTGCGTCCCCAGGCGGGATGCGAGGACGATGGGACCGTATAAGATGGAATAGTTAGCCGAGTTGTCGGGCAAGGAAACGGCTTGCAGATGCATCGGCAGTTCCAGTTTTACGGCATCGCCCTTGTTCCAGGCACGGTGCAGGCGGATATAGCCGTTGGATATCTCGATGGATTGGGGTTGTCCGTTTACTGATAAACGCACTGCTTCGCGGTTGGTCCATGCGGGCAGACGGAAGTGCAGGGTAAATGTGCTGCCATTCTTATGTGGAGATACAACCAGAGTAGTGCCTTCTTCGTCGGGGAAAGCGTTTTTCTGTTCAATCTGTGCTTCGCTCCATTGCAGTACGGAAGGGATAAAGAGATTTACATAGAGGTTATCGTCTTTATGGGCATAGATCATTTCACCATAGCGGGCATGGTTCTCCATTCCGGAGCCGACGCAACACCAGAAGCTGGTTTGTGGTTGTGAATAAACCCGGTAATGACCCGAACGCATGGGGGTGAAGTACACAAAGCCACCTTGTACGGGGTCTTGGGTGGAGAGGATGTGGTTATAGAGCGCACGTTCGTAATAATCCATATAGGAGGCGTCGGCGCTCGATTGATACAGCATGGCGGTGAGGCGAAGCATGTTATAAGTATTACACGTTTCGGGTCCCTGCTCGCTTTTCAGCATGCTGCTAAAGTCATCGGCAGGGTGGAAGTGCTCGCGTACACTGTTTCCACCGATGCTGATGCTGCGGTGGTTTACCACTTCTTGCCAGAAGTAATCGGCTGCTTTGTCCCAATCGGGGTTGCCTTCTACATCGGCAATACGTTTGAAGCCTATCACTTTGGGGATTTGGGTGTTGGCATGCATACCGGTCAGCTTGTCTTCCTGCTTCAATAGGGGTTGCAATATTTGTTGATGGGAGAAGCGGTGTGCCAGTTGCAGATAACGTTTGTCGCCGGTGATGGCGGCTACGTCGGCAAAGACTTCATTCAAGCCGCCGTGCTCGCTGCGCAACATGTCTTGCATTTGTTCGTCGCTCAATTTGGCGGTAAGGCGTAGCATCCAGTCGGTCAGCTTCACTAACATGATGCGGGCGTCCTGACTGCTGGTTTGCAGGTAGGCGTCACGCAATCCGGCGTAGATCTTATGGATATTGTACAACGGTACCCATTTATTATTCAGACTGAAACCGCCGGCTTGTATGTTGCCTTTGGCAATGTCGTTCCATAGGACGCGTCCACCGGGAACGCCGCAGAGATAGCCGTCGCCGGCAGCGTTCTGGCAGGCTTTCAGTTCGCTCAACATGTAGTCCAAACGGTGTTTTATCTCTTGATTGCCCGTAGCGGCATACATGTAGGAGAGTGCGGAGAGGTAATGACCGCCGATGTGCCCGTCCAACCCGGTATTCTCCCAGTTGGTGTAATTGTCTGCTTTGGGGGCTAATCCTGCTTCCTTGAGGTAAGGAGCCAGAAGGCGGTCGGGGTTGAGTGCCATCAGGTAGCAGATGTCAAGGTCTTCGGCATGCTTGAAGGGACTTGCCGTGAGGCGCACACTGCTGACGGGGAAACTCTCTGCTTTGGGGGCTGACTGCCCAAATAGGGCTGCGGTGGCAAACAGGGAGAGGGAAAAGGATAGGGCTTTTGCTATATTCATACTACTGATATTGTTGCGTTTGTCAGACACTGGTCTTTGTCGCGTTGGACACTGGCGTCTGTCGTGATGAACACTGGTGTCTGTCACGTCAGAGACCAGTGTCTGACAAATGGATAAATGTAAGTCTCTATTCTGTTAATAACCAGCGTTTTGCTTCAGGTTACTATTGGTGAGCATCGCTTTGTTCGGAATAGGGTACAGATTCTTGTTTGCATCACTCTTATCGTGTGAGAACCAAGATAGCGTAGTAAACGTTCCGAAGCGGATCATATCCTGACGGCGGCGTCCTTCTTGGCAGAATTCCCAGCCCAGCTCATCCATGAAGCGTCCGTATTGGATATTGGCTCCACCTTCGTGAGTGGTCTTGTAAGAGTCACGGCGACCATAGTCGTACACACTACCCTTGGTCAGCGCATCATCCGAAACTTGTGCCTTCGCCGGATTACCCTTGAATGCACGGGCACGTACCTGCGAAACCAATGCACCCGCTCCCGGTTGACCGAGGCGCATCAGTGACTCTGCTTTCATCATCAGCACATCGGCATAGCGCAATAGCGGCCAGTCATTGCTCAGGCGGTTGGTACTGCCGATAGCGTATTCAAACTTGCCCCAACGGAAACCGTCGTCCACGTCGGACTGGTCGATGGAAGGCACATCTACGGTGTAAATCAGCGGCTTGCCGTCGATACTACGTTTCAATATCTCGCCGGAGGAGGTATACTGCTGCCCTTGGATGTAGTTGTCCTTCATGCGCGAGTCATCTGCGTCGAACGACCGGATGAACTGCGGAACGGCACATACACCTCCCCAAGGACGGGCGGTGAGCTGGTAGGTATCCTGATTCTCGGGTGCGAGGGTATACATGTGGAAGTCGAAATCATTCCATCCCGTCACGTAGATTTCGTCGAAAGGCAAGGCGAAGATAATCTCTTTGGAGTTCTCGTTCTTGGTGACGAAGATGTCCTTCTGATTATTCTCAAGAGCGTATTCACCGGACTTCTCGGCATATTCTATCACTTTGTTGCACTGGTCTATGCACGCTTGCCACTGTGCCGTGCCCGACCATACTTCGGCGTTGAGGTACACCTTGGCAAGCAACGTGTGTGCCGCCCATTGGTTGAACCGACCGTAGTAATAGCCCCGTGGCATATCGGAGAGCAAACCGATGTTATCGGAGATTTCCTTTACAATGAAGTCGTACACTTCCTTGCGTGAAGATTGCTTAGGCAGGGAACTGTCCTTAAAATCGGTCACAATGGGCACATTGCCGTATAGGTCTATCAGAATGTAATAGTAAGAGGCACGCAGGACCTTCAACTCGGCTATGAGCTTCTCCTTTGTCTCGCCCTCCACCTGAATAACGTTATCTTCTATCTGCGACAAGAGGCGGTTGCAGGTGTTTACACCGTTGTAGGTGCGCTCCCAACCCTGTATCACTTCGTCGTCTTCGCTGGTCCACACATGCTGGTGCCAACGCTTGTAGATGTAACCGTCCACCCAGCCGATGCCGTCGCGGGCGGGCAACACGTCCTGGTCGGCACATAGTTCCTGCGAGCGGACTACGCCGTTCCATTGTAACAACGTTTCACGCCAAGGGATGTAGGCGGCGTTCACCAGATAACTGATGTCTTCTTCGGTCTTCGGTTCATAGTCCTTTGAGACTACCTGACCGTAACTATCGTGTAATAAACCGGTGCAAGCTGTGTTGGTCAGTGTTACAGCGGCGATGGCTCCTATGGAGAATATTTTGGTTATAGTTTTCATATCTTTATATGTCTTTTAGTAGTTAGAATTTCACGTTCACACCAAATGTAAATGAGCGTACGCTCGGATATCGGTCGCGGGTGTCGTAGCCCGGAGTCAGACCGTCGGTCGATACTTCGGGGTCGATGCCCTTGTAACCGGTAAGCGTCAGTGCATTCAGTACCGAACCGTATAGACGGAATGACTTGATGTACTTGCCCAACTGCCCGAAGGTATAGCCCAGTGTGATGTTATCAATCTTCCAATAATCGCCCTTTTCAACGTAGTAGCTGTTGAATTCCGGCTCTACTTCGGCACTAAGGGTATGTTTGCCGAATACCAAATCGTTCACCGACTTCAAGCGGTTTTCGTAACGGCTGTTCTTCACGTTCTCGTAGTTCATGCGACCCCCATTGATGATTTCGAAGCCGAATGCTCCACGCATGGTAATGTTCAAGTCGAAGTTTTTGTAGCGGATGCTGTTGTTCCATCCTGCATACCATTTGGGCAGACCGTTGCCAATGACGTGCTTGTCCTCGGGTGCATGGGTGAAGTCTTTATAGTTCACCGGCTTGCCGTTGCGGTCTTCATATATCCAACGTCCTTCGTCGTCTACGTCTATCACCTTGAAGCCGTAGAAGTTACCGATGCTTTCGCCCACTTGTACACGGTGGGAGTCTGTTACCTGACCGGAATATTCTACCGTACCGGTGTTGAAGTAGTCATAATCGGACTTGAATACACTGCCCGACAAACTAACCAGCTTGTTGGAGTTGGTGGAGAATGTTCCGGTAGTGCTCCACTCAAAGTTCTTGTTCTGAACGGGAATGACGGTTACCAGTACTTCCACACCACGGTTGCGCATTGTACCGCCGTTAGCCATGGTCTTGTTGTACAAGTTGGGAGGGGTAGGCACACTGTATTCATAGATGAGTCCGTCGATGTCGCGGCTATAGTAGTCGATAGAACCCGACAGGCGTCCGCCCCATGAAGCCCAGTCCAAACCGATGTTAGTCTCTTTCTTTTCTTCCCATTTCAAGTCGGGGTTAGCGTTCGATGCCGGAACGATAGTCTGTACCCAGCTGCCATTGGCAAATGCATACGAACCGTACTTCAACATAGCGATGCCCATGAAAGGATTTTTCGGCTGAGAACCTGTTACACCATAGCCTACACGGAGTTTCAAGTCATCGAACAGATTCTGATTCTTCATAAAGTTCTCTTCGGTAATTCTCCATCCCACTGAAACAGAAGGGAAAAGACCCCAAGCATTGTCCGTGCCCCACAACTGGCTGGCACCTTCGTAACGCAACGCTGCCATCAACAGGTAGCGGTTTTTGTAAGAGTAAGTGGCACGACCGAAGAAACCGATCAGATTGGTCACCGTCTTACTGGAACCCAACCCAGCCTTGCCATCCTTGGCTGCCGAACCGATGCCGATGTTATGCCATCCGCCGAAGTAATCGTCCTGAAAACCGTAGTTGTCGATCCACATATCTTCATAGTCCGTTTCGTTATAACTGTAGCCGGCAAGTATACTGAACTTGTGTTCGTCGATTTCTTTGTTGTATTGCGCCGTGAGTTCCATCAGTTTCTCCATTCGGGTAGAAGCGCCTACCGATGACCATCCTGCTAGACCGTCACGTAAGGCTGAGATATGATTCAGCGTTTCGCCATAACCACGGTTCATGTTATCTTTGGTATATGAGAATACTCCCGAAAGGGTAAGGTCTTTGATAGGATTATAAACAATGTTTCCGTTGTAGCGCATCTGGGTCTTTTTTACGTTACCTTCGGCTTCGTAGAGCAATGCAAGCGGGTTTTCATACTCAAACTTGCTGACATTCTCGTACCAACTGCCATCTTCGTTTCGTACGGGGTCGGTCGGATTGCGACGGGTAGCTTGTCCGTAAACCCATCCACGGAAGCTGCCGCCATTGGTGGTAGATTCCATCTGGTTCTTCTTGCCGAAAAGGCCGAACATCAGTTTCAGTTTGTCGTCAAACATGCGGTGAGTTACTTCTACGCGTCCTTGGAAGCTCTCGAAGTCCGATTTCTTCATGATACCCTGACGGGAAGCGTAGTTCAGATTGGCAACATAGTTGGTCTTATAGTTACCGCCCATCACTGAGAGGTTGTGTACGTGGCTGAAAGGGGTACGGCTGATTTCTTTTATCCAGTCGGTGTCTGCACCATGATCCTGGTCGGGGTAGAGTGCACGGAACTCACCGGCATCGAGCATTTCGAGTTTCTTTGAGATGAGGGAGGTACTGATGTAACCGTTATATTCCACTTGGTTGATGTCGGTACCTCTGGCTTGCTTGGTGGTGATAAGGATTACGCCGTTTGTACCACGTGTACCATAAATGGCAGCTGCCGAACCATCCTTCAAAACGTCTACGCTTTCCACATCTTCGGGAGCTACGGTATTGAGGTCACCCGGAATACCATCAATCAATACAAGCGGGGCTGTATTGGCACCACCGATAGTACTGGTACCACGGAGTCTGATCTGAGTGCTTCCGGTAGGGTCGCCGTTAGGGTTGGTGATAGCCAGTCCGGCTACCTTTCCCTGAATTAGTTGCCCGATGTCCTTTACAGCGCCTTTCACGAAGTTATCTGCTTTGACACTTGCCACCGAACTGGTTACATCGCCTTTACGCTGCGTGCCGTAGCCGATAACCACTACTTCGTCCAGCATTTCAGTGTCTTCTTTCAGGATGATTTCCAGAGGTTTCTTATCGGCCACCGTCACTTCTTGTGTAATGTAGCCGACGTAAGAGATGACCAAGGTACTCTTGGCAGGAGCATCGAGACTGAACTTGCCGTCGATGTCGGTAATAGTACCCATTGTTGTGTTCGCCTTTACTACAATACTGGCGCCTATGATAGGTTCGCCGGAGGCGTCTGTTACCTTGCCCGTTACTTTTTGCTGGGCGAAGGCTGTTAATGAAATGCTTAACAAAGTAAGCAGCAAAAACATGTGTTTCATACTCGTATTAAATTAAGGGTTAAACATACACTTATTGCATTTGGGTACAGTGTACCGTTCTTGCAAAAGGTTTTCGCAAATGAATAAAATAGAGCGTGTAAATAGAGGAGGGAAATGATTCGAATAGGGGATAGAAATGGTTGTGGGTAACAATTGGTGTATTTATTACCCTTGTTTGACGAATTTGTGGGTCGTAGCTAAAGCTTATTTCTCATTCTGTGATTTTTGATACTCACTTGGCGTCATCCCGAACTCTTCCTTGAAACATGACGTGAAGTATTTGCGGTTGAAATAACCCAGAGTAGCGGCAACTTCCGACACATTCTTGTTCTTATCCTCGAGCATGTGGCGGGCATGCTTCATCTTGATGTTCCGGATAAAGTCCAGCGGAGTGCGGTTGGTTATTGCTTTGAGTTTGCGGGTCAGTGTAGAGCGGGACATATTCATGGCGCTTGCCAGAGCATTGACGTCGTAGTTGGGCTGAGTCAGGTTATCTTCTACTGCCTTTACGGCTTTCTCCAGAAAGAGCTTGTCCAGTTGCTGGAACTCCGGTTCTACAAGATTCACTTCGCTATCCAGATACGTGCGCATTTTTATCATCTCCTTGCTGTCTGCCCAAATCTCGTTGTTCTTGCGCTCCATGCGCTTGAGGTAAAGACGAAGTGCATAGGCTGAGAAGCCGAGAACCATTAACAAATAGAATAGATAAGCCCACCATGTCTCGTAGAAAGCGGGTAGGCGCTCTATAGTCAGTTCCGTTATTTCGTTGCTCCATACGCCGTTTTCATCGGTGGCTTTTACTTGGAAGGTGTAACTGCCTTTGTTCAGATGGTTGTAGAAAGCAGAATTCTTTCCTCCTTCTACATACACCCAGTCTTTGTCTATACCTTTCAGGCGATAGGCATATCGTATCTTCGAAGCATAACGATGGTTAAGCGAGGAGAAGAAGATTTCCAGATTCTGATCTTCGGGTTTAAGCTGGATGTGTTTGAAAGAGTTCTCCGCTTTCTTCTTGTTGAAGATAATAGATGTGCCCAGTAGCTTGATGTCAGTGATTTGGGTCTGTACGTTACTGGCTTTCCGGTCCAGCCCGTTCGAGGGAGTCACCATGCATATGCCCGGTATGCCGCCGAAGTAGATGTTTCCATCCCTGCCCATGCAGATGGCGGTGGGTAAGAAACGATTCAAGAGCATAGATCCGTCTGTGGTGAGGTAAGTACGGAAAGAATTGTTGCGGGGGTTGAACTCAATCAGCTTTTGATTGGTGTCAATCCAGATATGATTGAATACATCGGCGGCTATTTGATTCACTTGGTTGCCGTTCATGCCGCAAGCGTCGTTGTAACTTGTTAGTTTCTTTTCGGTGGGGTCGTAAGAGTAGACACCTCCGTCGTAAGTACCCAACCATAACAGACCATCCGGAGCTATGGAGACAGAGGAGAAACTGTAATCGGGCTGTACAAGCTGAGGCTTGCCGTCACGGTTCAGTTGGAAGAGCCCTTGGTTCTTGGTACAGACCCATATTGTGCCTTCCCGACTTTCGGTTATACCGGTGACGTGTCCCAAGGTCTGGTCGTTGTGTCTGATTTTCCCGGTCTTTATGTCATAGATGCAAAGTCCGGTATTGCTGCCTATCCATAGGTTGCCCCTGCTATCCTCGTATAGTTTGCTGACGAACGAGGTGGAGGGCAGGTATTCTTCCAGCAATATACTCTCTTCAAGCGTCATTTTCATGCCTTGGCGGCTTAGTGCGAACACCTTGCGACTGATGTCGCGTGCCAGCCATACACCTTTATGGATATGTGCGCGAGTCAGTTCCCGTCCGGCGTTCAAGGGTAATGAGGCGAGTTCGGGAAAATCGGTATAGATATTTATATGATCGGTCTTGAGGTTATATAGCAGAAGTCCGGTTCGTTCCTGCATCATCCACATAATGCCGTCGTCGCCATCGTCGCAAAGAGCCATGATGGCGGGATTATAGTGGGTGCGGTCGTTGATGGCGGGCAAAGCGTAATTCTGAATGATATTGTCGGACAGATGGATGATGAAGCTATGACGGTCGAAGGCGGATACCCATAAACAATCTTTTCCTTTCAGAATTTCGACCAGCATGTGATTGGTGGGTAAGAGTCCGGCAGGGAAGTGGACTTGCTTCAGTTTTCCGTCAGGTTGTGGGGCGAAGGCGATGATATCGCGTCCGGTAGTAATCCATATGTATCCCAGCTTGCTGTCTTGGGTAATGTGGAGTATGAGACCGTCTTCCTGTCCGAGTGAATTTAAAGGCATGTCGTTGAATTGGCACATGGATTCTTCGGGAGCCGAAGGATCGAAGCGTACAATGCCGTATTTCCAAGTGGCGAGCCAGAAGTAGTCGTGTTCTTGGTCTTGAATGATTAGGGTGGGTAATATCTTCTTGCGAGTATAGGGTACAAAGGTGTCTTTTTGTTTATCCAGATGGTAGATGCCTTCATCCCAGATGGAGATGATGACCTCTTTTTTTCTGCTTTCGCAAAAACCCGATATGTTTGTTGGTCCTTCGCTGTTCTTGATGGGGTATTCTTTGATTAACTTCCCGTCAGCGTCGTATTTGCATAATGAGCCGTATATGCCTACCCACATAAAACCGTCACTGGTGGAATAGATGCTCATTATTTGATTGTCCTGTAGCTTGTTTTCATCCAGTGGCACGATGCTATAGTCTGCTTTGTTGAGTATATAGGCGCCTTTGTCCGTACCGAACCATATCTTTCCTTCTTTGTCTTCGGCAATGCATTCAATCAAGTCATCTTTCAGGTTGCGTGGGGTTTTGATGTCCGAGCGGAACACCTGAATGTTGTAACCGTCGTCACGGCACAATCCGTTGACCGTTCCATACCACATATAGCCTTCGCTATCTCTGAATACACGATGTATGGCACTGACCGGTAGCTGTTTAAGGGTAGGAATGTCTGAGATGGATATGCTTTGTGAACGTATCAGATAAGGGTAAATGAGCAGAAGTAAGGTCAATGTGTATTTAATCATAGCTTGCAATCATTTAATTGCAAAAGTATGAAAAAAAAGAAAGGGGAGTTGCTTATATGTCTTTTTTTTCGGCTATAACCTTTGTTTGCCACAGATAAGGGTTTGAGGTATGAAAAAAGAAGGAGGAACCTCACAGTCCCTCCCCCTCACACATAAATTAAATTGATTAAGGTCTATTTATTTATTTGATAATAAGGTCAGAAGTATTGCATTGATATACTTTCATTAATAACCGGCATTATTAGTCCAACCAGTCAGTTTGATTTGTACAGACGGAATTGGGAAGTAATAATGGCTGTTTGCTTTCATTAGTGAAGTTGGATAAACTTTAGCTTTGAATTCAGCCACTTTTTCACGACGTACTAAGTTGAACCAACGTTTATACTCAGCCAGGAACTCATAACCGCTTTCTGCGAATACAGCCTTATCAAATTCATCGCTATTAGTAGTAGTGGTAATATTAGCGATACCGGCACGTCTCTGAACTTGTTGTAAGCAATCCAAAGCGGTTTTATTGACTGTTCCGGTAGCCAAGTTGGAGGCTTCGGCATACATCAATAGCACTTCTGCATAACGCAAGATAGGGGTG
Source organism: uncultured Bacteroides sp. (assembly GCA_900555635.1). Taxonomy (GTDB): domain Bacteria; phylum Bacteroidota; class Bacteroidia; order Bacteroidales; family Bacteroidaceae; genus Bacteroides. The sequence continues at coordinate 38,219 of USLU01000008.1, forward strand.
ATACCATTAGACTGAGCACTATTTCCTGCCACTCCTTGATTGTAATCTTGGTATTTGGCGATGCATGGAAATCCATCTTGGCTGTCTTGCCATTTCACCGTACCTGTCTTGGTAGGCCATTCTGTCATATAGTTGAAATTCTTGCGGGCGCCTTCGGGATATTGTGCCATGTAGTCGGGATCTGCATAGTAATCGGCCCAACCTGCTACTTTATAGTCGGTGGGATAAAATGACTTTCCGTATTGACTGGCTACCTTATTGGCTACCGAATTGTGGATAGCAAACATGTGTTCGTTAGCTTCTTCCTTTTTAGCCTCTTTCCATAGGTCACCATATACAGGGGTCAGGCTAAGCCCCGAATGTTCAATGATATCCAAAGATTCGGTAGCAGCCTTTTCATAATATTCTTTACCTAGTTTGAGAGGCCATCCTGCCATTGTCATGTATACTTCGGAAAGCAGAGCCTTGGCAGCCCATTTGGATGGGGTAGAGCTGAAACCGCTACGACTCTTCTCAGGAAGTGATGCGGCAGCCTCAACTAAATCGGGTACGATGATCTTCTCATATATATCGGCTACTGCAGCACGTGGTTGATCAGTAGGTACATTTACCGAACTCGTGACGCAGGGTACATCTCCATAGATGCGAACCAGGTAGAAGTAGCTTAACGCCCGCATGAAATAAGCTTCGGCTACAACAGCCTTATATTGGTTGGCTATTTTCTGAGATTCGGCTTTGTCTTCATCGGTAGTTCCGGTTACCGGAGGAATGGGAGTTCCGGCAATCAGTCGGTTGGCTCCGGTGATGACACCCCAGAATGTGGCCCAAGAAGTATCCCAGTCTGCGGTATTAGAACTAATGCTAGGAGTGAGTTGGATGATATAATCTAATACATTGTTGGGTTTCGGAGAACTCGTCATCTGGTCACCGGCACAGTCTATACGCATCATGCGGCAGTTGAAGCCGTAATTGTCATGCCACAGGTTTTTGTAAAGTCCCGTAGCGGCTAGCTCTACTTTATTGAGGTCTAGTTGTTCTCCACCTTGGTTGTATTCTTCTTCGGTTACGAATGATGGAGGGGTTTGGTTTAAATCTACACAAGCAGTGGTCAAAGCCAAGCAGCATCCTAAAGTGATATATGCTAATTTTTTCATATCAGTATTATTTTATCAGTTAATGTGATTAGAATGAAAAGTTAACTCCCAGTAAATAGTTTCGTCCGTTAGGATAGCTTCCCCAATCCACACCCGATGTCATCGGATTGCCCAAGGTAGCTTCCGGATCCAGACCGCTATAGCTTGTAATCATAAATGGGTTCTGTACAGAGAAGTACAAACGCAGATCGTTCAGGAACATCTTGTCACAAGCAGCTTTCGGCAAATTATATCCTAAAGTGATGCTCTTCACTTTAACGAAGTCTCCCTTTTCTACAAAACGGCTGTTAAAGCCTATTGTGTTCTTCTTTACCTTGACAAATCCCGGCACGTCAGTGTTTTCGTTGTCTTTAGTCCAACGGTTCAGCAAGGCACGTTTCGGAGTGATAACATCCGTATTGATGCCCGATACGGTATTTCCATATCCTGATTGGTCCGTCACGTTGTAGATATCGAAACCATGGAAGCCGACTATGAACAATGATAAATCGAAGTCCTTATAGCGGAAAGTATTGTTCCATCCCCAGTTGAAACTCGGCTGGCCGTTACCGATAATGCCTTGGTCGTCTTCATTGTACGCACCGTCCATATTGACATCTTTCAATTTTTCTTGTCCGGGTACTACGTTGTAGATAGATGCATACGTTCCGGTCTTTTCTACACCACCTTTAATAATGGTTACCTTTTCGTTTACTTCGTCAGTTTTCCATACTCCTAGGTTGGTATATCCCCAGAAGGTACCTAACTTTTCGCCTTCAATCATTCTGAAAACTTTATTCTCGAACGAGCCGGCTTGTATCTGGGTGTGGTCTAAGGTCGGAATACTCTTGAATGTTCCCTTGTTGTGCGACAAGGTAACGTCTGTATGCCAGCTGAAGTCCTTACCGTTCACAGGATCGGCACCGATAGTAACCTCAAAACCTCTGTTTTGTATTTCACATGCGTTCTTCAATACCTTGTCCCAGCCTGTGTGTGCCGGTTGCTGAACTTCCATCAATACATCTTTGGATAATTTGTTGTACCAGTCGGCAGTAACTGTCAGTCGGCCGTTGAAAAAGCCGAGATCTACACCCACATTCACCTGGTCGTTGCGTTCCCATTTCAGATATTCGGCGGCAGGGCGACCTACTACGTAAGAAGTACTACCGTCGGAGTTGACAGTTGGAACCATCTGAGAGAAGATGCGGTAAGGCTCTATAGCTTGATTACCTACTGAACCATAACCTACGCGTAGCTTGAATTGGCTGATGGGATCTACCTCCTGCATAAAGGCTTCTTGCTTAACGTCCCATGCCAGTGCAGCAGAGGGGAAGTAATCCCATTTCTCTTTCAGACGTGAGGAACCGTCAGCACGGATAGAAGCCGTCAGCATATATTTGTTCATCAATACATAGTTCACACGGAACATGCCTGAAAGCAATGTGTTTATAACGCGATTAGAACTGGCATTCTGGTTGTAAGAGTCGGCTAAACTGTTAAACCCTAGACGTTCGAAATACATGTTATTGGCAATGCCTTTCATGCTGAAGTTATTGCTGTAAGATTGCTCCAATACGGCAGTAGCATTGATACGGTGATTTTTGTTGAACTCCTTAGTGTAGTTCAAGGTATTGGTGTTCAGCCAGCTCCAGTTGAAAGCACTGTTGGCAGTAGCTTGTGTCTGGGTATTCTTGAAATAATAGTAGCTCTTACTGTTTTCAGCACTGGTTGCAAGTGAGTTGGTGAAAGATACACCGAGTTGTGTACGGAAAGTCAATCCATCAATAATGGAGAAATCCATATAACCTTGTAGGTTATTAGTGAGTTTACGGTTGTCTCCGCTTATTTCGTTGATGTAACCCATCGGGTTGTAAGCCGGGTTACCGCCAACGGCATAGTTGTTATTATATCCGCCTTTGTCATTCATAGGACTTGTAGTGTTGGGGAAATTGATGGCAGATATAAGCAATCCTTCATATTGATTCATACGTGGACCTGAAGAAACATTCATGTGACCGTAGATGTTCATACCCACTTTCCACCATTTCTTCAGCTTGGTGTCAACTTTTAAACGCCAATTGAAAGCATCGTTCTTCGAGTTTTTAATGGTTCCTTCTGTACTTTCGTAGCGCAGAGAAGCCAAGAAGTTAGTCTTTTCGCCACCACCGGAGATGGAAACCTCATAGTTTTGGGATACACCCGGATCGTTGAAGATGTTGTCGATGTAGTTGTAGCCTGCGCTACCATTGGCAAATGCTGCTATCTGCTGGTCGTTATAGTAAATTTTAGCCGGTTTTCCTTGGCTCTCATTGTATTCTCTTCCGTAGTCGTTCGCTAATCCGGCAAATTCTGCTGGAGATAGTAAGTCGGGTTTGTTGATGACAGTCTTTAAAGTGGCAAAAGCATTCACCGATACTGTCAGTCTGTCTTTATTAGGAGTTTTGGTAGTTACCAGGATAACGCCGTTGGCACCACGTGAACCGTAAACTGCGGTTGCGGATGCATCTTTCAGTACTTCGATAGATTGAATATCAGCAGGATTCAAAGCCTTCAGAGAACCACCGATGAAGCCGTCTACCACTACTAGCGGTTCACTATCTGCTGTGATAGAGTTTATACCACGAATACGAATAGTCTGGTCGCTCGAAGGGTTACCACCGCTAACGATAGACACACCTGCCATGCGTCCTTGCAATGCATCGGATACGTCGCCTGAGGGAGTGTTCTTCAAAGCATCGGCAGCTTTTACAGAAGTTACCGCACCCGTCAAGTCACTTTTGCGTTGTACACCGTAACCTACTACTACAACTTCGTTCAACATTTGGCTGTCTTCTGCCAATAGCACATTAATCTTTGTTTTTCCGGCTACAGCGATTTTTTGTGTTTGGTAGCCGATGTAAGAGAATACAAGGGTTGCGTTAGCAGGTACATTCGGGAGAGAGTAGTTTCCATCAATGTCAGTGATACATCCGTTGCTAGTCCCTTCTACTTGGATAGAAGCACCAATCACCGGACCTAAGTTGTCGGTCACTGTACCTGTTACTGTAATGTTCTGTGCGCTTGCCTGTGTGGCAAATAGTACAGAAAGTAACATAATACCTAATGCTTTGAGGAAATTAGATTTCTGTTTCATAAATATTAATTTAATAAGTTATTAATAAAGGTTGTTTTTTAGTTGATATTTGGTAAAACGATTAAATAACACCGCAAATGTATAGCATGAAAAGTGCATACGTATTAGTTAATTGTTCGCAAATAGTACGAATTCGTACAAAATCTGCGAACAATACCTAGCTTGTACTATTTCCTCTCCTTTTGATTTTTGGCGGCTTTTACCTCTTCCAATAGGGTGGAGAGGGCTTTTACTCTGCCTGGATTGGCTTCTGCTACGTTTGTTTTCTCCGATGGGTCAATGGAGAGATTGTACAATTGAGGCTTTGGAGCGTTACCCAACTCCATTTTAGTCCAAAACTCTATGGCAGGCTTATCGCTGGGCTCTATATACTTCCAGTCTTCCTGAATAATAGATAATGTATTGTTCAGGTTTTGTTGTACGATATAGTCACATCCGGTAGTATCTGTTCCCAGGAAGTTGTTTAACTGGTCGCGACTGTCGGGAGCTATGCCCGGTTTCAATGGATGATTCAATAAGGTAGCCAGCGAGGCATAAACATCGATCATGGAAAATAGAGCTTGCTGTTTACCGGGTTTGATGCCGTTGGGCCAGCGTACAATAAAGGGAATACGTGTTCCTGCGTCGTAAGCACTGTACTTTCCACCTCGGTAATGTTTCATAGGGGTATGGCCATTGAGCAGTTCAAAAGCCTGATCTTGATAACCGTCGTCAATAACAGGACCATTATCGCTACAGAATACAAAGATGGTGTTGTCTGCAATCTTCAGGCTGTCCAGTGTACGCATAATCTCTCCGACTGTCCAGTCAAGCTGAAGGATGACATCGCCACGGACACCCAGCCCGCTCTTTCCTGCAAAACGCGGGTGCGGTACGCGGGGAACATGGACATCTTGTGTACCCATATATAAGAAGAAGGGTTCATCTTTATGGGAGGTGATAAAGGTTTTTGCTTTTTCTGTGATGATGTCGGCAATATTCTCATCCACCCAAAGAGCGGATTTGCCGCCGGTCATCCAGCCGATACGGGGAATACCGTTGATGATGGTATTGTTATGTCCTTGGCTGGGTTTCATCTTTACCAGTTCGGGATTTTCCAATCCGGTAGGCCAGTTACCTACTTTGTGGTCGTAGCTTACGGTAATGGGGTCGTTCGGATCGAGTCCTACTACGCGCCCGTTCTCTACGAAGACACAAGGAACACGATCTACGGTGGCAGGTATAATGAATTCATAGCCGAAGCCGATGTCTTGTGTATTCGGTTTGATTTGTCGGTTGAAGTCCGTTCCTCCTTTAGGGCCTAACCCTAAATGCCATTTGCCTATGGCAGCGGTTGCGTATCCTTCTGCCTGAAACATATCGGCCATCGTTACGCAAGTGGTATCAATAATGAGCTCGGAGTTGCCGGGAGCAATGCCTGTATTCTGTTGCCGCCAAGGGTATTTACCGGTCAGCAGGCCGAAACGCGAAGGCGTGCTGGTAGAAGAAGTAGCGTAAGCATTGGTAAACTGCATTCCCTGGCCGGCAAGGCGGTCTATATTGGGAGTGCTCACTTTGGTAGCGCCATAGCAACTCAGGTCGCCAATGCCAAGATCATCTGCAATCAGATATATTATGTTTGGTTTCTGGGGCTGGGTGCTTTTAGTCTCTTGTTTGGAAGCGTTGCCGCATCCAACTAAAAGCGCTGCACTAGGAAGAAACGTCAAAAGAGAGGATAGATGCTTCATAGTCTTTGGATTTTTAAGTTTGATTTCTGACTCCAAAGGTAGGGCTGTTCATTCTAAACTAGTGTATAAAGAAGTACGTGGTAAAGGAAAAAATGTACAGAAGTACAAAGAAGGAACTATCCTAACATGCAAGTAGAACTTAAAGTTAGGATAGTAATTGAATAATCTAATTCTTGGATTGAATCAGTTATGCTTCTTCGTGGATGTCCGAATTTTCTGAACTATCTGAGCTATCTGAGCTCTCACCTTTTCGATAGGCTAGCGGACTAACATGATAGATATCCTTAAAGCACTTCGAGAAGTAGCGTGAAGAGCTGAAACCTATCTTATCCGAGATCTCGGTAATATTCAATTCCGGATTATTACGCAACATGAAAGCACCTTTCTTGAGACGGATAGTCAGGATAAAGTCGTTCGGGGTTTGTCCGGTGATGGCTTTCAGCTTGGTGAACAAGTTGGTACGCGCCATAGCCATTTCGCGGGCAAAGACGTTGACGTTGAACTCTGTATCGTCGAGGTGATTTTCGATGATGGTCATGGCACGGTCCAGAATATCCTTATCTATCGGGTTGGTGGCAAGCATTTGGGCAAAGGCTTGCGGTTGCTTGCTGAACTTCTCCTGCAAGAGGATACGGGAGTTCACGAGGTTGTTACACCGGGATATCAGCAGGTTCGTATTGAACGGCTTCGTGATGTAATCGTCAGCTCCGATACGCAGTCCTTCGATATTTTGCTCGATGGCAGTCCGTGCAGTCAACAGTACTACAGGGATGTGGCAGGTATTGAAGTCACTCTTTATCAGCTTGCACAATTCCGTACCGGACATCTTGGGCATTACCACGTCACTAACGACAATGGTAGGCATTTCGCTGTTTACAAGAGCCAAACCTTCCTCTCCATCGGCGGCGGTGAGCACTTCATAGAAGGGACTGAAGATATTTGCCAGCATCTCACGTATGGAAGCATTGTCTTCTACAATGAGTATTTTGGCGTCAGGCAGGCGTTTGTTTGGTGCATTCTCTTCCAGTTCAGCTTTCAGCAAGGCGTCGTTTTCCGGTTTGGGAGCTTCGATCTGCTGAACGCTATCGGTGTTTTTATTGATTTGCTCTTCGTTGAATTGTGCATTACCCAGTTGCAGGGTTACAATGAAACTAGTGCCTTTGCCAAGCTGGCTTTCTACGTGAATAGTACCGTGATGAAGCTCTACGATGCCTTTTGTCAGGGCAAGACCGATGCCGGTACCTGTTTTGCTTGCATCGGTAGAGTCCAATTGTTCTATCTGGTAGAAGCGGTCGAAAATCTTATCCACTTCTTTGGCGTCGATACCGCTGCCGGTGTCGGTTACCCGAATCACGGCGTTATTGCCTTCAGTCTTGATGCTGAGGGTAATCGTGTCTTCTGCTTGCGTGTGCTTGATGGCATTGGAGAGAAGATTATTAATCACTTTCTGCATCTGTTTCTGGTCGTACCACACTTCCAGGCTATCGGCCTCTTTCTCGAAATTGAAACTGATTTGCTTGGTGCTGGCATATTCCATGAATAGCAGGTAATTCTCGTACAAGAAGTTCACTATATTGTGCGGACTTACCTTTATCTTCATGTGCCCTTGTTCTTGTTTGCGGAAGTCGAGCAGTTCGGTAATCAACTCTCTCAACTGGATGCTGTTTTTATAAATGCTTAACACCTTATTGTAAATGGAGGGTGTAAAGTTCTGTAATTGAAGCAAAGTTTCCACTTGCGCTACAATCAGCGTTAGCGGAGTGCGGAACTCGTGGGAGATGTTGGTAAAGAAACGCAGCTTTGACTGATTTAGCGCTTCCACATCCTGAATGTGTTTCTGCTCGTATTTCAGAGACTCACGCAGTTTGATTCTTGACTTGTAAGTGCGTACCAAGTACCATAACAATGTCCCGATAATAATCAGATAGATAATATAGGCTAGGGGAGTCTTGTAATAAGGCGGCAGTACATGGATGGTAAGGTGCACTTGCGGGCAGAGGCTCTCGTCTTTTCTGGCAGGCTTGATAATCAGATTGTAAGTACCAGCATTCAGGTTCGTATAAGTAATGGTATTCAGTCCACGGGTGCTGTTCCAATCGTTGGAGAAACCTTCCAGTTTGTAGATAATATCATCTTTGTTGGCAGCCACATAGTTGGAAGTGGCAAACTCTATGCTGAACATGGACTGATTGGCATTGAGTGTAATTTCGCGGGTATGGAATAAAGACTGCTGTAAGATATTCGTGTCATCGCCCACTTGTATTTCAGTCCCGTTCACGATGAGGCGCGAAAGACTAATCTGATAGGGTTTAGGAGTAAAATTCAATTCCATTTCGTGAAAGGAGATCATTCCTTGCGTACCGCCCAAGAAGATCTCACCGTCACGGGTTACACATAGTGCATTTTCATTGACAGCCGTCAGGGGAAATCCGTTTTCAGTACTGTAGTTCTGGAACTGTTTGTTAGGATAGTCAAAGATAGAGAATCCTTCGTTGGTTATGAGTAGTAATTTGTGGCTGCTGGGTGATTCTTGTGTCTCGTAAATACAGTCACTGGATAAACCGTTCCGTTGGTCAAAGTTCTCAAAGTCGTTGCTTGCAGGACGATATAAGTCTAGTCCGCTGCCCGAAGTAGCGAACCATAAATTGCCTTTGCTATCTTCGGTGATATTGTTAATATTGTTATTACTGATACTGTGAATATTGGCGGGGTCGTGACGATAATTAACCAGTTCGCGGGTGTCAAAGCGGTAACTGAATACCCCTTCGCCCGTGGCGGCAATCCAAAGCGTGCCATGACTATCGAACACAGCGTCGGCTACCATCTTAATCCTTTTGCCTTCTTTTGAGTCTTGGAACAACTGCTGGCATTTCCCGTTCTCCGGGTCAAAGAGACATACGCCATTTTGTGTGGCGATAATTAGATAGTTCTGATAGGGGGTAATGTCTCGAACGATATCCGAGGGCAGCGTTTCCGGATTATTGGCCTCCATGCGGTAGTGCGTGAAGCGGTTGGTGCGTATATCCAGTTTGTTTAAACCTCCCAAGTGCGTGCCAATCCATATTATTTCTTTGGCGGCATCGTAATAGAGGGCTTTGATATTGTTGTGTGAGATGCTGTTCGCACCATCGTTCGGGCGGAACCACTTGAATTCACGTGTGCGGCGGTTGTAATAATTCAGTCCGCCTCCTTCGGTTCCTATCCACAGGTTACCGTCTTTATCTTCTATGCTACGTCCTACTACGGGATTGCTTAATCCGTTCTTCTCTACCGGCGAGTAGATGTAGCGGGTATATATCTCATATTCAGGATTGAAGTAATTGACACCGCCAAAGTAAGTCCCCATCCATAACGTGCCTTGATTATCTTTAACGATGCACCAGATGGAGGAATTGGTCAGCCCATCGGTCTGGGTATCAGTGGCGGTATGGTTCTGGAATAGTCCGGTACTCTTGTCATAGCGGTTAAGTCCGTTGAAAGTACCTATCCATATATTGCCGAGGTTATCTTCACAACACGCTCTTACGAAGTTGGAAGAGAGGCTGTGAGTATTATCCGGGTCATATCTGAAGTTTACAATTTCACCGTTTGCCTTTACCTGGAACAAACCTTCTTCCCAACTGCCTATCCACAGCTGACCTTCGTTGTCTTGGTAAATGCTGGTAATATTTCCTTTCAGGATGGGATGCGTCAGTTCCTTGTTCTCTAAATTCAAACGGTAGACACCGTTGCTGGTAGTACCCATCCAAAACTGCCCTTTGTCTATGTGCATGCAGAAGATTTCCAGGTTCTTGTTTGCCAACTGGTAGTATAGATCGAAGTTGCCGGTTTGCTCGTTGTAGCGGTAAATCTCGTTTTTCTTTCCGATGAAAAGTCCGTCGTTATAATAAATACTGCTGATGTTGCCTTGTAGTAACGTTCTGAACTTTTGTGTGGCAAGGTTGAATTCGGCTACTCCTTCTGTGCAAAGTAGGTAGATTATACCTTTACGATTGCCGGTTAGGCGCAGCACTGTGTTGCAAAACAGGCTGTTGGGATCGTTCTTGCGCAGTTTGTAAGTTTGAATATCATTTCCGTCGTATCGGTTCAATCCTTCACGGGTACCAATCCATATAGCGCCGTTCCCATCGATGTATAGACTGTTGACCGAGAATTGTGATAGCCCATCATCAGTGGTTAAGTGGTTGAAAGTAATGTTCTGTCCTTGCAAGGTGGTAGTAGCCAAGCATGCTATAACAATAGATAGCCGAATGATAAACTTCTGCACGGTTGAGGCATTTTTTAAGGTTTCAGTTACAAATATATGAATATTTTGTGCAAGATTTCTCATTTACCGGGCGGTTTTTGCGGTAATTTCTGTTTAAATGTATAATTTTGGAGGCTCATCGGACTATATTAGCCTTTTAGTAGAATGTAAAGAACGTATATTTGTATAATAATTAAATGTTTAGTTATCATGAAAGACCTTTTATCTATTGTATCTCACTTCCAGCTGGAGGGTACAGTTCAAGAAATCAAACCGTTAGGCGCAGGGCTTATTAACGACACGTACAAAGTAACTACTGTTGAGAAAGATGCTCCCGACTACGTATTGCAACGCATCAACCATGCCATTTTCCAGAATGTGGAAATGTTGCAGGCAAACATTGATGCCGTAACCGGTCACATCCGCAAGAAACTGGAAGAAAAGGGAGAAACGGATATCGACCGTAAAGTACTCCATTTCATCCCCGCTGCCGATGGAAAGACTTATTGGTACGACGGCGAAAACTACTGGCGTATTATGACCTTCATTCCACGTGCCAAGACTTACGAAACGGTAAACCCTGAATATTCTTACTATGCAGGAGCAGCCTTCGGTAACTTCCAGGCTATGCTGGCAGATATTCCCGATACATTGGGGGAAACCATTCCCGACTTCCACAACATGGAATTCCGTTTGAAGCAACTTCGTGATGCAGTAGCTGCCGATGCAGCGGGACGTGTCAAGGAAGTGCAGTACTTCTTGGATGAAATAGAGAAGCGTGCCGACGAAATGTGCAAGGCAGAACGTCTGCACCGTGAAGGCAAGCTCCCGAAACGTGTTTGCCATTGCGACACTAAGGTGAATAATATGATGTTCGACGAAGACGGTACCGTACTCTGTGTGATCGACCTCGACACCGTGATGCCCAGTTATATATTCTCCGATTTCGGCGACTTCCTCCGTTCGGGCGCCAATACCGGACTCGAAGATGACAAGAACCTGGATAATGTAAACTTTAATATGGAGATCTTCAAGGCATTTACCAAAGGTTATCTGGAGTCAGCCAAATCTTTCTTGTTGCCGATAGAGATTGAAAATCTGCCTTATGCTGCCGCTCTTTTCCCCTACATGCAGTGTGTACGCTTCCTGGCGGATTATATCAATGGGGATACTTATTATAAAATACAGTACCCGGAACACAACCTTGTACGTACCAAAGCACAGTTTAAGTTGCTTCAGAGCGTAGAGGAGTATACTCCGGAGATGCAAAAATTCATAGCCTCATGTATCTGAGTAAATATTTAATGATGGTGGTGGCAGTACTTTTCGTTCTGCCGCTATCTGCAATTAATCCTCAAAATAGTAAAATGAAAGAATTGAATGTAAAGAAGGTAAGTGCGGCAAGCATACCTGTGGAATCCGTTCCCGCCCTTCTGGATCAGGAGAAGGTGGCTTTTCAGCCGATAAACACGGTAAACTGGGCTGCATTCCCGTATTGTCCTAATGTAGAGTTTCGTATAGCTCATACGGAAGATGCTATCCTGTTGCATTACAAGGTGAAAGAAGCCAGTGTGCGTGCCATTGCCGGAAAAGACAACGGTCCGGTTTGGGAAGATGCCTGTGTTGAGTTTTTCTCTATTCCTGCCGGTGATGGAGTGTATTACAACATGGAGTGCAACTGTGCCGGAACTTTACTGATTGGTGCCGGTGCCGGACGCAACGACCGTCAGCATGCCCCGCAAGAAGTGCTCGATAAAGTACAGCGCTGGTCTTCACTGGGTCGTGAATCTTTCCCCGAAAGAGTAGGAGAGTGTGGTTGGGAAGTGGCGTTGGTTATTCCTTATTCTGCCTTCTTCTTGCACAACATTACTTCCTTGGATGGCAAGTCGGTCCGTGCCAATTTCTATAAATGCGGCGACGGTCTTCAAACTCCCCACTTCCTTTCATGGAATCCCATCGAACTGGAAAAGCCGAACTTCCATTGTCCGGAGTTCTTCGGAATGCTGAATATGGAATAAATAGTATTAGTGACTTTGCGCAGGCATTTATATTTGTACCATGACAAAAGATGAATTATTACTTCGTCTTCAAAATATAGAATGGGATGATTTTGAAGTAAAAGAAGCGAAGAGTGAACTTCCTAAAAGTATATGGGAAAGTGTAAGTGCCTTTTGTAATACTTCCGGTGGATGGATTGTATTAGGTGTTGCCCAACACGGTAAACTCTTTGAGGTGACCGGTGTGGGCAACGCTGAAAAAATGGAACAAGACTTCTTCGGAGTATTACGTTCGCAAAAGTTCAATGCTATTTTGACCGCTCAAGCTCATAAATATGATATTGATGGTAAAGTCGTTTTGGCTTTTTTCATTCCCTCATCACCTCAAAAGCCTATCTATTTTAATACTCCTATCAATACGTTTATTCGTTGTGGAAGTGGCGATCAAAGGGCTACTCATAGCGAAATCTCAGCAATGTTTCGTGAACAATCATTTGGTATTCGTTCTGAGATGGCGATCCAGGATACTTGCATCGAATTACTGAACTCTGACTCTTTGCGAAGTTATCGAAATTACCTGAATACTTATAATCCATTAGCAGCTTATCTGGATTACGATGATAAAGCATTTTGTGAAAAGATGGGCATAGCAGATCATAATGGATTTTTGACATATTCGGGTGTACTGATGTTGGGTAGAAGAGAAGTAATTCATCGTCTTGTACCAACTTTTTGGATGGATTATATTGAAATTCCTGGGAATTCTGTGCAAGAAGCCCAAACTCGATACACTTATCGTATACCGGAACAAGAAAATTTGTGGGAGTATTATCATGCAATTATTAAACGGCTGCGGTTGTTTGCTGAAACCCCCTTTCGCATGAATAATGAAGGAGTAGCGGTAGATGATAATTCACAATTGAATGTGCTTCGCGAAGCGTTGGTTAATATGCTTATGCATACCGATCATTTTAGTTCAATTCATTCTTGCATCCGTGTATTCACAAACAGGATTGAATTTATGAATGCCGGTAGCTTTCCTATTTCTATTGAACGTTTATCAACATGCATGATCTCGAAACCACGTAATCCAACTATTGCAAAATTATTCCGCTTTGCTAAGTTGGCTGAAAATGCAGGCTTTGGTATTGATAAAATGAGAAGTTGGAAGTTATTTACAGGAAATGAAGTGATTATTCAAAATGAGATAGATTATGTCTCCGTCATTTTTGCAATAAAGAGTCAAAGTGGAAGTCTAGGGCATAGTGGTCAAATGGGTGGTCAAATGAGTGGTCAAATGAGTGGTCAAATGCCGAAAAATCGGGCTGAAATCTTACACAAAATAATAGATAATCCACAAATTACTCGTAAAGAGCTTGTAGAAGTAATTGGTATCGCGTCTTCTGCCATTCAAAAACATTTGGAAGTATTAGTTAGTGAAGGGTATATAAGACGTGAAGGTAGAACGAAGTCTAGTTATTGGGTTATATTGAAGGATGCAAATTGATAGCTAAAGATGCTTTGTCTTCCTTATTTATAGACCGAAAAGAATCTTTATTCCCTTCACTAGCTTTAGCCAAAGGGTTTCTATTCTTGTTTTGCATTCCCAGCCCATTATTGATGTATATATACTATCCTTTTCCGGTTCCCAATAATATGCCTTCTTCTGTATATTCCACAATATTCTAACTCAATAATCGAATGGAATGTGCTAAATAGTCTTCGTATTGATTGTCGAACTTGGATTGTCCTATATTGATTAGAGGCTTCGTCTTTCCGTGGAAATCACTTCCGCAAGTCATTATTGCATTTCTTTTTTGAACGATATCGGCAAAGTAACTGATCTGCTCCATGCTGTGATAATTATTGAACACTTCCAGCCCTTCTGCACCATTATCCAATAACGTTTCTACAATGTTTTCCTTATTTTTGAGATTAAGTCCGGGGTGTGCAACAATCGGTATTCCGCCATTGTCCTTAATCAGTTCGATGGCATTCTTATAGCTAATGAAGTTTATTGGAACAAAAGCAGGTTTTCCTTGAGCAAAATAATCCAGATAGAAGTTGATGTATGGCATATCACTTCTTTCTCCACCCTCCATATAAGGAGTAAGCAAGGGTGAATAGTACTTCTCGTCTGATAACATGACCTCGGCAATTAATTCTCCTGTAGGTAATTTACCTTTTGCTTGGGCAAGAACGGCATTGGCATCTATAATAAAGCCTAGTTTTTGTATATTATGAATCATCTCTGCAAATGAATCCATAACTTTGGAATATACACTCTCTTCTAGCTGACTAAAATCATCCGATTTCCAATTCATCCGATAGCTCAATACATGCAAATCAATGCCTTCGAAGTTACAATCAATCTCTATGCCCGGTATAAAGGTTATGCCTGCTTTTCCAGCTAAAACAATAGCTTCATCTATACCTTTTACAGAATTATGGTCCGTAAGGGATAGATAATCAATATTTTGTGCCAAGCTTTTACTTATAATATCAGATACCTCAAATTCGCCATCACTACTATAATTGGAATGGATATGCAAGTCTGCTTTAATCATAATTTTACTCCTCTTGATTTTAACTATTCAATATCGTCCGTAAAGATATAGAAAAGCGATGCTTATTTCTTCGAAATCGTCAACAATTTGTTGACGATTTCGAAGAAACATTATTTGTGCCAATTGTCTTTTTATTTGGGTTGTACGTCGTAATCCGATTGGTTCTTCACACCGACAATTTCGTGCTTCTTTACATCGCTTGTTAATATTTGATGCAACTGTTGCGAGGTAATCCGTTCGGTGGGAGAGAACTCACCTGACTTCATATAACTTAAAATGGCATTGCTAAACTGTTGTCCTTCAGTAGTATCGCGAATAGCTTCAAGGTTGCTCATGCAAACCAATACCTTACCCTTATCTACAGCAAACTCGAACAACAAGCCTAACTTATGGTTTCTTTCCACATTGTCCACTACTTGAATAAGCGGTTTATATTCATGGCGTGTGGCATTCAGAATAAGCGGGCGGGCATTGCGTACGATGCTCCACCATTGCCAGTTGCTATGACACTCGGTAGGGAACTGACGGAACAGGGGATGTTTCTCGTCCATCAGCAAAGAAAGTGTACCCGGTGAAACCTCACGACCGGCATTTTCTGATATACTCTTGAACATGGCATAGTTCCAGTAGTCGGGAGTGAAAAGCCCGCCGACACTCTGTTTCTCAATAGCTTTGTGGTCGGGTATAAGCAGTACTTTTCCACCTTTTTCCAGTATCTTTTTCGCTTCGGCATCCAATGATTGACAGGTGAAGATGCCTTCATCGCTTTCGGGTATCCGGTCGGGATACACCCAAAGGTTATAATAGTTGTGATAGTTGCCGGTGGTGAGCGTCAACCGTAGTTGGGTAGGTTTGTCGATTTCGGCAAGAGCACTCTTCAGTTCGCCGACCTGCATCACTTTTCCTTGCTCTACATTGGTTTCAACCTTTCCTTCACGAACAAAGTTCACGTGGTCGTTCAGGCTTTCCAGACGCCAGCACAATGCTTCAGACCAGGCATTCTCTTCATAATTTGATAGGGCCAGACCTATATTCAGCTCTTCTTTGTTGCTGTAGCAGTAGGTGTCCATAAGTGCCAGTGGTACCACCGGGCCACAAAAACCACGGAATGTTTCGGGAGTAACAATGCCTTTGCTATCCATGAAAGCATCCAGGATGCCTACCAGAGCTGTGCCTTGTCCGGGGAAATCCTGTAGGTCGAGCATTTGAAATCCGCCTAAGCCGGCAGTACGCAAACCATATTCAATGTCCGCCTTGTAACATTCTATAGCAAACCGACCGCTAGCCTGATGGAATGCATCGATCTGATTCTGTAATCCATTTTCGTTTAGTCGGTCACGGAATATTTCCAAGTTGTACGGATGCAGCACACCCGTATATTTCGCTATCTCTTTATAATCGGGATATATCTGAAACTGCCCTGTTTCGTGGCTGATGACCGGACGAGGGGATTTCGCTATGGCAACCGCATAGTCAGCACGCGTATTGGGACGGGTGTTGTTCAGTAAACCTCCTTGTTCGGCATCGACAAAGGCAAATGAACTGCGTACATGCGTTGTATAGCCTTCGCCTCCTCCTACCCGGCAGGTTGTCAGAAAATCTTCACCCTCTTGTGCGCCTCCCCAACCCAGGAAATTGTTAGATCCGAACGAATACAAGTGACGGTTGTCATGCTCCCTGAATCCTTTCAGCCAACTGCGCATCAAGTCAAGGTCACCGCCAAGCTCGTTGCCCAATGCCAGCATGGTGAATGAAGGATGATTGCCAAAATAGTCAAGGGTCATATAGGCTTCATTCTGCAAGAACTCATTCAAGCGGGGATTGTCAGGTGAAATAGCGCCCCACAAAGGCAGCTCGGGCTGAAAATAAATACCCTCGATATCGGCGGCAACAAATGCGGCGCGGGGTGGGGTATAGGAATGGTAACGGTAATAGTTGATGCCATAACTCTTGGCTATCCGGAACACTTTTTGCCATGACTTTACATCCATCGGTGCATATCCGGTGAGTGGAAAGACGCACGCATCGTGCTTTCCGCGCAAGAATGTCTTGAAGCCGTTTATGCTGAACTGGGTCTTTTCTGTGGTGAAATCGCGCATACCGAAATCAGTTACCATATTGTCTATGCCCTCATTCGTAGCAAGAGTCACGTTCAGTGCATAGAGTGCGGGATGGAACTCACTCCATGTCTGCATCCGGTCGCCCATGTCGAGCACTAGTTCGATCTTGTTTTCACCCTTGTTCAGGCTAACTTCCTTCTCTATATCTTGCAAGCGGTGTTTCTGATTGGTATTCCATGCTTTGGCGGCAAGAGTGACTACACCCGATTGATTGGCAGTACTATAGATGCTCACGTTGACGCGGGCCTTCTTCTCCTTTACAGATGGATAGACTTGTACCTGACTCAGATAAGTTTGTGGGGTTGCTTCGATATAAAAGTCGCCAAGAATGCCGTTCCAGTTAGTTTGTGTACCATCTGTCCAGGCATGCGACCCTTGGATTTCGGCGGGTACGGATGTGGCGGAATTGTCGATGCGTATCTTTATATGATGGCTGCCGGATGTCAATGCAGGCAGTATATAGCAATGCGGTGCATAGATATGTCCTAATGTGCCGATACTGTCTCCGTCTATCCAAAGTGTACTGGGTTTTGTTCGTTCCATGAACAGTGTCAGGCGTTTCCCTTCCATCTGCGACGGTATTTCTACGTCTTTTTCATACTCTACAATACCCGAGTAAGGATAGGTTCGTGTCAACTGAGAGGTTACATGCGTGGGGTGTTTGCCATCTCCTAACTTGTTTTCATCCGTCGTACCGGGTAATATACAATTCCCTAGTGAGCTGTCCCAACTTCCCGATAGGTTAATCCGTTCTCTCATTGTCTGAAAATCTTCCTTATCTGTACAGGATGTCAGACATGCCAGCAGGCATAATACAATAAATTCTTTCATAAACCAGATGTTTTTCATGACCAGTGATTGGTTGATCGGCTACAAATGTACGCTATTCCTATAGTTGCTCTGCGTATAAAATGTTTCCAATTAGATGACCGAATGTTTTTAAAGTAAATACCCAAGCCTACAGTACTTTGTAAACTTGGGTATTATTGATTGTATACGGATTGCAATTCTGCTTATCTCGTCATTACTTTACGATGCCTTTAGAGTTTCTGATGAAGTTGATGATATTGTGTATCTCATCGCTCATCGGAACCTGGTCTTCAATCTTCTGCAAAGCATCTTGTACACTGAAGTTGCCTTGATATACCAGGCGATAGGCGTTCATGATATGGCGCATCACGCGGTCGGTAACTTGGTTCTTATGTTGCAATACCGTGGCGTTTACACCGTGATATTCTGCCGGATTGCCATTCATGATGATATAAGGCGGAACATCCTTGGAAATGCGGCATCCTGCCTGAATCAACACCCAACTTGCGATGTGGCAGTTCTGGTGCAGAATGACATTACTGCTAAGTATCGTGTAATCGTCTATCTGGCAGTCACCCGCAATGGTAGTCTTGATGCCTACTACACAATGATTGCCAATCTGTACGTCGTGGCAAAGATGTACACCGTCCATCAGATAGTTCTCATTACCCAGGCGGGTGCTCTTGCCTGCATGCGTAGCACGGCTTACCACTACATTCTCGCGGATATCATTATTGTCACCGATCACTAACAGACTGTTCTCACCTGTATAATGGAAATCCTGCGGTTCGGAACCCAGTACGGCGCCATGATGAACCTTATTTCCTTTACCCATGCGAGTGCCGTTAAGGATTCTTGCACCGGACATGATTATACAATCATCACCAATCTCCACATCGCCTTCGATATAAGCGAAGGGCTGAATCGTTACATTCTTGCCTACTTTAGCGGCAGAATCTACAAAAGCTAACGGACTAATCATAGTATCTTTTTTTAGTTATTAGTTATAAGTTATAAGTGATTTGTTGGTGTTAGCAAATAACTAATCACTTATAACTTATAACTAATCATTGTTTTTATTCTCCTCTTCCTCCTCCGAGCGCCTGATACAAGCTTACTACAGCCTGCATGCGGTTGTAAGTATCGGAAACTTCGGAAATCTGGGCGCTGAGGTAAGATTGCTCGGCGGACAGTACTTCCAAGTAGGTTGACGTGCCTAAGTTAAACAATTCTTTTGTATAATCGGCAGCATTCTTGGATGAATTTACCTGTACGGTGCGTGAGGCGGCGGTCTCGGTGGCTGCCTGGTATTGATACAAGGCGTTGCTTACTTCTCCTCCGGCACTCAATAGCGTTTGCTGGAACTGAATCTTGGCTTCTTCTTGTTGAGCTTTGGCTACTTTCAGTTTGGCTATGTTCACTCCATTCTGGAACAACGGTTGAGTCAGCGAACCGATAGCTGAAGCAAGGAACTTGGCGGGATTGATGATGGCAGAACCTGCACTGTTTGTCCAGCCGGCAGAACCGCTCAACGTGATTTTAGGATAGAAAGCCGAACGGGCGGTATTCGTATTGTAGTAAGCAGCAGCCAGAGACATCTCGGCAGCTTTTACATCCGGACGGTTGGAGAGCAGTTGCAAAGGTATACCTACCGAGAATTCGGAAGGTAGTTGCTGGGCTTCCAGTACGCCGCGTTGTATGTTCTGAGGGGTTTCGCCAAGCAAGATGCTGAGAGCATTTTCCGTTTCACGGATGCTGCGACGAATTTCAGGCAACGAAGCCAATACTTGTGCGTATGCGGCGCGGCTTTGTTCCACACCGGCCCCGGTGATGTTATACAAAGCGGCATCTTTCATCGCTTGCATGGTCTCCGTATTCTTCTTCAGGATTTCGGCTGTGCTGGTAGAGATTTCCAACTGGCGGTCGAGCATCAGAAGGGTATAATACATATTGGCTATACTTGCGATGATCTGTGTGCGTACAGCTTGCTGATAAGCTTTGGTCTGATCCAAAGTTGCCTTGGCGTAACGCTTCGGATTGAGCAGCTGGCCGAACAGGTCGATTTGCCATCCTGCCTGTACAGGCAACGAATAAGTCTTGGTAGCAGCGCTCTTGTCGAAACTGCTCACGGTTCCTTGCGGTGACAATGTCAACGAAGGTGCATAAGCCATTTTAGCTATCAGTAACGGAGCTTCTGCTTCTTTCACTTTCAGGGCAGCAGTACGTATATCCGAATTGTTTTCCAAGCCTTTCTCAATAAGAGCTTGTAATTGCGGGTCAGTAAACACTTCCCTCCAAGGCAGATTGCCGAAGTTAGCCGTATCAGCAGCCAATGTATCGTTTACGGAAGCCGTGTCGCGATACAGAGCGGATGTACTGATGTCATCGGGTCTGTCGTATGATTTGTAGATATGGCAACTGCTCAGTAGAGCGGTTGCACACATCAAAGTTATTATCTGTTTCTTCATAAAAAGCGGTTTTTTTAGTTATGAGTTATAAGTTATTAGTTATCAGTTGGTGTTTCCTTGCGGCATCACCTGTCGCACACCCATTACAAGCAAATAACTTATAACTCATAACTTATAACTATTTTGTGTATTGCTCTATTTCCGGTTTAGCATCCGAGTTATCCACATCCGTCCATTCCATCGGCTTGAACTTCTCTTGCAGGTATTGGAATGCCACGAATAAGGCAGGTACGATAAAGATCTGCAAGATCATACCGACAAGCATACCGCCAATGGCCGAAGTACCCAGTGTACGGTTACCGTGAGCACCTGCACCGAAGGCAAACATCATCGGGAGCAGACCCACAACCATGGCCAAAGACGTCATCAAGATAGGACGAAGACGGGCGGCGGCACCCAGTACGGCTGCCCAAGTGATACTCATACCCATTTTGCGGCGGTCGAGCGCAAACTCTACAATCAAGATGGCGTTCTTCGCTAACAGACCGATCAACATAATCAACGCAATCTGCATGTATATGTCATTGGACATGGAACCCAGTATCATCTTCATGATCGAAATGTTACCTATTGCACTCATACCGTTCACAAACAGGAAGCTACCCAGCAATCCGAACGGAATGGAAAGCAATACGGAGAACGGCAGGATGTAACTTTCGTACTGCGCGCTAAGCAACAGATATACGAATACGAAACAAAGGACGAAGATCAATCCCGTGGTGCTACCACTGGTTTCGGCCTCTTCGCGTGCCATACCTCCCAACTCGTAACCGAATCCGGCAGGCAGATTCTCCTTAGCTACTTCGGCAAGTGCAGTCAGTGCCTGGCCGGAAGTATAACCTTCGGCAGGAGCTACCATCACTTTCATAGAGGTGTAAAGGTTGAAACGGCTGATGATATCCGGTCCGTAAATCTTCTTGATACTCATGAATTGTGAAATAGGAGCCATCTGGTCGCCATTGCGTACCTTGATGTTCTGGAGTGATTCCATATTGGCACGCATAGACGGATCGGCCTGCACCATTACACGGTACATCTTACCGAAACGGTTGAAGTTAGAAGCATACAAACCTCCATAATATCCCTGCATCGTAGTAAGGATGTCACCCGGACTGATCCCTGCTTTCTTACAAGCTGCCGCATCAATGTCAATCATATACTGCGGGAAGTTGGGGTTGAAAGTGGTTTGTGCCGATTTAATCTCTGGACGTGCGTCCAAAGCAGCGATATAATTTTTTACCACATCGTAGAACCTGTTAAGGTCACCACCGGTCTTATCCTGCATGTTCAACTCGATATCGCTGGATGCCGAGTAACCCGGAATCATAGGCGGCTGGAAGAACAATACCTGTGCTTCTTTGACAACCTTCTGTGCACGCATATAGAGCGAAGCAAATACGATCTGTGAGTTTTGCATCATGGAACGGTCTTCCCAGTTCTTCAACTTGATGATGAACGAACCGTAAGAAGGACCTTGTCCACCGATGAAGCTATATCCGACGATCATAGTACGTGACTCTACGGCAGGGTCAGAAGCAATCAAACTGTCTACACGGTTCATTATTTCACCTGCACGCTCCTGTGAAGTGCCCGGAGGCAATGTTACAGCACCCATCAGCGTACCTGTATCTTCGTTAGGAACCATTGCGGTTGGTGTAGTCTGCATGAAGATAACGAGCAGCACGATGGAACCGACAACCAGACCGAAGGAGAGCCACTTCTTTTGGATGAAGAAAAGCACGCGCTTCTTATAACTCTTCAATACATTATCGTAAGCGGCATTGAAGGCGGTATGGAAACGTGAAACCAATGTCATCTTCTTTTCTCCATGCTCGTCATGAGGTTTCAGGAAGATAGCACAAAGTGCCGGACTCAGTGTCAAAGCGTTCAGTGCGGACAAAGCGATAGCGATAGCCATTGTCAAACCGAACTGGCGGTAGAAGGTACCTGCCGTACCGCTCATGAAACTTACCGGAATAAATACGGACATCATTACGAGGGTGATGGAAACGATAGCGCCGCCCAACTCGCTCATGGCATCAATGGAAGCTTGTTTGGCCGATTTGTAGCCTTGGTCGAGCTTGGCATGGACGCCCTCCACCACCACTATGGCATCATCGACCACGATGGCGATGGCAAGTACCATAGCACAAAGCGTCAGCAAGTTGATGCTGAATCCGATCAGCGATAGTACGAAGAATGTACCGATCAAGGCTACCGGAATGGCAATAGCGGGAATCAAAGTGGACCGCATGTCCTGTAGGAATACGTATACTACAATAAATACCAACACGAAGGCTTCGAACAACGTCTTGATAACTTCATGGATAGAAGCGTAGAGGAAGTCGTTGGCATTCATGGAAAGGTTTATCTTCAAGCCTGCGGGCAGGGTTTCCTCTGACTTTTTAAGCAAAGCTTCGATATCGTTGATGGTCTGGGTTGCATTAGAGCCCGCCATCTGGAATACGATACAGGTTACAGCCGTATGTCCGTTTACTTTATTCTCGAAAGAATAGGTAAGACGGCCTAGTTCAACGTCTGCGATATCTTTCAGGCGAAGTACTTCACCGTCGGGCATCGCCTTGATAACGATGTTCTCGAACTCTTGTATCTGCTGCAAACGTCCGCGGTAACGGAGGGTGTATTGGAAAGTCTGGTTTCCGCGTTCACCGAACTGACCGGGAGCGGCTTCCACATTCTGTTCGGCCAGTGCAGCTGTTACGTCACTCGGGATAAGCTTGTATTGAGCCATGACTTCCGGCTTCAGCCAGATGCGCATGGAGTAATCCTGTCCCATCACCATGGCATCACCTACACCCTTCACACGTTGTACTTCGGGGATTAGGTTGATCTTGGCGTAGTTTTCGATAAACTCTACATTGTAAGTATCAGATTCATCATAAAGAGAGAATACCAACAACATGGAGTTCTGGCGTTTCTGGGTGGTTACACCGACTTTGGTTACTTCGGCAGGCAGCAAACCTTGAGCCATAGAAACACGGTTCTGTACGTTTACGGCAGCCATATCGGGGTTGGTACCTTGTTTGAAGTAAATGCTGATGTCACCACTACCGTTGTTGGAGGCTGTGGAAGTCATGTACATCATGTTTTCCACACCGTTAATCTGGTCTTCGAGCGGAGCGATAACGGAGTTCAATACGGTTTGCGCACTGGCACCCGTATAGGTGGCTTTTACCGATACGGTAGGAGGTGCGATGTCCGGGTATTGGGAAATCGGAAGCGTAAACAATCCGATGACACCCAGAATCACTATCAGGATGGAGATCACCGTTGATAGTACCGGACGGGTAATAAATCTATCTAATTTCATGTTTTCAATGTTTAATTAAATGCAGTAGCGATGTTACCTTCACTTTGGTCTTTCATTGCTTTTTGGTACTCGGCTTCTTTTTCTGCCGGAGTGATTGCTTTGATAGTCTGACCATCTTTCAAGTTCTGCACACCTTCGATTACAATCTTGTCACCGGACTTCAAACCTGCGGTTACCAGGTAGTATTTACCATCGTTCAAAGGATAAACTGTGATTTCTGTAGTTTTCAGTGTATTGTCGTCTTGCGCTACATATACAAACCTCTTGTCTTGGATTTCGATAGTGGCCGATTGTGGAACCAGGATAATGTTCTCCAACTGGTTGGGGAATACTACCTTTGCCGTACCGCCACTGCGCAGGATGTTGCGTGTGTTGGGGAAAGTGGCACGCATGCTCACGGCACCTGTCTTCTGGTCGATTACACCACTGATGGTTTCTACACGTCCGCTGTCGGCATACATGGTTCCGTCAATGAGCTGTAATCTTACAGGAGGCATCTTCTCCAGAATTTCCTTGACACTGCCGCCTTCACGGGTGAGGCTGAGCAATTGTTTTTCGGTCATGGAGAAGTAAACAAACATCTGTGAGATGTCCGAAACTGTTGTAAGCGGAGTAGCCGAAGAAGGACTTACCAAGCTACCCACACGGAAAGGCACTACGCCTACTACACCGTCGCTGGGACTGGTTACGTTGGTATACGATAAGTTGTTCTTTGCATTGACAAGCTGTGCTTCAGCCTGTGCCAGATTAGCTTTGGACTGCGCCAGCTGGTTTTCTGCCATTTGCAGGTCGTAGTCACTGATAATTTGCTTTTTGTTCAGTTCGCGTTTATTGTTAACGGTCAATTGCTGTGTACTTAGGGCAGCTTTGGCTGTTTCAACGTTCGCTTTCGCTACATTCACTGCAGCTTGGTACTGAACGGGGTCAATGATAAATAAGGACTGTCCTTTGCGCACAATAGAACCTTCGTCCACATTCAATTTTGTGATGAAACCGCTTACCATGGGGCGGATCTCAACGTCTTGCTTACCTTTGATAGTAGCAGGATAGCTGTTTGTTAAGCTTGCACTTGAAGATTGCACGGCAATCACAGCACACTCGGGAACCTTACCCGTAGTTTTGTCACTTTGTCCACAGCTGAACAGTGACAGGCAAAATGCCAGTAAAACTAATCTACTCTTCATACTCTTTATTATTCTCTGTGTATAATTTATGTCCGTTACTTGATGGGTGTTTCAGTGTAATTCATAATTCGGATTGATAGTGTAACAGGAAACTAAATGCTCTTATCTAGTTTTCGTCCGCAAAATTATTCTTTTATCCGTATATAAGGTGTGAAATTCTTCCATTTTTAACTATGTTTTATATATAGATAAGGTGAAAAGGACGTTTTTTGATTAAAATACTGTAAAGCATACTGCTAATTGGTAGAGAACCTTTATTTTTGCATCTTATAAATTGTAAACATGATATTAACATGAAGCCACTTTTCCGCCGGTTATTGGGAGTTGCTAGCATTGCTGCCGTCTTGTATTCTTGTGCAAGTGTCGGCCGTATAGAAGGGGGTCCGATCGATGAGGCACCCCCGCGTTTTATAGGCGGTACTCCAACACCGGATGCCCTTCACGTAGGTAAGAAGAAGATCGTTATAGAGTTTGATGAGTTCATCAAGCTCGACAAGCCCAACGAGAAGATTGTTATATCACCTCCCCAAGTGCAGCAGCCCGAAATAAAGGCGAGTGGTAAGAAGGTTATTATCACGTTGCAAGATACCCTGAAGGCAAATACGACCTATACCATCGACTTTGGTGACGCTATTCAGGACAATAACGAAGGCAATCCGTTGGAGAACTTCTCGTTCACATTCTCTACGGGTGCGAAGCTCGATACGATGGCTGTATCGGGAACTATATTGAATGCCAATAATCTGGAACCGGTAAAAGGCATGATGGTAGGTTTACACTCCAACCTTGAAGATTCCGCATTCTTGAAGTTGCCTTTCGAGCGTGTAGGCCGTACCGATAGCCGTGGCCGATTCTCCATTCGTGGTATAGCTCCGGGCAAATACCGTATCTATGGGTTGCAGGATGCCGATCAGAATTTTGCTTACTCGCAACCTACCGAAATCATTGCTTTCCACGATTCGCTTATTATTCCTACGATGGAAGAGCGGATGCATCAGGATACCGTGTGGATTGACTCCTTGACGATAGATACGATCATGGATCATAAGTACACACACTTCCTGCCCGATGATATACTCCTGCGTTCCTTCAAAGAACTTAGCTTCTCGCAACGCTTGGCTAAGAGCGAACGCCTGACTCCTCAAAAGTTCTCTTTTTACTTTACTGCCCCGGCAGATACTTTGCCTTTATTGAAAGGATTGAACTTTGACGAGCGTGATGCGTTTATTATAGAACAGACTACCGGACGTAATGATACGCTTCATTATTGGATCAAGGATTCTTTGGTTTATAAGCAAGATACTTTGAAGATGAGCGTTACATATCTGTATACGGATAGTTTGAAGCAATTGGTTCCCCGTACAGATACGTTGAAACTTGTGTCGAAGTTGAAACCTAAGACCGAGAAGGAGAAAGAAAAAGAGCGGGAAGAGAAAGAGAAGGAAAAAGAAAAGAGGAAAAAGAAGGGTGAACCCGAGAAGCCGGATACTGAATTCCTGCCGGTAGATGTGTATGCTCCTTCTGCCATGGATGTGTACGACTATATCTCTTTGACCTTTAATGAACCGTTGGCTAGTGTAGATACGGCTGCCATTCATTTAAAGCAGAAAGTAGATACGCTTTGGCAAGATGTGGCGTTTGATTTTGTCCATGATTCTCTGGATATAAAACGATACAATGTCTATGCCGAGTGGGAGCCTGGCGAGAGTTATGCGCTTGAGGTGGATTCTACCGCTATGCACGGACTCTATGGATTGTTTACCGATAAGATAAAGAAGGAATTCAAGGCGAAAAAGCTGGAAGAGTACGGACAGATATTCTTTAATGTGCAAGGTGCCGACTCACTTGCTTTCGTCGAATTACTGGATGCACAGGATAAAGTGCTGCGTACTGTACCGTTGGTTGATGGAAAAGCCGATTTCTATTTCTTGAATCCGGGTAAGTACGGTGCACGATTGATTAATGATACAAATGGGAATGGAGTATGGGACACAGGAAACTATGCCGGTAAACGCCAGCCCGAAATGGTTTATTACTATCCGCAGGTTCTGGACCTCAAAGCAAACTTTGATCTGACTCAAGATTGGAATGTGCTGGCCAAGCCGCTGGATAAGCAAAAACCGGAAGACATGAAAAAGCAAAAACCAGATGAGGACAAGAAGAACAAAAATAAGAATAACCAAAATAGCCAGAATAGCCGCAACAATAGCAGCAACAACCGTAACAGCGGCCGAGGCTATAGTTATTAAGCAAAGACGGATATTTACGTTAGTACTGGTGGGGCTGATCTGTTTGGCAGCCTCCCAACCCATACAGGCTCAGTGTACGGCAAAGAATACAGCATTCAAGTCGGGCGAGCATGTGATGTATGATTTATATTTTAACTGGAAGTTTATCTGGAAGAAGGTAGGGCTGGCAAGTCTTACGGTTAATTCCACCACTTATAACTCCGAATCGGCATTCCGCTTTAATCTGCTCTCCATCAGTAGCAAGCAGACGGATTTCTTCTTTAAGATGCGCGATACCCTTACCTGTTATGTCAGTGAAAAACTGGAACCGCTTTATTTCCGTAAGGCGGCTGAAGAAGGTAAACGCTATACGGTAGATGAAGCATGGTTCTCCTACAACAACGGAATGTCACATATCAAGCAGAAACGCACTTGGCTGGACCGTGATCCACAGGAAATGGAGTATAGCGATAGCCGTTGTATCTTTGATATGCTGAGCATTCTGGCTCAGGCACGGTCTTATGACCCGGATGACTTCGAGGTGGGACAGAAGATTCTTTTTCCTATGGCAACCGGGCGCAAGGTGGAAGAGCAGACTTTGATTTACCGTGGCAAAGAAAATATTAAAGCAAACAATGACACTACCTACCGTTGTCTCGTATTCTCTTTTGTAGAGTATCATAAAGGCAAGGAGAAAGAAGTTATTACCTTCTTTGTATCCGATGACAAGAACCACCTTCCCATTCGTCTGGATATGTATCTTAACTTCGGTTCGGCCAAGGCCTATCTGAAAAGTGTAAGGGGCAACCGCTATCCAATGACGTCGATTGTATCGAAATAGGAGGGAAGAAACAGCCTCTTATATTGGCATTTGACAGACACCAGTGTTTCTCGCGATAGACACCAGTGTCTGTTGTCTTATACACCAGTGTCTGACGTGAGAAAGACTAGTGTCTATCGCGAGAAACACAGGTGTCTGACAAATTACGTTTTTATCATGCCAGCTTGAACGGCAACTCATCTCCTTTTCTAAATACGCTTGACTCGAAAGTGGCGATTAAATCGCCCTTCTGATTGGTGATATCTATTTGGTAATAACCGGTGGTGCGTCCAATGTATCGTTCGCGGGCTTCGGCATACAGCGTATCGCCCGGTCCGCTGCTACGGAGGAAGGTTATGTTGGAGGAAAGTGAGAATGCCAGTGTGCCGTGTGAATTGGCGGCGGCAGCCAAAGCCAGGTCGGCAAGGGTAAAGATGGCACCACCTTGCGTGCGGTGTCCCGCATTGAGATGTTCTTCTGTGATGACCATTTGCGCCTTACTATATCCTTCTTTTATTTCTATCAATTCTACGCCTGCTCTGGTGGCGAATAAGTCGTACTTGAAAAACTCTTGTGGGGTCATGATAATTAGTGATTAGTTGTTAGTGATAAGTGATTTGTTAATGTTTTCGGGGCAAAAGTAACGATTTTAGCTTTTAATTGGATTATTTGTGAGGGTCAAATCTGCCAATCGTGCCTACTTTTGCAAAAGAAAATCATCAAACAATTAATTAATAAATCCTTTATTATGAAAACAGTACTCACTGCTATGTTGGGAGTTTCCCTTTTCGTATTGGCAGGTTGCGCAGGACAGAAGCAAACTGAAAGCAACTTCATCCAAGAAAACATTGATAATGCGGTAGCTCAGGAGACCATCCAGACAGACATTATCGAGAAATCAGGTAAAATTCTTAATCCGCGTACCATTAATAAAGATGGAAGCATTGTTTATGTGCCCATTGATGACTGGTGCTCCGGTTTCTTCCCCGGAAACATCTGGTACACGTACGAATTGACCGGTGACAAGAAGTGGTTGCCGTTAGCAGAAAAGTATACCGAAGCTTTGGATTCCGTACAGTATCTTACTTGGCATCACGATGTGGGCTTTATGATTGGTTCCAGCTATTTGAACGGCTATCGTTTTGCACAGAAAGAAGAGTATAAGCCTATTATCATACAGACGGCAAAATCATTGTCTACCCGTTTCCGTCCGGCAGCCGGTGTACTCCAGTCTTGGGATGCCGACAAAGGTTGGCAAGCTGAACGCGGTTGGAAATGCCCCGTTATCATTGACAATATGATGAATCTTGAACTCTTGTTCGAAGCTAGCAAACTTTCAGGAGATTCTACTTATTATAATATAGCCAAGAAACATGCCGATACTACGATGGCCAATCATTTCCGTGCCGATAACAGCTGTTATCACGTAGTGGATTATGATCCGGAAACCGGTGAAGTCCGTGGCAAGTGCACAGCACAGGGATATGCCGATGAATCTGCTTGGGCACGCGGACAGGCTTGGGCTTTGTATGGCTATACCATGTGTTACCGTTATACACACGATGCCAAGTATCTGGAACAGGCTGAGAAGATTTATAACTTCATTTTCAATAACAAGAACTTACCCGAAGACTTGGTTCCTTATTGGGACTTCGATGCTCCCAAGATCCCGAACGAGCCTCGTGATGCTTCTGCTGCGGCTTGCACGGCATCCGCTCTTTATGAATTGAGCACGTATATTCCGGGTAAAGGTTACAAAGAACAGGCTGATAAGATTATGGAAAGCCTGGCATCTCCTGCATACCGTGCAGCGGTAGGTACTAATGGAAACTTTATCCTGATGCATTCGGTAGGCAGTATTCCTCACGGTGCGGAGATCGATGTGCCTTTGAATTATGCCGATTACTACTTCCTCGAAGGCTTGATGCGTAAAAGAGATTTGGAAAAATGAGAAGTCAATTGAATATACTATTGGGTGGCTTGGGATTGTTTGCCTTGCAGGGTTGCAAAACCCCGCAGGCTGAACAGGTACAATCTCCTAATGTGATTTATGTCTTTCCCGACCAGTACCGCAATCAGGCAATGGAGTTCTGGGGACAAGAAGGTTTCCGTGATAAGGTGAACTTCCGGAATGACCCCGTACATACTCCTCGCTTGAACGACTTTGCCCGGCAGTCTTTAGTGTTGAGTTCGGCAATGAGCAATTGTCCGTTGAGTAGCCCCCATCGTGGTTCGTTGCTGACGGGAATGTATCCTAATAAGAGCGGTGTGCCTTTGAACTGTAACTCCGACCGCCCTATCAGTTCTTTGCGTGAAGACGTTGAGTGTATAGGCGATGTATTCAGTAAGGCGGGATATGATTGCGCTTACTTTGGTAAACTGCATGCCGATTTTCCTACTCCGAACGATCCTGCGCGTCCGGGACATTATGTAGAAGATAAAGTACCCGCTTGGGACGCTTATACGCCGAAATCCCGTCGGCATGGATTTAACTACTGGTATTCTTACGGTACTTTCGATGAACATAAGAATCCTCATTACTGGGATACGGAGGGCAAACGTCATGACCCGCATGAATGGTCTCCGTTGCATGAATCGGGCATGGTTGTATCCTATCTGAAGAACGAAGGGAATATACGCGATCCGAAGAAGCCTTTCTTTATTATGGTAGGTATGAATCCGCCACATAGTCCTTACCGCTCATTGGACGATTGCATGGAGCAGGATTTCAATTTATACAAAGACCAGCCTCTGGATAGTTTGTTGGTTCGTCCCAATGCCGATCCGAAGATGGATAAGGCGGAAAGCGCACGGTACTACTTTGCTTCCGTTACAGGTGTTGACCGTGCTTTCGGACAGATTCTCGATGCGTTGGAAGAGCTTGGGTTGGATAAGAATACAATCGTTGTATTTGCTTCCGACCATGGTGAAACCATGTGCAGCCAGCGTACGAACGACCCGAAGAATTCTCCCTATTCCGAGTCTATGAATATTCCTTTCCTGGTTCGTTTCCCGGAGAAGATCAAGCCTCGTGTGGATGATCTTATGATCTCTTCACCGGATATTATGCCTACCTTGCTTGGACTGGCGGGTTTATCCGATTCCATTCCGGCCCCAGTGCAAGGACGCAACTATGCACCGCTTTTCCTCGATGAAAAGGCTGATATTGTACGTCCTACAGGAGCATTGTATATTCAGAACCTGGATGGTGAGAAGGATGCAGATGGGAAAGTACGTTCCTATTTCCCTTCTTCACGAGGGTTTAAATCGGCTCGTTATACCTTGGCGCTTTACATTGATCGTAAAGACCATAAACTTGTGAAGAGCCTCTTGTTTGATGATGAGAAAGATCCCTATCAGATGAATAATCTTCCTTTGGAAGAAAATCAGGAAGTGGTGAAAGAACTGTGTACCGAGATGGGAAAAGTCTTGAAAGAGATAGACGATCCTTGGTATAAAGAGAATATTTTGTCGGACATGATACCGTATAATGCTTCTTATTAAGATAGCGTGTGCTTTCTGTATGGTTTTGAGGTAAATGACAAAAAAATATTTTTCAGACAGAAGAACAAAAGGACATATTCGTAGGGTGATATAGCTTATGCTTTTCTTTTTGTTCTTTTGTTCTTATGTCTAAAAAAAGAATATTCTGTTTAGCTCATGTCTTACGCGTAATGTATAAAATCACTTCGTACAGAGTATAATAACCATCTAAAGGTATTAATTGCAACCCGTTTCAGCAGATAATGAACTATCTGCTGGGCGGGTTGTTTTAGTATTCTTATTTGATGTAAATCTCTGCGAAGAATATGAAGTATAGATTATTTATTGGACTATTGTTCCTTCCTATGTTCCTATGGGGACAGAGCCGTCCTAAAGTTGCGGTGGTATTGAGTGGTGGTGGTGCTAAAGGTGCCGCCCATATTGGTGCTTTGAAAGTAATAGAAGAAGCCGGCATTCCGGTTGATTATGTAGTGGGAACGAGTATGGGGGCTATCGTTGGTGGATTGTATGCGATAGGCTATACCCCTCAACAACTGGACAGTATGGCGCGGGCCCAGAACTG
The DNA here is from genome assembly GCA_900555635.1 of uncultured Bacteroides sp. Taxonomy (GTDB): domain Bacteria; phylum Bacteroidota; class Bacteroidia; order Bacteroidales; family Bacteroidaceae; genus Bacteroides. Next base: position 70,049 of record USLU01000008.1, read on the forward strand.
GAAATTCCTTTTGTCCGATGCACCTAATCCGAAAGATCTTCTATTGGATGATCGGTTGAAGTCGGAACGTTATGTCCTTTCTATTCCATATTCTTTTAAATCCGGTAATGTGCTGGAGGCGGGAATTATAAAGGGGAAGAACCTGGCACGGTTGTTCTCTACGTTAACGTATGGCTATCAGGACTCAGCTAACTTTAGCCGGTTGCCTATTCCATTTGCTTGCGTGTCCGAGAACTTGGCAAATGGTACTGAGGTCGTATTCCATAAAGGAATATTGGCAACGGCAATGCGTTCCAGTATGTCGATTCCCGGTGTGTTTGCTCCTATTTATCTGGATAGTATGGTGTTGGTAGACGGTGGAATGGTTAATAATTACCCGGTGGATGTGGCTTTGGCTATGGGAGCCGACCTTATTGTCGGGGTAGACGTACAAAGCCCGTTGCTGGATGCTTCGGAATTGAAGTCGGTGAAAGATATCTTTGGACAGATTATCAATCTTCAGGGAGAAAAGAAATACTTGGAGAATCTTCGTAAGACTAATGTGCATATCAAGGTAGATGTAAACGGATATTCGGCGGCAAGCTTTAGCAAGGAAGCCATCGACACATTGATTGTGAGAGGAGAACAAGCGGCTAGGAAAGATTGGGACAAACTGGTTGGCCTCAGAAATCAGCTGGGATTGAGTGCCGGTTACCAGCCTCACCGGCCGGGTCCTTATCCTGTTCCCAGTGTTGCCGAGAGTAAGAATATACCTGTTGACCCACAGATATCCGGTCCTTCTGTACGAGAGAATAAGCTGAATATAGGTTTTCGTTTCGATACCGAGGAACTGGCGGCTTTGCAGGCGAATACGGTTTATTATTTAGGTAAGCAACAAACGTCTCAACTTAGCCTGACGGCACGGCTGGGTAAACGTACCATGGCACAGGTCGGATACAACTATCAATGGCATAAGGGGTGGCAGACAGGACTAACCTATCAGTTCGATTATAAAGATATCAGCATTTACAATGAAGGAAAACGAACGTTCGACTTAACTTTTACTCATCAGCTGATTAATGCCGGAGTTGCGAAAGACTGGCATCAGATTCAGGTAAGTGCGGGTATTAATTTTGATAATTACCGTTATCATGATATGTTATCCTTGGAACCGATGGATGCAATCATGTTTAAGAATGAATCCTTGTTCAGTTATTATGTCGGGTTGGTATATAATACGATGAATGGAAGAAGTGTGCCGACCAAAGGTATGGCATGGGCATTGACTTATAATCTTTATACCGATAACTTTTTCCAGTACAAGGATAACAATCCTATTTCGGCATTCTATGCCCACTGGCAGAGTTGTATTACCCCTATAAAGAACTTCACTGTTATTCCTTCACTTGACGGACGTGTCTTGGCGGGAGGACATGACAATTATACTTTTGCCGTTAGTAATTTGCTGGGCGGTAATATGCCGGGGCGATATATGCCACAACAAATACCCTTTGTAGGCATTAATAAAGCAGAATTGGCTTCGGGTACGGTGATTGTCGCCGGTTTGAAGCTTCGCCAACAGATCTTGAAGAATCAGTATATATCGGTAGTGGGAAATTACGGACGGAGTTCCGGAGAACTTCATGAGCTTTTTGATGACACGCATTCGTATGACTTGGTGGGTGCGGGCATCGGTTACATGTACAATAGCTTCCTGGGACCTGTGGAGATACAGCTGAATTGGTCTAACCAGACAAAGAGTGTAGGTTGGTATGCGGGCTTAGGTTTTACGTTCTAAAGAAAGGGAGATTGAAACCTATACCTATCGAATTCGATAGGTATAAATTAGGATTGTACAAATTTTCTCAAACCTAACACGATCTTTCTAAGAATATTTTGTTCTTAATACAGTATGTTTCAGAAAGGAACTAATATCTTTGTGATTATTAAAATGTAGGATATGGATTACAATTCTAAAGACGAAAAGCATGTAGTGCAGATACAGTACTATCAATCTCCCTGTGGACAGTTGATACTAGGTTCTTTTGATGGAAAGCTTTGTTTGTGTGACTGGATGGTGAACGAACAACGCAGAACGCTGATAGATAAAAGGATACAGAAAGCATTGAATGCTCATTATGAAGCAGGCTCTTCGGAGATTATTGAGCGAGCAGTAGCTCAATTAGATGAATACTTCCTGAATAAGCGAAAAGAGTTTGATATTCCTTTGTTCTTTGCGGGGACTGATTTTCAGAAATCTGTATGGAATGAGTTGTTGAATATCCCGTATGGAGAAACAGCTTCCTATGCTGCCTTATCGCAAAGGTTGAATAATCCTAAAGCCGTTCGTGCGATTGCTGCTGCCAATGGGGCAAATGCGATTTCTATATTTGTGCCTTGCCATCGCGTTATCGGTAGCGATCATAAATTGATAGGATATGCCGGAGGACTACCGGCGAAGAAGTTATTGCTGGAGCTTGAATTAAATGAAGAATGAAAAATGAAGAATTTACCATGCGGATTATAGCGCAGCTAAATTCTTCATTCTTCATTTTTCGTTCTTCATTTATTTATTTAGTTTCCATTCGCACCCTTCCTTACCATCTTTTATCTCGAAACCGAGGGCGGTAAGTTCATTGCGTATCTTGTCCGACGTTGCCCAGTCCTTATTGGCTTTTGCCTTCATGCGCTCTTCCAGCAACATATCAACTACTTTACCAAAGGCGGCTTCACGTTCTTCATTGGAAGCATTGTCTTCTTTCAGACCCAGAATATCGAAGCTGAAGAGATGGAAAGTTTCCTTCAACTCTTTCAGGTCATCGGCGGTGATGGTGTCGTTTCCGGCAAGAATATTATTAATCATCTTAGCACCGTCAAAGAGATGGGCGATAACTATCGGAGAGTTCAGGTCATCGTTCATGGCATCGTAGCACTTATTCCGCAGTGATTTTACGTCTACGGTAGAAGTGGCGGCGGGAGTGATTTTTTCCATTCCGTTGATGGCGTCCATTAGTCGGGCCAATCCCTTTTCGGCAGCTTGCAAAGCTTCGTTACTGAAGTCTACTGTGCTGCGGTAGTGGGCTTGCAGGATGAAGAAACGGATGGTCATCGGGCTATATGCCTGAGAGAGCAACTTGCTGCTTCCTGTGAAGAACTCTTCGAGGGTGATGAAGTTACCCAGACTCTTACCCATCTTTTGCCCGTTGATGGTAATCATGTTGTTGTGCATCCAGTAGCGAACCATATCCTTGCCTTGCGAAGCTACTGATTGTGCAATTTCGCATTCGTGATGTGGGAAGATGAGGTCCATGCCACCGCCGTGAATGTCGAAGCTTTCGCCAAGATACTTGCGACCCATGGCAGTACATTCGGCATGCCAGCCGGGGAAACCGTTACTCCAGGGAGAAGGCCAGCGCATGATATGTTCGGGTTGTGCACACTTCCAAAGGGCGAAGTCGGCGGGGTTGTGTTTCTCGCTTTGTCCGTCCAGTTCGCGGGTGGTATTGAGAACATCATCGAGGTTGCGACCGGATAATTTGCCGTAATGATGGTCTTTGTTGTATTTCTCTACGTCGAAGTACACGGAACCTTCGCTTTCATAAGCATAACCGTTCTTCAGGATTTCTTTTACGAGTTCTATTTGCTCGATGATGTGCCCCGAAGCATGTGGCTCGATACTGGGTGAAAGAACGTTGAGCGCATCCATTGCCTTGTGGTAACGGTTGATGTAATATTGCGCCACTTCCATCGGTTCCAACTGTTCGAGACGGGCTTTCTTGGCAATCTTATCCTCGCCTTCGTCGGCATCATGTTCCAAATGACCTACGTCGGTGATATTGCGGACGTAACGTACTTTGTAGCCAATATGCGTCAGGTAACGGAAAAGTACATCGAAAGTAATGGAGGGACGTGCATGTCCCAAGTGTGGATCTCCGTATACGGTTGGTCCGCAAACGTACATGCCCACATGCGGAGCATGCAAAGGCACAAATAACTCCTTTCGTCTATCTAAGGTGTTGTAAATGGTCAGTTGTTGTTCCATAACGTTGTGATTTTGTTTTCTTTTGGGAACACAAAGGTATAATAAATCTGTGAATATCTACGTTTTGACCGAAAATAATCCTATTCTTCCTTTGTTCTTGATGAGGAAATGCAGGATGATTTCTTTGCTTCTTCTGTAAATAATTCCAAATTGAACCGTTGTCCGAGGTAAAGCATTAAATCCATTGCTTCTGTTACTACCTTGGGTGCTGGCAAAGGTTTACTACGGAACCTGTATAACAGACTGTTGCTACTGATACCGAACTTTCCGATTTGCTTTCCTTTCAGGAAACCCGCTATCTCTTGGAATAGTTCTTCTAAATTCCTATTCTGATGGTCTTTGTACTCGATAAATATTAAAAGTTCGCCTTTAGCTACTGTTACGGATCTTCCTACAGGATCAGTTTCCTTGAAGGCTACCTGAAATTGATAAGATTTGTAGCCGAATGTATAAGCTACCGGCATGTACTGCACCACTGAACTGACTTCGGGTAGCGAGTGGATAAATGTTTTCAGGATGATATTTATCTGCTTGATATTTTTGTACCAGCCAAAGTAAGCGCATACCCATATCAGTGGAAGCATAAAGCTTAACGGAACGAATACTACCACACAGAAAGTTTCCCACCATGCGCCCGGAGGGTTCATCAGTGCGGGAATCAGAATGGCAAGGCTGGCTATGCCGCTAATTGATAATGCCAAATGAATTACGTCTTTCGTCATTTGCCAAGGGGTGGAGTAGACGCGTTGTGCATACATGTTCTTCTTCAATAGAAGGAGTGAATCTTTCCAGGTAATTTTGTCACAAAGAATATAATCCATGTGTTTGTATAAGATTATGGTTGCTAATTACTGTTTATTATTATCAGTGATATTTTCTACAAAAGTAATGATTGATTCCGGAACTTCTCTAAATAAGGGGAGAGAAAATGTGAGGGTATACATCAGATATGCTTCCGGTATGAGTGAGAGGCTTTTCTATTTTAGAGTCTTTTTGAGGAACAAATGTGGTCATTTCGTTTTTCCTTTATTACTTTTGCAGCTATGAAGTCAAATAAATGTGTATTATTGGGCATGAGTGGTGGTACGGATAGCTCAGTGGCTGCCATGAAGTTGCAAGAGGCGGGTTATAAGGTGACGGGTGTCACTTTCCGTTTTTACGATGCAGAAGGAAGTGCGCAACATCTGGAAGATGCCCGTGCACTGGCTTCCCGCTTGGAAATAGAACATATTACATACGATGCACGCGATGAGTTTCGTTCGCGCATTATCCGTTACTTTCTTGATGAATATCTGGCTGGTCGCACTCCCGTACCCTGCACCCTCTGCAACAATGAACTGAAGTGGTCGCTATTGGCAAAGATTGCCGATGAAAAGGGCATTTATTGGATTTCTACCGGGCATTATGTGCGCAAGGTATTACAAGGGAGCCATTACTTCATAGCCCCTGCCGCCGATAAGGATAAAGATCAGACTTTCTTTCTTTGGGGCTTGAAGCAAGATATCTTGCAACGTATGCTTCTTCCTATGGGTGAAATGACCAAAGCAGGTGCCCGTACATATGCTGCTGCCCGTGGCTTCGAGCAGGTAGCGACTAAGAAAGACAGCATTGGGGTATGCTTTTGCCCCTTGGACTACCGATCGTTCTTGAAGCGTGAAGTGCCTGCCGGACAGCTACCCGGACGAGGACGGTTTGTCGATGAAAACGGGTCTTTTCTGGGGTGGCACGAAGGCTATCCCTTTTATACCATCGGTCAGCGGCGTGGGCTGGGCATACACTTGAACCGTGTTGTATTTGTGAAAGAAATCTCGGTTGAAAGAAATGAAGTAGTGCTTGCCCCCTTATCTTCATTATACAAAGAAGAAATGTACCTGAAAGAGTGGAACCTTGTAGAAGATAGCCGTGTGCTCTGTGCGGAAGAGGTGATCGTGAAGATACGCTACCGCAAGCAGGCAAACCGCTGCAAAGTTACCCTTACAAACGACGGATTACTACATGTCAGGCTCATAGAACCTTTGGAATCCATAGCAGCAGGACAGGCAGCGGCATTTTATGATGTAGATGGGCTGCTGCTAGGCGGCGGCATTATCATATAACATCCGTTAATGGATTCAATTCATCTTATTTATTCAGTCTCAACATCTCTTCCATATATTTTCTCGTATTACAGAGACGCGGTATCTTATGCTGCCCTCCCAATTTACCTTTGCTATCCAGCCAATCGTGGAATAAATCTTTACGGGCAACGACAATTTCCAAAGGCTGCAATGCTAAATTGTTCTGACGCTTGGCTTCATAATCCGAGTTGACTTCCTTCAAGGTGTCATCTAATATTTGAGCGAATTTTTTTAAATCATCCGGTAATTGGGCAAACTCAATCAACCATTGGTGTCGGCATTTAGCATGTTCGTCCATGAAAACAGGAGCAGCAGAGTACTCTATAACCTGTGCACCGGTCTCGGCGCATGCTTTGGCTAATCCTTTTTCAGCATTATCCACTATCAACTCTTCGCCGAATGCATTGATGAAATGCTTGGTACGTCCGGTGATAACAAACTTATAGGGATGATTGCTGGTGAATTTCACCGTATCTCCAATCATATATCGCCATAAACCCGCAGAAGTGGAGATAACCATCGCATAGTTCTTGTCCAGCTCTACTTCTTCAAGGCAGTAGGTACGTGGATTGTCTGTGCCGATATCTTCCAAAGGGATGAATTCGTAGAAAATGCCGTAATCTATCATTAGCAGCATGGAGGAATCATTCGGATCATTCTGTGTACCAAAATAACCTTCGGAAGCATTGTAAGTCTCTACATAATGCATCTTGTTGCTACGGATAATCTCTTTGTATTGCTCGCGATAGGGGGTAAAAGCCACACCACCATGGAAGAATACTTCCAAGTTTGGCCATATCTCCTCCAAGCCTTCTTTACCGGTCTTTTCGAGTATGTGCTTGATGAGGACAAGCATCCACGAGGGTACACCGGAAAGATTGGTTACATTGGTATGGATCGTTTCATTAGCAATAGCTGCCATCTTTGGTTCAAAGTGTTCCATCAGAGCTGTTTGCTTGCTCGGTACGCGAACGAAATTTACTAATGGATTGATGTTCTCTATCAGAATGGCGGAGAGATCGCCTACAAGACTGTGATTGGTATTCAGGTTGGGAGCATGACTTCCTCCTAATATAAGGCTCCTGCCGGAGAAAAGTTGGCTTTCTGGATTTTGCTTCAGATAGAGGGCAACAGCATCTCTGCCTCCCTTATAATGGGTATCATGCAAAGCTTCATTGCTGACAGGAAGGAACTTACTTTTATCGTTGGTGGTTCCGGATGACTTGGCAAACCAACGAATTTCCGAAGGCCAAAGTAAATTCTGTTCACCTGCACGAAGGCGGGTAACATACGGCTTTATCTCTTCGTAGGTTTGTATAGGGAGACGTTTTTTGAACTCTTCATAAGTATGGATAGAGGCATAATCGTACTTCTTTCCCCATTCTGTATTGGCGGCCTTGTTTACGAGACGTTGCAATACACGTTGTTGCAATTCACCGGCATGGTCAGTGTATTGTTCGATTTCTTTCAGACGGGGGGCAAAATATACCTTATTCAGAAACTTTGTAATATTCATCGCTCTAGTTGAAATCATATTTAAAGCGCAAAAATAATCTTATTTATTGGCATCTCTATCTTTTTTTACTTTTTTTTCTATCTTTACGGACGTATTCAGTTGACGGGCATGTCTTCTTGAGTGCATTTTTATATATTATTCAAAGCTTCTTTTTCGCGTTTATTCTTATCTTTGTCAAAACTATATTGAAATATGATGAATACACCAAGAATTATCAGTATTTTATACTTCGTCCTCGCATCTATATTTATGTTCCATGCCAATGGGCAAACCTCTAAACCGCTTCGTTTGGGCGTTGCCGGAGTCTCTCACGGACACCTGAATGAGGTTATTGTCCGGTTAGACAGAGGCGATTTCGAGGTTGTTGGTGTTGCCGAAGAGAACGATCAGCTTCGTGAGAACAATGGTTTACGTAAAAAGTTGAATGCTTCTGTCTTCTATAAAGATTTAGGAGAGATGCTGGATAAAACTAAACCGGAAGCAGTCGTTGCTTATGGTTCGATATATGATCATTTGAAGGTTGTAGAAGCTTGTGCTCCCCGTGGTATTCATGTAATGGTGGAAAAACCGTTAGCAGTCAATATGGAGCATGCTAACCGGATGGCTGGACTAGCCCGGAAACATCATACGCTGCTCCTTACTAATTATGAAACCACTTGGTATGATACCAATCACGAGTTAAATAGGTTAGTAAAAGAAGGAGCTATTGGCGACATTCACAGAATTAATGTCTATGATGGGCACCAAGGGCCAATTGAGATTAAATGCGGTAAAGAATTTACCGACTGGTTGACCGATCCGGTATTGAACGGAGGAGGTGCTGTGATTGATTTCGGTTGTTATGGTGCCAATTTGGCAACTTGGTTGCTTAATGGTCAAAAACCGACTCGAGTTTATGGCGTATTAAAGCAATATAAGCCTCAGATATATCCTAAAGTAGATGATGACGCTACCATCATTGCCGAATATCCATCCGCTACAGTGCAAATTATGGGTTCCTGGAATTGGCCGATGAATCGTAAAGATATGCATGTTTACGGAAGTAAAGGATATATTTATCAGGACACACCTACTAAAATCCGTGTGAGGGTCAGCAACTCGGAAGTATCTGAAACAGCTCCTAAGCTAATAGCACCCTACAATGATTCTTTCTATTACTTGAAGGCTGCCGTGCGGAATGATATTCAGATAAGTCCCAAAGACTTATCTTCTTTGGAAAATAATTTAATTGTAGTAGAAATACTTGAAGCAGCTATTAAGAGCTCAAAAACAGGCAAGGCTGTTATTCTATCTCGCTAAACAGGATCTAACTCAAAAAAAACAATTATGAGAATCGGTATTTTGACTTCAGGAGGCGATTGCCCCGGTATCAACGCTACCATACGTGGTGTATGTAAAACTGCTATCAATCATTATGGGATGGAAGTGATTGGTATTCATAGTGGTTTTCAAGGATTGTTAACTAAAGATGTGGAGTCGTTCTCAGAGAAATCTTTATCAGGATTGTTGAATCTAGGAGGTACTATGCTGGGCACTTCGCGTGAAAAACCGTTCAAAAAGAATGGTGTGATGTCTGATGTAGATAAGCCGGCTCTGATTGAACAGAATATAAAGGAGCTAGGTCTGGACTGTGTAGTTTGTATCGGTGGAAACGGTACTCAAAAGACCGCGGCAAAGATGGCTGCTCTGGGACTGAATATTGTTTCTGTACCCAAAACTATAGATAATGATATATGGGGAACAGATATTTCTTTTGGTTTCGATTCAGCTGTCAGTATAGCAACGGATGCTATTGACCGTCTGCATTCTACTGCAAGTTCGCATAAACGTGTAATGGTCATTGAAGTGATGGGGCACAAAGCTGGTTGGATTGCCTTATATTCCGGTATGGCAGGTGGGGGAGATGTGATCTTAATACCCGAAATACCTTATAATATTCATAATATAGGAGAGACTATCCTGAATCGTTTGAAGAAGGGCAAACCTTATTCTATTGTAGTCGTTGCCGAGGGTATTCAAACAGATGGTCGAAAACGTGCTGCCGAATACATAGCACAGGAGATTGAGTATGAAACGGGCATTGAAACCCGTGAAACCGTATTAGGTTATATCCAACGCGGAGGTTCCCCTACGCCTTTTGACCGTAATTTGTCTACCCGTATGGGCGGACATGCTACAGAACTGATTGCAACGGGGCAATTCGGCCGTATGATTACTTTGAAAGGAGACGAGATTTCTTCTGCGCCATTAGCAGAGGTCGCAGGTAAATTGAAACTGGTGACGGAAGATAACGATTTAGTCGTTCAGGGGCGTCGTATGGGAATCTGTTTCGGTTGATTCTTCTTCCGTGATGATTTCTGTTTGATGGTGATTTTCCCAAGCAACTTGAATCTCTTTTTTGAAAGCCTCGTCGCTTTTGATCTTCATTAATGCCATTTGTGCGGCATTTTGTTGCGACTCTTTCTTAGAATATCCTGTGCCGGTACCTGCCGAAAGCCCTTCTATGCGTATTTCAGTGTGGAACATTGGGTTATAATCTTCATCAAGGAATTGCTCGATAAGCTCAAAGGAAACTTCCATTTTATTCTTCTGGCTCCACTCAATGAGTTTAGACTTGAAGTTAACCTCTTTGCGTGACATTTTGTCGAGGTCTATATATTTATTGAAAATCTTTTCCTCCATGAACTGTTTGCAGCGTTCATAGCCTTGATCCAGATAAATGGCACCAATGAATGCTTCGAAAGCATTGCCGTACATATAACTATTGTGAGAAGAAGAACGTGTGGAGTACTTTACCAGTTTATCCAGGCCAATCTCTACTGCGAGTTTGTTGAGGGTTTCCCGTTGAACGATTTTGGAACGGGTATTAGTCAGAAAACCTTCGCGACGCCCTTCAAAATGATTAAAGACAATATCTCCTACGATGGCATCGAGAATAGCATCGCCCAAAAATTCTAATCGTTCGTTGTTTAAAGGCCGTCCTTTGTCAGAACGTAAAGAGGTAGATTTATGCAGCAAAGCCTGCTGATAAACTTTAATGTTACGGGGGAAGAAGCCAAGTATCTTATAGAAACAAAAATAAGACTCCCGTTCCTTATGGAATAAGAGCCTTATCTTATCTATTTGGTTACGTAACACGACTAATTACTCTGCGTATTTTTTGAAAATAACACAGGCGTTATGACCACCGAATCCAAAAGTATTGGATAGAACTACATTCACTTCGCGCTCTTGAGCCTTGTTGAATGTAAAATTCAAGTCATAGTCGATGTTTTCGTCATTATCACCCTCTTCGTGATTGATAGTCGGAGGCACAATACCGTTTTTAATGGCAAGAATACTTGCAATTGCTTCTACCGCACCGGCAGCACCCAATAAGTGACCGGTCATAGACTTGGTTGAACTGATATTCAACTCATAAGCATGTTGACCGAATACTTCTTTGATTGCTTTAGCTTCCGAGATATCACCTACAGGAGTAGATGTACCGTGAACATTGATATAATCTACTTTGTCAGGGACCATTTCTGCATCTTCCAACGCATTTAGCATCACTAACTTAGCTCCCAAACCTTCGGGATGAGAAGCAGTTAAGTGGTGAGCGTCGGCAGACATTCCTACGCCGGCAACTTCTGCATAAATCTTAGCACCGCGTGCTTTGGCATGCTCCAGTTCTTCAAGAACTAAGCAGCCACCACCTTCACCCATCACGAAACCGTCACGGCTTGCGCTGAACGGACGAGAGGCTGTTGAGGGAGATTCATTGCGAGTTGATAATGCATGCATGGCATTGAAACCGCCTACACCACCAGGGGTGATAGCTGCTTCCGAACCACCGCTTACAATAGCATTTGCCTTGCCCAGACGAATCAGGTTGAAAGCATCAGCGATAGCGTTGGTTGAAGTTGCACATGCAGAACAAGTTGCGTAGTTGGGACCGTGGAAACCATATATAATAGAAATCTGTCCGGCAGCGATATCCGAGATCATCTTAGGGATGAAGAAAGGATTGAACTTAGGACCGTTTTCTTTACCATTCAAAGCGTAGTTGCCTACTTCTTCCTCGAATGTATTGATTCCACCAATACCGGCACCGAAAATGACACCGATTTTGTTTAAATCCTCTTTTTCGACGTCAAGACCAGAGTCGCTTACCGCTTCCTTAGCTACTGCAATGGCGTATTGTGTATACAAGTCCATTTTGCGGGCTTCTTTGCGGTCCATATATTGGGTTGCATCAAAGTCTTTCACTTCACATGCAAACTGAGTCTTGAAAAGGGATGCATCGAAATGAGTAATAGGTCCTGCTCCGCTAACCCCATTCACCAGATTTTCCCAAAATTCGGGAACATTCTTGCCAATAGGGGTAATGGCGCCGAGACCTGTTACTACAACTCTTTTTAATTCCATATTAATAAATAATGGATGAAATTACTTAGCGTGTTCTTCGATGTAAGATACAGCATCACCTACAGTGCCAATCTTTTCAGCTTGGTCATCGGGGATAGAGATACCAAATTCTTTCTCGAATTCCATGATAAGTTCTACAGTGTCAAGAGAATCTGCTCCTAAATCGTTAGTGAAGCTAGCTTCTGTTGTAACTTCTGATTCTTCAACGCCTAATTTGTCGACGATAATCGCTTTCACTCTTGATGCAATTTCAGACATAACTTTAAGTTTTTAATTAATAATTAGTTTTATTTCTTTAAATTTGCGGTGCAAAGGAATAAATATTTATTGTTCCTCGCAAATATTTGAGGAATTAAATGCACTGTTTTGCACATTTTTCACGATTTTGTGCACTGATTGGAGGATTTATGGGAAAAAAAATCGCAATTTTAGCTTCGGGAAGTGGTACGAATGCCGAGAATATCATTCGATATTTTAAAGAAAAAGGATCGGATTGTGTAGGTTTGGTTTTGACTAACCGGCAAAATGCGTTTGTTTTGGAGCGTGCAAAGGGCTTAAATGTACCTTGTGCCTACTTTGGAAAGAATGATTGGGAAAATGGAGAGGCTATATTATCCATGCTACAAGAGTATCATATAGACTTTGTAGTATTGGCGGGCTTCTTAGCGCGGGTTCCTGATAACATTTTGCATGCTTATCCTAATAAAATGATAAATATACATCCTTCGTTGCTGCCTAAGTTTGGTGGTAAAGGAATGTATGGGGATCGCGTACACGAAGCGGTGATTGCCGCCGGAGAAAAAGAAAGCGGTATTACTATACATTATACAAATGAGCATTATGACGAAGGAGCTGTTATTTGTCAAGAGAAATGTGTGGTAATGCCGGAAGATACACCTGATAGCTTGGCACATCGTATTCATGCTTTGGAGTATGAGTCCTACCCGAAGGTTATAGAAAATCTGGTGTTAAAGTTGTAATTCTATTGAATAAGCTTCTTTTTCTCTTCTTAAAGGATAATCGCCGCGTAATTTCTCGAAGTGCTCCGGATGCTTTTTCAGAGCTTCACTGTCTTTTCTAGGGTCGTACATTTGCAAATAAGCGTCTGCCAATGAACTTGCTGTGAGAACAGGATTCTCCGGTTGGGGTGGTGTGATACGGTAATCAGCCTTTATATCAAAGAAGCGGCAGAGTGCATCAAGCGACATACGTGTGGCATTTGCTTTTCCGTCGGCAGAGTAGCCGGCAATATGTGGGGTTCCAAGAAGTGTCTTATATAATAAGGTGAGATTGATGTTTGGTTCGTTCTCCCATACATCGATAATGGCATCAGAGACAACTCCGTTTTCCAAAGCTTTCAGTAGTGCATCGGTTTCAATGACTTCTCCGCGCGAGGTGTTGATAATAACAGGGCGGCGCTTTAGTGAGTGGAAGAATGCTTCATCACCCAAATGGAATGTTTTATATTTCCCTTCTTTATATAAAGGTACGTGGAAAGTGAGGATGTCACATTCTTCGGCAAGGGTCTGTAAAGCGCTGAAGTCTGCTTTTCCCTCTTGGTCTTCACGGGGGAGGTCGTTGCAGAGTACACGCATACCGAGCTCTTTTCCTACTTTGACTACTTTACTACCTACATTACCCACTCCGATGACTCCTAATGTGAGGTCTGAAAGACTTTTCCCTTTGAGTTGTTGCAACAGTAGTAGGGACGATTGTATGTATTGGGCAACAGAAGCTGAATTGCATCCGGGGGCATTGGTCCACTTTATGTTGGCTTCACGGCAGTATTCGCTGTCTATATGGTCAAAACCTATGGTGGCAGTGGCTATAAAACGTACGCTGCTTTCCTGCAACAGTTCACGATTGCAATGGGTGCGGGTGCGGACTATCAATGCATCGGCATATTTTACCAGTTCAGGAGTGAAGTCTTTGCCAGGCAGATAGATTACTTCGTCGGCTATCTTTTCAATGGCTGCTGATATAAAAGGTATTTTGTTGTCTACGATGACTTTCATACAACATTGGATTTATGAGGTGTATTCTACTGCAAAAGTAATTATTTTCTAATATACATGGTGCAAGTATCATCAAGAACAAGTACCTTTGTAGCAAGATTTTCATTTTATACGCCTCAGGTAAAAACTTCATTTATGGAACAGACGGAAATGAATAGTGAACTTTTCTCTATTTTTATACCCACATGGAATAATCTCGCCTTTCTTAAGTTGTGTGTTGAGAGTATTCGTAAGAATTCTACTTATAAGCACCAGATTATAGTGCATGTGAACGATGGAAGTGACGGAACTCTTGAATGGGTGAAAAGTGAAGGAATTGATTATACTTATTCGGAACAAAATGTAGGAGTATGCCTCGCCATGAATATGATGCGTACTAAGGTTGCTACTGACTATATTTTGTTTATCAATGACGATATGTATGTGCTTCCTCTTTGGGACAAGGTGCTAGTTGACGAAATTAGAAGACTGCCGGATAATCGTTTCTTTCTTTCTGCTACCACTATTCAACCTCATACAAAGTCTGCTTCAATCATATTGGCGAATTATGGTGATACCATCGAAAGCTTTCAGGAAGACAAGCTGCTGCATGAGTATATGGACTATCCGATGAAGGATTGGATGGGAGCTACGTTGCCTCCGAATATTGTGCATCGCGATATCTGGGATTTAGTGGGTGGCTATAGTGTAGAGTATTCACCGGGCATGTATAGTGATCCTGATTTTACAGCAAAGTTATGGTTGTGCGGTATCAGGTTTATGAAAGGTTTGCAAGCCAGCAGAGTCTATCATTTTGAGACGAAATCTACGGGACGTATTCGTAGGAACTGTGGACAATTTCAATTTTTGTTGAAGTGGGGGATGACTTCTTCCACATTCCGTAAGCTGTTTACTTATAAGGGGCGTGATTTTCAGCCCCAACTGATTAATAATTTTGAGACTGGTGCTACGCTGAAACGCAATTTGTTTCGTGGGCGCATAAAAGCCATGCTTTGGTTGTTTACAAAGGATTTTGGCCCTTTATGGAAATTTTGGGAGAAGCCAGTGAATGAAAAACAGAATAATAAAACTAAGTAACTTATGATTTTAGGAGTATTACTTCCACATACAAAACTGTATGGAGGTGTGAAGCGCTTCCTTGAACTTGGAAACATCTTTGTTGCAAAAGGACACAAATTTATAGTGTTTACCCCTGACGGAAAAGCACCGGACTGGTTCAACTTCAAAGGAGAGATGGGGACTTTTGACCAGCTTCCCGGATACGAACTTGATGCTTTATGGACTACAACAGTAAAATTCATGCCGATGATTTTGGAATCCAAGGCGCGTCATAAGATATTCTATCATGTGCGTAAAAGTGATGATGTACGTCGTTTGATGAAGAATGCGGATGTGGAAATCTTTGCCTGTTCCTCTAATGTATATGAGTATGATTTGAAAAAATATGGTCGTGAAGCTTTTAAAGCGATAGGAGGAGTTACAGTAGATAGCTATGTTCCCAAGACTGACTATCGGGTAGAAGGACGTCCGTTTGTAGTTATGGCTTATGGACGATTGTCCGAACGTGTGAAGGGCACATATTACGTAGTCAATGCTTGTGAAAAATTATATGCTCAGGGCTACAATATCAAGCTCCTTCTCTTTGACTCTCCTACGAGCGAACGGGCTGCCGAAAGAATTAAAAACTTTACGTGTAAGTGTCCTTTTGAGTTTGTGCTCAACCATCCTTTTGATAAAAACTCTCAGCTTTTTGGGCGTGCCGATTGTTTTGTATCAGCAGAAAATCCTAACTACTCGGGCTGGAACAATACAGTGGCAGAAGCTATGTCTTGTGCTTTGCCGGTGATTACAACCAAAGCTGGTACACTGGATCTGATAAGGGATGGAGTGAATGGTATTCGTACTGCCCGTTGGCGTTTCTGTATTCGTCGCCATATAAAAACACTCTATAAAGACGAAGCTTTGCGTCGTAAGTATGGTGAAAATGGTAGGCGGCATATCCTCAATTTTGATTGGCGGATTGTGGCTGATAATATTATTAAATATTTGGAACAACACCAAAAGTAAGTCATGAGAGTACTTGTTACGGGAGCTGCCGGTTTTATAGGTAGCCGTTGTGTCGAAATGCTTGTGCAAAGGGGGGATGAAGTAATAGGAATTGATAATATCAATGATTATTATTCTCCTCAATTGAAGTATTATCGTTTGGGTAGAGCTGGGATCGTGGCAGATGGCGGGAATTTTCATTTCGGACGTCGTGTCAAGAGTAATGTTTACTCCAATTACACCTTTATTCGTCTTGATATAGAGGACAAGGGGGCTATGGATTTGCTTTTTGACGAGATGAATTTTGATAAGGTTGTTCATCTGGCTGCACAAGCCGGGGTACGCTATTCTATAGAAAATCCTTATGCATATATGCGTAGTAACTGGATAGGTTTTCTGAATTTGCTTGAATGTTGCCGTAACTTTGCGATTGAGCATCTTGTGTATGCATCATCTAGTTCGGTATATGGAATGAATACCAAAGTACCTTTCAGTGAAGATGATGTAGTTATTAGCCCGGTGAGTCTTTATGCGGCAAGTAAGAAGAGTAATGAGCTTATGGCTCATGCTTATTGTAAACTATATGGTATCCCATGTACAGGACTTAGGTATTTCACTGTGTACGGTCCTGCTGGACGCCCTGATATGGCTCCTATGCTTTTTGCTAGTGCTATTAGTGAAGGGAAGCCTATCAAAGTGTTCAATAATGGCGATATGATGCGAGACTTTACCTACATTGACGATATAGCCAATGGTACGATTATGGTACTTGATAAAGTTCCTGAAATAGAATGCTGTGCGAACAATATACCCTATAAAGTATATAATATAGGGTGCAGCCATCCGGTTATGCTGATGGATTTCATAAATGAAATTGAGTCCAATCTTGGTTGTGAGGCAGAAAAAATCTATATGCCGATGCAGCCGGGTGATGTATGCAAGACTTATGCTGATACTACCAAGCTCCAGACAGAGATTGGGTATCAACCTAAAATATCACTTCATGAGGGCATAAAGAGCTTTATAGAGTGGTTTAAAGATTATCGTGCAGAAGAATTTGTGAGGTTTTAATGGTTATCAGCAATATATCGGCTATAGATACCTGTTATTTGTATTCCCTGTAAGGGGTATTCAAGTCCAGATAATGAAAATTGTGTTGTCTCTGACTATTTTGTTTAGGGATAGCCATGTAATTTCCATACTTTCGTGTCAGGTAGCTATTATATTCTTGTACCCCCCATACTTCCTTTTCTTCAAATAGGATGGGGGTAGGAGTGCCTAATTCTGTTTTAGGCATAATACCTTTCAGCCCATCATCATAATCACAGATAAGAGCGCTTTTCTTGAAAGGATATTTTGTTAGGATGTTTCTTATGCTTTTTTGTACACCACTTAGCGTGAACAACTTTTTACATAATAGTGGCAACCATGAACTGGGACCTTTGCCATGCTTGTATGGATCACGGTGGATAAAATAGAGTACTCGTTTATAAAACTCATATTTTGCAAAATGCATTCTTTGAGCTAATGCCCCTTCCGGTACACCATCCAGTGGAAATACATCTAGATAGACTCCTCCTAAGTATCTAAGGTGTATACGCTCTATTAGAGTCGTATTAGCATCCTGAATTTTGGCAAAGGGTAGTGGGTACTTAGGATCATTTTCGGCGCATACTGCTTCAAAGTGTTCGGGTAGCCATTCTTTCGAATGAGACATTAGTGAATCATAATCTTCTCGTGGCATGCCGATGTCCAGATCATCGTCCCAAGGAATAAATCCCTTGTGACGTACAGCGCCAAGCATGGTTCCTGCCATAATATAGTATCGTAGGTTATGTTCTTTGCAAATCTTGTCTACTGCTAGCAATATTTGCAAAATGCGAAGTTGCAGGGGGCGTATGTCGTAGGTAGCCATAAAATGATTATTAATAGAGGTTTTGGGGTATTCGTTTCTGGGCCTGCTCAAAGTCTTCTACAGTGTCCAACTCGACCGAGAAAAACTCCGTTGTATCTATAGCATAGAAATTGTGCCCTTGTGGTATCAGTCTTTCAAAAGCACGTTCATAGAAGATATTATCTAGCTTCTCTATATTAATCATAGTCTCCAGCTCCTTGAATAAAGCTTCAGTGTACTGGGGGGAGATTTTTTCAATGCCGATAGATTCGCCAATTGCATCTTTTATGGAGCATACTTTGCTTATTTCAATCACTTTAGAGTCTGCATCAGCGATCACTTTTATCTCTTCGGCTCCTAGCTCATGCCGATTTAGTGCTAATGCGTTGCTGCTGTCAGAGTGGAGTAATTTATTTACAATGAGAGGATCGAATAAAATGTCGCTGTCCAATAGTAATACTTCTTCTCCATCAGTGTATGGGCGCGTAAGCCATAAAGAATAAATATTATTTGTTGACTCATATTTTTCATTGTAAATGAAAGTGATATCCTGTGATGGATACTTTGTGTGCAAGAAGTCAACGATTTGTTGTTGGCGATAGCCGGTGACAACAATGAACTCTTTGATCTCATTCTGTATCAAAGCATCAAATGCTCGTTCCAACAAACTTCGTCCTCCTATTTTGAGGAGGCATTTGGGGGTAGTGTCGGTTAATGGACGCAGGCGGGATGCAATGCCTGCAGCTAATATAACTGCTTTCATCTATTTGCGATTTCTTTAATTGTATCTATCACAAAGCGGTTGTGTTCGGGACGACCGAAAGTAATGCGCAAATGCATATTTATATCAGGTTCATTCATGAACTTTATTTTATAATGGTGCTGCGCAAATGCTTCTTGTAGAGCCTCTTTCAACTCTATCGGATATTTAATCAGAATAAAATTGGCTACGGATTCATAGACCTTAAAGCCGGGTAACGAACCAATTTCTCGCTCATAGCATGCTCGGTCTTCATTCATTTGCTTTGCAATATTACGGTAATGTGCGTCTGATTGAAGTGCGGCAATAGCAATGTCTTCCGATATACGATTGTATCCCAGGTACTTGTTGCTGTATCTACAGAAAGGATGGAGCTCTTTGCTGATAAAGCCAAAACCCATACGGAGACCAGGGAGGCCATAAAATTTGGATAATGTACGCGAAATGATTATGTTTGGATATTTGTCCGTCAGTTCTTTTATATAAGTTGTATCTATAGAAACAAATGAAGCATAAGCCTCGTCGACCAAGACAATGGTAGTGGCTGGAACAAAGGATAATAACTGTTTTAACTCAGCAGGTGTGAGCCCATTGCCGGTAGGATTGTTGGGCGAAGCTAGTAAAAGAATTTTAGGCTTCTCTTTGTGTAGCATTTCTTTCAGTACTTTGAAGTCATACTTAAAAGTATTTCCTTCTTCATAAAGAGGATATTGCAATGTATGTCCGTGTACCTCGTCAGCAATAGACTTATAATACCACCATGAAAATTTGGGTATTAGTATTGTCTTATTACCGTCTTCCTCGGTTAAAAAATAATGTACGGCATTCTTTAGAATATCTTCTCCACCATATCCAAGTAGCACTTGTTGTTCATCTATATTGTATAACTTAGAGAGAAATACTGATAAAATACTTTTCTTCCCTTCATCGTATATACGAGTATAAAAACATAACTTGTTTATATCGAAGTTTTTGAAGGCTTCTACTACTTCTTCGGAAGGTTCATAATTAAACTCGTTCCGATCTAAAAAAATAGTCTTTGTTGACTCCATATCGCTGTATATAATATTTTTATAAAGATGCTTTTAGTGACTTTAATCTAAATGATTTACAAAGGTATGCATTTTGCTTGGATATGTCAAACATAACTGTTTTTCTTGTCTGGTCATAGCAGTGAATGGTACACTTCCATCATCTGTGGTATTAGCTTGTCCTGCTCAAAATGTGAAGCGTATTCCAATCCGTTGCTGATCATTTTTTGCTGTAAATCTTCGTCGCTAATCACTCTGTCAATTGCTTCCGCCAAGGCTTTAGGGTCCTCGGGGTGTATGTACAGTGAATGGGGACCACCAGCCTCTTCAAGGCATGAACCCGTAGCGCCGATTACTGGTATTTTGCTATTAAGCGCTTCTAATAGGGGTATTCCAAAGCCTTCAAAAAAGCTAGGGTAAATAAATAAGGAGGCCATTTGATAGAAGGCAAGCAGATGCTTGAACTCAACATTGTGAAACATCATTAACCGTTCGGATAAACCATGTTCCTTGGCATATTGAAGCACTTTACCAGCATAAGGGGTATATTTTCCTATTGCCACTAAAGGCAAGTTGCTCTTACTTTCCTTTAAAGCTTTTACAATTAGTAAGAGGTTTTTACGGCTTTCAATGCTTCCTACACACAATAAATACTTTTCCGGAAGCGAATACATCTCTCTGACCTCTTGTTTAAGAGCATCGTCTACAGGGTTTCGAAAACTTTCGTCGCATCCTTGATAAATGACCTTTATTTTTTCTTCAGGAGTTCCAAAGTAGTGCATAATATCTCTTTTGGTACATTCACTGATGGCGATAATACGGTCGGCTACTTTACAAGCGTGTTTGCACTTTAACATATAGATCGTTCTATCTATCAATGGGAAAAACTCGGGATAGCGTAGAAAAATCAAGTCGTGAATGGTAACAACACTTTTCGTATTTTTTAATTTCTCAATTCCAAAGGGGAGTTCGTTGCTCAATCCGTGGTAGATTGAGACATTATCTGATTTAATGAGGTTGCAAATGCTACTGATACGCCATAGTGAAGAGAACCGTTTCCAAATATAATTATGTGGATAGCGAATTATACAATTCTTTTGTTTAGCGATAGTTCCGAGTAGCTTCGTTTTTTGTGCAATCGGAGTATAAAGAAGATATTTATTTTCAGGGTAGCAGCGACTAAATCCTTCAATTATTAATCGGCTGTAATTGCCGAGCCCTGTACGGTTCTGTGCAGCTCTTTTGGCATCAAAGGCTATTTTCATCAGATAATTTATATTTCAGAAAAAGTAATGTGTCGGCAAAGATAATCCTTTTTGTTTATTTTGGTGGAAGAATCGATTGAAATAATTAATTTTGCTGCTAAATCATAGTGAGTTGGAAAACTTTATTCTATTGTTATGGCAAAATTTTTAATTATACGTTTTAGTTCGATAGGAGATATTATTCAGTGTATGGGAGTGGTTGGCGGTATTCGCGAGCGATTTGAAGAGGTTGAAATTCATTGGATAACCCGGAAAGATATGGTGGGGATACTATCTGTAGATAGCCGGATCGATAAAATTTGGGCTTTTGATAAGTCTACAGGTTTTTCCGGGTTACTAAAAATGGCGGCTGAACTGAGAAAAGAGAAGTTTGACTATATCTATGATGCGCATAGCAATATACGTTCTAATATATTGAAGCTGATACTATCGCCTATCCCTTTTCTAAAGCCCTATGTGGCTTTGCGTAGTAAGGAAAGAGGCAAACGCTTTTTGCTTTTTAATCTAGGCATCAATTTTTTTGATAAACCTTTCAGGGGTGTTGTCTCATTTCAAAAACCACTTAAAAAATGGGGTATAATTCATTTTCCTACGAATTTTAAAGGTTGGCAATTTCCTGCTGAAATATGTAGTAAATACGAGGGCTTTATAAAGAAAGACATGGTGACACTTATACCGTCTGCCAATTGGGAAATGAAACGGTGGCCTGTATTTCACTGGCAAGCACTTATCCAACAACTTCCTAATTATACTTTTGTTATATTGGCTGGACCGAAAGATACATTTTGCGAAGAGATCAGAAGCGTAGCACCTGAAAGGGTCATAAATTTGGCGGGCTGCACTTCGTTGATGGAATCTTGTTACATTGTGTCCCAATCTAATATAGTGGTCAGTGCTGATACTGGCTTTATGCATGCAGCCGATTTATTTCATATTCCGGCCCTTGCGTTGATGGGACCTACTGCTTTTGGTTTTCCTACAGGGCCTACGGTTGAGATACTCGAAAAAGAGATGCCTTGTCGTCCTTGTACGAAGGATGGAAGAGGCAAATGTAAACTGTCTGTTTGCCAGCAATGTATGGTGGATATTACCCCTAAGCAAGTAGCTGCTAGTATTATTGCTTCTCTTGGTTGATAGATTGAATTGTTTTAGTAGTTGAGTAACCATCTACAAATGGAATAGTCACAGTTTCTTTTGCGTACTCTCTACCTACTATGTTTTCAATCTCATAATCACCGCCTTTTACTAATACATCCGGAGCTACTATCTTGATAAGATTCAATGGAGTGTCTTCTGTAAATATTACAACGTAGTCTACGGATTCGAGCGCTGACATAACCGTAGCGCGGGCGTTTTCATTATTGATGGGACGTGAATCTCCTTTCAATCGCTTTACTGAACTATCAGAGTTTAGACCTAGAATGAGAATATCTCCCATGTTTTTTGCTTTCTCCAAATAGAAAACATGTCCTTTGTGAAGAATGTCAAAACATCCGTTTGTAAATACAATCTTGCGTCCTTGTGATCGTAATTGTTTTAGGGTGTCTGCAAGTTGCTCCATTGGAATAAGTTTGCTATCCGTTTTACCTGTTTGTAGTTCAGCCTGTAATTCTTTGAACAGGATGGGACTGGTTCCTATCTTTCCTACAACTATGCCGGCGGCTTTATTGGCAAGATGGATAGCATCTGCAATGGGCATATTGGCAGCTAAAGCGGCTGCTAACGTTGCTACCACCGTATCACCAGCACCCGAAACATCATAAACTTCTTTGGCTTCGGTGGGAATATCCAAAGAAGCTTCAGGGGCTATATAAGACATTCCTTTTTCCGAGCGGGTTACTAATAAGGAATTGAGATCATACTTTTTCAGTATATTGTTTGCTACATCAAGAATAGCTTCGTTCTCATTTTTTACTTCAATCCCCGAAACTTCTGAAAGTTCTTTCAAATTCGGAGTAATGATGGTGGCAGAACGATATTTCTGCCAATTCTTTCCTTTAGGATCTATAATCACTTTTTTCCCTTGTAGGGTAGAGGCTGATATGACATATTGGCAAATAGTATCATTGCATATACCTTTGCCATAATCGGAGATAACTACAATGTCTACTTCGGGAAGAGCCTTTTCTACAGCATGTAAAATTTTATATTCAATTTCTTTATCCAGAGTTTCAATTTCAGTCTCGAAATCCAGTCGTACAACTTGCTGGTTGTTACCTATTACACGAGTTTTGGTAATAGTGGGATGTTCTGTTTGGAATAAATCATTCTTTATATTTAAGCTGGCAAACATTTCTAGCATTGTTTTTCCATTGTGGTCATTGCCAAGTAGACTGATAATGTATGGAAAACATTCTAGACCTAATAAGTTTCTTGCAACATTGGCAGCTCCTCCCAGTACACTGTAAGTGCGGTTGACACGGACAATGGGCACAGGGGCCTCAGGTGAAATCCTTTTTACATCTCCTATGTGGTAGGTGTCTAACATTACATCTCCTATAATGAGTACTCTCTTCCCTTTCAGAATATTCTGTTCTTTGTTCATAATCTGTTGTTCTTTAATTGATTTGCCCAGTATAAAAGGGAATGCTCGCCAGTAATCAAGAAAGATTTGATACCGCTATTTTTTCCACATTCAACATCTGAATTTTTATCTCCAAACATATATGAATCGTCAGGATTAATCTTATATTGTTTGATAGCTTCCATTACCAGGTAAGGAGAGGGTTTACGACATTTGCACTTTTCCTCAGGAGCATGGGGGCATGTGAAGAAGCTGCTTATTACAATTCCGCATTTCTTCAATTCTTGTGACAAGGCTTGATTAAATAACTCAGCATCTTCCAAAGTGAAATACCCGCGGCCTATACCGGACTGATTGGTTATGACAATCAATAGATAACCTAATTCTTGAAAAATTTGGAGCGCTTCGATAACTCCGGGCAAGAATTCAAGATTTTCAGTTCTGTAGACATAACCAAAATCAACGTTAATTGTGCCGTCACGGTCAAGAAATATAGCTTTATCCATGGGAAACTAGTTTATTATCAACAATGCCACATAAAATATGCCCGATGGTAATGTGTATTTCTTGAATCCTTGCAGATTCGAGATGAGGTATAATGAAAGAATAATCACAAAGATCTTTGCATTTACCTCCATTTCTTCCCAAGAACCCGACTGTTGTAATATCCATAGCTTTTGCTTTTTGTAGAGCATATTCCACGTTAGGAGAGTTGCCGCTTGTGGAAAGAGCTATTAGGATGTCTCCTTTTGATCCTAATGCAGCAGTTTGACGCTCAAAAATGCGGCTGAAGCCGTAATCATTGCTGACTGCTGTCAGTATGGATGTATCTGTAGTCATTGCTATAGCGGGCAGGCCTTCTCGTTCAGTAACAAAACGTCCTACGAGTTCGGCTGCAATGTGCTGGGCATCGGCTGCACTTCCACCATTGCCACAAAGTAATACTTTGTGACCTTGCTGAAGGGTCTGTGCCATCAGGTTGCCAACGGTCTCAATGTCAGCCATCATCTGGTGGTTGTTAAGAATGCCTTCTTTTAGCTTGATACCTTCTACTATGGACTGAGTGATATAATCTTGCATAATTCTTCAGATTTTATATTTGCAAAGATACTTTAGAAGTGAAGTTTACTTTTTATATAGTTCTTAAACTGCCTTTGTTTTTTCCATTTCAACCTGCTAAATAAGGTGAAAAAAATGCATTCCTCAAGATCAAAGCCTCGTCTATCTGCATACCAAGGTAGCACTTTTGTGAAATCACTGGCAGGGATTCCTAGTTGGCTGAATCCATTCATAGATTGTCTGATTCCAGGAACTTTGCCTAATTTTAAACGATTAATATCTATCAAAGCGAAATTATATTTATCATTCTCTTTGTGATAGAAAATATTTTTAGGATTGTAGTCCAAAGGTAGAACTTTATTCAGATGTAGTTTCAAGGTGAATAAAACGAGATCGTACATCAATTTATCTTTTTCTTCTTGACTCATATCAGTCTTGTTCGCATCTGCAACAAGAGGGTAAGATAGAAATTCTGAGAGAAAATATCCGGTATGGAAAAATCCGTTCTTTTTAATCTCTATATAGGCAACAGGAGCGGCGGTCTCAATTCCACGTTGCAGAAATAACTCTGCATATTCAAAGGCACGACGGGCTTTACTCTTACGGAACCAAGTGTAAATAAGGCAATTTATGAGAGCAGGTCTTTTGTACTTTTTGAGTACAAAGAGCTTGTCTTTTAAGCGGATCTTTTCAACAGTGTTCCTCCGGTTGCAATACACTTCTTCTCGTTCATATTCTTCAGCCGGAATGGCTCGAATTAAACTCTCGTAAATTGCATAATGCGGATGAATATATACTTTCATTACTTCCTCTTCATTTTACTTTTCTAGAATGCTACAAAGATAAAGTATATTTTGCTATCTGACAAGCTTTTCTATGGTTCCGCTTTCTCGGCATATTGTTTCAAATAATCAAAGTGTATCATCATATCAGAAATATCATAAGCATTCTTTGCAAATGCACTTTCTTCCGGACTAACAGCTTCACCTTCTACATTCATCTGGGGATTGACGGCAAATCCTTTTTTCTGTGGATCGAGGATGCTTTGGCCTAATCCGGTCCATTTATAATCATCCAATTGCAACAAGTTTAGCAGAGTTGGATACATATCTATTTGTCCCATTACTTTGTCGTAACGCATTCCTACTGGGGAATTGACTATGATGAATGGGGTGAATGTTTTATCGGAGACGACTCCCTTTCCGCCAGGGGTATTACATAACTCCGGACGATAATTGGCTAATCCCTCGTGATCGCCGGTTATGACAATTAGTGTTTCTGCGTATTCTGGGCGTGTTTTTAAGAATTCTACAAACTCTCCAATGGCACTGTCTGTGTAATGCGCCATTGTCATATAATCATTCATCTTTTGAGGAATAGCGCTTGAGAATGAGATTTCTTTCAACTCTTCGGGAAGCCTAAAAGGGGCGTGGCCGGAATAAGTGACACATTGTATATATGCATTTTCTCCTTTTTTCCAAATCTCTCCATTTTCAATCTTTTTACGACATTGTTCAAGGAAAGGGCGGTCGCCAACGCGCTTGTGGGTGCCAAAAGCTCCGGTTTGTTCAAAATCATGATAAGCAATGATGGAGTCGATGCCAAAATTGTAAGCAATAACACCTTGGTTCCAGGTGGATACCTTGTCGATAGTTAAAAGGTAATTACGTGAATTTTTTTTCTGGTGCATAGCTTTTTGTAAAGTGCCATATGTGTGGTCGGGGTATTGGCTGCTATAAGCTCCACTATTGATTGGAAGCATTCCTGCACAAAGCAGTAATTGGGCGTCTATAGAACGCCCGCCTTTTACTTGGGTTAATACATACGGGGCATATAAGGTGGTTGAATCTTTTAGTAATTTGTTTAACTGCGGAGTGATTTCTTGTCCTTCTATTTTTGTCTCAAGTACCCAGCTTTCTAATGATTCAGCCAAGATTACGATGCAATTATTACGCACGGATATTTTTTGAGTAAGAGCATGATGTTCGGGTTTCTTACTTAACCAGTCTTCGATTGTTTGTTGAATTTGTGGGGTAAGTTCTTGCTTTTGATTTATCAGATCATAATACAAACTGCCGAATACTGTGTATATGGAAGTAGTACTTGCACATAAATAAGCTTTTTGCTGTACTTTACCATAAGCTTCTTTAAACCCACCTTTGAAGGAGGTAACTATAGCAAAGATTGCGATACTGCCGCTTAAAAGTATCCAAAAAAGAGTATGACGTTTTTTCTCTTGTTTTCGTTTGTAAAATTGATAAAGCGGAATGCAAGCAAGAGTAGAAAAAGGGAAGAATATGTCATACCAGCAGAAAGAATCATAAACACTTCCTTTAAAATCGGCCAAATTTCCCGATAGTGCATAGCTGGTTAATGGAATAGCGGTATAGTAAGTACGAAAATACATCAGATTAATAATTAGTAGTATGTCCAGTAGGAACATAATAACAATTTCTGTTTTCCAGAGCCTAAAAAAAAGAGAGGGGATGATTAATATCAGAGTGGCAATTAATTTAGTGGTATAAAATTCGATAGTAGAAAAGGAAGCAAATGTAGTTGTCAGACTCCAAATAAAGTCAAAAAGTAAGAACTTGAAAAAGATGGCAATTCCAAATAATAAAGTGGTTTTATCGGTTTTCCGGTGGTGGGCGGAGTAACTACGTTGTAATGTGCTTTTGGGCATCTTGTTAGGTATTTAATTGTTTTGGCGACAAAGATAATAAAAAATAATCTACCTTAATTAATGAGGTTTTTTAGAAGCAACTGCAAATTGTTATAAATAATGTGTGTGTTGATGCAGTAAAATATATACTTTTGCATTTAATTATAGAAAGTGAGTTTTTTGAATAGAAAAAGAAGAGACGAATTAAGCCTAAACTAAACTATTCTGTTTTAAATCTTGCGATTACAAAGAATGATATCGGAGACGTTTAAATTTATGAAGAAGAAATATTTGTTTTTTGTATCGGTAGCATACTCATATCCTATTCTACGACCTCTGCAGGATGAAATTCTGCGTAGGGGTGATGAAGTGGCATGGTTTATAGAGCAAGGCTGCCCGAGACTACTGGAAAAGAATGAAAAGTGGTTGCGATCTGTACAGGCTGTTATGGATTACAATCCTATTGCTGTTTTTGCGCCAGGCAATTATATTTATGATTTCTTTCCTGGAGTGAAAGTATCTCTCTTTCATGGTTATCCTATTAATAAACGTGGCGATGAAAAAGACGACCATTTTTCTGTTCGTGGTTGGTTCGATGTTTATTGTACTCAAGGAGAAACTAGTACTATCCCTTTTAAAGAACTGGAACGTAAATATGGTTTCTTCAAAGTTTATGAGACCGGATGGTGCAAGGCTGATGCATTGTTCAAGGAACGTGCTAATCCTTCCCGAAATACTCGCCCTGTTGTATTATACTCATCAACTTTTACAAAGGGTATAACTTCCGCACCTATATTGTTTGAAACGGTTGAGCGATTAGCCAAAGAGAAAGACTGGGATTGGATTATCTCTTTTCATCCCAAATTCAATGACTCGGAAGTTTTAAAGAAATATAAGAAATTGGCTAGCAATTGTCCGAATGTGACTTTCCATGAAAGTGGTGTTATTGATGCTGCTTTGCTGAGTCGTGCAGATGTATTATTGTCAGATGCTTCTTCGGTAATTGTTGAGTTTATGATGTTGAATAAACCAGTTGTTACCTATTGTAACACGACACCTGGTAATCATTTGTTGAATGTGACTGAGACAAGTGCAATTGAAGGTGCTATAGAGAAAGCTATTGCACGACCTGCTGAATTAATGCAACAGATTAGTGCCTATGTTAGCAAGCATGAGGCTCATTTGGATGGAGAATCTTCTTCACGTGTACTTGATGCAGTGAACAACTATATATGGTATTTTCAAGGCAAGACACGTTCTAAACCCTGGAACTTGGTACGTAAATTTAAACTAAGATGGCGAGTTGGTTATCCTTTGATGGCTACATTACGATTGTGGTAAAGCATTCTTGTTGCTATTAAGTAAGCAAATTTAATTAAATAATATGGAAAACTTCCCTGTAGTTAGTGTCATTTTACCTAATTATAACCATTCTGTTTTTTTGGAGGAGAGAATAGCGAGTATCCTTAATCAGACTTATCAAGATTTTGAGTTGATATTGTTGGATGATTGCTCTACAGATAACAGTAAAGATATTCTGCTTCGATATAAAGATCATCCTAAAGTTTCGTCATTGATATTTAACGAGAGAAATACCGGTAATACATTTATTCAATGGGATAGAGGAATTTGTTTAGCAAAAGGAAAGTATATATGGATAGCTGAAAGTGATGATTGTGCGGATAATCATTTTTTAGAGGAAACTGTTACGGCACTGGCCAAAAATCCGAATGCAACTATGTGCCTTACAGGCTCTGTGTTAATAGATGAACATAGTAAAGTTCTGAAACGAAAAAGTAGAGATCGGTGGAAAGAGACCGGAGAAGTAAAAGTTTTTAATGGTACCGAATATGTGAAGCATAATCTCATGTATAGGAATTATGTATATAATGCCAGTATGGTTGTTTTCAGAAGAGATGTTTATGCTGGATTAGATAAATCATTTCAGCACTTGCGTTGTGCCGGTGACTGGCTATTTTGGGTAGTAGTGGCTTTAAAAGGAGATGTTATTGAGGTACGTAAGAAGATGAATTATTTTCGACAACACTTGAACAAAGTTACTTGCAGAGTGAAACAAACAAATGAAAGAGTATCTGAAGTAATAGATGTTATGCAATACATTTATCAACATTCTGAAATATCTGTTTATAAACAATGGATGGTTAAAGGAGAATGTTATAGAGTAATAAAGAAAGTGCTTGTGCCTAAAAAAGTGAAATTGCAATTATATGCGAAAGCAAAAAATAAAATAGGGGCTTCATTAAAGCATTATTATTTGGAAAGGATATCCAGAATGTTTTCAATTGTTATTCCCTCTATTCCTACTCATAAAACAGAAAAATTGAAATAACAAAAGTTGTTTTTAGCTAATATTAAATAACTGTCTTTTAATTAAACGGAAGTAGTATGTTATCCATTATTATTTGCTCTATTTCGCCAGAGTACTTGCAGCAAGTGACCCAAAATATATATGATACTATTGGTGTTGAATGTGAAGTTATTGGTGTTGATAATAGAAATGAAAATTTTCCGATAGCTCATGTTTATAATGAAGGTGCACGAAAAGCACAATACCCCTTTTTGTTTTTTGTACATGAAGATGTGAAATTTTACTCGCAAGATTGGGGGAGGGTTATTGAAGAAAAGTTGAGTCAACCGGATTGTGGAATAATAGGCTTTGCAGGATGTAAAGTGAAATTGAGAACCTATTCGGGTTGGGGACAGGATAAACGTTGGGCATGTACATTATTTTATCAAGTCAAGAGAGGCACATCTTTACTTCATGCAATGAATGTAATTTCCGGGAAAGATTTTGAAGAAGTTGTCAGTGTAGATGGGTTAGGTATGTTTGTACGTAAAGAGGTTTGGGAAAAGCATCCTTTTGATGAGGAAATGTTAACCGGTTTTCACTGTTATGATCTGGATTTCTCATTACAGATAGCTTCTACTGGACAGTACAGGAACTATGTGTGCACCTCGCCTAAAGTGCTAATAGAACATTTTTCAGAAGGTAACTATAATAGAAATTGGTGTCAGGAAACTATTCGATTGCATGATTATAAATGGACTAAGATTCTTCCACTGATGGCAGAAGGGGTTACTTTAAGTAATAAGGAAGTGAAATATCATGAAGAACGTTGCTTTAATAGATTTGTATGCAAGATGTTGAAAACAGACTATTCAGAGAAGTGGACTGTTTTGAAAGCTTTTATACTTTATCCGCAATATTCTTGGAAACACTTGTGGCATTGTATTTCAAATTTGAGTAAGTATATAATTGCATCATTCAATAAATAAATTAGAGCGCTTTATTAGAAGCTATTTTGAATTTATCATTTGATCCTGTTAAAGATAACTTGTATCATTGTTAGGTATATCATGGTTTGTGAAGTTTTTTGGAGTACTTCGTAGTCTTTACTGAGCCTTTTAAAACTTTTGAACCATGAAAAATTTCTTTCCACGATCCATCTTTTTGGTAGTACTGTGAACCTTTTTGGCAGCATCAGGTCTGAGTACAATTTCCAATACCCACCCAAATGTTTTTCATACATTCTCAATCAATTTATCTCTGTATCCTCCATCAGCCACAATCTTACTGAGTCTAGGGAATCTGCCCTTGAGATTACTGATTACATCAACGACTTTTTTACTATCATGTATGTTTGTAGTGTGGACAACTTCGGCCAAAATTAAGCCAAGCGTATCAGTGATGATGTGTTGTTTACGGTCTTTTGTCTTTTTGCCTCCATCAATACTATGTGATTCACCAACATTACGGGAAGTCTTTAAGTTTTGATTATCAATCAGTCCTAAACTCGGGCTTTTGTTCTTTCCACTCTGCTGTAGAACCATCTCTCGCAGTATTTTATGCACATCCTCTAAAACAGCTATTTCTTCGTTTACGATAATAATAGTAAACTGTATTCTAAGGAGCGAAGTTACAAGGAAGCATACGCCATTGACATCCGGTTTTTATCCAATAGAAAATGCCATTAAAAATAGAACGAAGAGTATGTTTTCTCTTGCATTCTTTGGCATCTAAAAGATTTTTTGTAACTTGTTACCGTTTATCTGTTAGGGTTAGTATTGTGTCCTGTTTTATTGTTCTTTAAATGTGATTTGGTCATTATTTTTGAAGATGAGAAATAGATAGGAGCTTGCCAACTCGTAGACTTTTAAATCAATACAGTTTCTTAGTTGTAATACTCTTTTTAACCAATATCCTGATATATGTACTAAAAAAGAATAAACATTTTATAGAAATTACTATGAATCAATCTAGAAGAAAAGCATCAACCTACAAAGAGGATAGCTCAGTTACTTGCAGTAGCTTCCAACTAGTCAATGTCTTTCTATATAATAATATAGTGTATAAATTGAATTCAACAAGCTGATTCCCAATGCTATTATAAACATTATCAATGAATCAACAAGACGCCTTATGAAGAAATATTTAATGTGCCTACAGGTATCAACTTGAATCTTAATGAAGAAATCATCGTAACTATTTGACTCAGATAGAATTGGGTAATATGTTCTTGTGTGGTTACTTTTCCTTTTAAAATCTATAATTCAAGGATTAATCTTTAAAAAAGAAAATATGAAAAAGTTATTACAATTCTTAAGCTGGATGACGATAATTGTATCCGGATGTTCTGATGAAAATACCATCGACTTCTCCCTTATGTCCTCCACTCAAAACGTAATTACTCGAGCTGGAGGCGACGGGCTTTACGATGTTTTAGGTATGAGCTACGATGCTACAACAACCTATTTAAGCGATATTGCCGTAAGATTGCCAGTTATTGATTGTAGCAAAATTGATAAAAACAGAATTATTATATCAACTGCATCAGGAAGTAATTCCGGTTATTATTACGGAGCTAATTCGGAAGATTATGTCAAAGATATAATAAGAAAAACACAGATTTCATTAGGGGCAAATTCTGACTCTATTAAGTCATGCTTATTTGGCGGTACACTATCTAATAATAAGCATTTAACATCTAAATTTTCTTATTCATCTCAATATTCTTTTGCAAGCCATGATGAAGTGTTTCGTATTAAATATCTACGTTTGAATGCAGATATAACATTATTAAAGCAATGTTTATCTCAAACATTTCTGGAAGATTTAAACAACTATCAACCAGATCAATTTGTAGAAGCATACGGAACTCATGTCCTATGTGATGTCTCAATAGGTGGACGTTTAAATATGATATACCGTTCGTTAATCTATACTGAAACTTCTTCGACAGCAAAAACCAGAATTGTAAAATCAGGCTTTAATGCTACAATACCCAAAATACTCAGTTTTAACACATCAAGTGACTCCGAAGTTACTATAACAGAAACTGACACGAAGAAAAATGAAAACTGGTCACTTTTTGTTCAATCGCACGGCGGAAGAGCTATAAATAACATATACACACCAGCTGGTGGTGTACCAGCTATTGATCTTGGTACATGGCAAGGCTCAATTACAGAGCAAAATGCAGCACTAGTTGATGTAGCTTGGGAGAAAGCAATCCCTATCTATGAACTAATCTCTGACCTAAATAAAAGAGAAAAAATCAAAGAAGCAATAGTAAGATACATTCAAAAGAAAAAAATGAATATCTTGCCAATAGCACCTGTATTCACTAGCTTCAATGGGCGAGATCACTATTACACAACTGTATATATGCCAACTTATGGAGGTGGAGGTTGGAAAAATGAAGGAGCCTTTTTTTCAATATTTACAGAAAAAATTTCAGAAACAGTCCCTCTTTATCAATACTACGGAAATAGGGACCATTATTATACGACGGTTTACAATGCAAATGGAATAGGAGGAAGAAAATATGAGTGTATTATTGGCTATGTATATCCAACTCCAATGGAAGGTGCAATCCCATTATATCAGGCATATAATGGTCGGGATCATTATTATACAACTGTGTATATGCCAACTTATGGAGGAGGGGGCTGGAAGAATGAAGGTATTCTATGCTATGTCCTCCCAATAACCGATTAATATTTGATGTTAAAACAATCTTAATGAAATAATAGATAAGACTGGTGAAAATAAGTGCAAGCATTTTGAAAGACTAAATTTTGTCCCTCCTAAAAGCTAAACAATCATACCTAAGGTTACAATAATAAATGCATTCTTGGGTATGATTAAAAAAATCAATAGTAATTTAATCTATATCCACATATTTTACTAGAAACGTTGGCTTGAATAATTTCCCTTTCGGTCATATTTCATGCATAGTTGTATACATTTTCCTATTATATATGTAATAAATGTTATTTTTGCATCTTTTGCAAGTATTTTGAACAGTTCTTTCTTCCTAGATTTAGAAACAGGGAAATGCTTGACTTCTCTATAGAAAAATGATTTGTCTAATAGTATTTTTACTATGTCTCTGTTTGTCAGTATTTCTTTGTAGAAGTAATTTCTGATGAAAGCCATTTCTTTAAATGAGTTTCCATTTGCTGTGCCTTTAGCTGTGGTATTATTAGGATGCTTTCTAAAATAATTGAGCTTTTTGTGTACTTCAATTACTGCTCCTTTTCGTATTTGCTCTATCCAAAATAACCAATCACCGCAATAATGCATTTTTCGGTATTCAGGTCGAATTCCGGATAGACATCCTTCTTTTCTAAACACAACCATGCTAGCATTATAAATAGAATTTAGTCTTAACATTTTTGACTTTAGATAAGGTAAAGACTTAAATATATAACTTTGTCCATCTTCTTGCCAATGATCAAAATCTGTTGTTTCAATGCGGGCATTATCTTCGTTTATAACAATAGATCCTGTAAAGCATAATTGTGCTTTTGTGTTTCTCTCTAATTGCTCAACTACAGTCTCAAGGAACAGTGCTTCGGCATAATCATCACTTTCTGCTATCCATATATATTTTCCTTTGGCTAAACAGATTCCTTTTTCCCATTGAAGAAATGGGCTACCACTATTTTTAGTATTTAGTTCAATGTGAGTTACATGAGGATTATTTTTATAAGATAAAAGTATCTCTTGGCTGTGATCTGTTGAATGATCGTCTAACAATATAAGTTCAAAGTCTGTGAAACTTTGGTTGATTATAGAATCTATTCTTTTACGGAGATATTTTGCGTGATTGTAATTAGGTACTATGACGCTTACCTTAATGTCTTCTTTATTGTACTCCATTAGTAATTTATACTTTTTTCTTAGACTGGAACAAAGATAGGCAGAATTATTATTAGTTTCAATTAAATCATCTTTAGTTTGTATATCTTAGTAAAAAAAACGACATTTGTACTTTTATGGATTTAAAAAACTTAAGGATGAAGCCAAAAGAACAAAAACTAATCTCAGTTATTCTACCTTGCTATAATCAAGCAATTTATTTATCCGAAGCGTTAGATTCTGTATTTCAGCAATCATATCAAAATTGGGAAGCCATTGTGGTAAATGATGGATCTTCTGATGATACGGAAATTGTTGCGTTGGAATATGTAAAACGAGATCCAAGAGTCAAATATATAAGTAAAGAGAATGGAGGACTTTCATCAGCAAGAAATAGAGGAATAGAATTAGCGAATGGAGAATTTATTTTACCATTAGATAGTGATGATATTATAAAATCTGAGTATATGGAGGAAGCTATAGCAGCTTTTGAAAATAATTCTCATATCAAGTTGGTATATTGTCAAGGCTTTTTCTTTGGAACAAAGAATGAACTTTGGGATCTATCTTATCAGGGATACAAGAATCTACTTCTTAGAAATGCCATTTTCTGCTCTGCTTTTTTTAGAAAGAGCGATTGGGTGAAGATTGGCGGATATGATGAAAAGATGCTTAAAGGGCACGAAGACTGGGATTTCTATATTCGTCTTTTGGAAAATGAAGGTGTTGTATATCAAATTCAGAAACCTTTGTTTTATTATCGAATCAAAGAATCGTCGTTGATAGGACTGGCTACAAGAAAAGATGTACTATTGGAAACGGAATTTTACCTTTATTCAAAATATGAATCCATTTATATTTCCTACTTTGATGGTGGAGTGTTAGATAACTTAAGAGAGCTGTCTATATTGCGAAAGAAAGTAGCGAAATATAAAAATAAATGGTATAGAAGACTTTATCATAAGTATATAAAGAAATGATATGAAGAAGTTATCCATAATAACGATTAGTTATAATAATGCTGAGGGACTAAATAAAACGATGGAGAGTGTAATAGGACAAACTCTTCAAGACTTTGAGTATGTTGTAATAGATGGTGGTAGTAGTGACAATAGCAAGAATCTAATCGAAAGAAAGCAGGAATATATATCATATTGGTGCAGTGAAAAAGACTCGGGTATTTATAATGCTATGAATAAAGGTATTCGTAAAGCTACCGGTGAATACTTACTGTTTTTAAATTCAGGTGATATATTGCATGATCCTACTGTTTTGGAAGATATTTATCCTTTATTATCTGGGGAAGATATCGTTTATGGCGATTTACTTTTTAGAGGGGAGAGTGGTAAAGGGCATGTTTTTGTATACCCAGACAAGTTAAGTATTGATTACTTCTTGGAGCGGTCTTTGGGACATCCTTCTTCCTTTATTAAGAGGGATTTGTTTAGTAAAGATCTTTATTCAGAATCTTTGAAGATTGTTTCTGATTGGGAGTTCTTCTTAAAGAAGATTGTATTGGAGAAAGTTTCATATAAACATATTTATAGAACGATAAGTATCTTTGATACTGGAGGAGTCAGTTCTCAGTCTTTAGACTTATGTAATGAAGAGATGGAGGCTGTTTTACGGAAGCTTTTTCCTGGTATGCTATATGATGCGTTGAAGTCTGCGGCAGTTATGAGACAAAGTTCCTTATTTGATTTATTCTGTGAGCTAAATAAAACTCGCCGTTTTCAATATAGGATAAAGCCTCTTATCCAATTTTTATTGAAGATAAATTTACTTTTCTCTAAGAAGAGATAAACTAATATTGAAATTCGAAAGGATATATATAATGAATGGTACTCATTTTGAAAGACAAGTTGGATCCTATAAACTATCTTCCAGGTTATTTATCTACATACTTTTGGTTATACTATTGTATATAAGTATTGGGCAACTGACCCACAGCATCCGGGTGGGGTATATAAAGGATTGGACAGTACATGTTTACAGATTGGCTGATGCGATGTTGTTTGCACTGCCTATTTTCTTTTGTCGAAAGAAAGTAGTAGTTATATCCTATTTATTATTAGTGAATATTTATCTGCTTTCTGTTATTTGGTACTTTCGAACTTATGCTACGATTATGCCTATGAGTTCATATCTAATGATTGATAATCTAGATGGATTAGGGCCGAGTATCATTCATTCTATCCGTAGTAAAGACTTCTTTATAATCTTGCCTTCCTTATGCTTTATTCTGTACTATATTCTGATAAATAGGTTTATTGTAAAAAAAGGAAGAACTATAATTTATTCCTTTGTCATTAGTGTATTGATTTTAGCTGGAATTGTGACTTCTGCATATTGGCCTAATAAACCAACTTTCTATGATAAACCTTTATACAATTTTACCCTAGAGCAAGTTCGAAGTTTTAAAGAGTTTGGATTTATTCATTTTTGGATTTATCAGATTCATTTCTATCAAGGTGTAACTCAAGGCGAGAAAGAGGAAGCTAAGGCATTTATGGCAGATGTAAATAATAGGTCTAATTTGGTGGATTGTGATTCTTTGAATTCAAGAAAGAATCTGATCATTATTTTAGTGGAATCATTGCAAAGTTGGCCAATAAAGCTCACTGTACAGGGTGTTGAAGTTATGCCTCGAACAAATCAATTTTTGAATCAGCCTGAAACAGTGTTATTTCCGAAAGTAATGCCTCAAGTTAAAGATGGAAGATCTAGTGATGCGCAATTATTATTGAATACAGGTTTGCTGCCTTTAAATGTCGGGGCTACTTCTGGGTTGTGCTCGGCAAATAATTATCCTTCCTTACCTCTTGCTTTGAAGAGTAAAGGATATACATCCGCTTCTATTATTTGTGATAAAAAGGAGTATTGGAATCAAGAAGCTATGACCTTAGCATATCATTTTGATAAATTGTATGACAATATGATGGGAAATGAGGGGGTTGAGAAGGCTGATGAACATTTGTTTGAAAATGCTATACTGAAATTGCGAGAGCTGGTTAGTCCTTTTTATGCACAGATTGTAACTTTGTCCGGACATGCTCCTTATTTGAAGCCTCTTATGGATACTCCATTGAAATCACTTGATTTGGCTGATGATGTTAAAAACTACTTAATAGCAATGCAGTATTTTGATACTTGTCTTGGACAATTTATTGATAAATTGAAAGAGGATAGCTTATATAATAATAGCATTATTGTGATAACAGGAGATCATGAAGCTATGCCTTACAATCGTTATGAGAATCGTGAAGATTCTAAGGCTGAAGATTTCTTTGTTCCCTTCATTATTTTGAATAGTCCTTTATCCACTAAACATTCTGATAAGGTAATAGGACAAGTGGATCTATATCCTTCACTGTTGCATGCAATGGGGTGTTGCGATTATTCGTTTCAAGGATTGGGTGAAAGCGTATTTGGGGATAATATAAGTGATTATGCGGTTTACAGGACTGGCATTGCGGCTGGTGGAGTAAATCTGCCTGATTCTGTTAAGCAATATAGAACCAAGCTATGGAAAATATCAGATATACTTCTTAGAATGGATTATTTTAGATGAAACATTTCTATTTACCGTTTATTGCTTTCAGATAGACCTCTTGAGTTTGCTGTGCGGCTTTTTCCCAAGAGTATTGTTTTGAGC
Source organism: uncultured Bacteroides sp. (assembly GCA_900555635.1). GTDB lineage: Bacteria > Bacteroidota > Bacteroidia > Bacteroidales > Bacteroidaceae > Bacteroides. Next base: position 108,189 of record USLU01000008.1, read on the forward strand.
GTTCTATTCCTTTTTGGATAAGTTCTTCTTGTAGGCTCGGGTTGTATATGACGTTGGCAATGCTGTTTGCCATATCTTTTTCTGAATAGGGGTTGAAATAGGCAGCAGCATCTGCTGCTATTTCGGGAAAACAACTGGCATCGCTTATGATGACAGGGCAGTGGCTAGCGTAAGCTTCCAATATGGGAATACCGAAACCTTCGTAAAGTGATGGAAAAACAAAGGCTTTAGCCTGATTGTAGAGAGCGTAAAGCGTATTATCTGAAGCGTGGACATGTATAATCCTTTCTTGGATATTCAGTGATTCGAATAGTTTTCTTTCGTCTGCAGTGAAAGGACTGCCTGTGCATATTGCATACAAATCTTTGTCTTTTGATGACAACATGGAGAACGCCTTGGCAAATCGGTCGAAGTTCTTATAAGAATGTCGGGTACCGACATATAAGATGAATTTTTGGGGAAACTTTTCTACATGCTTTTGGGCAGGCTTCTGCATATTTGTGCCGTGATAGACGATATCAATCTTCTCAGGTGCGATGTGCAATATGTCTATTATGTCTTGTTTGGTGTTTTGACTTATCGCAATTACTCTTTCGGCTTGCGAAACAACTCTTTTCTTTTGTTCGAAGACTATTCTTCTATCTTCTTCTGGAAAATATTCCGGTAGTTTTTCATAGGTCATGTCATGTACGGTAATGACAAATGGATTGTTACCTATCCAGTCTAAGAAGTAGGGATCATAATAAGTTGCATGTAGCAGATAGGGCGAAGATGATTGGAGCAAGTGTCTTGAGAATCTTCTGTTTTTTCGAAGTAACTTACTTTCGTATTTATTAAAAATCCATTCGGGAACAGGTAAACGATGTTTGCTGAGCTTGGACTCCTTCAAGTGGATATTTGTAGTATACCGTACTGAAATGTCGAAGTCAATATCCATTCTGGGTATTATTTCGCAGAAGTATCGTGAGATACCACCAAATCTTTGGCAATCAAAAATTTGGGAATCGTAAATAACTTGCATTTTCTTCATATACTTAAACATTAAACGTTGTAGGATTACATCTTATAGTATTTTGCATTCTTAACCGAAAAAGTTAGAAGCAATTTGAAATAGAATTTGTACCAATACAAACGCAGATGCTTCTCAAAAGTCAGGGTTCTTCCAAACAATTCTTTCATCGGCAATTTATTATAGTACTTATAGTAAACGATCCTAAATGGATGCTTACTTTTTTTCTCCCATGGCTTTGGCTTCCAGGTGTAATGTATAATTATAGGTTTTCTGATTATTCTCAGTAATTGAGGGTCAAAGTTGTGTATCTTGAGAAATTCATGTAAACAGAATCCAGTTTCTACATTCCACTTACATGATACATGCAGACTTTTATTATGTAGTACGGCATTTAGCACGTCTTGATCGTGAGCTTTCAGTCTTGCGGAATTTAATGCGAGATAATCGACAAATTTCTCTGTCAGATGTTGCTCTCTCCAGTATTTCAGATTGACAAGAATAACCCCTGCATTAAAGTAACCATATTTTTTGTCAAATCCTAACCGCTCAAAAACATCATTTGAGTGCCAACCCATTTCTTCAATACCTGCTAAGGCGTAATTATCAAGGTTGGTATTCCACAATTCTTTTAAAGAACCGTCTATTACGATGTCGCAGTCTAAATATAATACTTTGTCTATTTCCTTGGGTAATACTCTTGCCATGAATAGACGATAATAGGTAGCTATGGTCAGATGATCTGTTTCTTTAATGGGACAGTCCTTTAGTGCATCGGCATCAACTTGGCAATAAACGAATTTCCCGTTAAAAGAGTGTACGAGATCATTGATGATTGCTTGATTTTTGGAAGTCAGATTATCGCCTAGCAGAAAGATTGTATTCTGCTCATCCTTATTATTTGTAAGAAACGAGCAGAGCATCACACAGCAATGCTCAACGTAGTTATTATCGATGGAACAAACTATATTCATACTAAATAGATACCTTTCTTTTTTAGATATTAGTTTTTATGGCTTCTTCTAATTCAGAACGCAGTTCATTTTCAAACCGCTCTAAATCGCATGTTTGCTTTGAATACGAAATGTTTTCTTCTATCAATTTATGTAATTTATCTTTTGGTACTGCAGAGGCCCATTTTACGGCCATATCTATTGCATCGGTAGATAATTCTGGTAATAAATATCCGTAATAGTCAATTTTATCTATTGCTCCCCATTTAGAAACGATAGGGATAACCCCCATTTGCATTAATGTTATAATGGAGCCAGGGCACCCTTCGCTACCGGTAGGAAAAATATTAAAGGAGCAAACATAAGCTAAATGCATGAATTGTTCGGAATTGGTATTAAGAAATCCATAAAAATGAATATTTGGACATAAAGATATTTGCTCTTGATGATAGTCCATAAATTCTTTATCTATAGGGCCAACTACATGTAGATTGTATTCGGGGTGCTCAATGAAATATTCTAAGACTAAATCTAAGCCTTTGAGTATACTACCACTAGAACCGAACCAAAGGAAGTCTTTCTTTGAAACATGTTGGAGCTTATATTCTAAGTCACACTCTTGGGTAAAATTGCTGGATTGATTGATTATCCTGATTTTGTTCTGCAATTTAGAAGGATATGTTTGAATAGTATACGAACTTCCGATCTGAAAAATAACATCTGCTATATCACAACTATCGTGTGAAGTCACTAATCGGGAGTATGGTAGATGTACTCCATGTGCTTTATTGAAGAAGTCTGTACGTTCTTTTACCATAGTATATTGATGTACCCAATAAGCTCCTGTAGCATAATAAATTTTCAATGCCTGGGGATTTCTTTTACTCATCGTTACGAAGTTGGGTTCTAACCCAAAAATGATATCATAATGGCGGTTGTCGCATTCTTCGGGAGCATTGAATAGTGCTACTTTAACATTGTATCCCAAAGAATAGAATATTTTTCCGATGATTAATGCTTCCCGTTTGTTTTGATGAGAAAGCATGTATAATGTATTTTTCTTATTATAATACACGTCGGGTATATAAGATATATATGCCCATTTCTTATTCCAAAGAGAATAGAGTGTGTAGTGCTTCTTGTTCTTCTTGAATAGCTTAATTTTCATTCAGACTTAGTATTTTATTAAATTCACAGTTAAACATACCGAAGTATGAATCATCAAATTCTTCTGCATCCCATTTGTTGTGCCAGTGGTATGCGAAAGCACCGGGAAAGAAGTCTTTATAGCTGTTGATGTGTGGAACTTTTTCATAGCCATTACCAAACTCTTTAAAAAAGTCTGCAAATTCTTTGAAAGGCATGCCTTCGCAATAACCGCCCCATAAAGGATCGAAAAAGGTGCAAGGGTAGTTCCGTAAGTTTACTAATTTTTTATCTTTATAGTCGAATAATACCCAGGGCATTGCTTCTTTCCTCTTTAGGAATTTTAATGCTAAGTAGTTGGTGATATAACTGTTCTTGCGTAAATAGAGTAAAGCGCTATTGGCGTAGGGTTGATATTCCCATGCATATACAAATTCATGCCCCATTAATAGTAGAGTAAAGTCTTTCAAAAACATTACGTCCAAATCAAAATATACTCCTCCATATTTATAAAGAGAGATAACTCTGAAATCGTCTCCCTTGGCTGCAAGATTCTTGGGCATATTGATGTGTTTCTTGATTTTCAGAAAGGGTGTATTAGCGATTTCACGGTCAGCGTCCCAAGCTAATATCTTTATTCGGCTTTTCAACTTTTGCAAATAAGGGTTGTTCTCTATTTGCGAATAACCGTTCGTAGCATCGAGCCATAACCATAGTTCTGTGTTTTCTAGGTTTTGTGTGCACAAGAAACTTTTGATGGAAAAAGCTTGCTTAAGACCGAACACTCCGCTCCAATAAGCATGAAAGATTGTTTTTTCTGTAAGCAACTGGAATGATTGCTTTCTTTGGGATTCAGAAACTTTACTGAGGTACAATTCTTTTTGGTTTATAATATTCCAATTTGTATAAGTTGGTTCTAAATGTCCAGTATAAAACTCATTCCTTTTTTTAAAATTTTGCAATAAACGTCTAAACATAAAATTAATTTTGAGAATATACCTTTTTGGAGGAATATGAATAACTTAGTTAGCTATGGGGATTTAATATTATATAGACTGCAAAGATAAAGTATTTGTGGATAAGGTAGGTGGATTTTGAGTATAATCTTAACTTGACTATTTATTTTTAAGTGTTCTTTTCCTCATTTCCCGCTTTTCTCGTATCTTTCCTCATATTCATTTAACTACAACCAATGAAGGAATTCTTGCAATTCATGCGACGTTTCGTGTCGCCTTATAAGAAGTATATCGGTTGGGCAATTGTACTCAATGTTTTCTATATTCAATGTATTTTCATTTACTTTATTGATTCCTATTCTGAATATCCTCTTCAAGACAGGTGATAATGCACAGGTATATACTTTTATGGAATGGGGAAGCGGTAACTTGAAGACTTCCTGTTTCTTGTACTGTATGCCAGTTTTGCTACTTTGCAAACTATTTGCATAAATCATCTACAATCCTTTGAAATTTAGTAACTTTGTTTCCGATAAACATGATGGTATGAACTGGGGCATTTTGCCCTTGTCTTAATGTTGAACTCGCGTTAATTTGGGTAAACTATGATGCAATTTAGGCTTTTTATATATGTTATTTTGGGAATCTTATTTCTAACGGCTTGTCAGAAAGATAGTGAGGAAGAAAAACCTCCTGTACCAGATGAATTGACAATTGAGCCGGCATCAGTTGCATTGGCAGTGGGGGAATCGTGCCAGTTGGTAGTTAAGTTGAATGGGGTGCCATTGGACGGAAGCAGCGTGCGTTGGGAGTCAAATAGTAATTTGGTCAGTGTAGATGCTGATGGTAAAGTTACAGCTGCTTTCCATAATGAGTTTATTTCCGGATTACAAGTTACAGCTTTTGTACAGGGGCTTTATGTTATATGCCCAATCACAGTATATCAGGAGTATGATTATAAGTTTCGCCTGATTCTTAAGAGTAAAGGAAATGCAGATTATTCGTTAAATCAGCCGGAAAAGTTCTTATCGCCCAAAGCTATTGAAAGGCGCCAGAAAATGAATATTGCTATAGATGATTTAGACTTACCTATATCTAAAGATTATCTGAAGCAGATTGAAAAAGTTGGAGGTAAAATTGTTTGCCAAAGTAAATGGTTAAAAACAGTCTGTGTCCAATGTAAAGATGAAAGATTGATTGACGAGTATAAAAGATTACCATTTATTGAAGACGTTGTAAAGGTATGGCGAGGTGAAAAAGAAAAGCAGAAACAAGTTATTCCTTCGATTAGCTCTTCTGTAAATAGAAATATGGCGGGTTATTCTTCCGAAGACTATGGAGAAGCGTGGAGAAATATAGTTCTTCATAATGGGCAGATATTGCATGAACGTGGATTTAAAGGAAATGGTATTGATATTGCAGTGATTGATGCGGGATTTATTGATTTATTAAATAATCCTACTTTAAATAGTATGCGGATTCGAGGTGCCAAGTCTTTTATATATGAAGATATGAATCCTTATAATATGGATGAACATGGTGTTTGGGTTACAGCCTGTATGGCAACAAATAAGCCGGGATACTATATGGGGACTGCCCCGGAAGCAGATTATTGGCTTTTACGTTCGGAAGATTTATCCGGTGACTATCCGGCAGAGGAAGATTATTGGGTGGCGGCCATAGAGTATGCTGATAGTGTGGGGGCAGATGTTGTGAATTCTTCATTGTATTATGTTACGAATGAATGGCCTTTTTCTTCGCATGAGTATGAAGAGATGGATGGGAAAACTGCATTGCCAACGCGGGTCGCTAATGTTGCCGTAAGTAAGGGTATCTTTGTTGTATGTTGTGCTGGTAATCATGGGAGTTGGGTAGGAACTCCGGCCGATTCTCCTGATGTGTTGGCGGTAGGTTCAGTCACTACTAATGGCGATATTGGTAGTTTTACGGCTTATGGTATGACTGTTGATGGAAGAATTAAACCTGATGTTGTATCTCTTGGATCGGCAGCGTGTACGATAGGTGTTGATGGGAAGATTGATTTTAGAAATGGAACATCGTATGCGAGTCCTATTTTGTGCGGATTGACTGCTTGCCTATGGCAGGCTTATCCTTGGCTGACGAATCATCAATTATTAGAAGTTCTTAAAAGGTCGGCAGATAGGTATAGTAAACCTGAACTGCCTTACGGTAATGGGATTGTAGATATTCAGAAAGCTATATCTCTGATTGAGGCTATGCTGAAAGAATAATTAATCATTTTTCTTTCCTCATTCCCCGCTTTTCTCGTATCTTTGCGCCCTCATATTCACTTAACTACAACCAATGAAGGAATTCTTGCAACTCATGCGACGTTTTGTGTCGCCTTATAAGAAGTATATCGGTTGGGCAATCGTGCTCAATGTTTTGTCGGCTATATTCAATGTGTTCTCATTTACTTTATTGATTCCTATTTTGAATATCCTCTTCAAGACGGGTGATAATGCACAGGTATATACTTTTATGGAATGGGGAAGCGGTAGCTTGAAGACTGTGGCTATAAATAACTTCTACTATTATGTTACGCAGATGATTGAAACGCATGGACCTACTATGACTCTGCTTTTCATGGGACTCTTTCTTGCTTTCATGACTATGCTCAAAACTTCCTGCTACTTCGGTTCATCGGCTATTATGATTCCGCTTCGTACGGGGGTAGTACGCGATATCCGTATTATGGTGTATTCAAAAGTGATGTATCTTCCGCTCAGTTTTTTCTCAGAAGAACGTAAGGGCGATATTATAGCCCGTATGAGTGGTGATGTGGGCGAGATTGAAAACTCTATTACCAGCTCACTGGATATGTTGCTCAAGAACCCGATTCTGATTATTCTCTATTTTGCAACATTGATCGTTACCAGTTGGCAGCTGACATTATTCACCATCTTAGTACTGCCATTTATGGGCTGGTTGATGGGAAAAGTTGGTAAGAAACTGAAACGTAAATCTTTGGAAGCTCAAGGAAAGTGGAGTGATACCATGTCGCAGTTGGAAGAAACTTTGGGCGGACTACGTATTATCAAAGCTTTTATTGCTGAAGATAAGATGGTGAATCGCTTTACTAAGTGCAGCAATGAATTGCGCGATGCAACCAATAAGGTGGCCATACGCCAGTCGTTGGCTCATCCGATGAGTGAATTTTTGGGTACGTTGCTGATCGTACTTGTGCTTTGGTTTGGTGGTATGTTGATTTTAGGGGAGTCTTCTTCTATCGAAGCATCGACATTTATTTTTTATATGGTGATTCTGTATAGCATTATCAATCCGTTGAAGGACTTTGCGAAAGCAGGATACAATATACCGAAAGGTTTGGCATCTATGGAGCGCGTGGATAAGATTCTGAAAGCTGAGAACCCGATAAAGGAACCTGTTAATCCATTGCCTTTGCATGGAATGAATGACAAGATTGAGTTCAAGGACTTGACTTTCAGCTACGATGGGAAGCGGGATGTGTTGAAGCATGTCAACCTGACCGTGCCCAAGGGTAAAACGATAGCTTTGGTTGGTCAATCAGGTTCGGGTAAGTCTACGTTGGTCGATTTATTGCCGCGTTATCATGATGTGCAATTAGGAAAAATCACTATTGATGGTGTTAATATCAAGAACTTCCGTACGCATGATTTGCGTGCATTGATAGGAAATGTGAATCAGGAAGCTATTCTTTTCAATGATTCTTTCTTCAATAATATTTCGTTCGGAGTGGAGAATGCTACTATGGAACAGGTTATCGAAGCAGCCAAGATTGCTAATGCGCACGATTTCATTATGGAGACTGAGAAAGGATATGATACGAATATTGGTGACCGGGGTGGAAAACTTTCCGGTGGCCAGCGCCAGCGCGTCAGCATTGCTCGTGCTATCTTGAAGAATCCTCCTATATTGATTCTCGATGAGGCTACTTCCGCACTCGATACAGAGAGCGAACGTCTGGTGCAGGAGGCTTTGGAAAGATTGATGAAAACCCGTACTACCATTGCTATTGCCCATAGACTTTCCACCATCAAGAATGCCGATGAAATCTGTGTGCTTTACGAAGGAGAAATAGTGGAACGTGGTAAGCATGAGGAACTTCTGGAGAAGGACGGCTACTACAAGAGATTGAATGAAATGCAATCGCTCAGCTAATATTGGCCTTTAACATATCAAGAGATATCCCTGACAATAACTCTTTTTGTTACAGAAAAGTGTTTGTAAAAGCCGAAATCATTCTCTCCATATATGCAAGATAGTTCCAACTTGTTGAAACGGTCAGTTTCATACCATTGGAACCAGCAGTTTCATACCATTGGAACCGGGAGTTTATCACGTTGAAACCAACAGTTTCTCACGTTGGAACTGGGAGTTTCAACCGTTGAAACTGTTAGTTCCGATTGTTGAAACTGGCATTAGCTCGCTTTGTACCGGAAACGGTAAAGGTTACTTCCTCCCGAAGTCGGCGGGTATTTCTCCCCATTGTTTGGTTTCCCACTTCAGAATGCGGGTGGTGTAGGTGTTTTCGCGCAACCATTTCTCGGCGCGCTCTATTAATTTGAAGAGTTCTTCGGTCTTGGCGTCGCGCGGAAGTTTGGTTTTGCACTTCTTCTGCTTTACCCAATTGATGGCATTCACACTATCGCTATAAATAGGCATGTCAAATCCCTTCTGTTTCAACAGAGCAAGACCGTGGACTATGGCAAGAAATTCTCCGATGTTGTTGGTGCCATACATCGGTCCGAAATGAAAAATCTGTTGGCGGCTGGCAACGTGTACTCCTTGATACTCCATCGCTCCGGGATTTCCGCTGCAAGCAGCGTCTACGGCAAGACTGTTGTCCAAGACCGATGCGGGTAGGGGAGTGTCGGCACCGCTTTTTTCTTTTGCTTTTGATGCGGAGTTTTTACCGATATAGGCATAAGGAGAGGAAGCAAAGGCTTTTTCCGCTTCTTCGTGTGTCTCGAACGACTTGAACTTTGCGCCTTCGTACCCTTTTATCTGCAATTGGCAATCCGTCCATGAAGTGTAAATACCCGGATTGATGCCTGCCCAAACGACGTAAAACTTTTCTTTCTTCATAATCGGAGGACAAAGGTAGAAAAGAAAATAATAGAACAACGTAAAAGTTTAGAAAAGAGATGGTAAATGGAATTAATATTGTATTTTTGTAAAAATTGCAATATTAAATACTATGAAACTGCAAATCTTTATTAGCTATCGCCGGGATGGGGGATCGGAGAAGGCTGAGCTCATCAAGAATATCCTGACCAGAAATAATATTCCATTGGAGAGAATCTTCCTCGATACTCATAGTATTCATCAGGGAGAATTTGATTTGCGTATTCATTCTGCTATTCGCGGATGTACCGACTTCCTGATAATAGTAAATAAAAATTGTTTTAAGCGTTGTAGTAATGAGTCAGATTGGTTGCGGCAGGAGATAGAGCAGGCGCTAAAGGCTGGTCTGAATATAGTCCCTGTCTTTTTCGATGGGATTAAGAGCATAAAAAAAAGTGACGTCCCTCCCAGTATACAAGCTATTTGTGTAATGAACGGAGCCCATTATTCTGCTGAATATTCGGAAGCATTCTATAAAAAGCTCTTGTCTCTTCTGAATTCTTCACCTTTAAAGGTCGTTTCGAATCCCGGCAAATCCATTAGGGCTGGTAATGAGAGTGTTTTTCTGACAACTCTTTCTAATTACGATAACGAAATCTGTAAAGCATTTTTTGCTTTTCTTGAGCAATATCCCAAAAAAGAAAGTCTGACTCTCTTGTACTTTGGTTGTAGGGACATATTGCGAATACATCAGCGGTTGTTGGCTTTCGAGAAAATTGCGAAAGTAATAGTGTGTGATGATAATGCCTCGAAAATCAAGAGTTGGAAAAAACAATTTAAAAATAGTAAGTTCGTATTTGAGGCAATAGAGTTTAACGATGATGTGATTTCGCAGATTCGTGCAATTTTGAGTAAGCATAACCAAAGTGCAATAGATATTTTCTTTTCGAATGATAAATATCGATACTTGAAGGATAAGAAAGACTTTTTCAGGAAGTTGCGTGAAAATCTCAACCGTAGGGGCGGGGTTATTTTAAAGGCTTTTGATGATGATTCCAAGATGTGTTATCCGGATAAAGAAAGGTTGCTCGAAGAGATTATTAGCCGTACTTCGGCTTTGCCCTTTGTATCGGACCGTTTCTTGGGGAAGAAACTTTTCTCTATTTTTAATTTGGCAGGTTTTCATTCGGTGCGAGTGTTTTATAAGATTAACGATACCAGCCAATTGGATATGGATGAACGCATCACTTTGTTTGAAGAGAGCTTTTCTTATCGGAAAAACTATTTTGACTCTTATGTGCAAGAGGCAGACAACAAGGAAATGGCCAAACATGAGCAAATGGAGTTTATGGTGCTGCTTGATAAATTGAAAGATTTGTTTTATACCAATTGTTTTTACTATGCCGAAACCAACTTTGTGTATTTGGCTATTAAATAAGCGAACCTGAAATGAATGTAACTTATAGAACATTAGTCATAAATGATTATAATGAGATTTGTAGTCTCTGGAAGAATAGCGGTGAAATAGGCTTTTCTGAATCGGACTCTTACGAATATCTTTCTTTTTATTTGCGTCGGAATGATGGGTTGAGTATTGTGGTCTGCACTCCTGATGGTGTAATTGTTGGTACAGCCTTGAATGGACACGATGGAAGGCGTGGATTCATTAACCATCTGTATGTAAAGAAAGAATTTCGTTCCTTGGGGATTGGGCGAGAATTGGCTTTACGTTCGCTTACGTTGTTGAGCAACGAAAAGGTGTCTAAAGTTTATATTTTTGTCAAAAAGAACAATGAAGCTGCCATCTCTTTCTGGAATAAGTTGGGCTATCAGATACAAGATGATTTTCTAGTGATGAGGAGACAGGCTTTGCCCGATAATGATAACTACAAGCAGTATGAAGAACTTAATGCCGAGAGTGTTATAGATTATTTAAGGAAGAAGACCAATTTACTGGAAGATATAACAGAAGTTGAGGCTACGGAGTTTGGAGATGGCAACATGAACTTGATTTTCAGGGTTACTACTCCCCGTAGTTCGTTTATTGTAAAACAATCTATGCCGCACGGAAAAATAAACCGTACCGTATACGAACCACCTGAGAGGGCTTTGTTTGAAAACTGTTTCATTGAAATTCAATCGGCATTTGTTTCTGAATACATTGTGTCTTCATATTATTTCGACCCGATTCTGTTTGTTCATGTTTTGGAAGATCTATCCGACTGGGATAATTTGCGCTCAGCACTAATGAATCAAGATGTCGATATTCGTATTGGTGATCCTATTGGTGCCTTTTTGGCAAAGACCGGATTTTATACTTCTACTTTTTATTTGGAAGGCAAGGAGAAAAGAAAACAGGCTGATCGTTTTCAAAACTACAGGCTTTGCCAGATTAGCGAAGAATTTGTGTTGACTGATCCGTTTTACAATGCATCGAGCAATAAGTTTGCGCCCGAACTTTTACCCCGGCTGCAAAACTTGTGGGCAAATAAAGCTTTGCTGGAACGGGTGCACTATTTAAGGAGTAAGTTTTGTAATCAGCAAGAGTGCCTTTTGAGTGGAGATTGCCACACCGGCAATATGTTTGTGAAAGCAGGCAAAATAAAAGCATTCGATTTTGAATTTGCTTTTTATGGTCCTTTTGCCTACGACGTCGGAACAATTATCGGCAATTTATTACTGAGTTACCTCACGGTGGATATGCATAAGAATGCCATTGAGGATACAAAGGAATATAAACACTCGATCCTGCAAGTCATTTTGAATATTTGGAAAACTTATCATGCAATAAGTCTTCATTTGCTTCTGAGTAAAGAATGTAAGGTGCACATGACTGAAGGTTATTTCCGTGAACATCTGGAGAATGTTCGTAAAGATACTTTGATGTATGCAGTGTGTACTTTGTTTGGAAGAGCTTATGGTTATGCACAGTTTAGTGAAATAACTGCAATAGCTGACTATGACAAGCGGGTAGCTGTACAAAAGCGTATTATAGATTTTGGAGAACATTTTTTATTGGAGGAGTTTGATAGTATCGAGCATTTTATAACTGCCATCAAATCCTCCTATTGAATTTTAGGTTTACTGAACAACTTATTCTTCTAAATTGTTATATCTATAATAATGACTTACTGAAAATGAAAGAAAGAGCCATGAGACGAACATTTGAAGAAGCAATGGAGCACCGCCGCTCGTATTATTCAATCGGCAGTGATTCGCCGGTATTGGATGAAGAAGTAGTACACGTCATCCGTCAAGCTGTAAAGAACGTGCCTTCGGCATTCAATTCTCAATCGACGAGAATTGTGTTGTTACTGGGCGATGAACATAAGAAACTGTGGAATATTGTAAAAGAAACATTGAAAAAAATGATCTCTGCCGAAGCCTTTGTACAAACAGAAGCTAAGATTGACGGATGTTTTGCAAGCGGACACGGTACGGTACTGTTTTTTGAAGATACATCCGCAGTAAAGAAATTGCAAGAAGCTTTTCCTGCTTATCAGGATAGATTCCCCACTTGGTCGCAGCATACCTCTGCCATGCACCAATTTGCCATTTGGACTATGCTCGAAGACCTTGGACTGGGTGCCACCCTTCAACACTACAATCCGTTGATTGATGACGAAGTACGCCATACCTGGAAACTGCCGAAAGAGTGGGAGCTGATTGCTGAAATGCCATTTGGTATGCCAACAGCCGAACCGGGAGGAAAAGAGTTTCTGGATTTGAGCGAACGAATTAAAATTTTCCGCTGATTGTAAACGGCTCGCAACATAGAATTGCTTACCTTTGTCGCAAATCGAAGATAGACCGAACTATCTTTGCTGTAAACGGTAAGCCGATATGATACGTATTTTTTTAACCGGCTACATGGGAGCCGGTAAAACAACTTTAGGAAAGGCTTTTGCCCGCGAACTGAATGTGCCGTTCATTGACTTGGACTGGTACATCGAAGAACGTTTTCACAAATCCATTAGTGAATTGTTCGCCGAGCGGGGAGAGGCCTCTTTTCGTGAACTGGAACGAAATATGCTGCACGAGGTAGGGGAGTTTGAAGATGTAATCATTTCTACCGGCGGAGGTACACCTTGCTTCTACGATAATATGGAGTATATGAACAAGACCGGGCAAACAGTATTTCTCGATGTTCATCCGGATATTTTGTTCCGGCGTCTTCGTATTGCTACTCAGCAACGTCCTATCCTACAAGGTAAAACTGATGAAGAATTGCTTGCCTTTATTATCGAAACACTCCAAAAGCGTGCACCCTTTTATACGCAAGCGCGTTACCGTTTCGATGGAGGACATTTGGAAAGCCATCGTCAGATTGCGGAATCCGTGCAACAGTTGCGTAACCTTTTGGGTGTTTAATTCCTTGTAAATGTGCAATTTTCAAGGAAATCAGCGAAATATATTAGATTTATATGTATTTTTGTTCCCCTATATTTAAAACTACTAAACTGCAGAGTAACAGAAAATGAGAAAATGGCGTATTGAAGATTCAGAAGAGCTGTATAACATAACAGGTTGGGGCACTTCGTACTTTGGTATCAATGACAAAGGTCATGTAGTGGTAACACCGCGTAAAGATGGAGTATCCGTCGATTTAAAAGAATTGGTGGAAGAATTGCAGTTGCGTGATGTGTCCGCGCCTATGCTGGTTCGCTTTCCCGACATTCTCGACAACCGTATTGAGAAGATAACCAGTTGCTTCAAACAAGCATCGGAAGAGTATGGCTATAAAGCTGAAAACTTCATTATCTATCCCATTAAGGTGAACCAGATGCGTCCTGTGGTAGAAGAAATCATCAGCCACGGTAAGAAATTCAATCTCGGATTGGAAGCCGGTTCTAAACCCGAACTGCATGCGGTAATTGCTACCAACATGGATTCGGATTCGTTGATTATCTGCAACGGCTACAAAGACGAGAACTACATTGAGCTTGCTTTGCTTGCTCAGAAGATGGGAAAACGCATTTTCCTTGTAGTAGAAAAAATGAACGAGCTAAAGCTTATCTCAAGAATGGCGAAGCAGCTGAATGTAAGACCCAATATAGGTATTCGTATTAAGCTGGCTTCTTCTGGAAGTGGTAAATGGGAGGATTCTGGAGGCGATGCAAGTAAATTCGGTTTGTCTTCCAGTGAATTGCTCGAAGCCCTCGATTTTATGAATGAAAAAGGCATGAAAGATTGTCTTAAATTGATACATTTTCATATCGGTAGCCAGATTACCAAGATACGCCGCATCAAGACTGCCTTGCGTGAAGCTTCACAATTCTATGTGCAGTTGCACTCATTGGGTTTCAACGTAGAATTCGTTGATATTGGTGGTGGCTTGGGGGTTGATTACGATGGTACACGTTCCAGCAACAGTGAAGGTAGTGTTAACTATTCCATTCAGGAGTATGTTAACGACTCCATATCAACCTTGGTCGACGCCAGTGACAAGAATGATATTCCGCACCCTAATATCATCACCGAAAGTGGACGTGCATTGACGGCTCATCATAGCGTACTTGTTTTCGAAGTGCTTGAAACAGCAACACTTCCGGAGTGGGATGACGACGAGGAGATAACAAAAGATGACCATGAATTGTTGCAAGAACTCTATGGTATATGGGATACGCTGAACCAGAACAAGATGTTGGAAGCTTGGCACGATGCCCAGCAAATCCGTGAAGAAGCTCTTGACCTGTTCAGTCATGGTATAGTCGACCTGAAGACGCGGGCCAAGATAGAGCGTCTGTATTGGAGCATCATGCGCGAAGTGAATCAGATAGCCGGTGGCTTGAAGCATGCACCCGATGAATTGCGTGGCTTGCCCAAACTGCTTGCCGACAAATACTTCTGTAACTTCTCACTCTTCCAGTCGTTGCCGGACTCTTGGGCGATAGACCAGATATTTCCGATTATGCCTATTCAGCGATTGGATGAGAAGCCCGACCGTTCGGCCACCTTGCAGGACATCACTTGCGACTCGGATGGCAAGATTGCCAACTTTGTCTCTACCAAGAACATGTCCCACTATCTGCCGGTGCATGCGTTGAAGAGCAAGGAACCCTATTATGTAGGTGTATTCCTGGCCGGCGCTTATCAGGAGATTCTTGGAGATATGCATAATTTGTTTGGTGATACCAATGCCGTGCATGTATCTGTAAACGAGAAAGGCTATTCCATCGATCAGGTGATTGATGGTGAAACCGTTGCCGAGGTGCTTGATTATGTACAATACAGCCCGAAGAAACTGGTGCGTA
The DNA here is from genome assembly GCA_900555635.1 of uncultured Bacteroides sp. Lineage (GTDB taxonomy): Bacteria > Bacteroidota > Bacteroidia > Bacteroidales > Bacteroidaceae > Bacteroides. Next base: position 123,577 of record USLU01000008.1, read on the forward strand.
CACTGGAAACTTGGGTAACTCAATCTGTTAAAGAAGGACGTATCACACTCGAAGAAGGAAAAGAATTCCTGTCTAATTATCGCTCGGGATTGTACGGATATACCTATTTGGAATAAGTATTAATGAAGAATGAAGAATGAAGAATGAAGAATTTCCATGCGGATAAGATTGCGCAGCAAATTCCTCATTCTTCATTCTTCATTCTTAATTCAAATAAGATGAGAGAAAAACTAACGGTAATCAAAGTAGGTGGCAAGATTGTAGAAGAAGAAGCCACACTTTACAAGTTGTTGGATGACTTTGCCGCTATCGACGGCTATAAAGTCTTGGTTCACGGAGGTGGACGTTCGGCAACGAAACTAGCTGCCCAACTGGGTATTGAAAGCAAAATGGTAAATGGACGCCGTATCACGGATGCCGAAACTTTGAAAGTGGTAACGATGGTATATGGTGGATTGGTAAACAAAAACATCGTGGCCGGTTTGCAGGCACGTGACGTAAATGCTTTGGGACTTACGGGTGCCGACATGGATGTGATTCGCTCCGTGAAACGCCCTGTGAAAGAAGTGGACTATGGCTTTGTGGGAGACGTGAAGCAAGTGAACGAAACTTTCCTTGCCGATCTTATTCATAAAGGAGTAGTTCCTGTGATGGCACCGCTCACTCACGATGGTAATGGACACATGCTGAACACAAACGCCGATACCATTGCTGGAGAAACAGCAAAAGCTTTGGCAAAAGAATTCGATGTTACCCTCGTCTTTTGTTTTGAGAAGAAAGGCGTGCTGCGCGATGAAAACGATGACGACAGCGTAATTCAGCAGATTACACCCGATGAATTTAAGCAATACGTTGCCGAAGGAGTGATTCAGGGAGGCATGATACCGAAGTTGGAGAACTCTTTTGAAGCAATTAATGCAGGCATTTCCGAAGTTGTAATTACTTTAGCATCAGCCATTAATGGCGATGGCGGAACACATATCAAAAAATAATTCAAAAAAAGTGCAACCTCGCTGTAACTTTCTCATTACTTAACCGTCAATTTATTAGAGATGCAGGAAATCAACTTTCGTAATGACATTCTCCCCCTGAAAGATAAACTCTTCCGGGTAGCCTTGAGGATTACGTTCGACAGGGCAGAAGCGGAAGATATCGTGCAGGAAACGTTGATAAGGGTTTGGAACAAGCGTGAAGAGTGGACGCAGTTCGGTTCTATGGAAGCTTATTGCCTGACAGTGGCAAGAAATCTCGCAATAGACCGCAGCGAAAAGAAAGATGCTCAAACCGTGGAACTGACCCCTGCTATGGAGCAAGCCTCCGATGCATCGAGCCCTTATGAAAGGCTGGTGACCAAAGAACGAATGAAACTGATTCACCGCTTAATGGACGAACTTCCTGAAAAACAACGACAGATCATGCAGTTGAGGGATATCGAAGATAAGAGCTACAAAGAAATAGCGGTCGCCTTGAACCTGACCGAGGAACAGGTAAAAGTGAACCTCTTCAGGGCGCGGCAAAAAGTAAAACAAAAGTTTATAAATATAGAAGGTTATGGACTCTAAATATATAGAACAACTCTTAGAACGCTACTGGCAGTGCGAAACTTCCTTGGAAGATGAAGCCCGGCTACGTGCTTTCTTTAGCGGAAACGATGTTCCCGAACATCTGCTTCGTTACAAAGACTTGTTTGTATATCAGCAATTCTTACAAGAAGAGCACCTGAGCGAAGATTTCGACGCACGGGTACTTGCTGAGGTTGAAGTTCCGGTAGTTAAGGCACGTCGCCTGACGTTGACCGCACGCTTTATGCCATTGTTCAAAGCCGCCGCAGTAGTGGTAGTGGTTCTTTCACTGGGCAACGTAATGCAACATTCGTTCTTCTCGGATGTGAAAGAGATAGCCGCCGCCGATACTATCGGTAAACAGATTTCCGCTCCATCGGTTGCCCTTTCGGAGGATGCCGCCGTGACACACGAAAAACAGATTTTGGATAGTCTGCACCGTGTGGATAAGAAGAAGGAAATCAGAGAATAAATGTTTTTTCATTTGCTTTTTAAAATAACATTTTCATTTGCTTTAAACATAATATAGTTAGTGTGCTTTATTAAAACAACTGGAAACGAGGCTGTGAAGTTTCAATTCTCTCAAAATCTTATAAAAAACTAACTAAGATAGATGGGGCGCCGCGAGATGCAGCGCCCTTTTTATTTGCTTGCCCCACTGCAATAAACCTATGTAAAATTGGACTATATCTCTTTTTTTATCAACTTTGCATGCAATGTAACAATGGCAAGACTATGAAAAACATATTATATATCAGCATAATGTCTTTAGGCATTATGCTTTTTATTGGATGCAATGGTAATAATCGGAGTAAATTCATTCTAATACAAGCAGATTCTTTGCTGCAAAGTCGTCCCGACAGTACTCTAAAATTGCTCGATTCCATAGAAAAAACAGGTAATCTTTCTGAAGAAACCATCTATAAAGTTGAGAATAAGACGGTATTCATGGCTACTCTGAATGTTGATAAGTAAGATATACCACAGTTATTTTTATTAATTGATTGATTTTACTCTCCGGTGGTAGAGAGTGTTTAAAGAACAAAAGGCTTCCTCACGGAAGCCTTTTGCCATTTTATTAGAAATCATCTTTCTATAGGTAATTTGTTAGAGAGAATCTAGTTTAGGTTTTTATTTAAAGTTAATGCAATATGTTTAGAGCTTATATAATCCTTTCTTTGGGATATCCAGTTCCGGATTGCCTTTGTAACCTACACTGCCGCTTCCGCTGGTACGAACTTTCAGAAAATCGGTTGCATGGCATTTAATGTCGCCCGAACCGCTTATACTGGCAGAAACTTTATTAGCCTGAAGACCTTCAGCGTATAAATCGCCTGAACCTGCAATGCTGTATGAAGCTTCTTGTGCGCTACCACTCAATATCAGTGTACCCGAACCTGCTATGGATGCATTAGCCGAAGTAGCTTTTACATTATTCAGTTTCAAGTCGCCTGAACCTGCAATGGAAGTTTTAAGATCACCGCAAGAAATATTGCTGCAATTGATGTCGCCTGAACCTGCAATGGAGACTCCGAGGTCTGTACAAGTAATATCGCTGCCCTCTATATCTCCTGAACCTGCTACTGAAAGTTTAAGAGCATCTGTCTTCAAACCATTGGCAAATTCAAAATCGCCTGAGCCTGCAATGCTGACACCGTTCAATTTCTCGGCAGCTACTTTGACTTCCAATTTGTCATAAGATACGTTCACACCTTTTTTGAAGCCTATGTTAAGGGTATTTCCCTTTACTTCAATATTCAGCAGGTCTACAATATTATCCGAAGTATATACTTTTACATCGGGCTTACCGGCCTTTTGTGTATAAGTAACATCAATGCTGCCGGCTATATTCACATTAGTGAAGTTGTCTACTCTGATATCTTTAGTCACAAAGTTCTTGCTGGCTTTAATGGTTTTACCTCCGAAGAGATTGCCTGAACTGTACGTGTGTTGTTGTGAACAAGCTGTGGTACTAAACGCTAAAAAAGCGATTGCGAGGAATGTAGTTAAACTTTTCATATTCATTTGTTTTTATGATTTAGCATTTATCTATTAGACGTGAACAGTTTCCAAAAAGTTGCATGACAAAGCGTCTTTTTTGAAAGAAAGTTTCATTGGTCTATTATATTCAATATTTGTGCCATAAATGTAATGTGCTGATTATGTGCGAATATTTATAGTTGCAAGGTGTTCATTTTCGGACACTCCGTTCGCTTTTAGCAGGCAATTGCTTGTCTTTTCGGCTAAAACTTTGTTCCTTTGTCCATTCAAAGAGAATTCGATGGGAACTGAACGTATATTTGAAGATGAGGAACTTGGTCGTTTGTTTGTCCGGGTAAATGTTCGGGCGCGGCGCCTGACTTTCCGTACGAAAGAGGATGGGATATATGTTACTGTGCCTCCCGGTACTCCAATGAAGGAACTGAAAAATGCCATTGAAGAATTACGTCCCCGCCTGAAAGCTGCCAAACAGAAACAAGTTCGCCCGTTAATCGATTTAAATTACCGGATCGATACGGAATACTTTAAATTGAGCCTTGTAAGTGGTCAACGGGACCGCTTTCTGTCCCGTTCAGAACTGGGAGAGATGCAGATAATATGCCCTCCTGACGCCGATTTCTCTGATGAAAGACTGCAGAGTTGGCTACACAAAGTCATTGAGGAGGCGTTGCGGCGAAATGCAAAGATCATTCTTCCTCCCCGTCTATACATGCTTTCCATGCAGCATAACCTCCCTTATAAAAGTGTGAGGATTAATTCCAGTAGTGGGCGTTGGGGGAGTTGTTCCGGTCGTGGTAATATCAATCTTTCCTATTTCCTGGTGCTATTGCCCCAACATCTGATTGATTATGTATTGTTGCATGAGTTATCCCATACCCGTGAAATGAATCACGGAGAACACTTCTGGGCTCTGCTGAACCAGCTGACTGATGGCAAAGTACAGGCTCTGCGAGATGAACTGAAACAATATCGTACTACTATCTGATAGTTTCCTGATACCTCTCTTGTCTTCTTTTTTGAGTTAATAAACGTCAACGCTTTTGCGGGTTGATAATAAATGTTTATTTTTGAAAAATTAAATCAAGCGGACATTCAAATAATTAAAAGTCAAACACTATTTATGAGAAAGATTCTATTAATAGTATTCTGTTTATGCTACGTAGCGGCAGGATATGCTCAGAATTTTGATGAGCCTAAAGGGAAGCCCACTGTATTTATTGATTACCTCCGCCGCTCTGGCAATGTACCCTTTGCATGGGTAGAAGGTCTGCGTAACAGTGTAATTGAAGGTATACAGAAGATGGATCGCGTCATCCTGATTGATGTGGATGCACAAGATGCATTACGTATTGAGGCGCAACGACGCTCGTCTGAGAATATCTCGGCAGGCGAAGATAACGAAATGGACCGCCTTTCTGCAATGAACGAACTGGGTGCTCAGTATATTATCACCGGGCAAGTGTCTTCCATGACTGCTACCTGGAAAAAAGATAGCGAGGGCAAAGGCCATTATGACGGGGCAGTGACCTATACATTGAAAGTAACTAGGTCTAAAGATGGTACTTTGGTGGGCACAAAGACTCTGCAACATTCCGGACTGACTGGCGGTAGAGGAGGTAACAAAGAAGAAGCTATTGCCAATACCATTACATACGCCGTACATAGTATGCGCGACTTTGTAGACGAATACTTTAAAATGGAAGGTACTATCCTTGAAGTGAATGCCGAGAAGAAGGGAAAAGCCGAAGAAGTTTATATCAATCTCGGATCTATGCATGGCGTGAAGGAAGCGCAAAAATTCACTGTTTATGTGGCACGTGAAGTTGCCGGTAGAATTGCCAAAAAGGAAATCGGACGCCTGACAACAAAGACTGTAGAAGGAGAAGATATTTCTCTTTGCAAAGTCCAAAAGGGTGGAGAGGAAATCATGCGAGCTATCAATGACGGGCAGACTATAATGATTATCTCACGTGAGCAGACGCTGATGGGTGGCTTGTTCAATTAATAAATCGACTATTATGAAAAACTATTGGATGCTCCTATTGGGGATGTTTTTGGCTGTGGGTGCGCATGCACAGAATTATTCCAGCGAGGCCACTTTCTTGCAACAGCAGGGCAATACTCTCTCTGTTCGTTCGACAGGCATAGCCGAGAAAAAGAAAGAGGCTGTACCTATGGCTTTGAAATCCGCTTTCTATACCTTGTTCTATACCGGGATAGAAGGAGTAAACAGTGGTAATCCGTTGATAGCAACTACTAAGCCCGATTATGATCGCCGTTTTTTTGATGAAGGACGCTACTCCGTCTTTGTGAAGGAGTATACGGAAACAGAGAATACGGTGAAAGTCGGTAAGAATTATCGTGCGACTGTAGATGTAACTATACTTTTTGATGCTTTGCAGAAGGATCTCAACCGGAATAAAGTACAGACTAACCTTACGATGGCGGTAGGTACCGTCGGTAGCCAGGTGAAGCTGCCTACTGTGACGGTAGTTCCTTATACCAAAGAGGGGGAAGATGTACGTACCATTCTTGACCATAATCAGATGCTGAGCTATGCTGTGAGTAAAATGACCAGCGAATTCAGCACCCGTGGGTATAAGACTAAAGACTTCATCGCCCAATTGAAACGGGCTAAGCGGAATGATGTTCTGACTTCCGGTACACAGTCCGATGCTGCAACAAAGATGATACAGAACATGGGTGCTGACATTATTGTGACTGCAAAAGCCATCGCAACCACCCATCCCAATCGCCAGAGTGAAGTGACGCTTGAACTGAGTGCTACCGAACTTCAGACAGCAGGCAACCTGGCTAGTGCAACCTTTCAGAGCGGTAAGTATATGACGACTGATACCGTTAAACTGACCGATTATGCACTAAAGAAAATCAAAGAAGAGTTCTTTACCAAATTGCAGGCTGCTTTTAATGACATCGTGAAGAACGGTCGCGAAATGGTCATTCAGATGGTACTCTCCAAATCTGTTACCGATTGGGACTTCGACCAACCGGCACCCGGTGGCGATAATGACTTTAAACAACTATTGGAAGATTGGTTGCAGACCCATTCCTTGAATGGTGTATACGATATGAGTCGTAGCAACGACAAAGTGATCGATATCTCTATGCAAGTGCCTATTTGGGATGAAGCCCAAGGGCGTGCTTATACCATCTCTCATTTTAGCTCCGAGTTGAAGAAATACCTCGATGAAATACTTGGAGGAGATTATGTTGCTTCTGTGGTTACCATGGGGCAGGGGTTAACGATAACAATCAAGTAAACCGTAAGGCAATGAAAAACAAGATCGTGTTATTGGCATTGTTTGCTGTTCTTTCTGTAGGAATGGCTGCACAGGAGAGTATTCACTTTGTAGCCGGCACACCCACTCAGGAAGGACTAAGCCGTAAAAATGCCGCGGCGTTGAAGTTGAAAGTGGAACAGATACTGGCTCGGAATAATGCAGGAACGGCATCGAAGAGCAACGTTTATGTGATTCAGCCGGAATTGGCTCTTGGAGAAACAAAACGTACCGAAGGCCTGGTGCGAAACGTGACACTGGTTACCGGAGAACTTTCTCTGACTGCCCGTAATCGGGAAGACGGCAGCACGTATGCTACTGTGGCCATGGAAGTACAAGGTGATACCAACGAAGGCGAAGAACAAGCCATTGCCGCACTAATCTCTCAGATTAAGGTGACCGACCGTGCTTTTGTTCGTTTCATCCGTACAGCCCGCAAGCGGATTGCAGAGGCTGCTGCCAAGGCGTCCGTTGAATCGGCTGAAGATAATAACCAAGAAGGAGGAAATGAATGATGAAAACACTTCGGATCTTCCTTATTGCCGCCGCATTGATTGGCTTTGGTATCACAACTTTGTTTGCCCAACAATATAAAGTAATTGAGAAGAGCGACAAGAAAGCCCCAGTGTGGTATGAATCCGCTGAATCGGGCTATATGGTGGCTTCTGCCGAGGCGGGTAACATGGAAGAAGCTCGTCGGCAATGCTTGGAGAGCATAAAACGGCAAATAATACAGTCTATTGCACAGAATATTGAGTTTTCAGACTCCCATACCGTAAATCAGGTCACCGGTACTGGTGACCGCATTACTGAGTTTGTAGACCGCTATACGGCGGAAGGTTCAACCAAAGCGGCTTCTCTTCCATTTATCAAAGGCATCTCTTTATCAAAGGTGGACGGTTCATATTGGGAAAAACGCCAAGAGAAGAAAAGCGGAAAGATTACCTATTGTTATGCTGTACGCTATCCTTTTCCCGAAAGTCAGCATAAAGCTTTGATTGCTGAATTTGAGCAACAGGATCGTGAAATGGAAGACCTGATAAAGAGCATGGAAACTCATGTTCCTGCTATAACTTCGGTAGAAGAAATCGATCAATGTATTACAAAGATGAGTCCTGCTGTGGAGTATTTCTTTGATAAGACACGTCGCGAATGGGCAGAAGGTGTGATGCAGACTTATCGTAAATTACCCGCATCTATTACAGTAGAAAGCAAAGCGAATGGAAAAGACGCTTGCCTGGTTAGTTTGTATCTGAATGGGAAAAGAATCACTACTTCCGTTATGCCTAAACTGACATCTAATTGTGCTTCACAGTTGAAGGCTATCCCCCGTGGAGAAGATATTTTGCTAACTTATAACAGCGAAGATTGCTTGGAGGATGAAGAAAACTTCATAGAACTTACGTTCAAGATGCCGGGCAAGTCATTGAAGCATAAGTTCTATTTTAATCTAGAGTAGTCTGAATACTCTTGAGTGCGAATAGTGCAGGCTAGGGTTGCTTTATTCTTGAGCCAGCTGTTTCACTTCACCGTTTTCTTTTTCGAATCTGTATTTGCCTCCTTTTTCGCTCAATTCGAATAAGGAGAGCTTTTCAGTTGCATTGTCTACTATCATCAATGCGCTTTGTTCGGAGAAGCGTTTCACTTCTACGGTGAAAGGTTCTTCCGCAATCTTCTGATTTACGAGTAGGCTATCATTTATCATCAAAGAAAGTGAATCTCCGGTGAAACCTTTCGTCAGGGTGATGGTGTATGTTTCTATAAAATTCCGTTCGCCATTCTTCTGTTGCTGCAAACGCATGCTCATATAAACGAAGATTACAACCACGAAAATTACGGCAAAAGCCAGGATGCCGTTGCCTATCATGAACTGTTTGTTAGTATTCAGACGGTGTGCCATAGAGTTGAAGTGTTTAAGAATGATGCAAATGTAACGAATTAATCTGAACAATTATACTAGTCAGGGGAACATTCGGTGCATTTCAGAAGGATTTTGAGCTAAATGCTAATTAGCGCAATGATTAATAAGAGTAACGTGTAAATGATGAATGAGAGTAACTGTATTGGAGGTGTGTCAAAATGCACATCTCCTTTTTTTACGCACAAAGCCCCGACTTTCA
>USLU01000009.1 GCA_900555635.1 uncultured Bacteroides sp.
TCAGCATTGCCTTGATCGGCTGATTTACGATACCAACGAACAGCCTCAGCAGAATCCTTAGTGACGCCTCTACCTGTTTCATAACCGATACCTAAGTTGCATTGAGCCTCAGCATTGCCTTGATCAGCTGATTTACGCAACCAACAAACAGCTTCAGCAAAATCCTGAGTGACGCCTTCACCAGTTACATAACATGCACCTAAATTAAGTTGAGCTTCTGCAATGCCTTGATCTGCTGATTCACGATACCAATAAACAGCCTCAGTAGAATCCTGAGTGACGCCTTCACCTGCTTCATATAATAAACCTAAATTAAATTGAGCTTCAGCATTGCCTTGATCGGCTGATTTACGATACCAACGAACAGCCTCAGCAGAATCCTTAGTGACACCTTCACCATTGGCATAACATGCACCTAAGCATAATTGAGCTTTAGCATTGCCTTGATCGGCTGATATACGATACCAACGAACAGCCTCAGCAAAATCCTTAGTGACGAATTCACCTGTTTCATATAATACACCTAAATTAAGTTGAGCCTCAGCATCGCCTTGGTCTGCTAATTTACGATACAAACGAACAAACTCAGCAGAATCTTTTTGCAAGACAGTCCCTCCTTTTATATCCAGCAACTTCACTATATTCAGTGCCAAAGCACCGAACTGCTGTTCCGGATCAGGAAAAGCATCTATCCAATTCAGATTCTTTAGGTAATACTTCTTTGCTCCTTCAAAAATATCATTTGTAATACGGAATGTCAAAATAGGTTTTCGCTCTTCCGAGGCTATTTCTATCTCCCTATCGACCTGTTCAGAACGGTTAAAGTTACCCGAGAAGACGACCGCCATCATTCTACTGTCATCCAATGCTTCTGTAATAGCCCTTGCCCAAGGCACACCAGCAGGAATATCACGGTAGGCAACAAAGCATCGTATCTTATGTTGTTCCAGATATGCACAAATACCTTCAGCTACCTTTTGGTCGAGACTAGAATAACTTATAAAAACATCGTATCTCATATTGTCTGTAAATTAATAAAACATTGGAACAGCAAGTTTACGCAATAATTATTTTATAGCCAAATAAATAGAAAAAGAATCCGAATGAAGTCTTAGTTTTATGACCCAGAAGATAATAAATTTGCTCTTTCTTGTCAAGAGCAGATTTACGAAAGATTAACTGACCGGACGCTAAAGCCTATTGTTTGTGTTATCGAAATGGATGATGTATTTCACCCGAACAGATGGTCTGTTTACCCTAAACGCACCATCTGTTTGCTTTGAACACACCATCCGTTCTGCCACACCTCAGCATCCGAAATGCCGGGGCTTTTCACCAAAATCACAGAGGTTTTCAGGGCAAATGCCAGCCATTTCACCTGCTGAGGTGTGGCATTTCGGGAGCAAACATGCGGCATTTCAAATAAGAAGGCGTGAGGGTAAAAAAGAAACGGAGAAGCAATGCCTCTCCGTTTATCCTAATTTAAAATTGAAGTATCTATAAATTCACTTTACAAATATACAACATTGCAAAAGCGATGTCAAGTGTTTCGGCTATTATTTTTAAGAACTTCAGGTTGATTACTCTGAATAAGTACTATCAACGCATCTTATTATTAGTATACTTCGTAATCAAAGTATTACGCAACTCAACATACGTCTGCATAATTTTGTCTGCACATTCCTGAGTATAACTATTCAGCAACTCCACAGCTTTCTTCGGATTCTTCTTTTGCAGTGCAATGAATTCTTTTTCTATCTGACGGTTACGAGCAAAGAAACCATCTTCCATCGGAGCACGAGCAGCATTCAGGTCTTCTTTACCATCTTGCCAGTTCAAGTACAAAAGATTATCAACGAAGTCGATAGCCCAGCGAACGGAGTTATCTGTATACCGACTGGGATCGTAAGTAGAATAGACTTCCGGTATCCGGGTAACTCCTGTGAAGATAGGAAGATAAGGGGAAGTATAAGCATTGTCTTGGAAAACCCAATAGATACCTCCGATTTCACGAGGCATATCCGAACGAAGTTGAGCAACCATTCCGTACTCTCCATCTACTCGCGCCACAGCACGGCGACGGGTGGTCTTCATCAGTTTCTGAGTCTCTTTAGAAGGGAAAGGAGTAGCAAGCTTGCTTTTTACCATTTTACCGTCCTTATCAGGATAATACCAAACGGCATCATTCTCTTTATCGTAGATTGTGCCGGCGAAAGTAGAGCGTTGGAAAGCCATTAAATCTTTGACAGATACTTTATTATCGGGTTTCAGAGAGAACGGGTACATGCTGAGAGGCTCTACGTATTGCATATATTGGTTCAAGTTCTCGTACGGATCATTGGTTCTGCGTTGCGGTATCAGCTTCATGGAAGGAGCGAAGGTATTGGCAAACAACCAGAAGCGGTTCGTCGCAAATTCGCGAGGAGTAGGACAATAAGCTTCTTGCCACACAAAAGGCTTGCCACTTTGCGGAGAGTACCAGCCGTTTTCTATGGCTACGGTCTGATAATTGGAAGAAGCTTTATATTCACCGGGTTTAGATAAATCTATTTCTTTGATGATGCTCCAGTTGGGGATCATGGCAATGTGATCGTCGGGTACTCGTTGCGCAGCCCATATAACACCGGGCTTACCACTTTCGGACGTCCAATTCTTGCCTACACTGAATAGTTCCAATACCCATACATTTTCGGGATCGGCTATCGTCAGACATTCCGATTCAGGACCACAAGAGGGTAGGAAGCCGTATGTTTCCATCAATGAAGTGATAAGGGCAAGTGCCTCTTCGGCAGTCTTACAGCGTTGAAGGGCAAAGATCATGGCTTGCTCCACGGTCATGATTTGCTTTCCTTGTCCTTTATCAACTTGCAACTCGGAACGCTGGCTCATGGTACTTTCGCCGATACAGAGTTGATACTCGTTAATGTGTGAATAAGCTGATTGAAAGTACGTATAAGTTTGCTCCACTTGCGGAATGTAACCAAGTATTTCACCATTATCTTCCAATGGAAGATCAACACGCTGAATACCGTAATAAACAGGAGCAAGAGCACCCTTGGCAAATTTCTGCCCAGGTACGACACGTATGCGGCAATCAGCCCCGGCATCAGTATGAGAATTCAATACACTGCCGTCAATCGTGGCATTTTTCCCGGCAACGACAGCGGTACAAGCATATCCTGCCTGAATAATTAACAGGAAGAACGCTAAGAAGCAAATCTTTTTCAATGATAACATAGTAAAATAGTTTATATATGATTTTGTTTATCTGTTCACAATGAATTATTCTATCCCATTTTGTTCGCCCAACTATCCATCAAAATCTCACGGCAATGCTCCATAATCTCTTTAATGATCTCAGTGCCTTTCTTTCTCGGGATACGGATACTTTCGCCTACCACAAGCATATCTTCAATATTTGGATTACCTTGATTATTAACAGAGGTAGCATGTTCTCCGTTGTACCCTTCTTTACACAGAGTCAAGTCATAAGCAGGAGCCAGCGACCACCTACCAGCACGACAAACAAAAGTGAAGTTCTTGGCATGATCGTCCTTATTATCCGCCAAGACATTGAAAACCATGCGACGAAACATCTCATCTACTTGCTGCGGATCTTGAGTGAGAAAGCCGGTAAGATGCAACAAAGTTCTATAATCCAATTTAGGATTATGGATAGACTCATTAAGCAATGCACCGGCTGTAGCCACATGCACCCGCTCTCCATCTTCTATATCAAAACGTCTGCTGGCGAAGTATTTGCCTTGTAATAGTTTGAAATCGGCAACCTGAATGCCACATTGGTGCGCTATCTCATTATACCGATATTCCATCTGTGCCATATCCTTAGGGTCATACGTGTGGCGGAACTTCACCAGCCAGTCGCCTTCATCATTATGAACTAAACATTTAGGACGACATCCGCCTGAATTACCGCTATTGAAATAAAGTATATCTTCACCAATATCCGATTTCTCTGAAAGGACATCTAATGCCATTTGTTGCATTTCATCGAGCTCAGGCAACGATTTATCTTCATTTATATATGCCTCCGGAAGATAGCATAAAGCCCCCATACCAGAACAACCCACGATACTCAAGCGCTGTATCGGAGTAAGTTTTCCATCATCTATACCTTCCTTTCTCAGCAATCTACTAAGCAAGTAACGACCATATCCATCGGGAAGACTATCTTCGAATATACCAAAGTTCCCCCAGAACGGCTCGGGTTTGGCTACAAACAGATTGGAGGTGAGTGGTAGATCTAATGGAGAAATAGAAAATCCCGATACAAGCCATTCCTTATCATATTGAAAAGCACAACAACGATTGTCCGGTGTCATCGTAAGCTCCCCTACTTTACGCCCGTGATAGAGTACTGACAGTTTATTCACCCATTTCATTTCGTCCTCGCTTTCTGTTTTTATTCCTATTTATCATATCCAGTTCCTCCATAGTGCTGAAAAGTGGTTCGGACAGAAGCTCCTTCACTGCCTTTGCATAACCTAATGCCTTTGCCAGTGCCACGTAAGAGGATAAAGAAATAGTAAACTTCTGCTCAAACTTTGCGATGGTGGGAGCAGGCACTCCGCTCAACGCAGAAAGGGCATCGCGGGATAACCCCTTTTCAAGTCTCCGCTTCTGCAAGTTTTGGGCTAGAACTTGAAGCAGTTCATCCGGTGTATCTATATCGAAAGTATACAAAGAAGGCATATCATTATATCTGTTATATTGAAAATAAGGAGATAATAGATATTATTATATCTGTTACAAAGATAGGAATTACAAACAGATATGCAAAGGGAAGGGTATGAAAAAAGCTCCGACAATCAAAGATTATCAGAGCTTTATTTTAGTTGTCTCACCAGGATTCGAACCTAGACAAACAGAACCAAAAACTGTTGTGCTACCATTACACCATGAGACAAACTCGAGGGCTTTCTGTTAAAAAGCGGTGCAAAGATAGAAGTTTGTCCCAAAACATCCAAATATTTCGGGACATTTTTTTCTATCAATCTATTATTTTGCGATAATCAGGTAATAATTCTTCTTACCTCTCTGTACTAATAAATACTTTCCATCGAGCAGATCGGCAGTAGTAACTACTTGATCAAAAGCTTCTAACTTCTCTTTATTCAAAGAAACGCCACCACCTTGAACCAATTTACGCATTTCGCCCTTGGAAGCAAAAACAGCAGCATTGTCAACGAACAAATCAACGGCTTTCACTCCTTCTTTCAAAGCATCGAATGATACTTCAAACTGAGGAACACCTTCGAATACTGCCAACAGTGTATCTTCGTCCAGTTTCTTCAATGCATCGGAAGTTGAATTACCAAACAAGATATTGGATGCGTCTACCGCTGCATTGTAGTCTTCTTCAGAGTGAACCATGATGGTTACTTCCTTGGCCAGACGTTTCTGAAGAACACGCAGGTGAGGTGCTGCTTCGTGTTCGGCAATCAAAGCATCAATTTCTTCCTTACCGATAGAAGTGAATATCTTAATATAGCGGGATGCGTCTGCATCGCTCACATTCAACCAGAATTGATAGAATTTATAGGGAGAAGTATAACGGGGATCAAGCCAGATATTACCGGATTCAGTTTTACCGAACTTACCACCGTCGGCCTTCGTAATCAGCGGACTGGTAAGGGCGAAAACTTCGCCACCATTGGTACGACGAACCAATTCGGAACCTGTAGTGATATTACCCCATTGGTCCGAATCACCCATTTGCAGTTTACAGCCACGTGTTTCATACAAGTGCAGGAAGTCGTAGCCTTGCAATAACTGGTAAGTGAACTCAGTAAAAGAAAGACCGTCACGCGCCTCACCGTTCAGACGCTTCTTTACAGAATCTTTTGCCATCATGTAGTTTACGGTGATATGCTTTCCTACCTCACGGGCGAAGTCGAGGAACGTGAAATTCTTCATCCAGTCGTAGTTGTTCACCAATTCGGCACGGTTAGGAGCATCGGAGTCAAAATCCAGGAACTTGGCAAGCTGTGCCTTCATACCAGCCATATTGCGCTGAAGGATCTCTTCGGTAAGCAAATTACGCTCAGCCGATTTTCCGGAAGGGTCGCCAATCATACCCGTAGCACCACCAATCAGAGCCAGCGGCTTGTGTCCGCAACGCTGGAAATGACGCAAGATCATTACACTGCACAAGTGTCCGATATGCAAAGAATCTGCTGTAGGGTCAAAACCGATATAAGCGGTTACTTGTTCTTTTTCCAAAAGTTCTTCTGTGCCGGGCATTATGTCTTGAAGCATGCCACGCCATCTTAATTCTTCTACAAAATTCATCGAATGATTATCTATTTAATTGTTATCTATCAACTTGTGTTCGCAAAAGTACGACACTTTATTTGAAGATACAACTCTTATTGCTTAAAAAAGACTTTACGGATATTTTGCTGCACCGATTCCAAAAGTTCATCACGGGAAACTCCACGAAGACTAGCCGCCCGCTCATATAATCCGGCAATAGGAATCACGCTTTCATCTGACTCGATAAACAACTGTTCGGCAGGAATCAACCGAAGCGCTTCTTCCTGGTATTTCTCTCCAAAGGAAAGATAAAAGCCATGCCGAAGATACTCCCGAGCCATCGCCGCTTTACCACGGAAACCATGTATAATCCATGGATTGGCAGGACGTAACGTTTGTTTCAGTTTCAAGAGTTCATCCACCGCCTTAACCAAATGAATGACTAAAGGTTTGTCTACTTCCATAGCCAACCGGGCCTGGTACTCAAAGAATTCTATCTGCATAGTCATCGGCGCATCCGCCAATTTATCCAACCCCGCTTCTCCAATTGCCAATACCTGCGGATGGCTTGCCAATCCCGCAAGAATCCCCATGCGGTCATCCTGTTTTCCCTGATTACCTGAAGGAATAAGATGCCAGGGATGTATTCCCACAGAATACCAGCAACCTTCTTGCGGCGCAAACGTCTCAGGATAGCAGTTCTCAATTGCCATTCCGGGTTCTACGGGCAAGTGATGTGTATGTATGTCAATAGGAATATTCATAAGAAAAGGTATTCATGGAACAGGATCATAGCCGGAACCTCCCCAAGGATGGCAACGCAAAATACGTCTTACTGCCAAATAGAAACCTTTGAAAGGTCCATGTTTCTTAATAGCCTCTACAGCGTATTGCGAACAAGTAGGAGTAAACCTGCACGACGGGGAAGTCATGGGCGAAATACACTTCTGATAAAAATAAATAGGAAGTAACAGCAGATATGAAAGCAGTCTTTTCATACCGGTTAAGGAAGTTGCGCCAGAGTCTCGGCATCCGGCGAAAGTGTATTTTCCATTTCTGGAGGTTGTACGACCGCAGCAGAGGTAAAGATCACCTTTTCAGCAATACGCGCCAAAGCGGTCTTTATCCTATCTTCTATCACAGAAGATTCAACCAATTGGTCTGAAAGATAAATAAATGCAATCGCCAGCCGGCAGTGCTTTTCATCCAGCACTTTCAACAACTCATGCTTATTGACACGGTATGCTTCCCGTATTTGACGTTTTACACGATTACGTTTCACGGCACGCTTAAAGCGACGTTTCGATACACTGACAAGAATAGAAGCATTCGCCTCCAACTCCTCTATAGGCAAATATACCACGCGCAAGGGGAAGACCGAAAACGAACGTGCTCCGCCCGCAAACATCTTCTCTATTATTTTCTTCTTATCAAGCCTCTCCGGCTTACGCAAGGTATTCATTATAAGTTATGAGTTATAAGTTATGAGTTATTTGCTATAAAAAGCGAGCTACAAGTGCCTGGCGGCATAAAAGCACAACCACTTGTAGCTCGTAATCATAAATTCTCCGTTACAGCTACAAGTCACAAGCAAATAACTCGTAACTTATAACTCATAACTAAATTCACTTTCCTTTATTATTCTCTTTGATGAACATGTCCAGTGCTGCCGTCATAGAAGGAGCCTGTACACTAGGCGCTTCCAAATCCAGACGAAGCCCGGCATCACGAACTGCCTGTGCAGTTGTAGAACCAAATGTTCCGATCTTGATTTCCTTCTGCTCAAAATCCGGGAAATTCTTCTTCAGAGAAGAAACTCCAGCAGGACTGAAGAACACCAACATGTCATAATCAAATTTCTCATCCGCAGGGAAATCATTGCTGACCGTGCGGTACATAATAACCTCATTATGCTGGATCTTATTCTTTTCCAGCAAATTGCTGATTTCATCGGTATGCACATCCGACATCGGCACCAAGTACTTTTCAGTCTTGTGCTTAATGATAGAAGGCATAAGATCATCAAACTTTCCGGTATTTCCAAAGAAAATCTTACGCTTACGATACTGTACGTACTTCTGGATATAGAGTGCAATAGTCTCTGACACACAGAAATACTTCATAGTCTCAGGTATTGTTACACGCAATTCCGTACAAAGATGGAAAAAGTGGTCAATTGCATGACGCGAAGTGAAAACGACAGCAGTGTGATCCAATACAGATACTTTTTGTTGTCTGAACTCTTTCGCTGAAACGCTCTCCACCTTGATAAACGGGTGAAAATCAATTTTCACACCATACTTATCGGCTATGTCGTAGTAAGGAGATTTCTCAGATGCCGGTTTCGGCTGCGACACAAGTACTTTCTTTATTTTCAACGTCCTAAAAATTTATTATCAAATAATCGTTTAGCTGCATCATCCCTTGATATAACATTAAACAAGGTACGATTTCAAGGGCACAAAAGTACAAAATTAAAAGGAGACTGCCATATAAATTGTTACAAAAAAGCTTTAACCACTTATAGAATATCAATATTCCAGTCAAAAAGAGTAAAAATAAACCAATTATTACCGTAAATTGTAGACTTAAATCAAAATAGACTATGAATAAGACAAATGGGAAAAGGGCAAATCCAAGATAATAAAGTAATGTAGAATATGATTCAATCCAAAGAGAAGTAGTACTCTCGTCAAAAAAAATCCAGCCTAAAAAAGAATAAATCAACCATTTCAGAAATAGAAAAAGTAAACATATACCTACATAAATTCCCAGTAAGGCAACCGGCGGTATATGCTGTACCAAAACGGGCTGCTTATCATTGAAATAGTTGAAAAAGCAAACTCCGGCAAGCACACAGGTCTGCAAAATCAATAGCAACAGATAGCGCATATCCGTGGCAGTAGAAGTAGCAAAGATGCTGGTACGCTCACGATGCAGAAGAAAATCCTTAACCAACTGCAACAGGAATTTGCGGCTACGAGATAGAACATAAGACGACAAAAAGAAGCAGCACAGAAGGACAACAGTGATACAATCATCCATTCTCGGAGAATAGGGAATAGGAATTCCCTCTGCCCCGGCTGCTACCGTCCAAGCCATCAGCATCGTTATCATATAGCGGCAAATTTACGGATAGAAGCGTCCCACAAAGGAGTAGTATGTATCAAATCTACAGCTTCCTGCGGAGTATTGGCTACATGCCAGATTGCACCATGCTGCGCGCGCATAAAGTTTTCATCGACTGCTTTTCGAAGCATATCAAGCAGAGGATCGAAAAAGCCTTTGGTATTCAGTATGACAATGGGATTGAGGTACAGTCCCAATTGCTTCCAGGTTATTGCTTCCAAAAGTTCTTCCAGAGTGCCACAACCTCCGGGTAAGGCAATAATGGCATCGCTGAGGTCGGCCATTAACTTTTTGCGTTCGTGCATACTCTCCACTTCAACAAGTTCAGTCAGACCTGTATGATGCCAACCTTGTTCTACCATAAAATGAGGAATCACTCCGGTCACTTCGCCTCCGGCAGCAAGTGTTGCATCCGCCACAGCAGACATTAATCCCATATTTCCCGCCCCGTTAATCAAGCGGATTTGCTTTTGTCCCAACAGAGTACCAAGTTCTCGAGCAGCATCGAAATATTCAGGGGCAATCTTCGTACTTGAAGCACTGTAAACACATACGGAAGTTATCTTATTCATGGAATCCTCTTCATCATTATATTAATAGTGAATGCAAAGGTATGGTTTTTCTGCGAAATCTTATATACAGAAGTTATAAATTAGAAGCCACCACTTCCGTTCAGGGTAATCCCGAAACGGAAGGGTGGCTTTCTATATAAATAGCTGTAAAGCTATGCTGATTACTACTTATACATGCAAATCAGGCAAGTCCGAATGCATCCTTCACCTTATCCACGTAATCCAGTTTTTCCCAAGTGAAGAGTTCAACCTCTACATCCTTGTTACCTTCATAACGTGATGTGAAGTGCTTGATGACGGTTTGCGGTTCACGTCCCATATGACCGTAAGCAGCAGTTTCCTGATAGATAGGATTACGCAACTTCAAGCGGTCTTCGATGGCTTTAGGACGAAGGTCGAACAATTGGTCAATCTTGCGGGCAATCTCACCATCGCTGATGCTTACGTTGCTGCGACCGTATGTATTGACATAAATATTGATAGGACGCGCCACACCGATAGCGTAGCTCACCTGTACCAGCATTTCGTCTGCCACACCGGCAGCAACCAAGTTCTTGGCAATATGGCGGGCAGCGTATGCAGCCGAACGGTCTACTTTCGAAGGATCTTTACCAGAAAAAGCACCACCACCGTGAGCACCTTTGCCACCGTATGTATCTACGATAATCTTACGACCTGTCAAACCTGTATCTCCGTGAGGTCCGCCGATAACGAACTTACCGGTAGGATTGACATGATATGTAATGCTATCGTTGAACAGCGCCAATACCTTTTCGGCACTGATGGAAGCAATCACACGCGGCATCAATATCTCGATAACATCGCGACGGATAATGGCAAGCATCTCTTCGTCAGCTTTGAGCTGTGCAGCTTCGCTATCATCGGCAGGTTGGATGAAATCATCGTGCTGGGTGGAAACTACAATCGTATCAATGCGGACGGGAGTTCCGTTATCATCGTATTCAATGGTTACCTGGCTCTTGGCATCGGGACGGAGGTAAGTCATGTCTACACCTTCGCGACGGATGTCAGCCAGCACTTGCAGGATGCGGTGAGCGAGATCCAGCGAAAGCGGCATATAGTTTTCCGTTTCATTGGTAGCATAACCGAACATCATGCCTTGGTCACCGGCACCTTGTTCCATAGGATCTTGTCGTTCTACACCACGGTTGATGTCGGGACTTTGTTCGTGGATGGCACTCAATACACCGCACGAATTACTCTCGAACATATACTCGCCTTTGGTATAGCCGATTTTCTTGATTACTTCGCGTGCGATGAGTTGGAGGTCAACGTACGCCTTGGTTTTCACTTCTCCAGCCAGCACTACCTGTCCGGTAGTTACCAGAGTTTCGCAAGCTACTTTCGAACTGGGGTCGTAAGCCAACAGTTTGTCAAGCACAGCGTCCGATATTTGATCGGCCACTTTGTCGGGGTGTCCTTCAGACACCGATTCGGATGTGAATAAATATCCCATTTCTTCAATTAAAAATTAAGAATTAAAAATAAAAATGAGGGAATGCGGGATAAAGAGGTGAGTAGATACATCGACACAAGGTCAGAGGCAGAAAAGTATGTTGTTTTAGCATTTTTTTCTGTGGTTGCAAGCTACTCAAATCTCTCCACATTTCATTTTCGGGTACAAAGATAATGTAAACTGTAATCAGTACAAAATAAACTAACTATTTTAACTGTTCTATATTATTAAGAAGCTGTTTACATTCTTCCCTCCAGACAACAAATAAAATAATATATTCACTTTTTTTTGTAAATTTAAGTAGGGAGCTATATGTTTACAACATAATACAATAACGATATGTTTGTTACATTTGAAGAAACATACTTGCAGGATATTTACGAGGAAGAAATTACATGTTCATAACTACAGAATAGTTACCTGCTGGCGGAATTGAAATACGTGTAAACCCCAGTTTCAAGGTATCTTCAAAGGGATAACCCCGTACCCACTCCGTATCTGCTCCACAAAAAGGTACCTTTATACGGAGCAGATGCAGAGAGAACCCGATTAATTCCGCAAACGGGTAAATATTTATATAATGAAAACAATACCTAACGTTGCAATAAGTTAATAGGTGCCTGTAGCTTTAATATATCATTTGTTTTTTCAGTAGCCGCAACAACTTCTGCATTAAGTACAGCTTTGACGTCACTTGATGAAGCACCAATCAGAAATTTATAGCTACCGGAATCGACGATCCATGAAGAAGAGGCTTCATCATAAGAAGCAAGATCATCAACTTTAACCGTTAAAGTTATAGCAACCGTCTCACCTGGTTTTAGTTCCTTAGTCTTAGCAAAAGCTTTCAATTCCTTTTCAGGCTTATTCATCTTAGCATTATTCGGAGCAGTTACATAAAGTTGCACCACTTCCTTACCCGCAAAACTACCGGTATTCTTCACATCGACAATAACAGTATATACTCCGTTATCTACTTTAATGGATGGATTAGTATAATCGAATGTGGTATAAGAAAGCCCATATCCAAACGGATAAGATACCTGTTTACCAAAACTATCGAAATAACGATAACCGACAAAAACATCTTCTTCATAATTGGTATAATCCACATTTCTTACAGAAGACTTCCTATCTCCTTTGTTCCTTACATCCGTATCAGCCTTGGCATCCATCGGGAAGTTTGCCGACGAGGCAACATCCATCAGTTTATTTGGGAAAGTCATCGGCAGTTTGCCTGATGGAGATGTCTTACCATTTAATACATCAGTTACACTATTTCCTCCTTCTTGTCCGGCTTGCCAAGCCAGCAGGATAGCATCCGGAAGGTTCTTCCAGGAAGCGGTTTCTATCACACCACCAATATTCAAGGTTACAATCACTTTCTTTCCGGCTGCATGGAAAGCTTTACAAACAGATTGCAGCATCTCAAACTCTTCCTTACTCAATTCAAAGTCATTGACTTTACGGTCTACAAACTCACCGGAAGTACGTCCTAAGGTAATTAGAGCCACATCCGACTTGTTAACCAATTCGGAAAGTTCTTTTGTGGAAGGAATAAGTTCTGTGGGGCGTGGCACTGGCATAAATCTAGAGAAAGCCTGAGAGGGATCGGGAGTATTTTTCTTATTTTCAGCTGCAATATGCTGCTCATAGATAGCTTTCAGAGATTCATCTATTTGATAACCTGCATTCTTCAGACCATCCAGCAAAGAAACAGTATAAGCCCTATTCACATTACCCGAACCGGTTCCACCGGCAATAAAATCGTAAGAAGTGCAACCCAAGAGAGCTATATTTTTAATATCCCTACCTAAAGGTAAAGCATTATTCTCATTTTTCAGCAATACCATACCTTCCGCAGCCGATTGGCGGGTAACAGCTGCATGAGCTTTTAAGTCAGGCTTATTGGAATATTGGTACCCTTTGAAACGCGGACTTTGAAGAATTAGTTCCAAAACACGCTTTACATTACGGTTCAGTACAGATTCATCCAGTTTACCACTTTTTACTCCTTCGATAATCATATCATACTGGTTGGTTCTGCCCGGCTGGAGCATATCATTTCCGGCAATCATTTGGGTTATAGCATCCTTACCACCAAACCAATCGGTCATCACCATCCCTTTAAACCCCCATTCATCACGCAGTAAAGTAGTCAACAAAGCTTCGTTTTCAGAAGCGTATGTACCGTTGATATAATTATAAGAAGACATTACAGTCCACGGTTCAGACTCTTTTACGGCTATTTCGAAACCTTTCAAATAGATTTCACGCAAAGCACGTGGAGTTACACGGGCATCGTTAGTATTCCGGTTGGTTTCCTGATTATTGACCGCAAAATGTTTAATGGAAGTACCTACTCCGTTACTCTGTACCCCCTTGACATAGGCTGCAGCTATCTTACCGGACACAAGGGGATCTTCTGAATAATATTCAAAATTACGCCCACACAAAGGGTTACGATGTATATTTAAAGCAGGAGCCAGCAACACATCCGCACCATATTCCAAGACTTCGTTACCTATCGCCTTACCCACTTCTTCCACTAATTCCTCATTCCATGTAGAGGCGAGCAAAGTACCGATAGGAAAATGCGTACAGTAATAAGTAGCCGAATCACCGTCGCGGGTAGGATCGATGCGCAAACCAGCTGGACCATCAGCCAAAACAATGGCAGGAATCCCTAAACGGGGAATAGGATAGGTAGTGCCCGCAGCACCCGGAACCAGTTTCTTGGTAGTTCCAATCACAGTACTGTCACCCGAAGCCCCTGCCATTCCTGTTCCAATCAGCAGATGAGTTTTTTCCTCCAATGTCATGGCACCAACGACATCATCAATAGAGTCTTTACCCAACTGGGGAGTGCCGGGGCCACAAGCGCTCAGTACGCTTGTAGCCAATAGCATATAAATAACTTGTTTCTTCATGGTTCAATCTATTCTATTTGAATAATTTCGGAGCAAATACAGATAGATAGATACGCCAGCAAGTCCAGACGTGCCCCCCGGGTGTTTCCATAAATTCATACTTGTAGCCCATTTTATCCAAGTTAGCACGATAGGCTTCATTATTTTTGCAAAGGAAATCGTCTTTACCGATACCCAACCAATAGAGTTTGGGAGCATTCTTGAACTGTGTAGCCAATTTCTTATCCATATCCTGATAAATAGGGCTGTTCTTTTGACCTGCCTGCTGCACATTAAGTGCTGCGGAGAAAAGACCTACATAATCGAATAAATCGGGATAGTTCAGTGAAATATTAGTAGAATGGAAACCACCCATTGAAAGACCGGCAATAGCACGATGCGCTTTATCTGCCTGCACACGATAGTTACTCTCTACAAACTTGATGATTTCAGGAAAATAGGTTTCAAAAGCACCATCCATTGTACCATTTTTCATATGGTAAGGTTTGTAATAACCTAAACTACTTTCACCCGGTGCAGCTTCCATAGCAGCGTGTCCGTTGGGCATGACAAGAATCATAGGAACAGCTTTGCCTTGAGCAATCAGGTTATCAAGAATCTGCGTAGCGCGGCCAAAAGTGCTCCATTCATCCTCATCGCCACCCATACCGTGCAACAAATAAAGAACCGGATATTTCTTATCACCGGATTGTTCATAACCTGCCGGAGTATAGACATTTATACGACGATCCGCCTTCATACCGTCAGAATGATACCAACGATGAGACAAAGTGCCATGAGGCACCTTGTTCACTTTATATAAATCAGCTTTACCATTCCCCACGAGGAAAACATTACTTACCGTAGCAAAGTCACGATACACATACACATTATTCGGGTCAATAGTAGGAATGCCATCTACCATGAATTGATAACTATAGAGTTCTGACTCCAAAGGTTTGGTAGTATAAGTCCAAAGGCCGTCAGCATCCTTGGTCATATCAATCAGACCGGCACCAACCATACCTCCCACATGCTGCCCTTCGGCCTTATCTGCAAAGTCACCGGCTATCTGCACTTTCTTTGCATCGGGAGCTTTAAATCTAAAGGTAACTGTATTATCAGCATTCACAACGCTCGATTGGATATCTTGTGCAACAAACAGATTCTGTTGCGCAAAAGCACTTGCTCCGCAAAAGAACATAAGCAAGCCTATTAAGAGAAATTTGTTTTTCATATTTTCAAAATATAATAAAATTACTTCACTGTTATAATTACTCTATGATACATATTCAACTGAGGAGTGCCATTATCGGTCGCTTCGAGTACCAAATGAATTTTATCACCCGATTTAGCCGTGGCAGGTACAGAAAAAGTAGTATTAGCTGAAGCAGGATCATCTACTTGCACTTTATCTTTGAATGGTCCGGACATATATTGCCACCATTTCACTGTTAGCTTATCCTCTTTATCAGGATCTGTAACAGTATATTTCAGCTTCAGCTTTTCACCCGCCGCTGCAACTATATCACAAGCACCCTTAATTACCGGATAGTGATTAGCCTCATTATAGTCAGAAGTAGAGGACCACAAGAAACGGGCAGCCAAGCCATTCATTACCGGGGCGGTGAAGTCAGGCAGAGTATTATGCTCCATCCGGTATTTCATGATAGTCATTCTGTCTTTGTCCTTAATAGAATCCGGAAGTTCGGTTTTGCAACCGCACCAACCACCATAGGCAAGGTCTTCACCACCACGCAGACCATTGCCAATGTAATTCAAGAAACAATAAGTGTCACCTTCTGCCAAGAATGAATTCTTAGGTTGAAGAAGTGGAGTCCAAACTACGTAACCCATCTTTTTCAATTCATCTACGGTATAGCCGGACAAACCGAAGAAATCGTATACATCCCCTTTAACCATCTGCTTTCCATCACCCCATACACGCTGGAGTTTTCCGAAGGGTCCTTTACTCAATATATTCTTTTCCATCCATTCGGGAGTATAGAATACGGCATTCTCCTTAGAAGCTCTTGCCTGGCAGTTATATGCCAGTCCCACAGTCATACCGCCCATTTCTTGTTGGCGAAGTTCAGGCCAGAACGGTCCCACATACTTGGCATACGTATCGTCCTGATCACCTGATAAACAAAGTATTGTTTTCTTGATAATTTTCTCGCGAATCTCTTTCCATTGAGGAGATTTGGAATAAATCTCCTCAATGGATTTCAAAGCACGTGCAATAGTGCTGCCACCACCCCAAGCATTAACATAAACCAAACCAGGTTCATCGTCCAACAATACATCCTTAATAAGTTCCGATCCCGGAGTATCTTTAGAGAAATCACCGTCAAATTCAACATTGCCCCAACGCACCTTAGACTTCATATATTCCGGAGTCGGATAAGAAGCATCATGCACCTTCAGATTAGGATAAGCCTCTGTGTAAGCATCAACAGCATCATCTATAAACCGTTCACTCGGGTCCCAACGCCAACTTTCCTGCGGGCCGAGCTTCAGCCCATTGCTATCATATTCACGACCAGGAATAAACTGGCGAGTGCCAAGGCCATCACCTTTCCAATGAAACCGACTACTGGCATAAATCAAACCTTCCACACGGAAATCCGTACTGAAAAGCAAGAAACGAATCAACGAGTTCAAATCATCAAGTTCCGGGTCACAAGTAATGATAACACGTGGTTTGGACAAATCCTTATCGGAGGTTTGCTGCCCGTTTATACAGGCAGGCATAGCGACCAGAAGTCCTGAAAGCAATAAGCATTTTAATTTGTTCATAATATCACATTTATTAGTTAATACAGAAACCATTACCAACCAGGATTCTGTTTCATACTCTTGTTTACATTCATCTCGGTAGCAGGGAACGGAAGCAATTCATGCTTGCCGGTCTTGAAGCCTGCGGAAGCATTCTTCTGTTCGGTCCAACTTACCCGACCATCTTTATAAAGCGCAGGTCTTTCTTGCCCCCTTTTAGCCAAAACAGTTGCTGCATCTCCCCAGCGAATCAAGTCTTGGTAACGACAACCTTCCATCCATAACTCCAAGCGTTTTTCCTTCTTGACATCATCCATTGTAACAGTACCTAAAGCCGGTAACTGAGCACGAGTACGCACTTCATTCAAGTATTCGGCAGCCTTTGGAATGTTGTTCGTTTGCACATTTGCCTCAGCAGCCAGTAGCAAGACTTCGGCATAGCGCATAGCACGAGTATTATTAGGACAACGCAACCAATAATAGTTAATAACATCTTCTTCATACACGCGATATTTCCAACTGAAATAACCGGCATTATCGGGCATATAAGCAATGGCTCCACTTAATGAGATACCTTGATTTTCCATTTGCTGATATGTTTTAATAGAGGCATTCAGACGATAAGTATCCCCCATTGCTATAAATGCATCATAAGATTCTTTGGTAGGGTTAAAGAATCCCCAACCGCCATGAGAATACACCTGAGTAGGTTCATTAAAAGAAAGCATATCGCCACGCCAATGCACATATACCCAAATCATATTACTCATAATACCGGTCGCATTGTTAGCATCGTAGACATAATTACTCTCGAACATACTTTCACTATTGGCTTCGCCCTTCGTTGTCTGGATATTCTCAAAATCACCGGACAGTTTATACTTGCCGCTTGTAATTACGTCATTAAGTACAGTTACAGCACTGCTATAATTCTTCTGGAAAACGTACGCTTTACCCAAAAGAGCTTGTGCAAATTGTTTCGTAATGCGGTAAGTAAATTTATCAGGCCCCGATTTTTCATCTAAATCACCACTATTGATAGCTTCAGTCAAATCCTTATTAACCAATGCCCACAATGCATCCGTATTACCATTTGCCTGTGAATATTCACTGGATGTAAGTGGATGGTCTACCAAAGGAGGTGTGCCCCAAAGACTAATCAACTCGATATAAGACATGGCACGGAAAACTTTAGCTTCCGCCCGTGCACGGAGTTTAACGGCAGAATCCTCGCCCACATATTGGATGACTATATTTGCTGCATAGACTACTTTATACAGATTAGTATACAAGGTTTTAATATGAGAGAAATCAGAATCGAATGTATAAGTGGACAAAAGTTGCGCACTTGCAGCCGTCCAGCTTTCACCTGCCGAATAACAATCATCCGAAAGAAGATTCTTGAGCCAAAAAGCCGGTGCATAGGTATCTTTCCATTTGCTATAGCAGGCTATAATAGCTTCTTCTGCATCAGTATCTGTTTTATAAAAATCACCAAAAGTACTTACACCATGCTGCGAGATATCCAAGTTATCCTCACAAGAGGAGAATAGGGTGCAACCGACAAGTAACAAACTTGATAAGATATATTTTGCTTTCATATTGCGTATTAAATTAATGATTAGAATACTACGTTTAAACCAAACACGACCTTCTTACTGGATGGATAAGAACCCATATCCAACCCCATAGCACTACCTGTACTGGTAAACTCAGGGTCGAATCCCGGATATTTAGTTAACGTAAAGAAATCATCTAAGGAACAATAGAGACGAAGGTTACTTAGAAAGGCTTTCTTCAACAAGTTCTTAGGTAAACTATAACCTAGCTGAATCTGCTTTATCTTAAAATAAGAACCATCGAATACAAACTTGGAACTCTTCAGGTATTTATCGTAATTGCTTGGATTAGAACGAGCATAGATTGCATTATCACCGGCTTTTGTCCAACGTCCATCGTAAAATTCCTTCAGAGTATTTGCTTTCATACGGGAAGTACGATTATAACCCGCAAAAATATCATTCCCTTGTGAACCGGAGCCAAAGATTGTCAAATCAAATCCCTTCCATGCAGCAGTCAAAGTAATACCATAAGTAAAATCAGGTATTGCAGAACCTATTTCCGTCTGATCGGCATCTCCAATAATCTTATCATCATTCAAATCCGCAAATGTAGGATCACCAGTCTGAGGGTCAATACCGGTACATTTATAACCACGCATATACCAAATAGGATGGCCTTCTTCGAAGTAGTTCATCACACCAATACCAGCACCTGTAGTACTCTCGATACGCTCCAATGTCTCATGCAAAAAAGTTACTTTATTCTTCAAAGTAGCAATATTAGCCCTAATACTATAATTAAAGTCCTTAATATTGTCACGCCATGACACTTCAAATTCAAAACCGCTATTCTTAACATTACCTGCATTCATCGGCGAAGTAGTATTACCTACAATTAATGAAGGAGTAATACCTGTTACAATTAAATCTTTCGTTTTCTTTTCATAGTAGTCTGCACTAAAACTCAGGCGATCGTTCAACATACGAAGGTCAATACCCAAATCCACCTGCTCCGAAGTTTCCCACTTCAGTTCGTAATTGCCGGTTGCAGAAGGTGAAGAACCTGTATCATAGGATACATCATTGCCCATCGGATATTTGATATCGGATAAAATAGTAGCATCATACATATAATCGGACAAACCTGCTATACTACCATTCTGCCCCCAACTGGCGCGTAACTTCAAATGTGAAATCGACTTGAGGCTTGCCATAAACTTTTCATTGGAAAGAACCCAGCCAACAGATACAGCCGGAAAGTATCCCCATCTTTTCTGTAAAGGCAAAATAGACAAATCGGCAGCATCGGCACGAAGCGTGAATTGAGCAAAATATTTACTGGCATAATCATAAGATAAACGACCAAAGTAAGAAAGATTGGCATATCTGCGTTTTTCCCCACCACTTACTGTACGGGTAGCCGTACCTGTTTGATAAGCAAAGTAAGCATAATTAGGATCTAATTTAGTAATACCCAAGTCCAGTTTGTCACCCGAACGACTACCATTAATACCACCTGTTACTCCAAATGAAGTATTAGAAGAATAAGACATACCAATCATGGCATTCACATTATGCTTATCAGCAAATGTCTTGGTATAGTTAGCAAAGTTCTCCCACTGCCAGTAAGTAGTGTTTGCACTCGAAGCATTCACTGAAACATAATCCTGATAAAGGTCGGAACAAGTAAGATTAGGCATGATATAGCCATAAGAATTATTAAAACTATAGCGATAACCTAAGCGTGAAGTTACAACCAATTCCTTGATAGGAGTAAAGTCCAGATAAGTAGAACCACTAAATATAAAACCTTCCCTCTTTGTTGTTCCACGATCTCGCATTATATACGGATTAATATTATTGGAGTCGCCATAAGGAGAAATGGAATAATAGTCTCCATTTTCATTCTGAAGTAAAGTATGCCCTTGATTTTGATAGTTTATCATAGTATCAGGTAGCTTATCAGCAGAATAGGTGACAGGGGTCAGGGGATCGAGCTGAATAGCAGACAGCATAAGTGATCCGGTTGCCGAACCTTCACTAACAGACTGTGCATGGAATCGAGAGAATGAATTGTTGGTAGTAAACTTCAACCAGTCTTTAATCTTATAATCGGCATTGATTGTACCGGTGATACGATCAAAAACATCCTTATTACCTACAATCGGACCATTGTTATTCAGATAAGAGATAGATGCGAATAATGAACCATTTTCATTAGCACCCTGGAAATTTACATTATGGCGCTGCATCATAGATGCTTCGAACGTTTCATTTATCCAATCGGTATTGGTCTTTCCATCCCAGTATTTGTCTATGGTCTGTTGAGGAATCAAATTACCTTCAACCATGTAGTTGATATATTCCTGAGCATTCAAAACTTTAGGAGTACGCCCCAATGTCTGAGAGGACATCTGAAAGTCATAAGAGATGCGCCGGATACCTTTTTTAGCTTTTCTGGTAGTAATCAATACAACACCATTACCAGCCTGAGCACCATAGATAGCGGCAGAAGCAGCATCTTTCAATACTTCCATACTTTCGATATCATTTGGATCGATATTACTGATATCATTGGTACGCAAACCATCTACTACATACAAAGGATTAGAACTGGCATTACTACTGTAACCACGAATACGAATAGAAGGATTGGAACCTGGAGCGGCAGAAGAAGAAATAATCTGCACACCCGCCGTTTTACCTTGCAGTGCTTGCTCGGCATTCGTAATGGTTCTGTTTTCAAAATCTTCTGCTTTCACTGAAGAGATAGAACCTGTTACAGAGCTTTTCTTCTGTACACCATACCCTACCACTACAACTTCATCCAAGGTTTTGGAATCTTCTTTCATAATAATGCTGATAGTACCTTCAAGAGCTTTCTTTTCTTGAGTTATATAGCCAATATAAGAATATACAATGGTGGAACCTTCATTCGCATTCAAAGTATAGTTACCATCAAGGTCGGTAATAATTCCATTGGTAGTACCTTTTTCGAGTACACTTACACCAATCATCGGTTCATTTTGTTCGTCAACGATTTTACCTGATACTTTGACTTGTTTCTGTGCTAGAACAGAAGTAAAGCCTACTAAAAGGAATAGCACTAACGCCATTAACCTTCTCTGCTTGAATTGTGTTTCAATCTTTCTCATTTCATACTATTTTGGGTTAACAATGAATTAAAACAATCAATTGGAAAGTGTGATACATATCAAACCTATTACAAACAGGCCAAACATGATCGTAATCAAGGGTATTGTACCTTTAGGAGCTCCTTTGAACTCCTTCCACACAAAGAATCCCCAGATCATAGCCACCACTGGTGCAGCATTGCTCAACGCATAAGATATAGCTGGATTAGCAGAGCCGGCTCCCATAAAACTAACTACCATGCCACTCATCCAGATAAATCCTCCCAGCATACCTATAAGATGTGTACGGGCATCACCTTTCCTATAATCCTTCATTGTTACCTTGTTGCCTTGTGCAGGATGATTCATGGCAAAAGTATTGAAGAGTGGAGTAGTAATAAGTACGCCCGTTGCAAAGCAGAATACACCGGTATAAGGAGTGAGGGTACCCGTACCGCCTGTAACATACTGCGGATCGAGGGATTTCACAACCAATCCATAGAAAAACATGATGGCAATACCTGCAACAATAGCAAGAAGAATACCTTTCTTGGGGGTGGATGCATTAGTTGCCGACATCTTTCCATAAGCTTTTCCGCATATAAGAATGGCAATGACAATAATTACTACACCTATCCAAAGCAGTGTCTGATTTCCTGGGTAGACTTCACCTGCCAGAGAAATCAATAAGTAATTGAAGACAATTCCTCCTATCCAAGCCAGTCCGCCGCCAATAGGAAATCCCACTGACATTCCGGCTACAGCTATAGCAGCAGTCAGGAAAATATTCCCGAAGTTCCATACCATACCGCCCAGTAAAGCATACTTCATACTATTCCAGTCCAGTACTGCTAAATCTTCAAAGAAAGTACGTCCTTCACCTCCCAGGCTACCCAAGGTAAGAGCAGCTAGTAAAGCAGTGAGAAACAACCCCAAAGTCAAGTCCCAATAGAAAAGTTCAAAGCTCCACTTTTTTGAAGCCACCATCTTTTGCGTATTGGCCCATGATCCCCAGCAAAGGCAACAATAAGCACAGCATAAAATAGCTAATATATAGTTGTTTACAAGTATCATAAATCTTTTCGGTTTTACTGTGTGATTCTATTATTCATGCACATATAGGTTCCAGCCGAGGTAATTTTCAATGGCTTCATTCAGAATATCCTGCACATCAGTTCGTACCATTGCTACATGGTGCTCATAACCATTTTTACAGATATGTTTCATAAGAATTTGCAGATTGTTTACTTTCGTCACTGCAATACATCCATCCATTCCATAAGGATCATCCGTTATTTCACCGGTTCCCAAATAAGCCTTAATGCAACCTTTAGTATCATCTGTAGAGATGCGGAAGAACGTGAATTCACCTTTAGATACTTTTCCATATACAGCACCAAATGTATTTATCTTACCCAGCGTACGACCTAAAACGCCTAAAGTGCCAAGCTTCAAATCGTTTTGAACAAATGATTTAGGAAAGTTTCCACAATGGGTACAAACACACTTATTACGATCTTCGGCAAAATTGTTATTCCAATCAAGTAGTGCTGACTGACCTTTTGAGGCCAATGTCAATGCATACATGGATACAGCACCTGCAATATCAACTTCACAAGCAGCAGGAAGCAGCTTCTCTCCTAACATACTCATTGTTACACATGCAGCACAACCATAATTTTGTTCCAAAGAATCCCAGCACTGGATAGCCACTGCATCAATCTGATTAGCTTCAATCCACCGTTCTACAGCCACTCCAAACTTTGCCTGTAAAACCAGCTTTTCACTATATTCTTTAGGAACAACTGCATAACATTTTATTTCTTCCAGTTTCTTCAACAATTCCGCATCCGTATCTTCAATCTTACGGGCAGCACCAAGAATTTCTGAAAGATCGACCGGGACTACGGTTATACCACTTTTTTGCAGTAGTTTTTCGCTAGCACGCACTGTTTGGAATCCGGCGGGGCGAGCACCTATAGCGCCTATACGAGCATGACGCAAACCATTGACTACCCGACATATACCAGCAAATTTATTGATATCCTTAGTCAGTAAATCAGAATAAATCGAATAGGTGTGTAAAGCTGTGTCAGTAAAAGGTATTCCATATTGATAAAGATTGTTGCAAACGGATATTTTGCCACAGAATGCGTCACGACGGCTATCCAAATCAACTTTGTCGTTTTCGTCATCACACGCTTGTACTAAAACCGGGACATTTAAATCGGCCACACTAATAGCATTGATAATACCAATCTCGAAACCAAAGTTTGGCAGCGAAACAATTATACCATCTATACGATCGCGGTTCTTACGAAAAAGTTCGGCACACAGCAGTCCATCTTCCCGCGTTTCTATACTGCTACTACCAGTAGGAGTTGAATCTTCGGGTAAAATTACATAGTCATAACCTTCATCCGTGAGAGTTTTCAACAGTTGGTTACGTACATCTTTTGCTAATTCTGAATTGAAATAAGCGCGGGTGCCGATTATAACACCAAAGCACATTTTTTTCTTGTTTTTCATTGTCAATTGAAGGGTATTAAATGTTTAAATAAAGGAATTTTCTATTTGATGAGTTGACTTACAGCATTTTGCCAACCTTTACATAATTTCTCGATTTGTTGTGCATTATCTTGGGGAGTAATCCGCCAGCGACTTTTTCGAAGAGTCGCCACTTGTTCAAAGCTGGTCCAAACTTGCCGGGCTATTCCATTCATGACGACTGCTCCCAGAGCCGAAGCTTCTTCTATATCTGAACAATCAATGGGGACACGCAAACAATCAGCCTGAAATTGCATCAAGAATTTATTTTTCGTTGGACCGCCATCTACACGAATCTCCTTCAAATCGATACCGGCTTGAGAAGTCATTGTCTTCACTAAGTCATTTACTTGATAAGCAATCGATTCGAGTGCCGCCCTGAGTAAATGAGCACGTTCGGTTCCTAAGGTCATACCTAAAATAGCCGCTTTCACATCACTATGCCACCATGGCGCGCCCAATCCGGCAAAAGCAGGAACGAAATATACACCACTATTATCTTCCACTGATGCAGCTTGCTCTTCCACTTCACCTGGTGATGAAATTAGTCCTAGTCTTTGCTCAAGCCATTTGATGGTCGCTCCTGTACAATGAATATTACCTTCAAAAGCATAAAATACTTTTCCAAAAGCAGCAAACCCAACAGAGGTAACCAGACCTTCGGGAGCAGGCACTATATTTTCACCAATGTTCACCATTACAGACGAGCCTGTACCATACGTAGTTTTTCCCAATCCTGCCTCAAAACACATCTGCCCAGCCAGCGCTCCATGTGAATCGCCTAATACACCTGCTATAAGGATAGGTTCCTTAAATAAACCTGCAATTGTTGTATCTCCAAAAATGGCATCACATGGTAATATTTCCGCCATCATACTTCTAGGTATTGTAAATAACCTCAATAGATCATTATCCCATTGTAAAGTATGAATATTCATGAGTAACGTTCTGGAAGCATTGGTATAATCCGTCACATGACGCTTTCCTCCTGTTAATTTCCAAATAAGCCATGAATCAATTGTGCCCATCAATAAGTCTCCATTATCGGCAGCATAACGGGCACCTTCCACATTGTCAAGAATCCATTTAACACCACTCGCAGAAAAATAGGGATCGATCAGCAAACCACTTTTAGCCTGCACCATTTCACTATAATCCTGTCTCTTCAGTTCGTTACAGAATTCAGCCCCACGCATGCACTGCCATACTACCGCATTATATACTGGTCTGCCTGTATGCTTATTCCAAACCACCACTGTTTCACGCTGGTTTGTAATTGCCAATGAGTAAGTTACACCCTTAAAATCTTCATCTTTCAATAATTCAGAAATACCTTCCAGTACATTTTGATAGATTTCTTCAGCATCATGCTCTACCCATCCCACTTGTGGATAATATTGTTGATGGCTTGTGTTGACGCGACGTATCATTTCGCACTTCTCATTGAAAAGCATAATCTTGGTAGCGGAAGTACTTTGATCTATTGCAATAATTGAGTTTTTCATGTCATGTAGAATTAAGGTGGATATTATTTAAGGAATTCGATAGCTGCTTTCATTATTCCTCCAGAGTCAAGACCATAATGAGCGAAAATTTCACTGGAACTGCCATGTACTACATTCTCATTAGGAATCCCTATAATTTTTACTGGTACCGGATGTTCTGAAATAATCTCAGTGACCATAGCTCCAAGTCCACCATATTGGCTATGTTCTTCAACGGTAATAATACGTCTCGTTTCAGCAGCTGCCTTCAGTACTGCTGCTTCATCACAAGGTTTGATGAAGGACATATCCAATACACGTGCAAAAATTCCTTCATCACGCAATTTCAAACCAGCCTGATATGCATGGTATACAGTTTCTCCCGTACCAATAATAGTTAGATCAATGCCATCAAGTAATGTATTGGCCTTACCCATCGCAAAATCAAAATCATCGTTTTCATAAACATCAGGAACTGCGGCTCGACCAACCCGTACATATACAGGTTCTGGAAAATCCACCAAAAACTCGACCAGTCTCTTAGTCTGACGGGCATCACATGGTAATACAATATTCATTCCCGGGAAAGTACGCAACACAGCTATATCGTGCAGACTATGATGAGTAGCCCCCAAAGCACCATAAGCGACACCACCACTTACCCCCAGTATTTTTACATTGTTACGGCTATATGCCAAATCGACTTTCACTTGCTCCAAACTACGAGCCACATAAAAGCATGCGGGACCACATACAAAAACTTTTTTACCACTATGCGCCAATCCGGCAGAAATTCCTACCGCATCTTGTTCAGCAATACCGCATTCCACAAATTGTTGCGGCAACTCTTTAGCAAACTCATCTAATGTTACTGAGCCACGGGCATCCGTAGTAACAGCAATAATATCCTTATCCGCCCTAGCTAATGCCAACAATGTATCCGTGAAACTTTTTCTACAAGCTACCATATTATTTGTTTTCTAAGTTTTTAATTCTGTCTGATATTTCCTGTATGGCTTGTGCATATTGCCCTGCATTTGGAACACCATGATGCCATTTAGCAACACCTTCCATAAATGAGACACCTTTTCCTTTCGTAGTATGGGCTACTAATAAATGAGGATGATGGTTTGCATAATCAATAGAGTCAAAAGTCCTGATGATGTCCTCCATATCGTCACCATTCATATCTTTCACTTCCCAACCAAACGCAGACCAACGATCAGAAATATCATCAAGTCCCATTACATCTTCCGTATCACCACTGATTTGTAAGTGGTTGCGATCAATGATAGCCACAAGATTATCCAGTTTATATTGATGTGCTGCCATCGCAGCCTCATAGATAGATCCTTCACCTTGTTCACCGTCTCCCATCAGCACATAAGTTTTATAGCTCATTTTATCCATTTTTGCCGCAATCGCTATACCGACCCCAACAGATAATCCATGTCCCAATGCTCCGGTATTAACTTCAATACCCGGAACTTCAATGGTAGGGTGTCCCGAAAGGATAGACCTATATTGCCCTAATGTATTCAACACGTCTTCGGTAATAAAGCCTTTTGACTCCAAGGTTACATACAGAGCTTCTACACAATGTCCTTTGCTCATAATGAAGCGATCTCGCAAATGATCTTTAGGAGAATCAGCATTCACAGTCATCACATTAAAATATAAAGCTGTAAGAATATTGAGACACGATAAGTCTCCACCAATATGACCAGCTTTTGATTTATAGATGATTTCTATTAATCTTTTTCGATTTACTTCCGATTGCAGTATTAATTCTTTTGTTTTCATAGTTTGATTGCTTTCGTTTTCATCGCAAATAAAAGAAATAAAAACATTAAAACGAAAGCAAACGAAATATTTTATTATTTCATTAACATCTTTTATGCATACAACAAAGATAAAAGAAAGAATAAGTAATATATTTCGAAAGAATACAAAAACAAAACGAAAGCACTTAGCATATTAAAAGAAAGAAAAACATCTCAAAACAGAAGTACATTTACTTATTTTGACTATCTTTGCAGAAATAATAAAAGATTATACAATGTTCAATAGAGTAGAAGAGGGATTAGAAGCAATAAAACAGGGTGAAATTGTAATAGTTGTTGATGATGAGAACAGAGAAAACGAAGGGGATTTTATCGTAGCCGGCGAAAAAATCACCCCTGAGATTGTTAACTTTATGATTACGAACGGAAGAGGACTATTATGTGCTCCGTTACCATATTCACGTTGTGAAGAATTGCAGTTACATCCGATGGCAGATGACAACACATCGCTACTGGGAACACCTTTTACTATGTCGGTTGATCTAAGAGGCTACGGTTGTACTACAGGAGTTTCTGCACATGATCGTTGTGCAACGATAAAAGCTTTAGTAACTGGAGATATAAAACCGTCGGAATTAGCACGACCCGGACATATATTTCCTCTTTATGGAAAAGATAACGGAGTACTAGAGCGTAATGGGCATACAGAAGCGCTACTGGATATGACCAGAATGGCAGGATTGACACCTGGTGGGGCTCTTATCGAAATATTAAATGAAGATGGAACCATGGCTCGTCTACCACAGTTAATTGAGATTGCCCAAAAGTTCCAATTAAAAATTATAGCAATCGAAGATATTCAGGCATATCGCAGAAACAACAATATATAAGTTAGATCATGGCACTTAACCAAAGAAGAGTAAAGATCTTAGATCTCATCCGCGAGGACGGACATGCAAAGGTTCAAGAACTAAGCAGAATTTTCAATGTAACCGATGTAACCATCAGACAAGATCTGGAGGCTCTTGAGAAGATGGGCTATATCCAGAGAGAGCATGGTGGAGCCTTCTTAAAAGATGTAGGCTCGTTTGCCAAAACCGGAAAAGTATTTAATCAGACTCACATTGATGAAAAAAGAGAAATAGCCCGAAAAGCCATCTCATTTATTAATGAGGGCGAATGCATCATTCTTGATTCCGGCTCTACAACTACTGAAATAGCGAAGTTACTTACACATTTCAGAGAACTTACTGTCATTACCAATGCCCTAAACATTGCACTTATCCTAGGTGAAAACCCGGGAGTTAATCTCATCGTTACCGGTGGAGAGTTTAAAGCTCCTACCCTCTCACTTACCGGTAAAATGGCTGCTGACTCATTCAAGGACTTCCATGCTAACAAGCTATTCCTTGCAACAGCGGGAATATCCTCCGACATGAGCCTAACTTATCCCAGCCTTAGTGATTTGATGGTAAAATCGGCCATGATAAAGTCAGCAGAACAAGTCTTTCTGGTTGCTGATTCTTCCAAAATCGGAGTAAGTGCATTTGCCAGCTTAGGCCCTATATCTATGGTAAACACCTTTATTACCGATAGTAATATTTCGGAAGAAAACCTGAAGAAAATGAAAGAAGAAAATATTAATCTGCTTATCGGTTAATTAATCGTTAAGCAGATTAAATTGATATAGATATCTTTCTACAGCAGCTTCCGCATAGTCTTGTTAAACACCGAATGCACTATTTCAGCCGCAATCTCTACCAGCGGACGCATTACAAAATCTCGCTCTTGCATCAACGGATGAAGAAACTTCAGTTCGGTGTATCCAAAATCAGATTACCGTAAAGGAGCAAGTCGATATCTATCACCCGATCACTATAAATCCGTCAACGGTAACTATAGTGACCGTGTATTTGTTTGTACTGTAGGGAATGTACTTCTACGGTATTATACTTTTGCAATTAGCACATTTTCCTGATGATTCTACTTTAAAGTAAAGCTATAATTATAGAGTAACCTGAGTTCGATATAAGACAATTGACGAAAATCCGAAAAGAAATAAACTATATGCTATTTAGCTAATACACTTGATGTTAATGTGAGACCGGCAAAAAGGTAAACAGAGTTATACATATAATATGATTGAGATAGGAATCATACGGTATGATTCATACAATCATACGGTATGATTCCTAGTTCAGTATAAGGAAGTGGTTCGCTTTGTCCTATAGTTAGCCTACCTCTCCTTTAATGACGGTTTGACTTGGCTACACTAAATATTCTTTGCTCATAACCGCTCCGAAATGAAGAATATTTCTTATATCGAACTCAGGTTAGAGAATCAAAAAACTTACAGAAATCATCTGCCAAACAAAATATTTCAATAACTTTGGAATCGGTAAACATAGCGGTAAAAGGTTTGTGAATCTTATAATTGGACACTATAAATTTACTACTTTTATCGCTATTTACCATAAATCAAATGACTAAAATTCATTGAACTCACGCTATTTATAATATAATTTCAACAAATTAGAACAAATATTGAAACAACTACTAATGATAAAAAATAAGTACTTCTTTTTAAGGTCGAAGAATTCTACATTCGGTTTGAAGTCAGTACGAAAAAGATTCTCGCCACTATCAAGTTTGTCAGCAATTCGCTTTCTGATTTTCTCACATAGCTCCTTGGTGTATACACTGACGGGCTTGTTGTTATTACTGTCCCCAGTCATAGCCTACGGTCAATCGTCGAAATTGTTCACCGTAGATAGAGAACTTTCCAGCAGCCTGATCAATAAAATATTCCAAGATAAGAATGGCATGATATGGATTGCCACAGAAGACGGTCTGAACCGATATGACGGAACAAAATTCATTGTCTACAAGCACACACCGAAAGATGAAAACTCACTGTGCCACAACTATGTGCGTGTGCTAAAAGAAGACAGTCAGGGACACCTGCTGATAGGCACCCATGCTGGCATCCAGATGTACGATCCTGCACGGGATAATTTCAGCCCCCGTGCCAAATGGAAAAACGGGAAAATATTCAACAGCAATGTCATCGATATACTGGAACGGAAGAACGGGCAGATATGGGTGACGGGCAACCAATTGTGTTCCCTCTCTATCAGTGAGGACGGACTTATCGTAGACAGTCTCGACCTTCCCATCCCGATGGATGCCACCGACTACCTTATCGAGGACAAGAACCAGAATGTCTGGGTGAGTAGAGGAGAAAATGGAATCTACCGCCTTACTCCCGACAACCAAGCCAGACATTACCTGACCCAGGAAAAAGGAATAACCATCATCGACCTATGCCAAGACAGCAACGGTAACATCTATGCAGGAGCAATGGGAAAAGGACTGCTGAAATATGACAGAACCTCCGACTCCTTTATTTTCATTCCTTGCCGAGGAGAGCAAAACCTACCCATCAAGACGCTTTGCTCCGTCAGCCCTGATGAACTGTACATCGGGACAGACGGGAAGGGAACCAAGCTCTTCGGCAATGACGGACAGGAAATGACGGATTATCTCTTCGACAACACTTATTTTGACCCAAAGACTTCCAAAGTGCATTCCATCCTAAAAGACAATGCCGGAAACCTCTGGTTGGCCCTCTATCAAAAGGGGGTAATCATGATTCCGACCCACACAAACGGGTTCAAGTATATCGGCCATAAGTCCATCAACAAGAATATCATCGGCTCCAGCTGCATCACCTCGTTCTGCCGCGACCACGAAGGCTTGCTGTGGATAGGCACAGACAACGACGGTATTTATGGCATCGACGGAAACCTCGCGCAAAAAGTACATTTCTCTTCCACCGACAACAAGACGTCTGTTCCTTCCACCATCATAGGTCTGTATGAAGATTCGGACCGCAACCTATGGTTCGGCTCCTACACCAATGGCATGGGAAAGCTGGACAAGAAGACCGGACGGTGTTTTTACCTAAAGGGACTGGCAGACGAGAACGGCAAGTTCGTGCAGCGCGTCTACGGCTTTGCCGAAGACCGAGACAAGCGTCTATGGATAGCGACTATGGGTGCCGGACTGTTCTATTACGACATGAGAACCGGAGAACTGAACTATCCTACTGAAGTGAATTGCCATGTCAGTAAATGGATCAACTGCCTGTTCCTGTCCGGCGACAATAAACTGTATGTGGGCACATACGATGGAGTGACCTGCCTGGATCTCGCTACCGGCAACTTCAAAAGTTTCACCTTATTAGAACAACATATTATCTTCTCGATATATGAGGATAGGGACGGACTTGTCTGGATAGGAACTGCCGACGGCTTGTCCT
The DNA here is from genome assembly GCA_900555635.1 of uncultured Bacteroides sp. GTDB lineage: Bacteria > Bacteroidota > Bacteroidia > Bacteroidales > Bacteroidaceae > Bacteroides. Next base: position 31,974 of record USLU01000009.1, read on the forward strand.
GCTGGAATGCCAAGAGCAAGGAACTGGCTCACTATACCGTGAAAGACGGCCTGCCTGCCAATACGGTTTATGCCATCCAAGGCGACGGGCAAGGTTACCTGTGGATAAGTACCAATGCCGGCATCTCGCAACTGCACAAGGACAGCCGCCGGTTCATCAACTATTATGTGAGCGACGGGCTGCAGGGAAATGAATTCAACAAGAACGCTTCGCTGAAGGATACAGACGGTACCTTGTGGTTCGGTGGAATGAACGGAGTCACTTACTTCAATCCACAGGAAATCACCAATCCAGTCCAGAAATGGAGTATACGTATCACGGACTTTTACCTGCACAATCTCCCTGTAAGAAAAGGCATGTTGTCCGGCGGGCATGAAATCATAGACCGCCCGGTGTTCGAGGCAGAAGACTTCTATCTCTCCCACGAAGACAATTCCTTCAGCATAGAGTTCTCGCCTCTGGAGTTGAACTGCCCCGAAAGGATAGTCTATCACTATGCCATGAACGATGACAACTGGTCCAGTCTTCCGGCAGGAACCAGGCGTATCTCATTCAGCAATCTGACCCCAGGCACCTACCGTTTCCACGTGAAAGCCGTGGACTATATGACCGAATCGGATGTCAAGACCATCACCATTCACATCTCTCCGGCATGGTGGGCCACAGGATGGGCGCGGTTGCTCTACTTCCTAGTCGCAGCAGGCTGCATCTGTTATATCATCCTGCAGATACGCCATCGTTACCGTATCCGGCAGGAAATGATGAAACATATGCATGCCGAACAGATAAACGAAGCCAAACTACAGTTCTTCATCAATATATCGCACGAAATACGTACACCGATGTCGCTCATCATCAGTCCGTTGCAGAAGCTCATCGGCAGTGACCCCGACAACGAGAGGCAAAAGAGCTACCACATCATTTACCGCAATGCCGAGCGGATTCTTACACTCATAAACCAGCTGATGGATATCCGCAAGATAGATAAAGGCCAGATGTTCCTCACTTTCCGGAAAACGGACATCATCCCGTTCATCAATGACCTGTGCGAAACCTTTGCCCAACCGGCAAAAGAGAAAAGAATCACCCTCCGGTTCCACCATCCGGAAAACAGTACACAGGAACTATGGATAGACCCGTCCAACTTTGACAAGGTTATCCTGAACATCCTCTCCAACGCCTTCAAGTTCACTCCCGAAGAAGGAAGAGTGGACATCAGCCTGTGTACAAAAGAGGACCCGCATGCGGCAAGCCCCCTGAAACACTATGTGGAAATCATCATAGCAGATAGTGGAATAGGTATCCCGCCACAGGAATCCGAACATATATTCGACCGCTTCTACCAGATACGGGGAAATACGCACACCGGAACCGGTATAGGATTGCACTTCACCCGCTCATTGGTAAAGCTGCATCATGGGAATATACATGTCGAAAACAATCCGGAAGGTCAGCCTGGATGTCGGTTCATCATACATCTGCCTATGGGATGCGCACATCTGCTTCCCGAAGAAATAGACGATGCGGAAAAAGATGCCCCGACACTTCCCGACCACTCAACTGTGGCAATGCCGTCTGCCGCCACCGTCCAAGAACAGGATTCTCCGCAGAAAGCCCGTACCGCCTATCGCGTCCTTATCGTAGAAGATGATGACGAAATACGCCACTACATCTGCAGGGAACTTTCCGCCAAATTCCACATAGCCGAAAGTAAAGATGGCAAGGAAGCACTGGAGGCAGTGTTCAAGTTCATACCGCATCTTGTCATCAGTGATGTCATGATGCCGCAGATGGACGGATTCACCCTATGCAGGAAAATAAAGCAGAACGTCAATCTGAGCCATATACCCGTTATCCTTCTCACTGCCAGAATCAGGGAAGAAGACAACCTAAAAGGACTGGAAAACGGAGCAGACGCATATATCACTAAGCCCTTCAACATTGAAATCCTGAAAAAGACAGCATTCAACCTCATACATGGACGCGAAATGACACACGCCACACAGCAGGGACAGCAGGTACAGGAAGAGTTGCTGGAAAAGATAGATTGTGAATCGCCTGACGAGAAACTGCTGGAACGAATCATGAAAGTCATAAACAAGAACTTAGGAAACCCCGATTTCACCGTAGAAATACTGGCCAGGGAAGCCGGAATAAGCCGAGGACATCTGCATCGCAAATTAAAGGAACTCACGAACCAGACCACACGTGACTTTATCCGCAATACCCGGTTGAAACAGGCTGCAACCCTGCTGTCGGAAAAACACTATTCCGTCAATGAGATAGCTGAACTGACCGGCTTTACAAACCCCGGCAACTTCTCCACCGCCTTCAAGGAGCTATATGGTGTCTCGCCCACCACGTACATGAAAGAGCATATCGGGAAGGCACTACCGTAAATTAAGACCACCACTTTATGCTTAGCCGAATTGCCATCCGGCAAACAGATATCCAGTTTGTACCCCTCCAGGCTATCGTTGGCATAGTTGATATCAGTCCCACTGCACAGTCTGTCCGAAAGAGGGCAGGACAGCCAACAACATACAAACAATTCCTAAAAATCTTTTTATTGCTTTTCTGTATAATGATTTATATTATTCTCTATCTTAAACCAGTCGAAGTCGGCGTATCCTCCGGTCTCCTTCGTGGCGTAGTTGAACAAGGCAAAGCGGTAACCCATGAAGTGCGGCATGGTATATGCCATCTTCAACGGATTGCCTATAGGCTTCCAGTTCTTGCCGTCCAGGCTATAATAAAAGAATCCCTTGTCCGCCCGATTGCGGAAATCACATTCCGCCTTGAGATAAACCACCTTCTCATCCAATGGCAGTTTTTCCACTTCCACGGGAGTTTCCGTTTCTCCATTCACCATCACAAGAACCTTCTTTCCATCCGCTACTTTCACTCCCACTTGTCCATATCTGCGCTGAAAGAGTGAAAGTCCGGCAAAGTCACCCTCTTTCATGCTGGTAGCATCAAGGCACACCGCCCCCGAACATACAGGACCGATGGTACGTTGGGTCAGTGTATTCTTGGCCTGCATAAACGAAGTCTCCACCCTTCCGGTAGTGAGCCGCAACCAGCCTTTACGAGCCGAGAGCGACCACAATGAATTGTCCGGGTTGTGATTCCACTGCCACACTATAGGCAACGTATATTCACCCTTTCGCCGGCTGAAGTCGTCCGAGTTCACAATGCCCGGGATAAGCCCTCGGCTGGCAGGCAAATCCAAGGTTGCAGGAGCGCGCCCATCCACGCCCAATACCGGCCATCCGTCTTTCCATTCCACCGGAACAAGGTAAGGAATACGCCCCACTGAACCACAGTCTTCAAACAGATAGGCAAACCAACGTCCGTCGGGTGTATCCACCAGTCCGCCTTGGGCGATGCCACGGTCGCAGAATACGGTTTTTCCTTCGTAGGGGCCTGTAATCTTGTCGGCTCGATGCACCACTACAGTACGCTTCCCTCCTTGTGGCCAGGTGATATTGAACAGATAATATTTCCCGTTCACCTTGAACAGTTGCGAGCCTTCGGCCCCCAGCATGATTTTATCTCCTGCGGGAGCACTGGCGTTCTCCAGCAACACATGTTCCGTCCCTTGCTTCACACCGGAGAAGTCATTCTCCAACTCGGCCATAAACAGCTTTCCATTGCCCCAAATCAAATAAATCTTTCCATCTTCATCGAAGAAAAAAGTATGGTCGTGGTAAGACGGTGCGAACTCCACACGTTTCCATGGTCCTTTTTCAATATCGCGTGTCGTGAAGAAATAGGTCTTTCCGGTGGTCTGCGCAAAGGTAGACGCATAGAACATCCCGTTGTGATAGCGGATACAGCTGGCCCACGAACCACGCCCATAGGTGCTTTGCCCGTCTTCCAGATTCATGGTCGGCATATCGGCCAACGTATCATAAAGATAGCTTACCGTCTCCCAGTTGGTTAGGTCTTTCGACTTCATGATAGGTACACCGGGAGACATGTGCATCGTAGTGCTGCTCATATAATAAGTATCGCCTGCACGCACTATCGACATGTCGGGCACATCGGCATAAATCACCGGATTGGTGGCAGTCTGTTGTGCTTCGCTGACGGAAGCACAACCCAGCAAGATACTTGCAAGGAATAGTATTTTCTGTAGTTTCATAAAAGTTTCTTTTGAAATTATTTTTTATTTGTTCTGAATAACAGTTGGGCGTATTGATACAAACTTCTACGCCAAGTAAGCCATTCGTGAGCAGTATCAGGCGATTCATAATAGGTGTATTTTATCCCTTGGCCATCCATCATGTTACGAAAGGCTTTCACTACCCCCGGGAAAGGATGCGGTTCGGCAGTACCCAGTCCTAAGAAGAAAACCTTGAACCGAGCATTTACAGCTTTGCCGTCCTTAAACTTTCCATCAAGGAAAACTGCTGCATCCAGCGGAGCGGTACTCGGATAATTCGACGTGCCACTGAAACCAGCATAATAGGCAAAAGCCTCCGGATGATTCATGGCAATACGCATGGTCTGGTTGGCCCCCATCGACAATCCTGCAATAGCCCGGTTCTCACGATTGGACAAAGTACGGAACTTCGTGTCAATCATCGGGATGACCTCTTCCATCAGCACCTCCTCGAAGAGGGAAGTTCCCAGCGGTGTCCCTTCACCCGGACGGGTGGCATATCCATTGTCCATTACCACCAACATCGGTACAGCCTTTCCTGCAGCAATCAGATTATCAAGAATCAGGGGAGCTTTGCCTTGTTTTCCCCATCCTGTTTCGTCTTCGAAACTGCCATGTTGCAGATAAAGCACCGGATAGCGCCTATCCTTATTGTCATTGTCCCCATATCCTGCCGGAGTATAGACAAAGCACCGTCTCCAAGATTGGGTCAATACGGAGAAATAGTTCATCTCACTCAGCAATCCATGAGGGACCTCTTTCAAGGCATAAAAATCGGCATCATGAGCCGGAATTTCAATGCCGCTTCCCCAACGGCCCGCTCCATAGAAATAAGTGGTGCCCGGATCGGGAACGGAGGCTCCGTCCACATTCAGCTGATAATAATGAAAGCCCTCTTGTTGCGGAGCGGACTCTCCGGTCCATATACCCTTTTCATCCTTTGAAAGGTCATATTTCACGCCACCCAAATCGAGCTGCACATTCTTTGCCTGCGGTGCGGCAATCCGGACACGGACTCTGCCTTGCGAGTTGACTTGCGGATAGGCTTTGCCCGGCTGGTTCACCTCCGACGGCCGATAATCCTCCACCGTCTGAGATTTCACTACCGTCTGTGCAAAAGACATCGAGCCGATGCTTGCCATTCCTATCATCATGCTCCAAAATACAAATTGATATTTCATAGGGTCGGGATTTACTTTTTGAACAAATGCGGTAAAAATTCATTCAGACATCTGCGCCATGTCAGCCATTCGTGTGCAGTTCCCTGCGACCGGTAAGAAGCGACGCGGATATTCATGTCCTGCAGGCTATTTATCAGATGGTCAGTCCCCATATTTTCCTCTGTTCCGCAACCCAGGAACAAGTAGTGTACCTTTTTGTTGAAGGCATCGGCATCGGCAAACACACCATTGAAAGCATTCTTCACATCCAATCCGAAGATAGCGCCACTGAATCCGCCTATATATGAAAACTTGTCAAGATTGGTCAGCGTGATGTCAAAAGTCTGCTTGCCACCCCAAGACAAGCCTGCCATAGCACGGTGTTCCCTGTCTGTATAAGTACGGAATGTCTTGTCCACCATCGGGATAAGATCATCTATCATCAACCTGGCAAAAGAGGAACCGTATAGGTTACGTTCGTCATCTACATTCTTTCCGGGGCGTGGGCGGAATCCCACCTCCACATCTCCACTCTCCATTACTACAATCATGGGGACACATTTACCTTCGGCAATCTGGTTGTCCAGGATATTGTACATATAGCCTTGTGTGCTCCATCCGGTTTCATCTTCACCCATGCCATGCTGCAGATAAAGTACCGGATAGCGTTTCTTGGTGTTCTTTTCATATTCGGCCGGAGTGTAGACTACGAAACGGCGGAAACGCTGCTGGCTTTCGGCATAGTAAGTGCAGGTACGCACCTGTCCATGGGGCACATTCTGTATACGGTAATAATCGCCCTCCTTACCCTCGGGCACTTCTATTCCACTCGCCATACGGCTACAGCCAAAATAAGTGCAGCTCATAGGATCGATAACCGAGAAACCGTCTACCAACAAGAAATAATAATGGAAACCAACGACCAAAGGATCAGTCTTTACTGTCCACCAGCCATATTCATCCTTGTTCATGTCGTACTTCTTGCCGCATATATCCACCTGCAGACGCTTTACGTCGGGTGAAAAAATCCGGAAATAAGCCCGGTTCTCCTTGTCCAGACGAGGGAAGTCACAACCATGCATATTGGACGAAGCTTCTACGGTATTCTCCATTACCTGCTCCGTGGTGGGAAGTTCCTTGCCCATCATCTTCAGCATAGCAGCAGCATAACGCCGGCCTAAGATACGGTAGCCGGCAGCATCAAAATGCAGATGATCGGCAGCACAGCTCAGATCCTTTGACGAAACGATGGCACAATTTTTTATTACCTGTGGCAAGGTAGCTATGATAGGGTTCATTGCGGCACAAGTTCCTCCGTGGTCAGCATTCACGACCTCACCGGCCAACAGAGGCACGTCTTCCGCTTTCAGGTCCAAGTCGGCCAGTAAGTTGTCATACACACTTTTCACCTTTTCAGGCCAATCCTTCTCACCCGTGTTCGATTCACCCTGATGCAACAATATACCTCTTATCACACCGTCCTTCTGTGCAAGTCTTGCCATTTCCACCAAGCGCAGGTAAGGGTCATTGTCATACTCCTTCAGCATGCCCAGCATCCAATTCGGAGCCGTCTTGATATATTCCTCACGTTTGTCTTTCTGAAAGAGTTCTATCTTGCATCCTCCAATGGCTACATGTACCACGCCTATCTTTATGTTTTCGGGCAGATTCTCTATCATGGTACGTCCGAAATAATCCACAGGAGTAAGTCCGGTGTTTTGGCGGCACAGTGGCGCCCGCGCCGGATACCATTCACCTTTGATTCGCCCCAGCTCCTTATTGTCCACCGCAGCCATCACCTGAAAACGAGGATTCACAACCGTGTCTTGCGCCTCATAGCGGGCATTTCCCTCCATATTGGACTGCCCGAAACACAAATAAATATGAAAATTCGGGTCTTGTGCAAAGACAGATTCACTCAGCAGCAACAAAGCTACTCCTATCAATCTCAAAAAAGAAAAAAGATTCCTCATAACCGTTCTATCATTTATTGTCATCAATTACCTTTGGTTTGTTCTACATACTGCATGGTTCCGTCTTCATTGTAATGCAACTCATCCACACATACAGAACGGCGACCTATCGCACCTGCATGTCCGTCCAATGTGAGTGTAGCATTGTGGTAGAAGAGATACCACTTTCCTTTGAATTCCACAATAGCCGGATGGATAGTGAAACTATTTTCCGCCATTCCTGTCAGTTCACCCCGGTACGTCCAGGGTCCTTGCATGCTGGAAGCTGTTGCATAAGCGATATTTTCCCTTCCCTTTCCCATTGAAGCATAAGTGAGATAATACATACCATTTCGTACATGCAGCCACGGACCTTCCACGTATTTAGGTAAATCCACTACTTCGATGTCGCCTTCCAATTCCGTCATATTCGGCTTCAACTTTGCCAAAAAGCAGGTACCGTTTCCCCAGCATAGCCATGCCTGACCATTCTTTTCTATCAGCACTGTAGGGTCAATATCGTTCCACCATCCCCGAGCGCCATTGGAGGTCATGTCGTCCGTCACCAGCGGTTTACCGATAGCATCTGTAAACGGTCCTACCGGACTGTCGCTTACCGCCACTCCAATAGCTTTGCCCACACAAGGTTCGCCTGCCTGCACGGTGGTGTAATAATAGAACTTTCCATCTCTTTCTATCACCTGAGAAGCCCACGCTTCTCCCACTGCCCATTTAAAGTCGGCAGGACTCAATACAGTGCCATGCTCTGTCCAGTTTTTCATATCCGTCGTCGAATAACATAACCATTCGGTGATATTGAACTCTCTGCCTCCTGAAGCCGTATCCTGTCCGGCATAATATTCATCATGCCCGGTATACAGATACAACCTATCTCCATGTACCAACGTGGCAGGATCGGCTGTAAAGTTGTTTCTTATCAATGGGTTTCCCTCATAAACAAATGTCTTCTGAGTTTCTTTGGGGCTACAAGCCGCCAAAAAGCATAAAATGCCAGTCAATAAAATGTGCTTCATGTTCTGTTCTTTTTAAGATTACACAAATAAATATTTATCTTCATTCAGTTTGGCATCAATATCTGCCTCACTGTATCCCGCTTCAGCCAACAAATTACGATATTTTCCGGTTTTACATTACTTAATGCTATTCTGCTATTACAACTTCTTCAAATCACTGTCTTTGGAACTGGTGCCATGGAATATTTCATAAGTTGCCATAGGATCTGTACGCATGGTGTTTGTTTCGGGGGCGAAAAATTCAAACGCATCAACACCCAGTTTCAATACTACTTCCTTGTTTTGACCAGCTTTCAAATGCAATAAGTGCATTGCAAAGAAAGAGTTTTTTTGCGTTTTAATCCACTTCCCATGTAACATAAACCTTTCTCTATAGCTCATTTCCATAAAAAAGTAGAACTTATAGGGCAATTGGATAAAAGATAAGGTGACAGTACCTCTTCATCAGCTCCTATGAGTTCAGCCACCATTGCCACGACTTCTACAATGATTGCCAAACTTCTGGAGTTAGAAGCCGATAACTCCCACTATGAATAATGTAGGTTATCATGAAGTGAGGAGATGATTTTGAGGAAATGCGGCTTAATTTTGAGAAGCATTCATAACAACAAAAAAAGACCATACTAAAATCTCTTTCAGTATGGCCCTCCTGAACTTTATCTATAGTACCTATTGATATGTAAAGTTCTGATTAAACTATGAATATCATTTTTATTAATTTGCCCAACCGCGTACCTGATGTATTTGGTCGTTGATTTCGATTACATTTTGTGGAAGTGGCCAGTATTCGTTCTTGCCCTCAACGAATTTAAGTGTAATGTTAGCTTCGGCATATGGGTGACGTACGTCATACACAAGCTTGTGAGGTTTACTGCCACCGGAAGTCCAATATTCGTCTTTTTGATAAGGAACGTTATCAAGCACCTTGTCATAGCACTGCTTGGCAATACCCCAACGAACGATGTCGAACCAACGACAGCCTTCGAACCAAAGTTCATATTGCTTTTCGTTTTGAAGCACTTCGAGGTCAACAGTGGCAGATATGGTTGCTGAACCTGCACGTTGCTGAATCTTGTTGATGTACTTCTTAGCTTCATCCGGCTGACTTGATAAACAAGCTTCTGCATAAATCAGATAAGCTTCACCCAAACGGGCAATGCAGAGGTTTGTATTGTTACAGTTATCACCTACAGAGAGGTCAGCGTCGTTAGGATGCATCATCATCTTCACTTCCATCACGTCACTGCGAGAGAATGAACCATAAGTATTGGTGATACCACGTTCTGGGTCTTTTTCTTTATCTGCGCGAGTTGTGCAAGTAGCATCGCTTTTCCAACCGCAGAGTTTTTCATCGTAAAAGAATTCGTCAGAAGTCAAGAAAGTAGCTTTACGACGATAGCTGTCACCATCGTTTGCCAGCATTTTGTGAGCAAACTCATGATTGATAGAGCCACCACCCCAACCACCGGTTGAGCAAATACGTGGATTCGTACCACCACCGTTAATATCATCACCACGCCAGTTGAGTACGTTGGCCACCATCCAACGGCCACGATTATTACCACCTCTCCATCCTTCTGTACCACCTGCAGCCGCTGTATTAGTAACATAGTTGAATTCGAAAATCTTTTCTTCACAACCATCACCTTCTACGTGGAACAAGTCACGGAAACGTTCACCCGGAACGAGGTCGTAGTTTTGAGACTCTACAAGGGGTTTCATTACGCTAATCACCTTGGCATTGTCACCTGCAAAAAGAGCAGACTTACCGGCTACGAATCGAGCGAAACCTTGAGTTACAACCCAAGCACCTTCTTGATCATTCTTACCATTACGTTCGGGCAAGTCAGAAAGAGCCTCTTCACATTCTTTCACACACCAGTCAAAGATAGCCTTTTGTGACTCTGCATTCACCGGTTTTTCATCGGTGACGAGGTGGTCAATCAAAGGAGGTTGATAATACACCTGTGCAGCCAGCATGTGTGCCCATGCACGCATCACCTTAGCTTCGGCAACAGCTTGTTTCTTAATAGGAGTATCGGCTGTTTCACCAAAATAGTGAATTATCAAGTTGGCGGAATAGATTGCCTTATAGATGTGATTATAAAGCGTACCGATAGGGCTATAGCTGGGATCATAACGGAACTCATTAAGTCTACGGAAATCTGCATGGTCGTCAATGTTACCACCGGCTGCAAACACGTCGTCGGCAGAGTAGTTAAGACCCATGATATATGCATTCCAGATACCTTCAGTAGCACCGATTTCTCCGATATAAGTAGCATACATGGCTGTCAACGCAGATTCGGCATCCGCATCAGTCTTGTAGAAGTTAGCTGTACTGTTGGTTGCTTTCTGTTCCACATCAAGCATGTCTTCACACGCAGTGAACATCATACTTGAAAGCAAAGCGATTGATAAAAATATTTTTTTCATATCTCTTTCGATTAATTATAATTAGAATGTAACACTTACGCCAAATACCATCTTTTTCATGGTAGGATATGCACCCTTGTCGAGACCCGGACAGTTGTATTCATTTGTACAGGTTTCAGGGTCGAGACCCGGATACTTGGTGAATGTGAAGAAGTCGTCCAATGATACGTAAAAACGCGCGTTGTCGATGAATACTTTATTGGTGATTCTCTTAGGCAATGTGTAGCCAAGTTGAATTTGCTTGATCTTGAAGAACGAGCCATCGTAAACCATGGCAGATGAACGCCAGAATGTACCGCTACCTGCTACAGAAGCTGCGTCAGGAAGTTTGCCAGACTTGAAGTCTTTATAAATACCTTCTGATATGTTGTTGTAGCCTGAACGATAGAGACCGTAGTAGACATCGTTACCGGCAGTACCGGTACCAAACAAAGTGAAGTCGAATCCCTTGTATTCAGCATTCAAGGTAATACCGTAAGTCAAAGTAGGAAGACCGGAACCAATGTTGGTCATGTCCTCAGCTTGTGGGTCGTTGGTCAATTCGCCATCTTTGGTGTAGTATTGTGCAGTACCGTCAGCAGCACGACCCGCATACTTAAAACCGCGCATGTACCATATGGGTTCGCCTTGCTCGAAGTAGCAACGAACAACTTCGGGAGATGCACCTTCAACAGTTGCGCCGGAAATACGTTCGATAGATGGATCAAGGTAAGTCACTTCATTGTGAAGTGTTGCCATGTTAGCAGATATGCCATATCTGAAGTCACCGATATGGTCTTTCCAGCTAAGTTCTACTTCGAAACCGCTGTTTTCAACTTTACCGGCGTTCATTGTCATAGAAGAAACACCTGATTCAGGCATAGTAGGAGCACTTACAAGCAAGTCCTTGGTATTCTTCTTGTAATAGTCGAGGCCAACGCTCAATCTGTCGTTTAAGAAACGGAAGTCAGCACCCAAGTCAATTTGTTCTGAAGTTTCCCAAGTCAGGTTAGGGTTGGCAATACCGTTAGGCATTGAACCTAAAGTAACAGCACTTGTTGAACCATAGTTATAGAATTGTGAATTCGTACTAATACCGGCTGTATATGCATAGTTACTCAATACGTTTACGTTACCATTCTGTCCCCAAGATGCACGTATCTTACCGTATGACATGATGCTTGGATTGATGTTATCTTTGAAGAAGCTTTCGTTTGAGAATGTCCAGCCTGCAGATGCAGAGAAGAACTTACCCCAACGGTTGTCTTTCGAAAGTTTGGAAGAGTCGAATGCATCGGCACGGAAGTTAGCCTGAACGCTATAGCGGTTGTCGTAGCTATAAGTTACACGGCCGAAGTAAGAGAGTGCTCGAGTAGTGCCCTTTATGCCGCCGATGTTCTTTGTTGTTCCTTCATTAGCATTTACACAATCGAGGTAGATGAAGTTAGAAGAATAAGCTTTAAGGATGTCCGAACCGGAAGCATTGGCGCTGACAAAATTTGAATCGCTTTGACGATATGACATACCGGCCATGGCACCTACAGCGTGTTTGCCAGCGAGAATATCGCTATAGTTGGCGAAGTTTTCCCATTGATACCAAGTAGAGTTTCTACTAGCGCCAGAGATAGTGTAGTTGTCACCTTTGGTTTGACCATTGAGGTAGTAGGGGTATTGCCAGTCAGATTCGTTGTTGAAGGAGATACGATAACCCAAACGAGAAGTGAAAGTCACTTGCTTGATAGGAGTAACGTTCATGTAAGCAGTACCATTAACGTTTACACCACTGTTGCGTGATTCTGAACGGTCGCGTTGCGAGAAGGGGTTACCACCGGCAAGACGTTGGTTGAAGTAGGAAGTAGCATAGTAGCCATTTTCATCACCAAAGAGAGTGTAGCTAGAGTTACCTGCTTGAATTTTGTCGTATATGTCACGATATTCACCCAACATTTGTTCTCGTTTTGTCCAATAGAGCGGAGTTAACGGGTCAATCAAAAGAAGCATTTCGAATGAAGAGCCATAACCTTGTTCAGATATGCCACGAGAACTCCATTTCTCAATAGAGGTGTTGGTACCTACTTTCAACCAATCCTTAATCATATAATCGGCATTCAGTTGAGCAGTAAGACGTTCGTACTTATCTTTGCTACCCTTAACGATACCGTCTTGGTTCACATGGTTCACACTCAGGAAGTATGAACCGCGGTCGTTACCACCTTCTAAAGTAAGGGTGTGTTGTTGAGCCCAAGTATCTTCGAAATAAGACTTCAACCAGTCTGTATTGGTATTAGGATCCCATCCGTATTGAGTTTGAGCATCAGCCAAAGTGGCATTCACAGATTCTTCGCCAAGCTGTATAGTCATCCAGTCCTTGAATTGAGTAGCGTTAAGCAAATTGGGCACACTACCGAGCGATTGGTTAGTCCACTTGCCGCTATAAGTAATAGAACCTCGTCCTTTTTTACCCGATTTAGTAGTGATAAGAACAACACCGTTACCGGCTTCAGCACCATAGATAGCAGCCGAAGCAGCGTCCTTTAATACTTCCATTGATTCAATCATAGAAGGATCGAGGTATTGAATAGAGCTGACTTGCAAACCATCAACAATCAACAAAGGACCGATTTTGTCTGAGTTTGAAGAATAACCACGAACGCGGATTGATGCGCCTTGACCCGGTTTACCGGAACCATTCAGAATTTGTACACCCGATGCCTTACCTTGCAAAGCAGCGGCAGCATCGGTAGTAGACAAACCTTTCAGTTCATCGGCCTTTACAGAAGCTACCGAACCGGTAAGGTCACTCTTGCGTTGCACGCCATAACCTACAACCACTACTTCGTCAAGTACTTCCGCGTCTTCTTCCAGACTGAAGTTGATTACGTTACGGCCACTCACTTTTACAGTCTGTCCTTTGTATCCTATATAAGAAACGGTAAGGGTAGCATTACCACTGTTCACCTGAATAGAGTAATTGCCATTGAGGTCGGTAATACAACCGTTTTGGGTTCCATTCTCCAGAATAGCCACACCAATCATCGGCTCAGAATCATTGGCCGAGACAACAGTACCCTTGACTTGGAATTGTGCTGATGCTGATAGACATGTGAAAAGCATAAGCATAAATAGGCAAGGAATTTTCTGAAATTTCTTAATTACATTTTTCATTACCATTAGTTTAAGAATTAATAATCATGTTATTTAAATTTTCGGTTATTGCTGATACAACTTTCTAACCATCGTCATACATACATTTCATACTACTTTCCATTTATTTAAGATTAATACAAGAGAATACTGGTCTATTTCCGCGTAGCATACATGCCGATTACACTTCCGGTAAATCCTCCGGCCATAGCCGTCGACAGATGACTGGCATCGATATTTTCGCATAGCGGTGTCCATTCCTTACCGTCCTTCAATGAATAATAGAAATCGTAAGACGTACCTTTGGAAACCACCTTTAGATAAATTTCCTTTGTTGCGATGTCTATATTGCAAGACTTGACAACCTCTTCGGCTGTTTTGTCTGTCTTCTTCAACGAAATATGTCGTTTGCCTTCCGACTGAGCCACACAGAAGAAATACTGATGGCTTTCATCCTTGAACAACAACATTCCGGCTACTTCCTTATTGTCGGAGGGATTGAAAAGCATGCGGGTGCTACACTCGAACTTATGGTGCTGCATGCGACGGCCAATAAAAGCTGGTACACTCTTTTCGGCGGTACTGACGTCGGCACACTTCAGGGAAAGAAATCCCGGGGTTTCTGTCAGCGAGTACAAATCCGTAGCAGGTGCACGCAAAGTCATCCAAGCCATGCCCAAAGTAGTGTCGTCAAACGAATCGTTGACCTCGAAGTTACCGAAAGTAACTACCGAGTCACGTTTTACTCCCTCACGCCGGCACGTCAAAGGCACAGTCTCTTCACCCTGAGTGATATAAGGAAAACCATCTTCGCTCCATCTTACTGGCATTATAAACGTTTCGCGACCTAAATTCTCGAATTTGTTATTGATGGGGCGACAAGCTAGAAAGACAGCCCACCAATCGCCTTCCTTGGCCTGAACCAAGTCGGCATGACCTGCACAGGTTATGGGGCTTGGACGGTCAGCACTGAGATGACGTTGTGTTAAAATGGGATTATTCTTCCAGGGGATAAATGGTCCCATAGGAGAATCACTACGGAAAATAACCTCCGAGTGCCAGTCACTTGTTCCGCCCTCGGCATCCATCAGGAAATACTTTCCATTGATTTTATAGATGTGAGGTCCCTCTATCCAGATCGGCTTTTCCTCGGGATGAACCCCTTTGTTCACTAATATTTTGCGGGAACCGATTGTTTTATCGGTCGTTACATCGAACTCCTGAATGCGGATGGTGCGGTGACCGCTATATTCGGGTTTGTTGTCCGGCGCATCGTCATTATTCACAATATAGGCCTTTCCGTCCTCATCAAAAAAGAAAGAAGGGTCAATACCTCCAACTTCAGGCAACATGATAGGATCGGACCATTCTCCGAATGGATTTTTTGTTTTAACAAAGAAATTGCCGGCTCCCACATTCGTTGTTACCATATAGTAAGTCTTGTTATGAGGGTTGTAAGAAATTGCCGGTGCAAATATACCACCGCTGACATGTTGTCCTTCCATGTTTACTAATTGAGAAGGACGGCTCAAAATATGCCCCACCTGTTTCCAATTCACCAAATCTTTACTGTGGAAAATTGGTACACCGGGGAAATAAGTAAAAGTAGAAGTTACCAGAAAGTAGTCTCCTTCTCCATTTGTACAGATACTAGGATCAGAATACCAGCCCGGCAAAATAGGATTATAAAAACAGGCATCATCCGATAGCTGGTTGGAAACATAAAAGTCATCTTGACCTTTATAATTAAAGTAATCAAAAAGGGCGGTGGCCTTCTCTATGACAGGCAAGTCATTCTTTGTCTTCATGGAATTGCATGAAGTTACCGAAGTGCCTATCAAATATGCAGATAAAAGCACAACCGGGCAAAAACTCAAAATTCGTTCTTTCTTCATTGTAGTTTAAACTTTGGAGGGTTATTAATGTGTTTCCCATTTCTTGCCGCAAATATATAAATCGGTATATTTCCATTGTACACATTCTTGTCGCACATATCTTTGAGTACGTCGCATCTTTATTTCAGATGTTACATATTTTTTTGTATAGGTAACACGAGCAATATATATCATTACAAATCAACATATTAGGCAAATACACAAAAAAAGAGTCTGTTATTCCAAGTTTGGATACAAGCTCGGAATGACAGACTCTTTTGAGTATATAATATCAAACTATTTCTTCATCATACATTTAGCAAATGAATCGTTTCAGTGAACGATAAGATTCGGGTAACAATCAACCGGTTTTTAATGATCACGGAAATTCCACTTGGAATTGTCACTGTTCATATCAAACTTACCCAGTGAAGGAGTACTGTCACCTACAGATACCAACACGAGTTCTTGGTCTACACCAGGCACCTTCCTAGGCATGATGCGGTAAGTGCCATCCGTCAGTTGCTCTATTCGCCAAAGCTGTTCGTAAGCACCCGTAAATTCAGGAACAGTCACCACCTCAGCATCGGCAGTAGCAGCCAATGCACGGTTGGTCCCCTCAATCACAATCTTATAATAGGGACTTCCCAAATATCCGCCAGCATCAGGCACAGCAGTGATAGTCCATCTTTGATGAGGACGGAACATATAGTCACCTATTCTCACATCAATATTGCCTTGTGGCCATGTCCCTATCACCTCTTCAAGTGTCTGTGATTTCAATGGTTTAAGAGGCTCTTCACTCTTTTCCCAAAAGCGATGCCTCCCCCCTTCCATACGTACAAAGTCTACACAAAGTTCGAGCCCGTATCCTCTACGTTCAGATTCTATTTCATACGTGCCTTCCTTGAATACTTCGCCGGCTATCGGCCAGTCATTCTTCCATAACAGTGGCCGTATAGCAAGTACACTTCGCCCTCCACGGGCAAAGTCCGCTTCAAAGTGGCAGGACATCTTTTCCACTCCATCTGTTTCAATGAAACGCCCGAAGTGTCCGGCACCCGTCTGGCGATTTCCTGCGGCGAGTACCATCTTGCCGCCACCTTCAAGCATATCTCTGCCCATGTTGTCAATATAGGGTCCCGTTACTTTGCGTGAACGGCCTACCACGATGTTGTAGGTGGAATTGGGACCATCGCAACAAGTGCCATGTGTACCAAGCAAGTAGTACCATCCGTTGCGGTATATCAAATCGGTTGCTTCACAATCAATGGCGATATTGACTGCTTCATTGCCCTCCACCCGTTTACCGGTAGCGGGATCGAGTTCAACCAGCCTGATGAAGCCAAAGTAAGTGCCATAGGACAACCACAGACGACCGTCCGTCGGGTCGAGCAACAATCCGGCATCAATAGCATCGCAATCCTCATTGTCTTCGGACGAGGCAACTTCTATGGCTTCCGTATATTTGAAGTCAGGTTTATGGGGATCCAGCGTTTTGTTCCACATGGTCAGCACCATGCCCCGATGGCTGCCGCCAAGTCCTCCTCCGGTGGCACTATAGGCTATCAGGTACCGGTCTCCTATTTTCAAGACATCGGGGGCAGCACCTCCGCCGGGTCTGACACCGCCACCTTTCCAAGTCCATCCATCTTCGGATATCAACCCTCCGCCTCCTGTCCCGAAAGTGTAATATTTACCTTCACATTCCATGATGGTAGAAGGATCGTGTATGTAAGGTTCACCTGTTTGTGCTATGACTTTTTCTGATGTCATCAGGGACAAAAGAACAGCCGCACTTAAGAATATAGTTTTTGTTTTCATATTTATTTGTAACTGACAGTAATGTTTTTAACGGGATCTCCATTCCCATTAAGGAAACGGAGACAAAAATCACTCATTCCGGGTCCGTTGATAACAGCGCCCCGAACGATATTCTTACCTTTTTTCAGGATCAGCCGTTTGGACAAGCAGTCATCCTTCACCATACGGCGGTCACCGGTCAGCACAACAGCCTCTTCACCGTTGAGCCACCACATGGAGGCGGAGTTCGATCCAACAGACATCCTTACATCCGGTATATCTTCCTGACATTCTATCACTGTAACTGCCAGAAACAATACGCCATAGACCTGCTTGTCCAGGTTAGAGGCAAAACGAAACAGTTTTACGTTGAATAAATTGCTTTCGAGCGCATGCCACACCAACTTCTGTTTATCCACGTTCACTTTCTCGCCATCCACAGGCACTTTAGTGAATTGTTTCGGGAAATATTCGGTTGCAAGCACCTTGCGGACGTAGCTGTCTGTAAATACAGTATTGCTGGGATTGGGCTTGTCAATAGGTTCTAGCAATAGCCAACGCCGGATAAAACCATCCTCATCAGGCGGCATCACCTGAGCCGTGCCCGGTGAAAAATAGGGTGACAGATTGAATTCCGCCTTTTTTTTCTGTGCATATCCATGCAGGCCCATCAAAGCAGCAAAACAAATCACCAACAACGTTCTGAAATAAAAAGTCTTCATCATGATAGTGTTTTCTTGGTTTTATTTAAAAAGAAGCGGAGCAAACTGGTACAAGCTTTCACGCCATACCGGCCATGTATGCCCGCCTGGAGTTTCAAAGTAACTGTATCTAATGCCGATTTCATTGAAGCGTTTTATCATAGTCTGGCAATTATTGTATGCAATGTCTTCCTTGCCGCCCATAGAAAGCCAGAACAGTTTCAGCTTCTCATTATATTCGTCTTTCTTGTCCTTCAGCATCGAATAATACTTTTCCGTAGCATTGCCGTTTCCGAACGGTGAAGATGTCGCCCACCAGCCGGAACTGAACACTCCCAAATATGCGAAGAGTTCCAAGTGCGGAATGCCGACATTCAGGGTATGGATTCCTCCCATGGAGAGCCCTGCCAAGGCACGGCTTTCGCGATTCGCCTTTACCCGGAAATTGTTTTCAACGAAGGGAATGCAGTCATTCAGCAATTCGCTTTCAAAGTCGTTGGTGTTGCCGTCTGCCATGACGATAAGCATCGCTTTCGCTTCCCCTTTGGCTATCAGGTTGTCCATGATGATGTCCGTGCGTCCCTGATTGGACCAGCCACGTTCGTCTTCTCCGCCACCATGCTGCAAATAGAGCACAGGATAAGATTGTGCGGATGCGTCATAACCGGGCGGACAATAAATAAACATGCGCCGCCAGTCATTGGCAGTCTTCGAGAAATACCGTTTCATCCGGATATCTCCATGAGGTACATCAGACATTTGGAAACGTACATCACCGTCAGGATAAGGAATTTCAACGCCACTCGCCATCATGCCGCATCCATAGAAGGACTCGCTGGCCGGATCGGCTACAGCCACTCCGTCGATTATAAGGAAATAATAGTGAAAGCCCTGAGTCAGCGGGTCAGTTGTGCCCGTCCATTCGCCGTCGGCATTGCGTGTCAGGTCATACTTGCGTCCCAAGTCAATCTGTACCGTCTTGGCATCGGGAGCCTTTACTTTAAATTCCATGCGGTTGTCGGGCAAAAGCCGCGGATACGCGGAATTGCGCACATTCAACTCGCCGCGTTTTCCCGGCAGCTCCGACTCGTTTATTCTCTGGCGGCCGGGCTGCGCCAGAAGAATGCCGAGAGATGCTGCCTGAAGCAACAAAAAAAAGAAAATTCTATTCATAAAATTATTTGTATATTTGTTGTTGACGTTACAAAAGCAATCTGGCTATGCTATGGAAATAGATAAAGGTCATTCAAAACTTATCCAGTCTATAGCTATGGGATGTTCTCCCGCTGAAACCTTTCCATTCGTTGCCGTTACTTGAAGACAAACTGTGCCAGTTGGTACAGACTTCTGCGCCAGGTCAGAAATTCATGTGCTGTATCAGGAGATACAAAGGAAGTGGCATTAAAGCCGGCAGCCTTGAGGTTATCCACGGCCTTGGTGACACCGGCAGGATTCTCCTTGCTTCCGCAACTGATGAAGATGCCTGCCACCTGGTTCTTGTCCTTGATGTCCTCCGGTGCATAAGTGCCTCCGCTCAGCAATCCGTAATAATTGAATATTTCCGGACGGCGCAAGGTTATTAATTTCGTTTCAAAGCCCCCCATTGAAAGACCTGCCATAGCGCGGTACTTCTTATCTGCGAGCGTGCGGAAATGACTGTCGATGTAAGGTCTCAATTCATCCACCAGCACAGTCTCAAATTCCTTGGCGGTAAATTCGTTCATGTGACCGAAACGTATTTCGTTGGTCATACCATAGGTCATTACAATGATGAACGGTTCAATCTTACCTTCTGCAATCAGGTTGTCCATAATCAGATTTACACACCCCTGATTGGGCCATGCTGTCTCGTCTTCCCCCCATCCATGCTGCAAATAGAGAACAGGATATTTTTTCTTGTTGCTGCCGTATGTGGGCGGAGTATAGACAAAGGCACGACGATGGATACCGGTGCTTTCAGAATAGAAGTTAACCTGCTGTATGTTTCCGTGGGGCACCTGCTTCATTGCGTAGAAGTCTGCGTCATGAGCCGGAATCTCGATACCGCTTTCCCAACGGCAGGAGCCATAATAGTTTTTCGCTCCGGGGTCATTGAACACGCCTCCGTCTATCGTGAGATGGTAGTAATGGAATCCTTCGTCCATAGGGCCATCGGTAGTGCCCACCCATACGCCTTCTTTATTCTGACGAAGAACCGTACCTCCACGTCCGCCTAGTCCAAGGCTGACTATAACCGACTTTGCATCAGGAGCAACCACACGGAAACGGGCATACCCTTGAGAATTCACCATAGGGTACTGTTGCCCGGGCTGGTTGCATACGGACGGAAGGAAGTCTTCTTTTACTACAGCATTGTCAGCTGCCGGATTGAAGTCCTTGATAAGGTTATAGACATGTTTTGGCTTGTAATTTTCATCGTAAGGCAACGGATAGTTGCGTGCTCCGAGCCATGAATCGCGGTCGGAAAGGTTCCAGAAAGTGACATTGTCTATCACATCCTTATGTTTGCGCAGCACTCTAAAGAGGCGTGTGTACTGGTCCTCTTGCAAGGTCTTGATGTAAGGACTGACATTCCCTCCGTCGCGACTGAAATCGAGTTGTCCACCCATCTCCTGATTGGCACGGATATCCAGTTCCGTGATGTGGATATGTTTCACTATGGTGGCATATTTTGTCAAGGCTGCATCCACGTCTTCCATACTTGGTCCGTAGACATTATAATGTCCCTGCATACCAATGCCGTCAATGGGCACTCCTTCTTCCTTCATGGTTTTCACCATATTATAGATGCGGTCGCACTTTCCAGGGTCAGCAGCATTATAGTCATTATAGAAAAGTTGCACGTCGGGATTGGCCTCACGGGCATAGATGAAAGCTTTCTTTATGAACTCGTCACCGGCTATCTTGTAGAGTGGTGAATTGCGGTATGGATTCGGCTTTTGCCCTTTGGCCGGACGCTCGCCTTGCCAACCGCCGTCTGAAATAGCTTCGTTCACTACATCCCAGGCATAGACTACGTCTCCATAGCGTGTCATAATGGCGGTGATGTGCTGTTTCATATTCTGGAACAGTTTCTCTTTCGACACAAGATTCCCCTTTTCATCCTGATACATCCATTGTCCTATCTGGTTGTGCCATATCAGGCAATGCCCGCGGAGCTTGATCCCGTTGTTGCGGCAAAAGTCGGCAATCTTGTCTGCATTTTCCCAGTTGAATTGCCCGCTGGAAGGTTCGGTTGGCTCCGGTTTCATGTCATTCTCGGCCGTAATGCTGTTAAAGTCCTTTTTGATGATGGCAATCTGTTCGGGAATCGTGATGTTGTGCATATTAACTGCCACGCCTATAGAGAAGTAATCCTTATAGGCGTCCTTCATTCCCGTTTCGTCGTTTTGTGCCCATCCTGGATTTGCCTCCATAACAAATACCAATGCACAGAGATAGAATTTGAATAAATGTTTCATCCGATAATAAATTAAAGGTTTTTATTATTAATATATATCTGTCCCCATATAATAAGTATGGGAAACAATTGCGAAGAAACGCCTTTTTACTAGATAATTCCCTTGTATCATGTAGCATATTTCTTTGCTCATGATGCATTTTAATTGGAAAAACTTCCGCTACGGGCCAATGTTATCTATTCTTATCCAGCAGTTCTTTTGACGGGCACTCATAATTGCTGATGGGCAGAACAATCCTCTTCAGGTCTTCAAGATTATGTATGGGGCTTTCTATGGCTAGGGGAATAGGTTGTTTGGCATATTCTTGAAAATACAGCAGGCAGGCATCTTTCCACCAGATAGCATCGCTTACTTGTATCTTCAAACGCTGTTGTACCTCTTTAAAACGTTCTTCATCTATGTATTCTTCCATAGAGTCCCATATCCTTTGAAAGTTGCGGACTTGCCTCACACCGTAATCATAGTGCAGGCAAAGCTCTTCCCATAATGTCCGTCCACTTTTCATACGGTAGGTCCACGGAAGGTGGTGGAACCACAGAAGATACTCTTCCGGACAGGTGGCGGGGGTATCGTACAGCTTGCCGAGGGAATCGCAGTATTGGGCTGTGGCATTGCTACCCCTGATGCTGCGGTTGAAGCCGATGCCTTCTGCATCTGCCCTATGATAATAGGAGGGTAGCCAGTCTGGACGGGCATTGGGAATATGGCACCAAGGTTCGGGACCGTAATGATGTCCCCAGGCAAAGAGATGGTGGAGACCGAGAGGCATCATGTAGTCCACTACCGCTTCACGGCTTTCGAGCATGATCCGGCTTACCGGTTCAATAAAGTTCTTGTCATGGCTGAAAGTTAGCTTCAACCATTCATCCGCTATATCTTCGGAAGAGAGTGCCGGATTCCAAGCAAGACGTCCGAAAGCATACCAGTTAGATTGTGCAAAGGGGTGCCCGCACCAATTGGCGTCTGTCCCTATATTGGTAACCCCCGCTATAGCTTTCAGTGAAGAAGGGGAAACGAAACGAAAGAATTCTTTCCACATAGGGGCGAGGTAAACCAAATGGTTGGAGAATCCCAGATATTCTTGCGTGATTTGGAATTCGACCATTTGTGCAGTCTTTGGCATGGCACCGAATAACGGATTGTAAGGCTCGCGCGGCTGGAAATCTATGGGGCCGTTCTTTATCTGCACAATAATATTGTCACGAAATTTTCCGTCCAGCGGTTGGAACTCCTGATAAGCCTGTTTGGCACGATCGGCATCCGATGGGCTATAGACGAAGGCACGCCACATGACAATGCCCTTGTGGGGTTTCAAGGCATCGGCCAGCATATTGGCACCTTCGGCATGGGTACATCCAAAGTCGCACGGACCAGGTTGCCCTTCGCTATTGGCTTTCACTAGGAAGCCACCAAAGTCTGGTATAAGGCGGTAGATTTCGCGGGTCTTGTCTTTCCACCAACGGATGACTTGCTTGTCGCGCGGATCGGCTGTCTGCAGGCCACCGAGTATCATCGGGCTGGCAAAGTTGACGGAAAGATATACCCGTATTCCGTAAGGGCGGAAAGTATCTGCCAAAGCTTTCACTTTTTCCAGATATGTAGTAGACAGGATTTGGGGAGAGGCATTTACATTATTCAATACTGTGCCGTTGATGCCGATAGATGCATTGGCACGGGCATAGACTTCATATCTGCCGGAGAGTGTGTCGGGCAATTCCTCCCAAATCCAAAGAGATTGTCCTGCATAGCCCCGTTCTATTGTGCCGTCTATGTTGTCCCAGTGGTTGAGGATGCGCAGGGCATAGGCCGGATTCTCTGTGGTAGAACGGACTGGCTGGCCGCTTTCCTGCCAACGGAGAAGATGGTAGGCTCCATAGAGTAGACCGATGGGCGTAGGAGAACTCAGAATCAGCTTCTCTTTGATACACCGTATGCGGAAGCCGTCAGGTGCGAGCTGTTTGTCTTTTTCTATTGATAAGGTAATCGGACATCCCTTCCATGCCTGCCGCAGTTCTTCGGCTGCCAAATTCAAAGTAGCGGATGTGCGTCGGGTTGATACTTTAACAGATGCGTTTGCTCCATGGCACAATCTTAACCACAAACGGCTGCCGTCCTCGGCAGCCCCTCGGCCTTTAAAGAAAAACATGCAGATAAAAAGGAAGAATCTGTATCTCATGATGTTAGGTTTTCAGTTTATTTGTCACTTCCCTCTATGGTGATGATTCTCCCTTCAGAGTCATATTCCAGTTCGCAGACCTTCAGGCTGCGCAGCCATGTCTTGCCATTGGAGGGCACACAGTCGTGGTGGAAGAGATACCATTTTCCCTTGTATTCTATGATGGCATGATGCGTAGTCCATCCCTCAACAGGGGTGAGAATCACTCCTTGATAGATGAAAGGACCGTAGGGATTATCGCCGATGGCATAGCACAAGCGGTGTGTGTCGCCGGTGGAGTAGGAAAAATAGTATTTCCCATTGTATTTGTGCATCCAACTCGCTTCGAAGAAACGGCGTTCGTTGTCACCAGCAGTCAGGGGAATGCCGTTTTCATCCAAAATAACTACTGGTTTCGGTGTTTCTGCAAATTGCAGCATGTCGTCACTCAGCTTTACTACACGCCCGGGCAAAGCGGGTTCGTTGCCTGTAGGCAAGACTGCGCTTTCCAAAACTTTGTTGTTACGGTAGCGCTGTAGTTGTCCTCCCCACAGACCGCCAAAGTACATGTAGTAGCAGCCGTTCCCGTCATCCAGTATGGCGGGGGGAAAGCTGTGGATTCCCCTTATCGGGTCGGGTTGAGGAATGAAAGGTCCTTCGGGCGAATTACTGACGGCCACTCCGATACGGAAAATATCATTTTTGTCTTTCAGTGGGAAATACATATAATACTTGCCGTCTTTCAAGGCTACATCGCAGTCCCATAACTGCCGTCCTGCCCAAGGAATATCTTCTGTTGTGAGTACTACTCCGTGGTCTTTGATTTCACCGTTCATGACATCGTCAGTGGAAAAGACGTGATAGTCCTTCATATTGAAATGGTCGCCGTTGTCATTTTCCGCAATGCCGCTTTCCCAGTCATGGCTGGGATAAATATAAACTCTGTCGTTGAATACATGTACTGCCGGATCTGCCATATAGTCTTCCGGAACTAAATATCTCATTTCTTTCTTCATGATAATATTTTTTAGGGTTATCTTTTCCATACCATCAATGGTACTTGTAAATCTTCAGGTAGTCTGTATATTGAATAAATCGGATGGAACCGTTTCATCTTAGTAATCTGCCTTTGCTCTCCGTTCTGTCAGTTCAGCCTGCATCTTCTCATTATAGGTTTTTGTGATAGGGTAGAAACATAATGCAATGACCCCTATGAAGAAGGTTGCCGCTGGTATCAAACTGGAGGAAAGTATGATGCCGTGAATAGCATATTCTGTTTGTACTGTACCTGCTCCACTGACATAACCAAAACCGGAAAGCAGGAAGCCCAAGATGGCACCGCCGATTCCGAGCCCGGCTTTCAAAGCAAACACTACTCCTGCGAAAACAAATCCTGTGGCACGGCGGTAGTTCACATATTCCGAGTGGTCTGCCACATCGGCAATCATAGCCCAAAGTAGGGGCACGGTGGGAGCATAGGCCAGGCTTTTCAGAAAATTCAGGGCAAACATTGTTTCTATATCTGTTTGATTTGGGAAATAGAACAAGGCAGTGAAGATAGCTGTCAACGTCAGGCAGATAATGAACACGGACTTCTTTCCATAACGGTTGGCAAGGAAGCTGGAGAGTAGGATTACTCCAAAGAACTGTACCAATGCACCAACCATGTTAAATACGCCAAAGCCCACTTCGTATGCTTTCTCAGGACTGCTCACGATCAATCCGAAAGCATTCAGTATACTATAACTCAAACTTGTGTCAACTTGTGTGGCAACCAACCCCAGTCTGTCGAGAAAGGCGTATAGGGCACTGGAGTCCACATAGTTTTCAAAGTAATAGTTCATGGCACTTCCCCACATGGCTAAGGTAATAAAAATAAATAAGGTAAGGATAAACATTGCTCGCCAGGGTATACTACAGAATACATCCTTGATGTCTTTTCGGGTATCGGCCTTTTGGCTGGCAGGTGGGGTTATGCGTTCTCGTGCTGAAAAGAAGGTAATAATGAAGAATATAAAACCGATTACCGCAAACAAGGAAATGGTACAAAGCCATCCGTGCCCTTTGTCGCCATCAGGACCGGCAAATTTGCTTACAAGAGGGAGTGTCAAGCCTTGCACGATAAATTGTGCAATGGTAGCGGCAACAAAACGAATGCTGGTAATGCTGTTGCGCTCTTTGATATCACTGGTCATGACACCTCCTAATGAGGCATAAGGGGTATTGTTGAATGAGTAGAGTGTCATCAGCAGTGTATACGAAATAGTGGCGTATACTGCAACCAGACTCTTGTCTTCGATGCCGGGATTATAGAAAGCCAATACATAGAATACCATGAACGGCAAAGCAGTCCATAATATCCATGGTCGGTACTTGCCCCAACGGGTTTGTGTCTTGTCGGACAAGATGCCTACGGTAGGATCCACGAAAGCATCGACAATACGGGCTATCAGCATGACACTTCCGGCAATGGCACCTTCCAAACCGAATACGTCGGTATAAAACTTGGTCTGATAGATCATCATCATCTGGAACACTAAGTTCGCTGAGCAATCTCCGAGGCTATAGCCTATTTTTTCGGCTACTGAAATTTTTTGGTTCATGTTATTCATAATATTATATAATCTGAGTCGATTACTGTTGTTGTTCAACCTTCTTGTTGTGCTCTAGTGCGGTTTCTGCTGCACGGCGGCCTAACGTCTTCTTGTCCAGTGGATGTATGTCGTTCCATTCTCCCAAATCACTGTTCTTGATAAGGTGGGTGTTGGCATTCATTTGATTTGCTCTGGCTTGTTCGTGCCGCATCTCTGCCCAGGCCTTACGCCCCTCAATATCATCCTTTGCAAGGAAATCTGCTAACTCTACAATGTAGAAGGGCAATTTTTCTGAATTGAAGGTACGCCTCCAATCGTTAATCATGGCCGACAATAATGCAGCGTATTCGTTACGGCGTGAAACATTAGACTCGCCTTGGTACCACAATATACCGCATATGCCATAATTCTTGAGCGGTGCAATCATGGCATTGTAAAGCCCGACGGGCTTGTAACAAAAAAACATCATTTCCGGTGCATTAGGCATCGGGGCTCCCTGACGATATTTCCACGTGGGTTTAAGATTGAATTCTTTGACTTGTGCTGCAGCTTGTGCCTGATAGATTATCTTGTAAGGCTTTTCTTTGACAAAGTTTGGTTGACCGCCATTGCTAATGAGGCGTACGGTAATATTATTTATTCCGGTTCTGAGTACACCAGCCGGAATTCTGTAAATACGTGGTGGATACTGGTAGCTTGTATTGCCTATAAATACTCCATTTACATATACAGAGTCTGCATCAACAATACATCCCAAGCGAAGGGTGGCATCACTTCCCGGCATAATGTCGGTTATGGTAACATTCTGGCGGAACCAGTGGGAACCACCTATCGGATTCAAGCCATTGTTTCCCCAGTCGGTTGAAAACATGTCAACCTCCTGCCACGTATTATCGTCATAGTTTCCGCTATACCATGGCGTTGCTTCATGCAACCCTGCATCTCCACGGTACAAGGATTCGTTCCAATGGCGGAATCTTTCATTTTCCACCTGCTTGATATGCGTGCGATAGCAGTCATCTTCATACTGCCGTTTATCATTGATATATAACGGGAATTGTTTCAGCCCCTCTTCACTGATCCATGCTTCTACAGGAGTCCCGCCCCAACTGGCATTGATGATTCCTATCGGAATGTTTGTTTTTTCATATATTGCTTTGGCAAAGAAGTAAGCCAAGGCAGAGAATTCCATCACATTGTCTTGTGTCAGTGTCTTCCAGCTTGTTTGTGGCATATCTTCTTGTGGTGCACGGAAATTATAGACTTTTGGAATGATGATATGGCGTATCTTTTCATTGTTATAGCCGGCTATCTCATCGGCAAACATGTCTGTCACGCGGCTTATGGGTAGTTCCATATTCGACTGGCCTGAGCATAGCCATACATCACCTACCAGTATGTTTCTGATTTCAATGTCATTTATCAGTATGGAATAAGGACCACCGGCTTTCATGGCGGGGAGAGTCAGACTCCATTGTCCGTCTGAGTCTGCAGTGGTTGTATAAATATTTTTAAGCTTTTTATTTATTATGGAAGTCGGAAAAGCATCCTTGGTAAATCTTACTTGAATGCTTTCTTCTGCATCTGCCGTTCCCCATACTTTTATAGTTTGTCCACGCTGCAATATCATTCCATCAGAAATCAAGGCAGGTAACTTTACCTTTGCTCTCACCATCACGGTGCCACAAAGGCAAAGTAGCACTGCCATTCCTAACCTAATTTTATTATAACCATTAAATATCATATCTTGCTCCTTTTATTTATACCATTACATTATATGTAAGATGATGAACTGTCCTGCCGGAATTCTGACATGCTGTCCTTAGTGCTCACGACCATTGTTCATCAGACGGATATATCTGGGTCTTCTCAGTAAATGCAAAGATAACGCTCCGTCCTTTAAAAGAAGTAAAAGAATGTTGCACAAAGCATTATATAGGTAACATGTACTTTTGCGTATGTTACATAAGTTTGTACTTATCGTACATTTTAGGTTTAGGGTGCCTTTAAAAATGCATTTATTTCAATAAAACGAAGAAACTATTCATTTTATTTCATTTCTTTTCGGATTTTCGTCAATCGTCTTATATCGAACTCAGGTTACCCTATAATTATAGCTTTACTTTAAAGTAGAATCATCAGGAAAATGTGCTAATTGCAAAAGTTATAATACCGTAGAAGTACATTCTCTACAGTACAAACAAATACACGATCAGTATATGCAGGAAAACCCAAAATCAGGACGGATTACTACTATCTATTTCTGCCGCCGTTGTGAAACATGAGTTGTTTTAACAGAAAGAAGACTTACCATTGTCTCTTTAAATACAGGATGCACTAGCTCCGGTGCAATTTCCACTAAAGGACGCATCACGAAATCACGCTCTTGCATCAACGGATGGGGAAGCTTCAGTTCGGGAGTATCAAGTAATATGGGTGTACCATCGAATGCAAAGCAAAGAAGCAAGTCAATGTCTATTACACGGTCACTATAGTTACCGTTGACGGATTTATGAGTACGTCCCATTTCACGTTCAATTTCTTGCGTGATTTGCAATACCTCAAAAGGAGATAGGGATGTCTCTGCACAAAGAGCTGCATTAAGAAATGTATTATCTGAAGAAAAGCCCCACGGGGCAGTAGCATAAAAAGCGGAAAGGGAAATGACTTTCCCTATCCGCTCTTCTATTTTCTGTATGGCGGTACGAAGATTTTGCTCCTTATCGCCTAAGTTAGTTCCAAGACCTAAAAAGAGAAATGAAGAATGAGGAGTGAATAATGAAGAATCGGGCTGCGCGTTTACACCGCATGGCAATTCTTCATTCTTAATTCTTAATTCTTCATTCATTTTACTTATCTGTAATCAACATCGCATCGCCATACGTACCGAAGCGATAATCCTCTTTCAGCGCAATGTCATAGGCATTCATTACCTGATCGTAACCACCAAATGCGGCAACAATCATCAACAAGGTAGAAAGCGGCATGTGGAAGTTGGATATCATAGCATTGGCAACCGTAAAGTCATACGGTGGGAAGATAAACTTGTTCGTCCAGCCTTGGTATTCCTTCAGGTGGCCGTCCGTGCTGACTGTGCTTTCAATGGCACGCATTACAGTAGTACCTACCGCACAAACTTGCTTGTTGAAATCTTTCGCACGATTCACAACCTTTACAGCTTCTTCGCTTACGAGCATCTGTTCTGAGTCAGTTTTATGCTTGGTAAGGTCTTCTACATCGATATCACGGAAGTTACCCAAACCGGCATGCAAAGTGATATATGCAAAATCAATTCCTTTGATCTCCATACGTTTCAGCAATTCGCGGCTGAAGTGCAAGCTGGCGGTAGGAGCCGTTACAGCACCTTCGTTACGGGCAAAGATGGACTGGAAACGTTCGGAATCCTCCGGTTCTACGGGACGGTTGATAATACTATGTGGTAGCGGAGTTTCGCCCAATGCATAAAGCGCCTTCTTGAACTCATCATGCGGTCCGTCATAGAGGAAACGCAGGGTACGACCACGTGAAGTTGTGTTATCAATTACTTCGGCCACCATTGAATCATCATCACCAAAATAGAGTTTATTGCCGATACGGATCTTACGGGCAGGGTCTACCAGTACGTCCCAAAGGCGAAGCTCCTCATTCAACTCACGCAACAAGAATACTTCGATACGGGCACCGGTCTTTTCCTTGTTACCATATAGGCGGGCAGGGAATACCTTAGTGTCATTGAAGATAAATACATCCTTATCATCGAAGTAATCCAGGACATTTTTAAACATCCGGTGTTCGATTTCGCCTGTCTTTCTGTGAAGCACCAGCAGGCGCGACTCATCTCTGTACTTCGTGGGGTGCAAAGCTATCTTCTCTTCAGGAAGCTTAAATTTAAATTGCGACAGTTTCATAATTAGTTATGAGTTATAAGTTATAAGTTATTTGTTTCTACCTCTTGCGCATCTATCCACTCTTTAAAATCAAGCGGATTGAGGCAATCTTCTATGCGGATATCACCCACACGCGTACGCTCTAAAGCAGTGAGATGGGCACCACTATTTAGGGCCTCACCAATATCACGAGCTAAAGCGCGGATATATGTACCTTTGCTGCATACTACGCGGACTTTGATTTCAGGCAAATTGCATTCCAGCAACTCAATCTCGTCAATGACCAGCAACTTCGGTTTCAAGTCCACCTCTTCTCCCTTACGGGCGAGGTCGTAAGCACGCTTACCGTTTACCATGCAAGCAGAAAAAGCAGGCGGTACTTGTTGTATCTCGCCGATAAACTTCTTCAACGTTTCTTCTACCAACTCACGAGTAATGTGCTCAGTGGGATAGGTAGCGTCTATTTCATGTTCCAAATCATAGGACGGCGTGGTGGCGCCCAACTGAATGGTGGCAATATACTCCTTCGTATGATACTGAAATTCTTCAATCCGCTTAGTAGCCTTGCCTGTACATACAATCATCACTCCCGTAGCAAGCGGATCGAGTGTACCGGCATGCCCTACCTTCAATTTCTTCTCATTTATCCGCCGGCAAATGTGGTAACGCGCATGTCCCACCACTTTAAACGAAGTCCAGCCCAGCGGTTTATTGAAATATAAAACTTCTCCTTCTTTAAAATTCATCATCACATTACCTCCAGATTATGACCTGTCAGTAATAAGATCAAAATCAGCCCGCCAACAATGATACGATACCAACCGAATGCTTTGAAACCATACTTCGTCACAAAATTGATAAAGAACTTAATAGCAAGCAGAGCTACTATAAAAGCAACCACATTACCAATAATCAAAGCAGGCATATTGTTCATGATAATCTCTGTTCCTCCATCCAGGAAAAGTTTCAGGATCTTATAAGCTGTAGCCGCAAACATAGTTGGCACAGCCAGAAAGAACGAGAACTCAGCTGCCGTCTTGCGAGTCAGCTTCTGCGACATACCACCTACAATGGTTGCCATAGAGCGTGATACGCCCGGTATCATAGCTATACATTGAAATAAGCCGATGTTGAAAGCCTTCTTCTCCGTCAGAACCGTATCTTCACTTCCTTTTGAAAAGATCTTATCGCAAAACAGCATGAATATACCACCAATGACAAGCATCACGGCAACTACCGTCACGCTCTCCAACATTTCATCAATCTTGTCGCTGAACAAGAAGCCCAATATGGCAGCAGGAATGAATGCTACCAGCAGCTTCCAGTAAAAGTCGAACTTATGCAGAAAACACTTCAAGGCAGAAGCTCCCTCCGGCGCCGGAGTATGGTTCAACCTGAAGAAACGCTTCCAGTACAGGCAAACCACCGAAAGGATAGCGCCAAACTGAATAATCACCGTAAATGCCTTCACAAACTCCGTGCTCTCTACACCCAGTATATTTTGTGTTATAATCATGTGTCCGGTAGAAGAAACCGGTAAAAACTCCGTCAAACCTTCGACGATGGCAATAATAATCACCTCAAGGGTACTCAAATCTCCCATAATTACTCGTTAACCTCCTTTTTTGTTTTAGGTTTACGCAACACAGCGTATATCATGAACACAAAGCCCAAGAGACAAACTACAGGAGCTACTTTAATGCGTCTCACACTGAAAATATCCGGTTCGAAGTGCGTTGCCGTAGACACCGGACCTGTCATTAGAAGAAAACCAATGATTACCACCGCCATGCCGATAGCCAGCAGGATAAAGTTGGTTTTATCAAAAGCGAATTTCTGTTTATCCATTTCTATAATTACGAATTACTAATTACACAACATAAAGTAATTACAAATTACGAATTACTAATTACAACGTTACTCACTCACCGCCCCTTCACAGCGCAGCCTTGCAATTTGTAATTCGTAATTTGTAATTATCTAAATATAATATAGTGTTCCCGCTTTCATCCTCAAATACTTGTTAATGGAAAGCAAGGCGCACAACCAAGTTATAAGTACCCCAAACACCAATACCGATGCTGATACCAACAACATCACGTTAGGGGTGATAACCTTTATCAACTCCGGCTCATAGGAAACCAGCCAATAGGCAGCTCCCCACAAAATAGCATCCGCCACCACAGCAGACAATACTCCGATCCAGAAGTTTCGCCGCAGGAACGGACGACGAATGAATGCCCAACTCGCTCCTACCAGCTTCATTGTATGAATAAGGAAGCGTTTGGAGTAGATCGTGAGACGGATTGTATTGTTTATCAATGCAAAAGAGATAAAAGTGAGTATCACTGCCAGTCCCAAAAGCATCAAACTAATGTTGCGGATATTATCATTTACAGCATCTATCAAATCTTTCTGATAGAGCACTTCTTGAATATTGGTATTCTTTTTAATTAGCTTTTCTATCTTGGCAATACTATCAGAATTGGCATAATCGGAATGTAATTTTATCTCGATAGATGCCGTGAAAGGATTATAACCCAGGAACTCCTGCGGATCTGTACCCATCGCCTCAGTCTGTTCACGGAGTGCTTGCTTCTTCGAAATATATTCAGTCTCTTTCACAAAAGCTTCTTTATCTAGCCTTTTCTGCAATTTCAAAATATCGCTCTCCTTCATATCATCACTGATAAGAACCGAGAAGCTGATGTTCTCCTTCACATAAATGGAAAGGTTATGAGCAGCCAGCACAAAGAAAACAACAAGCCCCAACAACAGTAAAACCAACGTCGTGCTAATGCTAGACGTGATGAACTGCATATCGAAATAGGATACTGAGTTATTTTTACTTTTTGCTTTCATATTCACTATCTTATCGGCTTCTTCCTGAAGACATAAATCATGGAACTGCTACGTTCTTTCTTCACTAATGAACTAAGCCATGCCAAGGTTCCGGTTATCATTCCCCGAAGGAATGTACATGAATGCCTCATGTGCTTCTCCGTCAACATCGATACATAGAATGCATCGAACGGCATAGGGTGACGTTCCGCCATAATAAATCCATGTTTGGAACCGAATTGCTGTATCGTACCCGGAGTGAAGTGCCACAAGTGACGGGGTACATCGTAGGCAGCCCAATAAGCACCGTACTTCTTTGCATCGAAAGAAGAACAGTTGGGCACGGCTATAATCAGCACACCTTTATCTGTTAGCAGGGAATTCAAAGTCTGCCACATTTCATTGAGCGGCTCCAAATGTTCCATCACATGCCACAGGGTAATAACATCGAAACTTCCGGGAGCGAAATCTTTTAAAGCAGTATCGGGCTTTACGTCCAGGTTGAAATGTTCTTTGGCAAAAGCACGTGCACCGGCATTCTTCTCTACCGCTTCCACTTGCCAGCCACGACGCTGCATAGTATCCGCAAAATATCCTGTTCCCGTGCCGATGTCCAGCAAACGCCCCTCTTTGCGGTGTGCCTCGTGTACCACCAATCGAGCCTTACGCCCCAACATATAGTTGCGCACCCAATGGTAAACAGAGTTCATCGCCCCTTTCTTCGTATCGGAATGGGATATATAATCGGGAGTCTCGTAATAGCGTCCTATCTCCGCTTCTACAGGAAAATCTTGCGTGAAAATAAATCCGCAATCCTGACAACGGCACAAATGGAACATTTCGCCCGAGGCATAATGGTCTACGCAAGTAAGGGCACGCTCTATATGTGTCCCACCGCATAACGGACAAGCTTTTATTGTGAATTTATTCATCGAACGTTCTGCCAAAAAGGAAACGTAGCCTGAACTAACAGACTACAATACACCTAAATTTGGTGCAAAATAACAAATAAAAAGTGATTCACAGGGATTCTGTTAAGGAGATTTAATAATAAACGAAGGAAAAAGCTTGCAGTTCAGATTATTTCTTTATATTTGTCGTAACCAACCTCAAGTCATAACATGAGATACGCTTTATTACTGGCTACGCTTACACTCAGTTTCTTTTTGCATGCCCAAGAAACGCCCTTCACTCCCAACTCCAAGTTCGGGAAACCTACTCAAGAAGAATTAACAATGACTACTTATGCCCCTGATTCAAGTGCAACCGCTGTCTTCTTATATAAACAGACAAGTGCAGGCTATAATTGGGGTATTGAAGACTTCAGACTTACCTACAGATACAAAGTCAGAATAAAGATTCTTAAACCGGAAGGGACTTCTTATGCCAACATTACAATTCCCTACTATGAACCGAAGAATAACAGTAGCCGCAAAGAGACGATCCTGCAATTGAATGCGGATGCTTATAATCTGGAGAACGGAAAAGTGGTGCGTACAAAGATGAAGAAAGATCTAGTATTCAAGGAACGTATTAGTGACAACTACATGCAACTGAAATTCTCCGTGCCACAAGTAAAAGAAGGGACAGTGATTGAATATGAATATCAGTGCCAATCCGATCTTTACTATCTCATTGATGATTGGAAAGCCCAAGATGAAATTCCTACCTTATATACTGAATATGATATTACCATTCCCGAATATTTTAAATTCAATGTGGATATGCATGGTTTCGAACCGTTATCCAACAAAGAAACCCCATGCAACGCCAACTTCAATATCAATGGACATGCACTTCAATGTTCCGCTACCAACATACAATTCAAGGGTTATAAGTTGCCGGCTTTGAAGGACGACAACTACGTGTGGTGTCTCGACGACTACTGCACCCAAGTAGGTTTTGAGCTAAAAGGACTTGAGTTTCCAGGCGCACTCTACAAATCTTTCACAAAAAGCTGGGAAGACATAGATGCAATGCTACGGTCTGATTCGGACTTTGGCAGCCGCCTTAAAATGGATAATCCGCTAAAAGAAGAAATGGCTGCGTTGAAGCTCGATCAAATGAAAGATTGTGTAGAGAAAACAGCTGCCATCTATTCATTACTAAAGAATAAAGTGCGATGGAATGAGAAGTACGCTTTATATGGAAAAAGCGCCAAACATATAATGAAAGAAGGCACCGGTAGCAATGCCGACATAAACTTCATCTTGATAAGCATGCTGAAGGATGCCGGTATCGAGGCATATCCGATTCTCCTGAGCCGCCGCAGTGCAGGAAGACTGCCTATGACACATCCCAGCATCCAAAAACTGAATACTTTTGTAGTGGGTGTTGCTGAAAGCGATACTACCATTCTTTACATAGACGGTTCGGTAGAAGACGGGTATGTCAACACATTGCCTCCTACTTTATTGGTAGACCGCGCCCGCATCCTGACTCCTACCGGTAGTGCTTGGATCAACTTACAAAACACCGAGAAGAACTTCATCCGCTGTAATGTCACCGCAACTCTTGCGCCGAATGGAAGTATTACCGGAACCCGCCAGGCAATATACGCAGGGCAACATGCCGCAAACATACGTAACAAATACCGGAATGCGAAAGATAGTACTGAGTTTATCAATAAATTGAGTACAGAAAAAAACATAACCGTGAAAGGCTATGAGGCAAAGAACATTAAGAATTTCTCTCCGCTGGTACAAGAGACCTTCCAGTTCGAAAAGCAATCCACTACCAACGACCAGTTTATCTACGTCAATCCGCTGATCTTCCTGCATGTATCAGAATCCCCGTTCAAGCAAGTAGAACGAAAGTTGCCAGTAGAATATCCCTATACAAGTATGCTAACTGTTGCCGTCAACCTCACCCTACCCGAAGGTTATACAATAGACGAAATGCCCAAATCACTGCAAGTCGTTATGAAAGACCAACAGATAAAATGCCGGTATAACATTACTCAAAAAGGTAATTCAATAAGCATCAATTACCAGTTTAGACAAAATACATTGTTATTTGCTCCAAACGAATATCTCGAACTGAAAACGATATGGGAAACAATCGCTGAAAAGAATACGGAAATGCTAGTTCTAAAGAAAGTCTGATACTTAGTAAAGTTATATCATGAGAAAGTTAATCTTCTGCCTTTTCCTGCAAAGTATTGCGGGTTTAGGGTTATACGCCCAAATTGATCTACACAGTAACGCTTACTCCATTGTACAAGATGCAAGTACGGAAGTCATCTGTACCTCTCCAACAAACGCCGTGCGCAAGGAGAGGAAAGTAATTCAGATTTTAGATGAGAAGGGTAAGGCAGAAGCTTCTTTCGCCTGTTTGTGCGACCAGTCCACCACCTTAAATAAATTCTCGGGAGAAGTACAAGACAGCCAGGGAAAGGTGATCCGGAAGATTAAAAAGAGCGAGCTACAAATCACCGGATACTCCTCTGAGCTGGCAACGGACAATTACTTTTACTACTTTAATTATACTCCCCCGCAATACCCTATTACCATTACTTACGAATGGGAAATGAAATGCAACGACGGGCTTATTGTTTTCCCGTTTTTCCTTCCGCAAGGCAGTTACAACCAGTCTGTTGTGCAAGCCAGTTACCGCATCCAAACGCCTGCCGAATCTCCTTGCCTCTATCATGCACTTCATATTGACGCTAAGGTAAACCAACAGAAAACTCCCGAAGGAGCTTGGTTGACAGAAGTTAATGTGAAATCACTGCCGGCTATCCGGAAAGAGCCTTACGGTCCTGATATGTACGATCTTCTGCCCCGCATCATATTCGTACCCGAGCACTTCAGTTGGGCAGGCACGCAAGGCAGTATGAAAAGTTGGCAAACGTATGGCCAATGGCAATACCAGCTATTGGAAGGCAGAAGCGAACTTCCTCCGGCACTGAAAGAAGAACTGCACAAACTAACTGCATCTTGCAACAGTCCGTATGAAAAAGTAGCTGCTATTTATCAATACTTGGGCAAAACAACACGCTACGTCAGTATTCAACTGGGTATAGGCGGACTGCAACCAATACCCGCCACTAATGTACACCGTACCGGATTTGGCGATTGTAAAGGATTGTCCAACTACATGCGAGCCATGTTGGCGGAAGTAGGCATTCCTTCCTATTATACCGTCATTAGCACTTATCACAAGAAACTATTACCCGACTTTGCCAGTGTCAATCAAATGAACCACGTAATCTTGCAAGTACCTCTGCCCGGCGATACACTTTGGCTGGAGTGTACCAATCCCGATATACCGTTAGGCTACATTCACCATTCCATCGCAGGGCATGACGCACTTACCATCAAGGAAGATGGCGGACACCTCTGCCGTCTGCCTGCCTATCCCGATTCACTAAACAGACTACTCAATCGGGCGTCTGTAGACTTATCTGCCGGAGGCGAAGCCCAGATTAAAGTAAAGCAAAGTTCTTTTCTCCTTCAATACGAAGACAATATTTCTTTAAAGAATATGGAGTCTACCAAGCAAATAGATGCCCTACGTTCGGACATTAGTTTACAACAAGCTACTGTAAGTGATATTCAACTCACAGAACTCAAAAGCAAAGAACCTCAATTAGATGTCTCCTACACCATAAATACTACGCAATACGGTAACCGGACAGGCAAGCGTTTGTTCATCCCGGCTAATATCTTTCACAAATCATTTCCGACGGTTGATAATAAAGAGAAACGTACACAAGACCTTCAGATCATCTATGGTTACCAAGATGTCGATAGCATCTGCATACATCTGCCCGAAGGATACGAAATAGAATCACTGCCGCGTACCAGCCAATTAAAAAAGGATTTTGGTGAGTTTCAGTCCTCCATCAAATGTCAAGATAAAGACATACATGTCACACAAAGACTATTACTCCGCCAAGGTGTCTACTCCCCCGAAGTATATGCAGAATTCGCTGCTTTTATGAAAGAAGTAGCCTCTCAGTATTATTCCAAAATCATCCTTCGGAAAGCCGAAGAACCTTGATTGCAGGTTATATCAACTTATTGGAATCAACAAAATAACAAAAAATCTCTGGAATAACATTGAAAAACGGAAGAAATGACGCTAAATAGCTTAATATCAGCATTATTACGGTGTCAGATGATGACAAACCGAAAAACGGAAAACGCAAGGAAAAGCGGATTTAAGAAGAAGAACGGTTTGCAAATCATTACCCGTGAAAGAGTAAGATTTAACACATGAAGGATGCTATTGCACCGTTTGTCACCGATTTGCGTATCAAGTGGAAGAAGATGAATGAGTTTAGAGAAGCTATCGGAATACCTAAGCAGAGGCAAGATAGAGGTATAAAACTATAAATCAAAGGAACAGCCGTAATAATCTGCCTGTATTGTGTGGATTATCATGGCTTTTTACGTAATTTTGCAAACGGATTGGGGTGACTCTGTCCAAGACATAAGAAAAAGAAGAAGCGTTATGCGCATCAAGTATTTGGAAACGTAGGAAATTTTCAAATTGCATACTCAGATGGCATAGTGGTTCTCACGCTATAGCGTGGGCTGCTATTACTACATCTGTATGCAAGGTTTCCTACGACCTCCAAATTAGAAGTGGCATTGCGGTTCACGCTTTTTTACTACTAAAAGTTGAGAGTATCATAATAGAAATATTTAAGGTCATATATAAAGATTTTGTGTTATGGGGCAGAAGCTACACAACCGTATAGAAATTTGGAAGAAATTATTGCTCGATTTTGGCAAGAGAAATAGTTTAATAAACTTTCTTGAAGGAAAACGTAGTAACGTAATGATTACTACGCCATCTCTTGATAAATTGTGGGAATTCATTGTCGTTAATGAACGAGAAATCGTATTCCCGTATGCCCAAAAAGTACAAGTTGATGATGATGGTGAAGAAATATATGAAACCATAATTAGAGGTGATATTGAAACTAATAAACCTATTGATGACCTTCAAAAGACATTGAAATCCTTACGATATAAAGCTAATACTTCAATCGAAGAACAAGGTATAAATACTTTGTACCTTACTTTAGGTATGCTTAAATGGAAAGAACGAGATGATTCATCACAAGTATTTTCTTCACCTGTAATTTTAGTACCCGTAAGGCTTCTCATAGAATCTATAACCTCTCCATATCGCTTGGTATTACATGACGATGAAATCGTTGTAAATCCAACATTGTCTCATAAATTAGATAACGATTTTGGTATTTCGATACCAGGGTTTGATTCGACACACGACTCTCCTACAGACTATTTAGAAAAACTATCCTGTAAAATCAAAAATAAGGGATGGAATGTAGAAGAAAGTACACATCTAACCAATCTGTCATTCCTTAAAATCAATATGTATAAAGATTTGGAAAGGAATGAGGAAAAGCTAAATGCAAATTCTGTAATTGCAGCACTTGTTGGAGAACAAAATCCAATTCAAGTGTCAGAAGATTTGAATAATTTCGATCACGATAAACAAATTCGCCCAATTGACACATTCCAAGTTGTAGACGCAGATTCAAGCCAACAGGATGCAGTGCTACTTTCAAAAAAAGGTGCAAGTTTTGTTTTACAAGGTCCTCCGGGAACAGGTAAAAGTCAGACTATTACAAACATTATTGCTGAAGCTATAGCTGATGGCAAAAAAGTTCTATTTGTATCTGAAAAGATGGCAGCCTTACAAGTGGTTTACAGCCGTTTAGCAAGTGTTGGATTGGCGGACTTCTGCTTTACGCTTCATAGCCACAAAGCCAAAAAGAAGGATATATTGCGTGATCTTGCCAACTCTATTAATATTGACCGTACTCGTGTTAAAGATGAGGCATTGACTCAGCTCGATCTCTTAGAGAGAAAAAGATGTTTACTCAATGAGTATCAAGAGGAACTTCATACACAAACTTCTGGACTTAATGTTTCTATATACTCTGTTAATGGGAAGTTGGCAAAATTAGAAAATGTACCAGATGTTATTTTCTCCATATCAGATGTCGATACAGTAACGGTAGCAGTACTTAATGAAAGGAGATATTTACTAAACGAATTGTCTAAGACCATAGGAAAGCGAAGCGAAGATTATACGGACAATGTATGGCGTGACTCCTCTGTCAAATTCTTATCCAATGCATTAAGGCATGAGATTGACTCAAATGTAGCTACAGCCATCCCCCTAATGAAAGAACTTGCGGAACGACGCTCCTCTATTTGCTCCAAATTAGGTGTTAAATTTGAATCATCCTTAATTGGTATCAACGATCTTATATTCCTTTTATCTTTTGTTGCAAAATCTCCGACTATTCCCATAGAATGGATTATGAATCATAATACTGATTCTTTAATAGAGAATGCACATAAATATAAATTACAGGTAGAACAAATAGCTAAAATAACCACAGAATTAAAAAGAAAATATCGTGACATCTTTTTTGATTGCGATGCAACTAAACGTAAAGATATTTTATGTTCTCTCATGCATAAACTCCAAGCAAGAATCGAAAAAAACGATAATGATTGGATTGCTCAAAATAT
Organism: uncultured Bacteroides sp.; assembly: GCA_900555635.1. Taxonomy (GTDB): domain Bacteria; phylum Bacteroidota; class Bacteroidia; order Bacteroidales; family Bacteroidaceae; genus Bacteroides. Next base: position 72,686 of record USLU01000009.1, read on the forward strand.
AGATAAGATAAATAATGAATTAATATCAATCACCAATGGCATAAATTCAATAATAGAAGAAGCCAAACTCTTATCCTCTAAACTTGGAATATCAGAACTCAACACAATTAATCAAGTCATCTGTTTTATCAAGAGTATTCAAGCATTAGCTGATATTCACAATATACAACCAACTCAAAAGTGGTTTAACAACGAAGAATTAACTCGTATTAAATCAAGTATTGAGGTTTGTAAGTCTTTACATAATGCGGTATTAGAATCAAGAAATTCTATTCTATCACATTTTGACAAAGAAATTTTAGAATGGGATTTTTATCCTGTTTTACAACGATTCAGAGGTGAATATAAATCTTTTTTCAGAATCTTTAATGGCAGATACCATAAAGACATTAAACAGCTCAATTTATATTTGTCAAAGGGTGAAAAAACATCATACAATAAAGCCCTTGCGGTATTGAATATGCTTAAACAATATTCAGATAATCAGGAAACTATTACTACAAACACAACGCAATATTATGATGATTATGGCAATTATTATGCCTGCATAAATACTCAATGGGATGTGTTGTCTGATGATATTGAAAAGTTTGAAGAGTCAGTGTGTCATTTGCATATGATAACTTCAGACTTGAAGAATTTGATTGTTCAAGGACAATTACCTATCTCTGAAATTATACAATTTAAGACCCATTATTCAGAATTTAATATAGAGTCTGCTTTTGAAAGATTATGCGCTCTGCTAAAGTGTGATTGTAATAAGACGAGTCAGTGGAATGATATTAGAATATATGCACAGGAAACTAACTCTATTGCGATAGAGTTTATCTCAGAGTATCAGAGCTTAATGAATATGCAAAAAGTAAATTGCAATTATGAATCTGCTATTTCTGATTTGGATTTGCTTATGTCTCTTAATGTCTTAAATGAGGGGTTGGCAAAACAAAAGGATTCCATATGTCATATGTATAAAGATTATTATGATGGAACGGAAACAGACTGGGAAAAACTAATAGAAGCTCTTAAATATGCTATTGACCTTAAAAATCTCGTTTCTTTATACAATCTCCCCGAATCTTTCATAAAGAATATATGTGAGGATTGCGGCATCAGAACTTATTGTTATAATGAGAGTCTAATAATGTCTCAGCAAAAGGATACTTTGCAAAAAAGTATAACATGGTTTGTCTCTCTCTTCAATAATGGAAAAGACTTTTATCAGCATAATATTCTTGATTTAGCCAATCGCATGTCCTTATGCAAGGATAAAAAATATTTATTGGAAGAGTGGGTAGATTATTGCTCTAATAGAGAGAAATGCAAAAATGTAGGACTCGAAGAATATATCAATAAAGCCGAAGAATTAAAGATGGATTCTAACTATATCGTAGAGGCTTATCTAAAGCGTTTCTATCGTTTATGGTTAGATGCAGTATTGCCAAATTTCCCTGCGGTACAAAACTTTAGAGGTAGAATACAAACACAAACCATAAATGAATTTTGCGAACTCGACAAGGGGCAATTCAAGATTGCACAGGCAAGAGTGAGAGAGCGTGCATTGAGTAGAATACCAGATTTTAACTCGGTAAATGGAGCAAGAGACGAAATTGCAATATTGAAACGAGAACTTAATAAGCAGCGGCGGTTGATGCCATTGCGTAAACTCTTTATGGCTATACCCAATCTTGTAACATCACTCCGTCCCTGCTTTATGATGTCTCCATTGTCTGTCAGTGTATTCCTTGAAGCACAGAGTTATGATTTCGATTTAGTTATCTTTGACGAGGCTTCACAAGTGCATACAGAAGATGCTATTGGTGCAATTATGCGTGGTAAGCAGGTTGTAATAGTGGGAGATACTAAGCAGTTGCCACCAACAAGTTTCTTCTCTACTTCTCTTAATGATGAAGACTTTGATGTTGATACAGATGAAGCTATTGAAGATAACGATGCTGGAGCATACGAGTCTATTTTGGATGAAGCTGTGGCTATTTTACCAGAACGTAGTCTAAGATGGCACTACAGAAGTCGTCATGAACATTTAATAGCATTCTCCAACATTAAAATCTACAATAGCCAACTGATTACTTTTCCATCTTCAGCAGAAAAAGCTCCTGATTGTGGTGTTGAGTATGTATATGTAAAAGATGGTATATATGATAGAGGAGGAAAGAAGAATAATGTTATCGAAGCAAGAAGGGTCGCTGATTTAGTTTTTGAGCATTTTAAGAAGCACCCTAAGCGTTCACTTGGAATTGTTACATTTAGTGAGTCGCAACAAAATGCAGTAGATGCAGCTATTCGCCAAAAACGGCTACAAAATCCCAGTTTTGATAAATTCTTTATTGAGGATAAGGAAGAACCTTTCTTTATTAAAAATCTTGAGAATGTACAGGGTGATGAGCGAGACACCATTATCTTTAGCATTGGTTATGCAAAGGATAGTAAGGGCATAATGTACATGAATTTTGGTCCATTAAGTCGTGAGGGTGGTTATCGTCGCCTTAATGTAGCGATTACACGTGCTAAACACAATATAAAACTGGTTGGATCTATTGTGCCGACTGATATTGATTTAGATAAGGTTTCTTCAGAAGGAGTAAAGATGCTTCGCTCATATATTGAGTTTGCTCAACAAGGAATTGTAGCATTAGAAAAAGAACTTACATTTAATTGTGATTTAGAATTTGACTCGCCTTTTGAAGAGGCTGTCTATGATTTCTTGCAATCGAATGGTTACAATGTGGTAACACAAGTTGGTTGCTCTGGATTCCGTATTGATATGGCGGTTAAACATCCTACTGAAAGTGGCAAATTTGCTATTGGTATCGAGTGTGATGGAGCGACATATCATAGTTCTCGTACTGCTCGCGAACGAGACAGGTTGCGTCAAACCGTACTTGAAGATATGGGATGGACTATTTATCGTATTTGGTCAACAGATTGGATAAAAGACCAAAAGACAGAAGAAGATAAACTTATCAATGCAGTAGAGAAGGCTATAGAACGTGTAGCAATAGAGTCTGAAGACAATTATTCTATTGACGATGTCAATAATAATACCACACCCCCTATCATTGAGATAGAAGAAAAGGTTAAACCTGCCGAGATTGGAACTATTGGGTATGGATTTGAATTGTATAAGCGTGCATATCCTATAAACATAATTGATGAAAGTGGAAAAACCAAAGAGGGATATGATATAGCTTGGGATATTATTTCATTAGAGCAACCTATACATTTTGAAGAATTATGTAGGCGTATCGCACCTGCATATGGTCGTCAGAAGGCAACATCTGTCGTTCGTAATGAAGTAAGATACATTTTCCGTAATCACTTAAATGGAATGATTACCGAGGATAAAAATGAGTTTGTCAGAACAAAGGATTTTACAGAAATAAAGGTTCGTATTCCTAATCCCGATGATGATTATTTACGCCCTATCACATACATTTGTGATGAAGAATTAGCGTTAGCTATGAAAACGATTGCTCAGCATAGCTTTGGTATTACTCCTGAAGATTTATTCATTGTAACTGCCAGAGAATTTGGGTATAAGCGTACAGGGGATAACATAATTTATTCACTCCGTAATGTGTATAAGCAAATGATTAAAAGTAATGAAGTAACAGAGGTGGATGGAAAAGTCTGTGTAAGGATGGAAAATATCAAATGTCAAGTTGATAAAACCATATAAAGACAAGTTGGTTTTACAACTTCCATTTTCACACAAAAATATGCCTTTGTACCTGAAACAAGTTACTTGAACGCAATTCATTGCATAACGCTGCAAATAGCTCGGTTGCCAAGTCATTACCTCAAAAACGGGTAATTTTCCAAAAGTCCTTTGTATAAGGAGCTAAGAAAAGTATTCCAGAATTACGTAAAAACTTTGTATAAAAAGAAAAGCGAAAACCACTCCCAATGTTGTAAAAACGAGTACCTTTGTAGTACCTATTCAAAATAAACATTTTACAATCATGGAAGAAGAAGAACCTAATTTAACCGAAGCACCTCACAACTACCCTTTGTGTCTTAACCGCCAATGTCCCAAAGCATCTACCTGCCTCCGCCAACTGGTGGAACAAGAAGTAGCGGACGACGTAAGATTCTGGATGGTTATCAGTCCCAAACACCAAGCTACGCTTAGCGGCGATTGCCCTTACTACCGCTCCAGTACCAAAGTTCGTTTCGCCAAAGGATTCATGAACATACTGAACAACATGCCGCACAAACAAATGACAGAAGCCATTTACCTCCTTATCAACCACTTCAGCCAACGCACTTACTACCGCATTCGTAAAGGTGAACGTCTACTCAACCCTGCCGAACAAGAAGAAATAATGAATATACTAAGAAATTGCGGAGTTACCGGAAACCCGGAGTTTGACTCCTACGTTGAAGGTATTGAGTGGTAAGTACACCTACACACATCCATATCCGGCAGTTCTTGCCATCGCATTGGCAAAGCCTTGCCATCACCTTGGCAAAAGATTGCCATCGCCTTGGCAAGACTTTGCCATAACGGTGGCAAGAAACTAGGTTAACTACTGTGATTTCTCCACCTTACATAGCAAAAGCACTGAACTTGCAAACAAAGAAGAAATAAACACTTATTTTTCATATTTCCCAAGGCATTGTCCGCTATCAAGCGGACAAGTGTTCGATAATGAACAGAAGGCAAAGAGATGTTTCTTCTGTATATCAACCACTTACATCTTTGGCACGCGAATTGACTATTAGTAAGCGAAGGCGTTCGAAAAGAAAAAGTAAACGGAAACGCAACTTTTTCAATCGAAGCAAACGTCTAAAGATAAAACAAGAATAGTAACAATAAAAAAATAAAGATTATGAAAACTACAAGTTTATTCAAAGCAGTCGCATTCGTAGCAATGGTTATCGTAAGTGTTATGAATTCAGAAGTAAAGGCACAGGAAAACAGCTTCATCACCAATGAAGAAGTAAAAAATGAATTGGTAGTTGCCAAGACTATCTTCAAGAAAGATGGCAATCAGCTTTACCGCCACATCCGCTATGAGTTTACATACGATGACCAAAATCGTCTGACTGGTAAACAAGCTTCTAAGTGGGACAGTGTGCACGAAGAATGGCTACCTTACTTCAAGATGTCTTATCAATATAGCGATAATGAAATCACTATGCTTTACGCCCGTTGGAACAATTCTCACAAAGCATTCGACTCTGATGTAAAAAAGAGCGTTTACGAATTGAACGATGAAAACATGCCGGTAGCTTATAAGAACTTCAAACAAAACACCGATAAGTCCGATTGGACAATGGTAAGCTACAACAAGGCAGACTATACATATAACTTGTTGGCAATGGCAAAATAAGCTATCACCTCAAACTCACTTGAACTGTAAAACAGATAACCGCAAAATAAAATAACCTATCATTCTGCCAGTCAGTGCAAAATGATAGGTTAACTTATTTCAAGACAGTACTTGTCTATTTATCAAGACTGGAAGACCTCTTCCCCCTTCAACGTAGCGGAACTCGATTCGGTAATCCTTACCATTACAAAGTCACCCACACGATGAGTACCACGGTCAAAAACTACCACACGATTTTGCTCGGTACGGCCGAAAAGTTGCTCACGGCTTCGCTTGGAAACTCCCTCTACCAGCACCTCATAGGTCTTGCCGATGCACCCGGCATTGGCTTCGCCCGACAGACGGTTCTGCATAGCGATGACTTCATTCAGGCGACGAATCTTTATTTCTTCGGGCACATCATCGGGCAGGTGTTTGGAGGCATGCGTGCCGGGGCGCTCGGAGTATTTGAACATAAAGGCGCCATCGTAGCCACATTCTTCCATCAACGAAAGCGTTTGTTGGTGATCTTCTTCGGTCTCACTATGAAAACCGGTAAAGATGTCGGTAGACAAACCGCAATCGGGAATCATACGGCGAATAGCTGCAACACGCTCCAGATACCATTCACGGGTATATTTACGGTTCATCAACTTCAAGATACGTGAACTTCCGCTTTGTACGGGCAAGTGGATATGCTTGCAAACATTAGGTACTTCGGCTATCACTTGTAATGTTTCGTCACTCATATCCTTGGGATGCGATGTGGTGAAGCGAATACGTACGCCCGGTGCAGCCTCTGCCACCATGCGGAGCAACATAGGGAAAGTAACAACCGATTCATCCGGTTTCTCAAAACGATAAGAGTTGACGTTTTGTCCCAGGAGGGTAACCTCTTTATAACCTTTTGCCACCAAGTCCGCTACTTCGTTCAAGATGCTCTCGACATCACGACTGCGCTCACGACCACGAGTGTAGGGAACAATGCAGTATGTGCAGAAATTATTGCATCCACGCATAATAGAGACAAAGCCTGAAATATGGTTACCACAGATACGCGAAGGAATCACATCGCGATAAGTCTCCGTAGTAGAAAGCTCTACATTCATTGCTTTCTCACCGGCTTCTACAGCAGCAATCAGTTCGGGCAGTGTAAGATAGGCATCAGGGCCTACCACCAAATCCACATGATGGTTATTAATCAGGTCATCTTTGACACGCTCTGCCATACAACCCAGTACACCTACAATAAGGTGGCGCTTCTTCTTTTTCATCGAATGGAAGAATTCCAAGCGATTCAGAATCTTTTGCTCGGCATTGTCACGGATAGAACAGGTGTTCATAAATACCGCATCAGCCTCATCCAGCGTCTCAGCCACTGAATATCCGGCCATTTGCATGACAGATGCAATTACTTCACTGTCGGCCACATTCATCTGACAGCCATAAGTCTCGATAAACAACTTCTTGTTGTCTTCAGTAGTTGCAGATTTAAAGTCTGCTCCCATTTCTTTCTCCATAAATTTATTTTTCTAATTGAGTTTATCAATGATAATTTACCAGCACTACACTGCGAAATCATCATTTCGCGTTTGCAAAGATACGCCTTCCGAAGCAATTCTAAGTGACGAAATAAAAGAAAAATACGGGTTTAAACTACTAATATATTGCCTCTATACTAATTAATGTTAACAATGCGAACATTTCCCGAGCATTAGTTTGGCGCACAAAGAATTAATTGCCAAATTTGTGGAATGAAAGAAACATTAGATTTTTTCATAGTTAAGGTTTAGGTTAAAAAAAATAAGGGGAGCTGTGAAGCTGCCCTTTTTTATTGCCAAAATCTTGGCTATAATTAGATTAAATGGTTACCTTTGCCCAAAAGCGAAGATAAGCTACACCTCAGCATAAAAAATAAACAGGTTCATTTTGTTCTGCTTTCGGTTTGCACTATCTTTGGGCGGAAAAACAAAAAAAATATGGATGAAGTCTTGAAGTTTCTACTAATAGCAGCTGTAATTGTTATCGGGATTGTAAGGCAGTTAAAAAAAGAAGCAAATAAAAATGCCGACAAGGCTCCTAGTATGCCCATTCCTGAAACAAAAAACCCACTACCTGAAAATTGGGGTGGAGGAACTTACGGAGGCTATATCCCCGAAGGTCCCCAACAAGAACCTCCTGTCCAGGTAAAGAAAAAGAAGACAACTTCAACACCCAAACCTTTCTTATCAAACACTACTTCCTCTACTACACAAATAACTTCTCCTCCGGCATCCAGCCTACAGGAATCCGATGAATCAGAAGAATCAGAATTCGCCATCCACTCGGCAGAAGAAGCGCGCCGAGCTATTATCTGGTCAGAGATACTTCAACGGAAATACTGATACAGTTGAAAGATGAAAGTTGAGAGATGAAAGTTAGCTTATGCATCTTTACACATAAAAATATCTATATATTATGGCATTCAATTACATTTCGGCAGCAGAAGCTGCGAGCCTGATCAAACATGGCTACAACATCGGCTTGAGCGGATTTACTCCCGCAGGAACAGCCAAAGCCGTTACGGCTGAATTAGCGAAAATTGCGGAAGAAGAACATGCTAAGGGAAATCCTTTCCAAATCGGTATCTTTACCGGCGCTTCTACCGGAGATTCCTGTGACGGCGTACTTTCACGCGCAAAAGCGATTCGTTACCGTGCTCCTTACACTACTAACACTGATTTCCGTAAAGCAGTAAACAGCGGACAAATCGCTTACAACGACATTCACTTGTCACAAATGGCACAGGAAGTTCGCTACGGTTTCATGGGCAAAGTAAATGTTGCCATCATCGAGGCTTGTGAAGTAACTGAAGACGGAAAGATTTACCTGACTGCTGCCGGTGGTATCTCTCCTACTGTATGTAGACTTGCCGACCAAATTATTGTAGAGTTGAACAGTGCTCACAGCAAGCGTGCCATGGGATTGCACGACGTATACGAGCCTCTTGATCCTCCTTACCGTCGCGAAATTCCTATCTACAAACCTAGCGACCGCATCGGTATGCCTTATATTCAGGTAGACCCGAAGAAGATTGTAGGTGTAGTAGAAACCAACTGGCCCGATGAAGCCCGCAGCTTTGCAGATTCTGACCCGTTAACCGATCATATCGGCCAGAATGTAGCCGACTTTTTAGCTGCCGACATCAAACGTGGCATCATTCCTTCTACTTTCTTGCCTCTGCAATCGGGTGTAGGAAACATTGCAAACGCCGTGCTCGGTGCTTTGGGTCGTGACACTACGATTCCTGCATTCGAAATGTATACGGAAGTTATTCAGAACTCCGTTATCGGACTGATTCGTGAAGGTCGTGTAAAATTCGGTAGTGCATGTTCGCTGACTGTAACTAACGATTGCTTACAAGGTATTTATGACGATATGGATTTCTTCCGTGACAAGCTGGTTCTCCGTCCGTCTGAAATTTCTAACAGTCCTGAGATTGTACGCCGCCTCGGTGTCATCTCCATCAATACGGCTATCGAAGTAGACCTTTACGGAAACGTGAACTCTACCCACATCGGCGGTACAAAGATGATGAACGGTATCGGTGGTTCGGGAGACTTTACGCGCAATGCTTATATCTCTATCTTCACTTGTCCGTCTGTTGCCAAAGAAGGAAAGATCAGCTCTATCGTTCCGATGGTATCTCACCAGGATCACAGTGAACACTCCGTGAACATCGTCATCACCGAACAAGGTGTTGCCGACCTCCGTGGTAAGAGCCCAAAAGAACGTGCACAAGCTATCATTGAAAACTGCGCACATCCTGATTACAAGAACTTGTTGTGGGACTACCTGAAATTGACCGACGGTAAATCTCAAACTCCTCACGCTATCCGTGCTGCTTTGGGTATGCACGCTGAATTAGCGAAGAGCGGAGACATGAAGAATACAAATTGGGCTGAATATAAGTAATCCATTATTCTGACTAAGTATATAAATACAATATGCCGGATATCAACAGCCGATATCCGGCATATTTTTTACCTTCTTTTCAAAAAGATGATATTCATCAATTATGGATAATCTCTTCGCAGACCGCATCCTGAAATGCTCGTGCCTCCCTGCCCGAAAGAGCGTTCTGATTCATGATGGCAAAAGCTATCTCATGCCCATTGTCTGCACGAAGATAGCCAGCCAGACAGTTGATAGCAGTGAAAGAGCCTGTTTTGGCATGAACATTCTTAAAGGAACGTGTACCACGCTGCATCCGGTTCTTCAATGTGCCATCTATTCCACCAATGGGAAGTGCCTTATACAGTTTCCTGAATACATCCGTACGAGAATAAGCATGGCGTAGAAATGCAACGAGTAAATCGGGCGAAATGTAGTTGTAATTAGAAAGCCCGCAGCCATCCGCCAAGTTAAAGCGGTCGGGATTATAGCCCAACTTCTTTATCAGCATGCGAACGGCGGACAAACCATCCTCGGCAGTAATGTTCTTCTTACCCGTACTTTGAGCACCAAGGCGGCAGAGCACGGCTTCGGCATTCAGATTATCGCTCTCCTTCATAATCTCGTTCACAACATCTTGCATGGAAGTTTCGTACTTCACCATCTGTACCGAAACACTATCCTGCTGAAACTCATTGAAAGCATAATCAGAAGTACAGCGGATGCCGCGTGCCTGCAAGCGATCCATGAAGGTGCGCATAAAGAAATCTTGTGAGGAGAAGATGTTGACTGTACCTGCACGACGCCCCTCGACATTGCCGGTGACAATAATATTGTTACCATTCGTCAACCAGTCTCTTGACACTTTGAAGCGTCCGGCAGAAGGCGTACGTGTCCGGGTATTATTTGTCAGTGTATAATAAGTGGAGACAGGAGTACACTTCAGGTTCGCCGTTTCTCCACGCTCGCCGGGGGAGGCAGTGACTGTTACCACGCCTTTATTCAGCATTAACGGAGAAAGATAGGGTTGATAGGACGCGGGAGTATCATCCCACAACCAGCCACTTCCCCAATACAGAGAGTCCTTCATAGAGACGTCGCCATACACTTTGCCCTGTACTACCGAGAAAGGGAAACGGCTCACTGCATTCACCAATGAATCGAGTGCTTCGTCGCTAAATTCAGGATCATACCCGCCGATAACGTATATATCGCCTTTCAGTGTATCGCCTTTAATCTCTCCTTTATACCACACTTCCGTACGAAACGGCTCATCGGCTTGGGGTTGAGACAAAGCGGTTATAGTCGTCAGCAACTTCATAGTAGAGGCGGGACGGGATAGCTTGTCTGATTGGTAGCCGTACAAAGGTTTTCCATCCGTCAAGTCGAAGACGGAGATGGCAACGTTGGAGCCTTGAGGAAGTTTGTACTTTATCAGCGTATCGATACGCGAAGAAAGAGAGTCGGTTTGCTTCGTTACACCTTGTGCGGACAAGGATAACAGGCAAGCAGACCAAAGCAGATACATTATTATTCTTTTCATTATTTCTTATTCAAATAGTCCTTCATTTTTCCTAAAAGTGAGCCTTTGCCATAGCCACCCCATATGGCCTGTACTTTTCCATCAGGAGCAATCAGTACATAATGAGGATATCCCTTCACCTGATAACTAGCAGCCAATCCTGTATTTGCTTTTTGAAGCTCGTTCCACTGATTACCACCCATCTTTCTTTTATTGACAAATTCCTTCCAAGACTTTTCAGGATCAATATTGATACTTATTACAGCTAAAGTACCCTTATACGTCTCTGCAATTTCTTCCAGTTCAGGAAGCGATGCAATGCAAGGACCACATCCGATACTCCAAAAATCAAGTAAAATGTATTTTCCTTTGAACTCGGAAAGGCGATGGACGCCACCTTGTGGATCATATAACTCTCCATCAGCCATTTCGTCACCGACACCAATTACCACCGGAGGGTACAGATACTGATAAACCAACTGGGCATCAGCGGTCTGCTTCACAGCTTCCGGCATATTAGCATATAGTTCTTTTAATTCATCCAAATAAGGCATAAAAAACTTAGAAGCTGACATCTGAGCATAAAGTACCAGTCTATTCATCCAAACGGGTCCTATAGGAGCCGTCTTCATATAGTCAATCTCTTTCTTATATATACTGCGCTGCAAGGGAAACGAGAACTGTCGCACAGAGTCCACCTTTGCCCATATTTGTTTCATCAGACTGTCGTTGCTGGCAATTTCTTTACTATTCATCTGCTTCAACCAGTCTGCCTCGGCTACATTGTGTTTCACCCATTCTTTCCTTAGCTCCGACGCACATGCCTGAAAAGTATTTTCTTCCAATTGTTGAGGTATATCACTCTTCACCTGCCAGATGTATATCAACTTATCGTTCCCGATAACTGTAATTTGCTTGCCCGGTGCTACCCACACATCCTGCCAGATACTTGGAAATCCCTTATTGTCTGAAATAAGCAGGAACTTCTTCGTCTGAGAAATTGTATCACTGAACGCAAACGTACCATTGAAAATAGTGTCCTGAAACACCAATTCAAGAAGCTGCCCGTTTTCACGGAACAAACATATTCCGGTACTATCAGGCACATTCGTAAGTTGCCCAATTATCAAAAACTTGTCAGAAGAAACACTACTGACTTGTGACTGACCGTAATGTATGCTACATGTCACAGCAAGTAAAAAGAGTAAAACCTTCTTCATATCGTTATTCTTTATTTAAACCTTCCTTCGGTCGGGCAACCGGCTTCTCAAAATGAGCGCCACACTTCTGGCAAACATATTCCCAATGGTCAGTGCCCGGAGGTGCGGCAGCCAACATAGAAAGTATGGCAGCCATGACAGCCCTTATTCGGTGCTCCCGCCTTAATACGAATTTAATGTCCGAAGCGCCACAGCAAGGGCAGTACTTCAGTTGTTCGGGAATCATCTGATTGCGCTCCAGCAGATCTACTGCTCCATCATAATCTTTCTCGTATACAAGTACGTCTACTCCCGTAATCTCGCTAGTATATCCACGCATCACGGTAGACATATTTTCATTATGAAGCACGGAAGCTATGCCTTCATTCTCCAATGCTCCCTGAATAATGTGTGCCTGAGCAGCATCAGGACATGTTATTAACCTTATTGTTTTCATACTACAATGATCTATGCACCCGGTTTTACTGTGTTTGAAACCTCCTAAATATTAGAAAAAAAGGCAGAGAAGTCTCTAGATTGTTTCTTTAAAGATCTCGCCGACCGTGGGATGTGGAAATACAATCTTCTTCCACGCTTCCGCCGTCAGTTTCAGTTCGATGGCCATGCCTGCCAGAGTGATGATTTCAGAAGCAGGATTACCCAGGACATGAGCCCCCAATACAGTATCATCTTCGGCCAATAGCACTTTGCAGACACCATTCACGCCCTCGTTCTCGGCTACAAAACGCCCGGAATAGGCCATTGGAAGCTGAACCGTACGATAAACGATACCTTTCTTCTGAAGAGATTCTTCCGTCTCACCTACACCGGCTATTTCGGGGTTGGTATATACTACGCCGGGAATGGCACGGTAGCTCATTGCATCGTTCTTTCCTAGGATGGTATGCACGGCTACTTCGGCTTCGCGAACGGCAGTATGTGCCAATAGAGAGAATCCGGTAAGGTCGCCACACGCATAAACCCCTGCTTCGGAAGTCTGCATCTGCTGGCTGACGATGATGTTTCCTCGCTCCGTCTTTGCCAGATTGAGGTTTTCGAGGCCAAAGCCTTTCGATACGGGACGACGGCCTACACTCATCAGGAGTTTCTCGGCAGTCACAGAGCCGGAACCATCGGCGTTTTCATAATTCACCTGAATGAGGGAGCTATCAGCCTCAGCCAGTGAAACCACTTTCGTACTCAGCATAAACTTAATTCCCCTCTTTGTATATTCGGCACGGAGCATGGCGGAAAGTTCCTTATCCATACCACCCAGGATTTCGTCGAGCATCTCGATAACCGTTACCTGCACGCCCAAACTGTTGAAGAAGGAAGCGAACTCCATACCGATAACACCTCCTCCGATGATGGCAAGCGAAGCGGGAAGTTCTTTACTATCCAGTGCGTCGCGATGAGTCCAGTAAGGCACGGTATCTACTCCGGGAATAGGAGGGATGAATGTCTCGGAACCTGTACAGAGCAGCAAGTTCTCACACTCGTAAGTTTCTTCGCCACATTGAATATGGTTCTTGTCGATGATGGTGGCTGCACCGGTAACGATGGTTACACCGTGAGCAGTCAGTTTACCTTTTACGCCTAGCACCAGTTTGCGTACCACCTTCTGCTTGCGGGCTATGATCTTAGGAAGGTCGAAAGATACTTCCGGTACATTCACCGCATATTTAGAGGCATGACGTGCCCCGTCGTAAGTCTTAGCCGAATATAATAAGGTCTTGGTAGGGATGCAGCCTTCGTTCAGGCATACTCCGCCAAGACTTTGTTTCTCGAACAGTACAACACTCAGACCGGCTTTCCCGGCAGTTTCGGCAGCAGTATATCCCGCAGGACCTCCACCGATAATGGCAACTTGGTATTTCATGACAGATTCGTTATTAAGATTAATCTTGGGAATTTGTACAAATGTAAAGTTTTCCCTGATGTTACCCAAGAAACTATCAGTTTTTCATACCTGCCATTCCTTAATAATCTGCCATCTCTTTTATATTCCTACAAGAAATCAAGCGAATTTCTAATGAGTAATCGGGAAGTTTTAGTAACTTTGTCAGCGTAGCATTTGCACAAAGACTACATCTGACAGACTTGAACTAACTATAACCAACATGAAAACAGGTAAGTATCTCCAGCTACTTCTACTATTTGCCCTCATTATCGTCAGCTTGACGGCATGTGAAAAAGAAGATGAAACATTATCACCCTTCAAAGAAGTTACCCTCGAAGGAGAAGCCTCTTCAATAGATATCAATATAAGCCGTAGTAACTGGAGCATTGCCTCAATAACCACCATTGAAGGTTGGCCCGTCTATGACGAGAACAATCGCCCCCTGTACCTCGAAGACTTGGGAAGCCTCCGCTTTAATTGGGGAAGCATTATCCGCGACCGGAAAGACTTGCTGACCGTGAAACTGAATGATAACTTCGACAACGAGGACCGTGCGTTCATTATCAACCTCAAGACCCAATCAGGATTCTACACCGAGTCAATCACCATCCGGCAGAAGCAGTGCAAAAGTTTCTATCAAATTGAATCCATAGTCTATACATTGGAAGAAGGCGACGGAATAAAAGAAGCCACTTCAAGACCTTGGGGAGTAACTTGGATCAATAAGACTATTGCTCCGGGAGAAATTGAACCGATAACTTTCTATCCTATTCACTATGCTGAAGTGAATTATAGCTTCGGATACCAACCCGAAGAATTCAACAAGGACTGGATAAACCCCGAAGGAGAAAGCCGTTCCGTAGATATGCCCAAAGACATCAAAGATGGAAAAATCATCCTCGAAAATGTGAAACGAAAATTCTCCGATAAAGTCTCGTATTTCTACGAAGAGATGGGCAAAGCCTACGAAAGGGAATTAGTAGGATGGAAACGAAACAGATACTTTGCCGATATTTACTATAAACAACTCCAAGTGACTTACACGCTCACTTTATCGAGACCGGGTAAAGATACCAAGAAAATCGTCAAGGGAAAACTGATAAAAGAATTCCCCTACGATACTTCCATTGTCTTTCATGCCATCAGCGATTTGGAAGAAGGCGATTAACTTCTTCCTTGCTCAACGTGGGCGGTTCACCATCAAATAACTTTTTGCACACGAGTTTGCCTGTATTCAAGGCAGACTCTTTTGTGCTGAAAGGTTGACGCCCTTCTACGGCAGGTATATAGGGCTGATAGATCAGGGTATCGTTTTCACAGAGCACCATATAACCATAACCGCCTTCCACCTCTACCACCCGGCACTTCAACTCATCGTTCTTGGATGAACAACCCGAACAGGAAAAAAGGCATGCCGCCAACATGGACGACACACCTATCATAATAAACAAATGCTTCACTTTAATCATACTCACTTTGGGACAACGTTAATCAACATCTTCCTCTTCATCGGGCAGAAGTTCATATATATCATCGAAAAAACTGGTACTTCCCGATGATCCCGTCAGTATAAAACCACGCTGCCCATTAGAGAATGAAACAGCACCTTCGCGCGAAGAAGTACCGGCAGGGTAATTATGCACATCAGTAAGGGGCGTAAAATCATCGTCAGAATCGCCATACCACAAATCCTGATCGGGATCATACTTCCAGTAATCACTGGTCACTCCACTACGTGCTCCGGTAGCTATATAACCGTATCCCTTAATTGCAAAAGATACGGTGCTATAACGCGTTATGGCATAGTCATCGTCATAATCATTGTTGGAATCGGTATCGGCAATGTCCCTCAATTGTGTCCAGGTAGTACCGTCAAATTTCCAGAAATCTACCGGATTACTACCTCCGCCCTTGTTCTGTCCGCAGCAAATGTAGGCTACGTCATTAATGACGAAAGCCGTACCGTCACGACGCTTCTCGCCTCCGAAACCATATACAATCTCCCATTGTTTTCCTTCGGCAGCATTAGGATTGAAGCGATAAAAGTCCAGCATACTGCCGATGGTATCTTCATTATATCCCGTACCCACATATCCATAACCGCCTATAGTGAATGCCAACGCACCATCGCGCGCGCCTCCGGCAAAATCGTCTTTCCGTACCCAGCTATTTGTAGCAGGAGTATACTCCCATGTATCAGCCATGTAATCGGATGATGTTCCGTCTTTTCTGGAACCCGTTGTAACGTACCCTTTCCCATTCACTGCAAATGCCACAGCATACTTGCGACCTTCAACAGGCATGGTTTCACACTGCGTCCATACGCCCGTATCCATATTATACTCCCAAAGATCATTCAGATAATCTTTGTTGCCGCCACGAAACCCACAACACAGATAACCTTTATTATCAATTGTGAAACTACAAGCATAGGCACGCGCATAGCCGTTATAGCTTGTTTTCTTTATCCACTGCCCTTGTGTGTATTCATCGTCTTCCGTACAACTGCCGGTCACGCATAGGGTAGCCAACAGCATCAATCCCAATAATAGTCGATTCATTTTTCTTTAAACTTATTTTGATTACTATGTTTTGGTGGCGAAAGTAAGCCGCAGAAATCATAACCGCAAAAATAACCGACTAACAGCCCCAAATACCCGTTAAACGCCTTTAACGATAAAACCTGCCCGATTGCCGATTTTACTATGCGGATAGGAATGTTTCGGTTTCCTTTGCTGCCGACATTTAAACAAAGAATGAAGAATGAGAAAATTATTGTATAGTTTAGTTACATTTATCGCCGTCTTCTGCGCCTGCCAGGATGAGAACTCCCAGCTTGGAAAAAGCTTGGTAAATAGTTCTTTCTACAACGTATTTGTAGATACTTGTTCGGTAGATATAAGCACCATCCTACTGGATTCCATAGAAACGCAAAGTGACAGTATCTGCCAGCTGGGGCATTACAAAGACAATACATGGGGCGAAGTATCAGCCGCCTATTATGCCGAGTATTCCAAAAACAGCTTCACCCCAAGTGAGGATTGCAGCTATACGCTGGACTCACTTGTTTTGCGGATGATACCTTCGGGACACTTCTGGGGAGATACGCTCACCCGGCAACGCATCTCAGTATACCGTTTGAAGTATCCTATTGTACTGGATAATGACGATAAACTTTATACCACCTCCACCCTTCAAAGAGAAGAGATACCGCTCTTCAGTTTCACTTTCACCCCATACCCCGGTAGGAAAAAAGAAATAGAAGTGCGCCTGCCCGACGAAATGGGTCAGAAGTGGTTGAATGATCTTATAGTACGCGACGATTACTTTGATACGCAAGAGAAATTCAAAAAGAAGTTCCCCGGATTGGTCTTCGTACCCGAGGTCAGCGGACAGTGTATTACCGGATTCTTAGTAAACGATTCCGCTATGAGCCTCAATTTGCACTATCACGAAGTAAGCAACCAGCGGGTGGAACAAACACTCACTTTCAGTGTAAATACCGAATATACCTATACCAGCGTACAACACGATCGCACCGGTACACCACTCGCCTCATTACAAAGTGGAATAGAGAATCTTATCCACTCAAACAGCATGAACTATCGCGCCTATATGCAGGGACTGACCGGCTTTTACAATCAGCTTGAATTTCCTTTTCTGAATGATTTGCAGAATGCCGGAAAGATCGTTTCTATTGAAACCGCCACTCTTTATCTCTATCCTCTGGCAAATAGCTACAACTCGGTAAACCAACTGCCCGAAGACATCCGCCTTTACATCACTAACGAAAACAACGTACTTGAAGACTATATTTACGGTAGTGACGGAGTAACCGTTCAGACTGGCAACCTCACCATCGACGAAATGTATGGTAGGGAAACTTACTACTCCTTCGACCTTACCGAATTCATCCGAAACAACTTCGGTACCTGGGGTACAAAGCGGCAAAAACTGCTAATGAGTTTAACGGACGAGGAGAGTGCAATTACCTTCAATCAGGTTATATTCACCAACGACCCCAATCAGGACAAACAGTGCAGGCTAGACGTACGATTTAAAATATACAACGAGCAATGAAACATTATAAACAGATTCCCCTACTTTTGTGCAGTCTCTGCACGGTAAGCCTTTCTATCACAGCCCAAAACACCACCAACCTGCCTACCTCCATGTACGGATTAGGTGAACTTAGCAGCAGTGATGGCGGACGTTATGCAGGCATGGGTAACATAGGTATTGCCTTGAACCGTACCGGATTCCAGAATACCCTGAATCCGGCAGCTATCACTCGCATGGATACTACTTGCTTCACATTTGATGTGGGGGTATCGGCCTCCTACGCCCGCTATTCCTTTTTAAGTGAACATAGTTCCAACTTTACAGGTAACCCCAACCGTATCAGCATGGGGTTTCGTATCCTTCCGCGGTGGTATGCGCTTGCGGGGATAGCCCCTTACAGCAGTGTGGGCTATGTTATCCAGACCGAAGAAGAAATAGAAGGTTCACCCGGTAGCTACATGTACTCATTATTCGAAGGAACGGGCGGACTTTATCGGTGCTACATCACCAATGCCTTTGCACTGACCCGGCATCTATCCTTAGGCATAAACCTGGGCATAATAACAGGTACGGTAAAACAAAGCGAAACACAAGAAAAGGCGTTCGTAGAGTACGAATCCAGCAAACGAGCTTTCTATGCCGACTTCGGGCTACATTACGAATTCAACGCCACCGGTAGACGCCGGTGGGCGGCAGGAGTAGTGTTTGCCCCCTCAATCCAAATTAGTCACGACAATACACTGACATACAGCAATTCCTCTACCAGCGAGGATCTTGACAAAAGTTATCACAGTCGCATGCAATATCTGCCTATGCACATCGGTACCGGTCTCTCTATGGCTACAAACCGTTGGGTACTCACTGCCGATTATAACTACCAGGATTGGAGTCGCAACACCTCGTCCTATACCTCTATGAAGTATCAAAACCAGCATAAAGTAAATTTAGGAGGTATATACACCACCAATACTCGTCTCCCACGCTCTACAGAATTAATGGGAGGAATAGGGTATAGTGATTCGTATATCATGTTGAAAGGTGGAAAGATGCAATACTTGGAAGCCAGTGCAGGTGTTAGTTTTCCTATCCGGTACTCTTACCTATCTTTAGGTGCTACCTGGCGGAAGCAATTAAATTCACGTAGTAATATGATGCAGGAAAGTCGGTGGAGCGTGAATTTGAACCTTACATTCGGAGAAAGACTTTCACGCTCCAAACTTCGATAATGTCAGAGCACTGCTAACCGGGAAATGAAGTGCTTCACCCTTTCCCGGTAAGCATCTCCAATAGGCACATCTTTCTTCTCAATCTCCAACGTATTACGACTAATTGCACTGATACAATCCTTACGCACAATGAATGAACGATGTACACGGATAAACTCATCCGAAGGAAGCTTCTGCTCCATATACTTCATGCTGCACAAGGTGAGGATAGGCTTAGGAACCCCTTTATAGTAAATCTTGACGTAATCTCCCAACCCTTCTATATAGTTAATCCGATCTAAGTCCAATCGCATAATACGGCTATCCGATTTCATAAATATTACTCTTGAGTTTTCCTCCCCGGCTTCCTGCTTCTTCGACTCGGAAGTACTTACTTCCTGCAAAGCAAACCAGCGTGCAGCTCTATTCACTGATTGGAAAAAGGTAGGAAATGCAACATCACCGGTCAGATAGTCTAAAGCATCCAAACGGAAACACTCGGCGGCGTATTGTTCGGTATTTGCTATGAAAATCACACGGCTAGGCGAGGATAGCAGCCTGCTGAAATCCATTCCGTTAATTCCGCCTTCTTCCACCGGATAGATACCGACAAAGTAGACTTCTACTTTCGACTCATAATAATCCTTCAATGCCACAAGCGGATTATTGTATTTTCCGCATAAAGTGAGAAAAGGTACTTTGGCAATATATTCCGCCAACTTCTCGGTCACCTCCGGATCTGCATGTAAAATAGCACAATTCAAACTCATAGTCGTTCCTTTCTTTTGCAAAATGGACGCACCCGCCCTCAAAAGACTGCAAAAGAACGAAGCTAAATTAAGATTTCTTTATAGTGACGAGCTATTTGTTAACAGGTATCCTCTCTTCCAGCAACCTGATAAACTCTTCTTCCTTTACCGGGAGTAATCCTTTATACTTATCTTTTCCGTATTTTATCAATACATAATGCATGATTGCAAACTTACCTATTTTCATGGAACAAGCACGCTCAACCGAAGTAATGTCTTTCAAAAGTATCTCCTTACTACGAGAGAATCGCCCAAAGAATAAAATCAACTTTCCATCAGATGTTATAGTGTAAGTAGTATGAATCAACTTTTCAATATTGACTACAAGCAAAAGCATGAAGATTACAGCCAGTATAATTTGCTTTTCCCAGAGATTATAAAGAGTTAGGGTTCCTGCCAAAACTAGGAACAAATACTGCCCCCTTGCTATGCGTGCATGAAAGATTCTATTCATTTCTTCTGATTTTGCCGCTAAGATAGGTATTTTTATGGAATGTTTTTGTGCAACGTTTGGTTTACACTATCTTTGCAGTGTTAAACATACAAATCTTATGGTAAGAAAGTTCGATTTCCTCGTTATCGGCTCAGGACTCGCCGGTATGAGCTTTGCGTTAAAAGTAGCGCATAAGGGGACTGTAGCCCTTATTTGTAAAGCCGGCTTGGAAGAGTCAAATACCTATTTTGCACAAGGAGGTATTGCCTCAGTCACCAACCTGACCGTAGACAACTTCGAAAAGCATATTGAAGACACCATGATAGCAGGCGATTGGATCAGTGATCGCAAAGCCGTGGAAAAAGTAGTATGCAATGCTCCCGAACAGATTAATGAACTCATTAAATGGGGAGTAAACTTCGATAAGAAAGAAAACGGAGAATTCGACCTCCATAAGGAAGGCGGACACTCTGAATTCCGTATCCTTCATCATAAAGACAATACGGGAGCAGAGATACAAACCAGCCTCATCGAAGCAGTAAAACAACATCCTAATATTACCGTATTCACCAACTTCTTTGCTGTAGAAATCATCACTCAGCACCACCTGGGCATCATCGTAACCCGATATACTCCCGGTATAAAGTGTTATGGAGCTTATGTGCTTAACGAAGCAACCGGTGAAGTAGATACCTTCCTCTCTAAATTGACTATTATGGCAACAGGAGGTTGCGAAGCTGTATATCGTAACACAACAAACCCATTGGTTGCTACCGGCGATGGCATAGCTATGGTCTATCGTGCCAAAGGTGCTGTGAAAGATATGGAATTTATCCAGTTCCATCCTACCGCCCTCTATAACCCGGGTGACCGTCCTTGCTTCCTCATCACCGAAGCCATGCGTGGATATGGCGGAGTACTGCGCACGATGGATGGCAAAGAATTCATGCAGAAATACGACTCACGTCTCTCTTTGGCGCCTCGCGATATCGTGGCACGTGCCATAGACAATGAAATGAAGTTACGTGGTGACGAACATGTTTATCTGGACGTTACGCACAAAGATCCCGAAGAAACTAAAAAACACTTCCCAAATATCTATAAGAAATGTCTTAGCATAGGCATTGATATTACTAAAGATTATATTCCGGTAGCCCCTGCGGCGCATTACCTTTGCGGAGGTATTAAGGTTGATCTGGATGGTCAGTCAAGCATACGCCGTTTGTACGCCATCGGCGAATGTTCTTGCACAGGTCTGCATGGGGGTAACCGTCTGGCTTCCAACTCTCTTATTGAGGCTGTGGTCTATGCTGATTCGGCAGCAAAGCATGCCCTGAGTGTATTGGAACGCTATGATTTCAATGAGGATATTCCCGAATGGAATGAAGAAGGTACCATCTCCAACGAGGAACGTGTGTTGATAACACAAAGTATGAAAGAAGTGAACCAGATCATGGAAGCATACGTAGGCATAGTACGTAGTAATACTCGCCTCACCCGTGCCTGGAACCGCCTGGATATTATTTATGAAGAGACTGAAAAGTTATTCAAGAGTAGTAAGGCCACACGGGAACTTTGCGAATTACGCAATATGATTAATGTAGGTTATCTGATTACACGTCAGGCAATGGAACGTAAAGAAAGCCGTGGATTACATTACACCCTTGATTATCCTCATGCAAAAAAATAACCTTTCTACATAAAAACGACTAAGGTGACAAGTACCATCCCCGTACTTTCCTCCCTGACTTATGAGGAAAAAAACGGAAAATAAACTATTGTAATGCGGGTTTATAATAAGGTAAACCCGCATTTATCTCATGTATTTGTGCAACTCAGCCCACACTAATATTACTTAAAAGAGAACAATTCAAGTAATTGTCTCCTCTTTATAGGCTTGGCTAGAAAAGCATTACAACCAGCATCAAGAGCGTTGGTCTTATCAGAATCGAATGCATTGGCAGTAAGTGCAATAATGGGGATCTCTATATTAAACTCCCGAATTTTTCGTGTTGCCTGCAAACCATCCATAACAGGCATCTTTAAATCCATAAGAATAAGATCGAATTTCTCGCAACGTACTCTCTCTACGGCATCTACACCATTTTCTACACGAGTAAGATTATAACCTTTAAGCATGTGACGCACCAAAGAATAGTTACTGTCATTGTCTTCAGCAACCAAGATCCGTATCTCCTTCCTATCAATACTATCCAATCCGGAATGCTGTTTTGGTAATAGAGAAGATTTATCCACATAATCCTGCCTACATATTTCACAAGGAATCCATGCCCAGAAAGTCGATCCGACACCGGCTTCGGAAGAAAGCCCTACTTCTCCTCCGGCAGCCTCAACAATTGCTTTGGAGATCGCCAAGCCAAGCCCCGTACCTTGTGCAAATTCATTGAGCTTCTGAAAGCGTCCGAAGACTCTGTCTTGCAGCATTTTCGGAATACCTACTCCCGTATCTTCCACATAAATACGAATACCGTCCTTCTCAACGGTATAACCCATTTTTATATAACCGGACCGGGTACATTTTACTGCATTAGTAAGGAAATTCATCCATACCTGCTTGAGCCGGTTACTGTCCAAATTCACCCAACAGTCCGGATGAGGGTTTTCCTGGTAGAATTTGACTTCAGGATTTGTAACCTTGGGCGATATCATCACATACAATTCATTACATACCTGTGATAAGTTAAACCTTTCCCTATGCCGCTCAAGAATTCCGGATTCTATTTTAGAAAGATCTAGAATATCATTAATCAGTCGTAACAACAATTCATTATTAGACTCAATAATCTGCCAGTATTCTGCTTTTTCATCTGCATCATCACATTCTACCAGTAACTCGGAAAATCCGATAATTGCATTTAAGGGAGTTCGTATCTCATGACTCATATTAGCCAGGAAGGCAGATTTAAGCTTATCGGAAAGTTCGGCTTTTTCTTTCAACTCCTTTAATTCCTGGGCCATCTTTTCCCATTTTGTATTATTGTATGATATACCGGTATAACGAATAGCTTCTCCTCTTTTGTCTTTTTCGGACGGGACACCTGTAACAACCAGTGTTTGCCAATCCTGATCCCATTTGGTTCTGGAACGATATTGGAAGCTAAATTCTTTGTTTTTCTTCTGAAGCATACAATCCATATTCTCACGGAGTTGTTCTGTGTCGTCAGGATGAGCCACTTTCAAGTAATCGTCAATCATAATTGCTTTCTCAGAATGGTAATCGTTCACCGGGTCATTGAAAGCCCTGAATTGCTTGCTTTCTACATCAAAATCCCAATATGACATACCAACTGTCTTGAATGTAAGCTCCATCTTATAATTACGTTCTTTAAGCTCCTCATTCAATTGGTGGATTTTGGATATGTTTTGCCGGAATCCTGTGAACCTTATAACCTCACCATTTTTAGAATACTCAAAAGGAACCCCGGTAATATTGCAATATTGCCAGGAATCATCATATTTAGTTTGCAGGCGACAAGTAAAGTTAATATTGAACTTTTTGCCCGACAGCATGGATTGGAAAACATCATTAGCTAAAGACTGATCATCCGGATGAATTACCTCCTGATACTCCTTTACTGTTATCAGTTTGTCCGAAGCATAGTTATTAACAGGATCATTGTAAGACTCGAATTTTTGTGATCGTACGTCAAAATCCCAATGAACTATATTGTTTACCTCCATGGCAAGTTCACGCTTGGTTATAAGATCGTGCGTTTTCTTGGCCATTTGTATTTTTTCAGTCACATCCAGTTGTGTGCCTATAATCAGAAGCTTGCCACGGTGTTCGGACGATAATCGTAACCGGCTTTCATAATACCGGTATTGTTTCTCCGATTCATTATAAAAACCAAAAGTAATCTGCCCTTGTTGTACTTCATTGTTTATCAGTTGGGAGAAGAGTTGAAACAACTGAGTATAATCCTCCGGCAGCATCCGTTTTTGCAATTTCTCTAAAGTATCGCAATTCAGCGTAATGGGGGTTCCATATAAAGTACCGAATTTCTTTTTATGTACATCATATACCCACGACGACATATTAGCGGTCTTCATTGCCATTTCCAGATTTTTCTTATTTTCCTCAGTATGATATTCCGCTTCTTTAGTGGCAGTCACATCGTTGGTAAGTAGCATATAACCCAAGATTTTCTCCTGCTTGTTTCGTATAGGAACTACTTTAACCTCATATATAATGGTATTATTATTACGGGATTTATAATATTCCTGGTTTATCCGGGCGAAATCATATTCAAATTCAAGTATGACTTGCTCACCGGATTGTAT
The DNA here is from genome assembly GCA_900555635.1 of uncultured Bacteroides sp. Taxonomy (GTDB): domain Bacteria; phylum Bacteroidota; class Bacteroidia; order Bacteroidales; family Bacteroidaceae; genus Bacteroides. The sequence goes on from USLU01000009.1 coordinate 97,384, forward strand.
TTTCATCTTGAGTTCTTCATCAACATAAGGACTATCGAAAAGATTAATCTTGTCGATTACCATACTTATGTCTTCCACTCCATACATTTTCTTGGCATGTTCGTTTATATTCCGCAAAATGCCTTCTACATCATAGATTTCAATTCCTATCGGCAAATGGACAAATACACTCTCCGCGAACAGGATTTGATCCTGCAACAATGCAACCATTTCTCTCTCATAAGAAGTTTTACTGTCTTCACTGTTTGCTGTTTCAAATTGACTCATCTTAATTTCTGTTTTAAGGTTACTGTATGATATGAATGGTACATCTGTATTCAGACGGTGACATCCCTGTATGCTGACGGAAAAAACGACTCATGGAAGACTGGTTGCTAAATCCGGTCTGGTGAGTAATTTCTTTTATATCAAGGTTTGCATTCCGAAGCATCCTTTTTATTTCGACAATAACATAATCCGCAATCACTTCACGAGGAGATTGACCATTCACTTCCTGTATGACTTTGGTAAGATATAAAGAGGAAATACACAGTTTTTCAGAATAGAAGTTGATCTCACGATGTGCTTTACAATGCTCGAATGCCAGCATTGAAAATTTAAAAGCGATACTCTCTTTGCGAGAGTTCAGATATGTTTTTTTCTTATTTGTTACCTTTTGGAAGTGGACATAAAAATCCCAATAATAAATCCTCAATAAATGTAATACTGTTTCCCGCCAGAAATGAGGGTCGCCATTATTCTTCCGATAGTCAATAACGTCGCAAAAACCAAGGAATCTTTTAGTATCATATTCATTTAAATGAATATGAAAATTCTTCCGCATATAAAAGAAAAAGTCGGGAGTTATTTTCCCCAGACCACTCATTACATCCAGAAACATTACTTTATTGATCTTGAAAAAAGTCATAGCGAAATCATCACTGATTTCCTGTATCTGTGCCAATTGCAGTGGCAAAAGGGTTACCAAATCATTCGGAGATATTTTACGACAAACAGAAAACACCTTTATTACAGCTGTACCGCTTGTGCAAATTCCGCCAAAGCCTTCTTCCAGGTATGCTTCATGTTCGTGTACGGGAAGTGCAGACATATCGGTGTATATATGAAAAGGATCACTCATTGAATTGTATTATGCATAATATGTTATCAAAGATATAGTATATCTTAACTCTATAGATAACTTCATTATAAAAATGAACGCAATTAACCAGTTTCCGTGCCAATATAGCCATTTATGGAACAGCCTATATGGAATAGAAAAATAATGCCCGAACATCTTCTAAGTGAAGATATCCGGGTATTATAGTGAAATAGAAAATATCCTGTTCGCAGGACAGCATTTCTATTTATTAATAATTGTTCTTCATTACCTCGAAGTAAGCTTGTGGATGCAAGCAAGCCGGGCAAACTTCCGGAGCTTCTTTACCTGTATAAATGAAGCCACAGTTACGGCATTGCCATACCACTTCACCTTCTTTGGCAAATACGCTGGCAGTCTCGATGTTCTTGATAAATGCGCGATAGCGTTCTTCGTGACCCTTCTCAGCAATAGCGATGTTACGATACATCATAGCGATAGCGGGAAAACCTTCTGCATCGGCAACGTCAGCAAAGCCAGGATAATCCAATGACCATTCTTCGTGTTCGCCGGCAGCGGCTTCCTGAAGGTTTTGCAAAGTAGTACCAATGATACCTGCAGGATAAGAAGCAGTGATTTCTACCATTCCGCCTTCCAACCATTTGAACATACGTTTAGCGTGTTCTTTTTCTTGGTCGGCAGTTTCTGTAAAGATTGCAGCGATTTGTTCATAACCTTCTTTCTTTGCTACGCTTGCGAAGTAAGTGTAACGCATTCTTGCTTGTGATTCACCTGCGAATGAAGTCAATAGATTCTTCTCAGTCTGAGTTCCTTTAACACTTTTGCTCATAATTCTTTCTTTAATTAGTTAATATGATTACGTATATTTTGTTCGTCTTATCGTTTTTAACATTACAAAATTAAGAAAATAGTTCCAAATAACCGCACTTAGGGCTCATCGGATTTATCTATTGCAACATAGTTAAAATCTATCATGCTCAGTAACCCGAAGAAGCCCTCTAGATATATTTAATTGGCATATATCTTTTTAAGAAACAAAAAAACTGATATATATGTTCAACAAAGAACCGATTATGCCCATAAAAAAGAGAGTAATCCATCAATCTATACATTATTTTATCTACTTTTGCAGCTCGTTTGCAACATAGACATTACAATTCGTATAAAAGTAGATAGAAATGAAAGCGTTTGAATTCAAACCAAAGCTTTACGCAGCTTTAAAAAATTACTCGAAAGAAACATTCATGGCAGACTTGATGGCAGGTATCATTGTCGGTATCGTTGCCCTGCCACTTGCCATTGCGTTTGGTATCGCCTCCGGCGTTTCACCGGAGAAAGGCATTATTACAGCCATCATTGCAGGTTTCATCATCTCCTTGCTGGGAGGGAGCAAAGTGCAAATCGGCGGACCTACAGGTGCATTTATCGTCATTATATATGGCATTATACAGCAATATGGAGAGTCCGGGCTGATTGTCGCCACGCTGATGGCGGGAGTTATCCTCATTCTCCTGGGAGTATTCAAGTTGGGAGCAATCATCAAATTCATTCCTTATCCCATTATTGTAGGATTCACGAGTGGTATCGCCGTCACTATCTTCACCACACAAATTGCCGATATCTTCGGGCTGAACTTCGGCGGAGAGAAGGTACCGGGGGATTTCGTTGGGAAGTGGATTATATATTTCCAGCATTTCGATACGGTTAATTGGTGGAATACGATAGTAAGTATTGTCAGCATCGTTATTATAGCCATTACTCCCAAGTTCTCGAAGAAGATACCCGGTTCACTGATCGCCATCATCGTGGTGACAGTAGCCGTTTACCTGATGAAAGCGTATGGCGGGATTGATTGCATTGACACTATCGGCGACCGCTTCAGTATCAAAGCCGAACTGCCCGATGCGGTGATGCCTGCTTTGGATTGGGAAGCCGTTAAAAACCTGTTTCCTGTTGCCATTACCATCGCTGTACTGGGGGCTATCGAGTCTTTACTATCGGCTACGGTAGCCGACGGTGTGGTTGGCGACAAGCACGACTCTAATACAGAGTTGATAGCACAAGGTGCCGCCAATCTGGTAACGCCTCTCTTCGGCGGTATTCCTGCAACCGGTGCTATTGCCCGTACGATGGCCAATATCAATAATGGTGGTAAAACTCCCGTAGCCGGTATGGTTCATGCCGTAGTGTTGCTGCTGATTCTACTATTCCTCATGCCTTTGGCGCAATATATCCCTATGGCATGTCTGGCAGGAGTATTGGTAATCGTATCCTACAACATGAGTGGCTGGCGTACCTTCAAGGGACTGATGAAGAGTCCAAAATCAGATGTTACCGTGTTGCTGATGACTTTCTTCCTAACGGTTATCTTCGACTTGACAATTGCCATCGAAGTGGGTCTGGTCATTGCCTGCGTACTTTTTATGCGCCGTGTGATGGAAACCACTGAGATATCTGTGATCAAGGACGAGATTGACCCGAATGCCGAGTTGGATATAGCCACGAGTGAAGAACATCTGACAATTCCGGAAGGTGTAGAGGTATATGAAATCAATGGCCCGTATTTCTTCGGTATCGCTACCAAGTTTGAGGAAGTTATGGCACAATTGGGTGATCGTCCTAAAGTACGAATTATCCGTATGCGCAAAGTGCCTTTCATAGACTCTACCGGTATTCACAACTTGGAAAGTCTCTGCCAGATGTCAAAGAAGGAAAAAATCACGATCATACTTTCGGGCGTGAATGAGAATGTACACAACGTTTTGCAGAAATCAGGCTTCTATGAATTGCTGGGCGAAGAGAATATTTGTCCGAATATTAATGTGGCACTGGAAAGGGCGGAGATGATAAGAGTTGAAAGTTAAGAGTTAGATGGCACAAAGAAGGAGAAAGAAACAATCGTCCAAAGGGGTAGTTTATCTGATTATACTGATAGCCATAGCTTGCTTTCTGTATGAACCGATAGCTAAATCCCTGCATCTAAACCAGTCTGTCTTTACAACTGAATCTGCAAAGCAAGGGGCTGGCAATCATGCATCTTCTGAAAACACAGCGATAGGAGATGATGTACTTCTTCCTGCCCCTCTAAAAAGTACTCCTGAGCAAATATTTCATAGGAAAGGATATACTGTATCTTATAATAAAGAATTAAAAATCCCCAACTGGGTAGCTTGGGAGCTTTCTCCGGAAAAGCTCATAGAACGTGAAAGCCGTACCGACAAATTCCTTCCCGATCCTGATCTACCCGAAGATGAAGCCGTTACTACAAACGACTACAAAGGTGCCGGTATGGATCGTGGACATATGTGTCCTGCCGGAGATAACCGTTGGCATTGGAAAGCCATGCAAGAGAGTTTCTACATGACTAACATCTGCCCGCAAAACCATAACCTGAACCGTGGAGACTGGAAAGAGTTGGAAGAAGCCTGCCGCAAATGGGCAGTAGCAGAAGGGAAAATCTACATTGTCTGCGGACCAATACTTTACAAACAAAAGCACCGCACTATTGGAAAGCAGCATCGGGTCACAGTTCCCGAAGCTTTCTTTAAGGTTATACTCTGTACAACCAGTACACCACCTAAAGCAATCGGCTTCATTTATAAGAATGCTTCGGGCAACCATCCGCTGGACAGCTACGTCAACTCTGTGGACGAAGTGGAACGAATTACAGGTATCGACTTCTTCCCTGCCCTTCCTGACGAAGTGGAGGACAAGGTAGAAGCTACCTATAATTTAAGTTTATGGACTGAAAATTAGTGCTAAACGCTGCCCGAAGTTCTTCTTCAATCTTTTATCCAAGCTCCGGTAATTTCTGCGATATACATGTGGTGAAATCCCCCATGAGCATCGTCATACCATTGTTTACAAGCATCAAGGTCGATGAAACATTCTTCCTTTATTGTGTCCGAATAGAGCTTACGGCATTCAAGGCTCAGGCGACCTTGTTCAAAGAATATGTTTCCTTTCTCAGTAACAATGGGCTTTAATCCGGTTTCTTTTACTTTATCTACTTCCCGACCCGACTTGCTACCACATATTTTATGAATGGCTTTATTCTCTTCTCCCAAGAACGACAGGGTGAAGTATTCGCTCTTCTCAATAAATTCAAAAGTATAACGTTCCGGACGAATAAAGACAAATACTACCGGCTTGTTCCAAAGAAAACCGATACCACCCCAACTAGCAGTCATTGTATTGAATTTCTCTTTATTTCCTGCTGTTACCAGCATCCACTCCTTACCTATTGCCTGGAAGAAGTTCTCGTTTAGGTCTTTAATTGCTATTGGCTTCATTATTATAATACATTAAGTGACTGAAAATTAACATACAAACACCCCAATCAATAGGAAACACTGACTGCTAATCCTGCTTCCTTCACCAGTTCTGCAATATGATCCAACTCTTCGTGAGTTGCTTTTTGCAAATCATGGCCAGGCGTTTCACGGTCAATGGTATAGATCATTACTTGGCGAGGAGCTACTTCTTTTACAGTTTCCAACCAGGGAAGAACGTACTTTTCGGAAGTATTATCCACTTCCAAACCTTGATAACTGCCTTTCATAAACATGGTCTGGATGATACAGTTGCCCTTGAAAGCTTTTAAGCATTCAATGATTTCGCTGACTGAATAGTGCGAGTTAGGACGATCAACAGTGAAGATATATTTTTCGTCTACCGTATCTAATTTCAAAATGTTATTGTCTACCTTGTTCAAAGCATCAAACACGGCAGGGCGATGAATAAGGGTAGCGTTACTCAGTACGCTCACTTTGGCTTCAGGAAAATACTTATCACGCAAGGCAAGTGTATCTTCTATGATTTCGGGGAAAAACGGATGGGCGGTCGGTTCACCGTTGCCTGCAAAAGTCAACACATCTGGGGTAGGGCCATTCTGCTGCATATCCAATAAGCGAGCTTCCAATGCCGTACGAACTTCCTCACGTGTGGGGAGCTTTTGTTTAGGACGATGGTCGGCATTGAAACCACATTCGCAATAAACACAGTCGAAGGTACACACTTTACCATCGGCAGGCAATAAGTTGATCCCTAAAGATACTCCCAAACGGCGGGAATGTACAGGACCGAATATGGGAGATGGATAAATGACAGTCATATTATTTTTTCAAATTATGGTTCTTGCAAAGATAAAGAATAAACAATTAGCAGAACAAAAATGTACGATCTTTCTCCTTACAACTTGATGCGGAGCTGCATTTGCATATCGGTTTTCCTGCTTCCTTCTATCTGGTCGTTCCCGGAGCCAATGATGTCACGATCCTGGTAATTAGTTTGCCCGAACTTAACAAGGAACATAAAAGTCTTGTTCAAGTCATAACGGAAATAAGCTGAATAACGGAAGCCTCTTCCATAGAAAGAAGGTGTATAAAATGAGTATAACATCCCCCTCTCGGATGCGTATATACGGGAGTCGTAATCATCTGTATGAAAATAGGTGCCTTGCAAAGATACTACTACAGGAAAAGAGGGGAAAGAATAAGCAAGGGACTGAGTGCACTGGTATCCCTGCCCGGCAGATTTATCTTGGGAATGAAAATGGTTATAATCAATAGTAGTCTGAAGTTTCCAGGTAGCGGGAGTATAAATCAGCCGGTATCGTGTGCGATGATGGTATGTAGGCAGGATCACTTTCCCACTTGTTCCTGTCACATCCCTTTCTTTCTGTTTATAACGGTAATTGATATACATGGAAAGGTTTCTTAGGAGAGAATAATTGGCTTGAATCATGCCGTCTATTCCTTTCGACGGCTTACTGATGCGATACTTCCACCATGGAAAAGAAAAACAGTCAAACGCTGCAAACAACCTCCAACGAGCCAAAGGAGTGGCTTCCACCGCCAGATACCAACCGTTTTCATTCTGTGGCGTACTGCTCTCACCGAAAGACCGGGCGAACATAGACCAATAATTATGAGCATAATAGCGGTGAATAAGCAGAAGTTTATAATCAGTAGAGAGATTATACTTTAATTGATTCAACAAAGCATACCCTTGTTTTCCGGTTGCAGCCTCACCTATCCAAGAAAGACGACCTATGCGGTATCTGTAATCTACGCCGATATTATAGAAATCGTTTCCATGCAGATTATACTTGGCATATTTCTTTAAATCAGGTTCGTAAGGATGGTTAAAGAAATAGTATATGCCAGTTATTCCTACTTTCAGGTTATTCTTCTCATAGGTCAGGTTACCTCCCATCAACTGTAAAGTAAAAGCGTTCATTTTGTCTGCCTCCTTCTGCGTCCGGTGCAATCCTGTTTTGTAAATAGAGGTAATATCCCCGTTTTCTATCACGCCATCCATAGAACGATGTGAATAAAAAGCAGACAATTCCAGTGAAGGTAGAAGACTGATCGTTGCCGCAGCACCACGAAAGTAGTTATATTCGTCGCTGGAGCTATGTTTACGAATTCCTCCCGAACGATAATCCGAAGTAGACATAGAGAAGGACTTACCCAAACGAAAATCAGTACTCAACACAAGCCCTTGCCCGAAACTCAACCGATAATTGCCTAGCGCCAATGCACGCAGTCTGCCTATGTTTTTAATCAGGAAGTAAAAGGAATAATAATCATATCCTTTACGGTCTTGCAGAGCGAAGAATGGTTCTCCCGCATCTTTTTCTCCCGTTACCCCTACTTGCAGATAGTCTCCATAGTGAAAGTTATAGCGCAGGGAATGGTAAAAGGCAGGTCCTAAATAGTTTTTTTCATACCCTTTGCGAGTATAAAAAGGAACATCCAATCGGGCAAGTGCTTCGTGTTTACCATACTTCAACAGAGTTTTCAAGGCAGGAAATCTTTTCTTCTCTTCCATAGTTTTTAAACAGATGAACGGAAGTAATAGATCGATGGTACGCTTATCCATTTCTTTAATCAACTGTAGCTCATACAGAGTCTGCATTTGTCCATGGATGTATAGGTAAGCAAGGATATTTTCTATTTGCAAGTCGGAGAGGAAGGGAAACTGTTCCAACTGTTGCTTGGTGGCAGTATTTATATTAACTGGCTCTTCAAGGCGTTGGGAGAGTTCTTGCAGTTCGTCTTCCCAATTGCGTTCGGTGTCATCTTCCATTGAGAGTTGTTCCAGGTTCTCTTCTATAAGAGATACGGTCGTATTTTGAGCTTCAAGTACAGGAGTCACTAGCAGCATACTTAAAAAGACTCCTATCTTGACATGTTTCATTTACGATAGGTCACTATTATGTTTACAGACAACGAAGTTACCTTAAATTAGTTAATCTGACAAGGAAAAATCGCTGTAATGCAACAAGATTACATAGAATGGTGTACTTTTGCGCCATGATTATAAGGGTTAACATAGTAATATTCATCATGTTTCTCTTTTTGGGAAACCTGAAATGTTTTGCCCAGCAGCAACCCTCCAAGGCTGGCGGGGAGAAGGCTGTTTATCTAACCCCTATGTGCGTATACGAGGGAGATACCATTCCTTATGTCAACCTTCCAACCGTATATATATTCAAACCTCTAAAATTCAAGAACAAGCGGGACATGAGTAATTACTATAAGCTTATACGCGACGTGAAGAAAGTACTCCCCATATCTAAAGAGATTAACCGTGCAGTCATCGAAACATACGAGTATATGATGACTTTACCCACCGAAAAAGCCCGTCAAAAGCACATGAAAGCAGTAGAGAAAAGCCTGAAAGAACAATATACTCCACGTATGAAGAAACTTTCATTCGCTCAAGGAAAACTACTGATAAAACTAGTAGACCGCCAAACAAACTCCACGGGCTACGAACTAGTTAAAGCATTTATGGGACCTTTCAAAGCAGGATTCTATCAGACATTTGCCGCACTCTTCGGTGCCAGCCTGAAGAAGCAATATGATCCAGTCGGGGATGACGCACTGACCGAGCGAGTGATATTGATGGTAGAAAACGGGCAACTGTAATTCCTTAAAACCAATATTTTTACGTATGTTTGCAACATAATCTAATATTGAAAGCTACTGAAATACAATGGATATCGCCACATTTCGAAAATATTATGAATTATATTACGATCAACTGTGCCATTTCCTCAACTTTTATACCCAAGATATCACTATTATAGAAGATGTGCTGCAAGAGGTATATCTAAAACTTTGGGAGAACAGGGATGAAATAGAGATTCAATATATTAAAACATATCTTTTTCATGCAGCCAAGAACAGAGTGTTGAATCATCTGCGTGATGAACAAAACCGTCACTATTTATTAGAGAACTGGTTCAACCAGCAACAACAGGAAAAGCAGGGCAAAGAGTGTTATGATCTTGAACAGTTCACCACGTTATTATACAAAGCCATCGAACAACTTCCAGAAAAGTGTAGGGAAATATTCCTGTTAAGCCGACAAGAGAAACTTACCTATAAACAAATTGCCGAGAAACTGGACATCTCGGTAAAAACCGTAGAAGCCCAAATGGGGATTGCGTTGAAACGCATACGGGAGACATTGTCAACAGCCTCTTTCTCATTTCTGCTTTGGTTGATCCAGTAGCTTCAAACTATCTGTTTTCATCATTAACTGGAATTACAGTTACAAAGGTTTTACCTGCCGGCAAGCAGGGAATCAGCAAAATGACTGTGCAAGCCGACAGTAAATGACTTATTTTCAAACGCGAATGAAGAATCCGCTTACTTGACTTTCTGGTATACTCTCACATAATCGATCTCAAACTTATGCGGGAAGAGAGTGTCGTCAATGCCTTTCATACCTCCCCAATTACCGCCAATGGCGAGATTCAAAATCATATGGAAACGCTTGTCGAAAGGCCACTCTTTGAAGCCGGTCTTCTCGTTCTTGAAAGTAAAGTAAAGTACATCGTCTACGTACAGGCGATACTCCTCCGGTTCCCACTCCAACACGTATGTATGATAGGTCTTATAAGAATCGGGATAATAGATCTTCGCACTCTTTTGTGTACCCATTACATGATTAAAGCTTTCTGTATGTGCAGTACCAACAATCGTATCGGGATCATAACCCACATTTTCCATAATGTCGATTTCACCGCTTGCAGGCCAACCGCCGTACTCCCAATCGGTAGAAAGCATCCATATAGCAGGCCATGTGCCAAGACCGCTAGGTAGTTTTGCGCGTGTTTCAAAGCGACCGTAAAGCCAGTCGCCTTTGCCCTTAGTTATCAATCGGGCGGAAGTATATTCTTTACCTTCCATGGGTTGCTTTAAGGCAGTAATGGTAAGTATACCATCTTTTACATAAGCATTAGTACTATCGGCTACAGTATAATATTGAGCTTCGTTGTTACCCCAACCTGTGGCATTACCTTGAGTATCATAACTCCATTTTGTAGAGTCCGGTAGTCCTTCGTAATCAAATTCTTCATCCCATACTAACTCCCAAGTTCCGGTTGGAGTAGTAATAGTTTGATAAGCAGGCTTCTTGTTGGCACAAGAAGAAAAAGAGAATGTTATTACCGATAAAATAAAAAGCAGTTGTTTCATAATTCTTCGTTTATTAGGTACCTAAGCGGAAACAAATATAAGAATATTTCTACCATGACCTTTTTATTTCAATTCCTTATTTCAATATCCACATCACCTTATTTACCTCATCATAGCCATCGAACTGGTTATTTAAAGCTGTTTCCAGATTCTCTCTGTTATAGTTAGTTTCCGATGTTGGATAAAGCCATCTCATTGGAATAGCCGATGTATTCTCCATATTCAAATTAGTACTCGGGTTAATTGGAAATACCGGATATTTGTTTCTACGGTATTCAAAATAACTTTCTTCACTATCTTGCATGAAGTTGAACAAATAACGTTGCATCCAGATTTGCTTTAATTGCTCATCAGTAGTCGATTTAAAGGCAGCTGCACCAGTAAAATAGTTGTCGATATAAGCTTGATTAATCTCCATGCCATGTGCATACTCGCTACCTTTGGTTTCCATTTGCATTTTCAAAGCCCACTTCACTCCCGATTTATAATATTCTTCGGCACTACCGGTCGTAATCCAGCCACGAATGCGAGCTTCGGCCAATAGGAATTCTTGTTCAGCGTATGACACCATCATTCTCGGTTCAGAAGTTGCATCTTTCAGATATCTGACATTCAAAAGAGAATAATCACCTTTCAGATAATTAGTAGTCATCAGAGCATAATCCATAGATACATCCACTCCAACATAAGCATCCATATCAGATGCAGATTCACCATTAGCAATTTTGATCGTTGCAGGTTCGGCAAAGTAAAACAGCCTGCGGTCATTCAAACTCTTAAGTTCATCTATCAGTAATGAACTGAGTACGGTGCGGCTTGTAAACAAATCGTTTGTTCCCGACAGCGGATGCTTATTAATAGAGTTATAAATTAATCCTAGATATCCATCTGCTTCGGTTAATAAATTACCCGAATTGACAATCTCAGCAAAACGTTCTTTGAGTTTCAAGGAAGTGTCACTTTCTTTTTTACTCATACTCATAAGAATTCTCAAAGCGAAAGCGTTGGTTGCTTTTCTCCATTTAGCAGGATCACCGGCAAACGGAGTAGGGTCACCTTCAAAGTTTACTCCATTAGCGAAAAAAGCATCTGCCTCTTTCAGTTCGTCAAGTATTCCAAGCAATACATCCTTTTGAGTGTCATAGGTAGGACGATAATTACCTGTAGCACCTTTATTAGCTTGACTATAAGGAATGTCTCCCATTCGCATTGTCAATTTATAAAACATATAAGCCCTGGAGAATTTGGCTATTCCTTTATAAGAATTTTCCATGGTTGTACCCGTAGCATACTCTACCATTTTCTCAATATTGGGTAGCAAGGTCATCTGATCGAAGCTGCTGTTTCCAAAACTATTATACTGTGAGTTCATCTGACTCTCATTGGCATAACCAAGATATTTTGAGAGACCGCCCTGCTCCAAATAAGCCTTGGCATCTCTTCCATTAAACTTCATATTGCTCAACACAATATTGGTGCATAACATGGAGGCACTTGCCTTTGTAATAGAATCGGGATTGGTATTTATATCGTCAAAATTGTTGCAAGCAGACAGACAAGCCAAACATACAATTCCTGTTGTATATACTATTCGATGTATAATTTTCATATGATTTTCTTATTTAACAAGTTAGAAACCTATTTTTACATTGAAACCAAGGTAACGCTGTGAAGGGTCGGAGAAGTTTTCAGTTCCCCCGTCGGGATCAGAGTATTTAAAATCTTTCGCCCAGAACAGCACATTCTGACCAATAGCGGAAACAGACAAAGTGTGAGCTTTAATCATTGAACAAATTGCCTTGGGAACATTGTAAGTCAATGAAACTTCTCTCAATTTAAAGAATGTACCACTATAAATTTCGGCTCCTGAAGGCGCTCCACCCCATGCCGTACCTTTATGGTAAGCTTCCACATACGATTTATAAGTAGTGGCTATATCATTCGCAGCAAATACGCGGGTATCAGAACCAGGGACAATATTTCCATACGTATCATACTGAACTGAACCTGAAACAATCTTCACTCCTTTACCAATATAATTCTTACTGCCGGGAGTTTTCATATCCAAATAACGCTCCGGAGTCACAGAATTAGGATGATTACCTGAACGCCACATATACATTTCAGTAACCGACGTAATATTACCACCTACACGTCCGTCAAAAGATAAAGCCAATTGCCAGTTCTTGTACTTCAACGTAGTATTAAGACCCCATATCCAATCCGGTCCTTGATTACCATACTTTTCATCATATTTAGAATATTCGGGCAAACCGGAAGAGTTATGAATAATGTTTCCATCCGGATCTCTCAGATAGTCACGGTAAACAAATGCATCTGCTCTTTCGCCTACTTTCACCCATGGCTTGTCTGCCGAATAAACAGGATCTAGCTTAGTATAATAATCGGCATACTTCGACCAATTGATTGATACATCCCAACGGATATCCTTTGTTTCAACCGGAGTACCATTAATTGTAAGTTCAATTCCCTTTCTTGTCACTTCTTCGCCTGTGTTCACAAAATTGGAAGAATAACCTGAAGAAGGACTGATACTGGCATTCTTTATAAAGTCGAATGCTTTCTTGTTGTAATAAGCAAGGTCAAAAGACAGCCTGTTCTTAAATAAATTGATAGCAGTACCCACTTCATACGTACTTGTAGATTCGGGCAGAATATCGGTACCTCTGATTGTCGTAGGTAATACAGCCGAACTTAATGAACCCCAAACACTACTATTTACGCTTAATACGGAATTGATGGCGTAGATATCGGCCGCTTTTTTGGAAGTCACCCATGAACCTCTGACTTTCCATAATGACAACCAATCCATTTTCGGCAATAGTTCGGAAACTACAAAGCTACCCGAGAAAGAAGGGTAAAGGTAAGAACGGGTAGATTCGGGAAGTGTAGATACCCAGTCATTACGAAGAGTCATTTCGGCAAAAGCCAAGCTACGCCATGACAATCCTAGACGACCATAAATACTATTAGTCTGCTTCTTATACATACGAGAAGCAACCGTAGCAGGATCTACCGAAGCCTTCAGTGAATAAAATCCGGGTACTGAAAGTCCACCTTTTGTAAAAGCTTCCAATCCTTCATCTTGTGTGTACATGATAGAGCCACCCACAAAACCATCTACAGCAAAATCTTTATAGCTATAGTTGGCAGAAGTGATAAAATCACCGTTAATACTATATCCACGACCTATGCCCGTGTTATAAGAACCCTTTTGAGATTCTCCCCAAACTTCTGTTCCTCCTGAAATGATGGTAGAATTACCTCCACCCTGGAAAGAACCTTTTGAGATTCTGACATCCTGACGATTACTGTATGTATCATAACCCAGACGGACTAATGTATTCAACCATTTTGTAGGTTCGTATTTCAACTCGAATGAGCCGTTGAAGATATCCTTATTCAAGGAGTGCAGTCTTTCGTAACGGTCAAAATAAGGATTATTGTTTCCTGCCGTATAACTATTGTTTTGTATTTCATTGGGTATCAACCAATAATCTTTATAATCTCTGATATCCCAGTCAGGAGAACCCCAGATCAACAAACTGTACATAGGGTCATAACCGGTATAACCATTAAATCCCAAGTTAGGCGATTCATTCTTATTGTAAGCAAGGTTTGTAGTAAACGAGAACTTATCAAACTTTATATCGCCACCCAAAGTATAAGTATACTTGTTATAAGTAGAATTGGGATACTGCCCTTTGTTATTGACCCAAGTAGCAGAAGCACGTACATTACCGTATTTGCCTTTCTGTGAAATGCTTACATTATTATTCAGGATATATCCTTGCTCGAGAAAATTCTTAAAGTTATTCTTACCACGGGCAATGTAAGGCATTGGTTTCATAGTCTTTGATACCGGATCCCATTGAATAACTTCTTGCCCTTCGAGCGGAGCTCCCCAAGAACCATCCGCCGAACGTACATATTCCGAAGTACCATCCGGATTCTGCTTTAGTACACGTCCATAGGCAGATTGCAACTCGGGAATAGCCAAGTAACCGGCAGAAAACATGGTTCCGCTATTTACAGAAACACTAATACCGTCTTTTTCGGCACCGCGCTTCGTGGTAACCATAATAGCACCACTCTGCCCGCGTGATCCATAAAGAGCCGAAGCGGTAGCACCTTTCAATACACTTAATGACTCGATATCGTCCGAAGCAATTTCACGCAAAGTCATATTGGCATAAGGAATACCATCGATCACAAGCAAAGGTTGTTCGCCACGTACCAGAATTTGAGGACCTTCGCCAAACTCACTTGAATTCATTACATTCACACCGGAAATCTTACCCGTTAGAGAAGAACCTACATCGATACCTTTCACTATTTGCAGATGATCGCCTTTTACATTTTGTACAGCATAACCCAAAGCTTTTTCTTCACGCTTGATACCTAAAGCAGTTACTACGACTTCAGCCAATGCTTGTGCGTCTTCTCCCATTATTATCTGTAGGTTCTGTTTATTGCCGACTTTGACAGTCTGAGTAATATATCCAACAAAAGATACTTCAAGTTCAGCATTGCCCGGTATAACCATCGAGAAAGCACCGTTTACATCCGAGATAGTACCTGTGTTTGCATTCTTCACCCGGATACTTGCACCAATAACCGGCTCACCTAATTCGTCTACCACCGTACCTGTAATCTTCTTTTCAGGCTGAATACTTTTCAAAGCTTTCTTCAAGATTATTTGTTGTCCTACGATTTCGAATGCAATATCCTTTCCTTGAAAAGCTTGCTTCAAAATAGAACCAATATCTTTATTACCTCCCTTTAATGATAGAGTTTCGTTTAAAGAGATAGAGTTATCGAATACGAAAGAATAGTCTGATTGTTTTTCGATTTGTTGTATCAGACTTTTTAATGTTGTTTGTCCTACCGGAATATTTATATTGCCTGAGTTCTGAGCATTGGCTGTTGAATAGGATAACAGGCAGAACAAAATATATACACTACCTAATATTTGTCTAAGTTTTAACATTGTAAACTCATTTAAGGTTAAATAAAAAATTAATTATTACCTTTGTCTGCAAATGCAAGACTTCCCTGTACTATCCGCTGGGCGAATAATATCTATGTGTGGGATTTTGTGTTGAATGGGCGTAGGAGATGGCCGTCTTCTACGTCCGCTTTTTACAGTTGCCTATCTACATGTAATGGTTACCTCCTCTCCGTTTATAGAATAATCAATAGGTGTAATACGGTTAATAATCTCAAGCATTTCTTTAAGGGATTCCGTTTTTACAGTCATCCAATAGTGTTTGGTAGTATTGATATTGTTTACAACAATCTTTACCCCATACCAACGTTCCATCTTTTTGACCATATCGGCAAGTTCTTCACCATCAATTTTCAGTTTGCCCAAACGCCAGATAGCTTCATCTTCGGCATTACAAGCAGTCAGATTACATTTGTCTTTATCATATAGGGGAATAATCGCCTTTTGATTCGGTTTCATATTCGCCAAAACTTTATTGGAAGAAGTAGAAAGAATACTGACGCTTCCGGTCAACAGAGTAACAGCTATTTCAGAGTTATCTTTGTAAGCATTCACATCGAAAGAAGTACCGTGAACTACTACTTTAATATTTCCAACTGCTACATCAAATGGGTGATCCTTATCTTTGATTACATCAAAAAAAGCTTGACCTTCTAACTTTACAGAGCGGTTGGTACGACTATAATCAGTAGAATAAGTAAGTACTGAACCTGAATTGAGAGAAACATTCGTACCATCAGGCAAGCAAACTTCTGCTTTCTGACCCAAAGGAGCTTTGAAACTAACCAATTTACCGGCTTCATTTCCTGAAAAGAACATGGGCAATGAAACACCGATTAGTAAAGCAACAGTTGCAGCAATAGAAATGGTGCGATAGAATATAGTACGCGAATACATCTTAACCGGTTGCATCTGATTAATGCTACTCATAATCTTGTTCCATACTTTTTCTTTGTCGGGAGAAAGATATTGAACTTCCGAATGAGCCAGATTCCAACTTTCTACAAGTTCTTGAAATTCTCTCTCATTATTTTCATCAGCATTCCGCCAAGCTTCCAATTCAAGCTTTTCCTCAATGGTGGCTTCACCGGATAAGTATTTTGATATTAATGTGTTTATTTCCATAGTATGCTCATTTATTAAATAGACACCTATGAAAATAAATACCCCTAAAAGTTTTTTCTCTTTTTTGTTGCTATTGTTCGTTTATGTGCGGACACTTGTTCGAAAGCGGACATAGCCCCATTTCTAATTAACATTGATAATCAATCGATTACCACTTTGGCACGCGAATTGACTATATATAGGCGAAGGCGGTTCTCAAAAACACCTCCTTAGAAACAGAAGTAATAACAATAAAAAAAATAACGATTATGAAAACGAATTTAATCTCCAAAGCAGTTGTAATGTTAGCAGTAGTAATGGCAAGTGTAATGAACTTCTCTGCAAGTGCAGTTAATCCTACTCAGTATGTAACCAACGACGAGATGACCGGCGAGTTGATGACTGCCAAGAACATCTTCCGCAATGAAGACGGTCACCTGTTCCGCCACCTGCGCTACACTTACACTTATGATAACGAAAACCGCGTGACCAGCAAAGAAGCTTCCAAGTGGAACAGTGAAAAAGAAGCATGGATTCCTTATTTCAAACTCGATGTGGAATACGCCGACAATGAAGTCGAACTAAACTACGCTTGCTGGAACAGCAAGAGCAATGCCTACGATAGCAATGTACAGAAGACCGTTTACGAATTGAACGACAGCAACGTCAACAGGATGCTTGCAAGCACAAAATAGGTAAAAGGATAATCAAGAGAAGCCGACTACTTGGGGTCAGATACAAGTAGCCGGCTTTCTCTATCCCATTTATCAGACACTGGTGTTTCTCTTGTCAGACACTGGCGTGTATCACGATAGACACCAGTCTTTGTCACGATACACACAAGTGTCTGACAAGAGAAACGCCAGTGTCTGACAAAAGCACCTTTTTTACCATCCGAACACTACCCTTACACCGTTAACCTAACGTTAACGTAGCGATAACCTAAAAGATTTTTGCCTCCCCCTATCTTTGCAATGTCGAAAGGGAACAACTCACCGGAAGACAAGAGAATAAACGAAACGTATAACTTAAAAAATAAACAATTATGAAGACTTTAGTATTATCAGTAATCATCGCAATGACATCCGTAGTAAACGCAGTAAGTGGTAACCGTGTAAACAACTTTGCCTACAACACCGAAACAAACGGAGGACGTACAGAAACTCAAACCGTATACAAGGTAGAGAATAACAAGTATCTGCACAACCACGTGAAGTACAACTACATCTACAACAATGACGGACGTATCCAGCAAAAAGAAGTATTGAAATGGAACGAAGAGACTAAGAGCTTTGAAAAACACCACAGTCTGAACTTCTTCTACACAGACGATGTAACCATTGAATATGCTGCCTGGAACGAAAAGGACAATGCTTACTCCGATATCAAAGAAAAGGCTGTTTACCAGACCAATGACAACACGCTGCGCTACCTAAGCTACGAATGGAGCCCAAAAGAAAACAACTGGAATCTGAAAGAAGAGCACAACACCACATTCTGGAATGATGATGCTCTGCTGGCAAACAAATAAAAAACTACTCTAACAGCAATCTCTCTTATAATGAAACGAAATGCGGCTGCCGACAGTATATCTGCCCGGCAGCCGCACTCCATTTATAGATCTTAAAGTTACTCTTCTTCCTGCTTGGAATATTCCGAGAACTCGCAACCGAACTCTTCCACCATCCGGTTATCCATCTCATCGGCACGTAGGGCAAGATTTACCAGGTTCTTGCAAATCTCATCTTCCGATGCCTCCGTAAGGTCGGACAAGTGAATGCGGTAAGCCATATAAATCTGGCGTCCCTCAATACCCAGTTTATAAGGAGAGAAGTCTTCACTGAGTATATAATCCAACACACGCTCCACGTCTTTCTTAGGCAACAGGTTGATAGGAGAAACGGCAAACAGATAGGCGTTTTCATACACAAAAATACGTATCTCTGAACTTCCTTTGTGGAATGTCCAGGAATCATACCCATCTCTCGCAAGTACCGGATTAACGCCCATTTCTGTTATGGCACGCTCACAGAACACACTTAACGGTGACTGCTCACGCTCTGCAAAGACACCCTCGGGCAACTTCTCACCGCAAGAAGGGCAGAACTCTTCTTCGTCCGCTATCAACTCATCGCAACTGTCACACTGTACTTGGAAAGCATCCCGGTCAATCGCATCTACTGATTCCAACAATTTACGCAGGGTCTCAACACGTACACCGAATCCCATATTATCTGCATTGCTGAACTTGCTTACCGTAACACCTACCACTTCGTTATTCTCATTGAAGATAGGTCCTCCCGAGTTACCAGGATTCACGGCAGCATCGGTCTGAATGTAATATTTGCCTTCCATCAACTGCTTGGGAGAAGATACGGAACCTTCCGTCACTGTGAAGGGCATGCCGTAAGGATAGCCCGCCACACATACCTTTCCACCAATGCCGAGCGAATCGTCTGCGGCAAGGTTCAGTTCGGGAAGTGAAGAGAAGTCACCATCCGCTGCCAGCAAGGCAATGTCCAAGGAAGGATTCACAAGTACGACTTTAGCAAGATAAGGATTTCGGTCGTTATCGTGGATAGCAACAGAGTGGAAACCATTGACTACATGATAGTTCGTTACAAAAAGATTATATGCTTTCAGGTAAAAGCAACTACCGGAACCTCCGGCATGTGTCACTTTATATACCAGTTTATAAATATTCTGATCCATAATTAATGTGTTTTTGTTCTGATTAAGTTAGCTCCCAAAGTTTCCCATCATCTTCTGCTGAAGCTCGGCCACCAAACGGGTATATTCTTCCATATTACCACTCATCATGGCTGCTGCCATCTTTTGCTGCATTTCAGCTACCGCCTCGCCGATTGCGCCGGCAGCTTGCTGCAAATCTTCATCATCATCGTCGTCTTCCAAGTCGCCTTCCATAATCTTATCCATGGCATCATAAAGAATTTCGGAAGCTTCCTCTACGGGCAGACCGCTTGCCTTCCGAAGCGCCTTGGCAATGATGGCATTGATATCGTCCTGCATGTCATTATAGAAATAAGCCTCGTAGAAGATGTAGAGCAGACGGACAGCACTTTGCTCATAGCTCTCGGACTGTATTGCCCCCGTAGCTTCTTTATAGACACTCGCAAAGTTCTCCTGTACATTCTTCAAGGAAGAGCGGCGCTTGGTGGAAACCAATGTATCCACGAAATAAAGGTCTTCGGCCAGTTTCTCCTTTGGCAAGGCAAGCAGTTTCTCAAGGAAAGCTTTCCCCTTTGCCACTACCTCGGAGGTAGGCAAATCCGCGTCCATGTCATCCACCGCTTTATCCAGGTCGTTGAGCAGTTGCCCTTGCGGACGGGCGAAATAGGAAATCTGATAGAATGTAGTATCCAGCACATTCCATGAATAACCGTAGCGACGGTCGGCATTATACTCTTTTAAGGCTTCCAAGGTTGCATGCCCCAGGGTCTGTATACCCTCGTAGATACGGTCTACCTCTTCCTGGGGGTAAGGAGTGACCTGCGGTTCGTAACAACGGGTAGCACCGAACTTCGAGCAGAATTCATCATCATACTTATCACCGATATGACAGATATTTTGTAGTACAAAGTACATCTTGTGCGGATGGCTTTGTGAGAAAGCACAGACATATTCCATTCTCAGCTTATCATTGTCCTTCACAAAACGGGGCAATAACAGTTTGTTCAGGTTCAAATCGGCAACCTGGCGAAGCATGGCAACACGACCTTTCTCGGGCAGGTTCAGGAAATCGGCACTGATATGGAAGAAATCATCTTTTGCGCAGATATGCACCAGAATAGAGCCGTGTGGTATGTGAAACTCCGTTCCATCGGCATTGCCGTATTTAGTGCGGAAATCAGCATTCAGATAGTCCAACAAGCTATGAAAGGCTTGCATATATTCACCTTGATTATACAAGTCCACACTCTGTTCGTATGCTTCCATACGGATAGAGCTTTGTGTGGAGTCCACTACGGGAGGGATAAAAGTAAGTGTTTGTTTCATATCATGATATCGTTTTAAAAGATGAGTTTACCATTTTATTTGTACCCAGGGGCTCTTAGGATCGGAAAGCAGATCGTCGGCAAATCCTTTCATACCGGAGTTATAAGCGCCGGTTCCGCCCCAAATGGCACGGCCGATGACGTAGCTCATTGCCATATCATGCCAAGAGGTAAAATTAGAATGGGCTAGGTCGTATGCTTTATCAATGTACTTCCAAGCTTCTATTTCGGAGATATACTTGGCGTCATAACAGGCCCGTGCCATAAAATTCAGTCTTCCTGCATCCCAACCGATCACTCCGTAGCGGGCAATGTCTTCTTTAGAGGCAATAACTTCGCAATCTACCAGTTCTTGATAAGTCTCTTTGAGATTGTACAGCTGTTCAACCGCCTTATCATAATCTTCCTGGCTCGTCATGTTCTGCTGGAATATCTGATCCTGCGCCTGCTCATCATCAAGCAGAAAAGCCTGATAAACAAACGGGAAATAATAATCAAAACCTTTCTGGCACAGGTAGTCCAGTGTTTCACGAGCATCCCGGGCAGTATTGACTCCCCACCACTGACCTAAAATTGTAGGTAGCTTATCATTGATGTCCAAAGTCAATGAATTGAGATAACCGCCTTGTTGCCGGGCATACAAACTGCCAACAGATAGTTTTTTATACTGTTGTTCGGACAACTTTGACTTCGAATTCAAACGTATTCCTCCGAAAGCTCTGATTATCTTACGGGCAAACGGCCATACTTTAAAATAAAGAAAAGAAATTACCATAGCCGAAGCTACACCCCAAAACATCCAATTGTTATTTTCCATCATTCTTTTTGTTTTTATGTGTTTATTAATGAGTTAATTCAACTTCAATTCATCCGCCACATGGCAAGAGAGGTTTATTTCATTGTAAATCTGTTCCAGCAAGTGTTCATTATCCAAGGCTTGCTTGCGCAGGCACAAGAAACCGTCGGGCATCACCGCTGCATAATAGAAGGTGTCTTTATTGAAAGAGAGCATCATATCGTGTCCGAATGTTTCACGCAAGCGGGTGATATGACGCATCATGGCAGGAGTCAACAGCATGCGGGCAGCTATTTCATCATCGGCATATACGGCAAAGTATTTCTCGAAATCGGGGTCTTCAAGATGCATGAAACGGGCATTATAGCGTTTCTTCAAACCTTGGATATTCTGTGCCAAGTACCCTACTTTCTGCTCCAGATGATCGGGCAGAATGAGGATGCTACCCTTGAAAGTTTTCTCTAACCGGCACCAACCGAACATCCCCCGAAAGTTATGCGAACTGCTTTCGAAGCGGGAAGCAAACAACGGACGAAGTACATAACGGTAAATCATCACAAAATAGCCCGTCACGGAGTTGAGCGCCAATTTATTCATCAAACCGTAAGAAACGCCTATATCCGCTACATAAAAGGTTTGTTCGCCACGCGGAATTTCCAGATAACCATAAGTGGCAGTTCCCAAAGCCGGATCAGAAAAGGAAGTGTTGAAAAGCTTACTGCCCGACAATATCTTATAATCCAACTGAGAGGCAAAGTCGAAACAGACTGTAGGGAACATTGCCGACATAATATTGCGCATAATATCGTTCTCCTGCTCCTGAAACTTCACCAAACTACGGGAAAAGGCAAAATTTAGCACTACGAAGCCCACAAATACTGGAAAGATGTATTGCGTAATCATAGAATAATTCTCCCATCCTACACGTCCCGCCAGATAACCGCCGAACAGCACGAACATAAACCAGCAGAACACGAAAAGATAAACCACAATACTCAGTGCACGCACTATCTTGCGCCAGTTATTCACCCTTGACAACTCCGCGCGCAATTGCTGCGAAAGTTTTTTAAAATCAATCGTATCCATATTACTACTGCTTGAAGAGTTTGCTTACATCCACATTCTGTTTCTCGTATTCGGGAATGTCTATCAACTCCTCAGCATGGTGGTTCTGCTGACGTGCCACAATGGAGGAGGGAAACATCTCGATGGAATTGTTATAATCCGTAACGGCAGCATTATAGGTACGCCGGATGGCTTGCAACTGCAATTCCATTTCTTCGATATTCGCCATCAGGCGATTGAATTGTTGGTTTGCCCTTAATTCGGGATAGTTTTCTACAGAAAGATGAAGCCTCGACAACAAGCCGGAAAGTTCATTGCCGTTCTGTATCTGCTCCGTTTCTTGGGAAGGCTGGAAAGTATGCGAACGAAGCTCTGTTATTCGGGTCAATATCTCGTTTTCATGCCCCATATAAGATTTCACGGCGGCTACCAGATTCGGTATCAAGTCATTCCGTTGTTTCAGTGCCACGCAAATACCGCTACGACATTGCTTTACCCGGTTTCGCTTCGCGATGAGATTGTTTGCCGCCCAGATATACCAGCATACCAGCAATACGATAAGAGCTATTCCAATATAAAGGAGCATCCCTTGGTTTTCCATAATTTTACTTTTTGTATAGGTGAATAATAGTAGTAATGTGTCTGTTCAGAAGACATTAGCAAAAGTAAGAAGTAACCCATAAACTCAGTAACAAAGCAGGGGGACAAATAAGGGGAAATATTTAGCTTATAAAACAATGTACTACAAAGCATTATCGGGAATTCAAGTGGGGGATATACGGGGACATTTACAATCATAAAGGGGACAATACCTACTTGGAAGACACAGAAGAAGTCCGGAGATATTCAGTTAACGTAATGATAACATTGCGATAACTTACCAAGATTTTTCGTTCCCTTACCTTTGCAATATCAAGTTAAATGAATGTATCATTAAAACCATAAAGATTATGACTAATAAAGCGAATTTCTCTATCGTGCAAAGCAAGAAGGGAACCGAAATCGTACTTTCGGGCAGAAAGATAAATAAACAGGCTTGGATAGCAACTATTATAATGTTAGTGGCAGGAATAGCTTTATTCGAGATGATTCATGGAAAAGGAATACCCGACATAACCTCTCTCACGCTCCTCCTCTCTTTAGTGGTAGGAATAGGGATAAATCAGTTGATTCATTATCTCTTTTTCGGGTTGTTCTCACCCAAAGGTTTCCGTTCTATTTCATTTATCCGCCATCAAGGGGGAATCTTTACCTGCCACTGCAATGCACCGATACGGATGTGGCAATATCGGATTGCTTGCCTCACGCCTATTATTCTTTTGGGAATCATACCCTTCCTATACGGCATGATAAATGGATATTTCCATATTACGGAACTTGGTATGCTGATGTTCCTTTCTGCTTTTGACGATATCTATATCCTTTGGCAGCTACGCTCGTTCGATAAAAATCTTTTCATCAATGACTGCTATGAAGACATACGTTTTCAGATTGATGGAAAGTAGAGCGTGAATTCGCTGAAACGTCCTTCTTCGCTTTCTACTTCCACCCTGCCCTCATGTGCCAGCATTACTTGCTGCACATAGTTCAGTCCCAAACCGAAACCCGTAGCACCTCCTTTACTGCTATGGGTAGCAGCTACGGACCGTTCAAAGCGGTTGAAGATGCGTGACTGGTCTTTCAAAGGGATGCCCAGCCCATTATCACAGACTTTAATCTTTGAGAAGCCTTTCTCGGACTCGCAGATAATATCAATCTTTACTTCGTCATGCGAATATTTAATGGCGTTATCCACTAGGTTACCCAGTACTTCACGCAGGCAGAAAGCATCGGCATAAACTGTTTCACAACGGTGGTAAACGACATTAAAATCGACCTTCTTACCAGCTTTTAAAGTTGTCTTAGTTATCAAGTCATTTAGCAATGAACGTAGAGCGACTTCTTCTTTATTCAATTGTAAATGTCCCTTATCCAGTTGCGTTAACACCAATACCCGGTTGGAGAGTGTTAACAAGTGCTCGCATTCATCTGTTATCGCTTGCCTGTACTTCTCTTCTTTGTCCGGTTTATCAGAAAGTTTACCGCTACCTAAAATATGTGCCCCCATCAGAATGGAACTTAATGGGGATTTCATATCGTGTATCATAGCATACGTAAAGTCTTTCTGAAACTGTCCCAGCCGTCGTTGCATTCCGAGCACTTTAATCTGACCGAAGATACAGTCCAACACTACCAAAAACATCAACCCAAGAGGCAAGAACAGATACCAAACGGAACTGATAACATAGCGGTAGGGATTTTTTATGATTCCCTGCACACAGAGGGTGCTATCTTCTTTTAGAGGAATAAACCGGGAGGATATATCAGGATACTTTGCAGACGTGTAACCCATTTCCGAAAGTGTACTATCCGAGGGATAAGTATATTGGCGAATACCACTGTAGCAAACCATTCCCAATGCCGCCAAACGGGAGGAGAAAGCCGAATCAAGGTATTGCATGGAAAAAGGGATATCCAATTTACTCTCATTAAACCTCTGCTGCATAATCAGAGCGGAACGAAGGCGATAATTAAGATCAATCGGATTGTATATATGCATTACAATCATACGATGAATCTTGCATTTTGACGGCTCTTTCTCCAAAAGCTTCAGTTGTTCTATGGCAAAAGGTGAATCAATATGTTCTTCAACTTTAGCAGTATCATCTTTCGCTGCTTGTGAATAGAACAAAGGAAAACGGTTACGCAGAGCCTCATCATAAAAAGCTGCCTCAAAACAATCGTTCACTTGATAAGTAGTTTCCTCAAAAGCCGTGCGGTACAGATAAACGAACCAAACCACCAGCAAAAGACAACTAGCAACCAAGCCAATGATTGAAAAGATTTTAAAGGAATGTTGCTTGCGGGTCTGCCTTTGCCGTTCACTCTCTTTAGCTCCTGTTAGGGTATGCTCAGTCATTTCTAGCAGGCTTTTACCCGAAGCTTCGATATCCCCCCATCTCTTTTCCGGAATCTGCTTGCGTACCTCACCTATTGGCAGGCGCATCTTCTCGGCAAGTAGATAAAAAGCAGAACGTTGTTCTTCCATATCACCTTGCTGCCTGATAATGGAATCCATCTGTTTTGCCCAGCAAAATACCAAAAAAGCAATCAGCAGAAGGGTAGGTAGAAACAAGTATAATATATCTTTGACAAGAGGCATAAAAGGAGAAATAATAGTCGCTTCTATGGCTTCTCCCTTTTTCTCATTCAACCAAGCTTGCTCGGATATTACAGTTTTAAACCGTCTATAGGGTGAATATTGGCTATGATCTTCTACCGGATCAATCCACACAGTTCTATCTATATTCTTCCACTTCAACTTCTTCTCCACCAATCTCGCCATTTCATCCAATGGGATAGTGACATGATATATATCCTCCAAAAAAGAAGCCGCTTGCTGATATTCCAGGAAAACCTCATCATCATAGCTTCTGTTACTATCTTGAGGGGTATGTGTATAGAATGGAACTGTATAATCCGGAAATGGCAAATTATTAATCCGATTATCCACCGTTTCTATAAAAGCCAACCGGAAACATTCGTTCAACGCACGCTCCGCCTCTTTCTTATTATTGTTATAAGCATACATCATGCCGCCAACTTGCACCACGATTACCAATAACAATCCGACAATTGAAAGAATATAGAGAGAACGAAGTTTCATCTTGCTACTATTTTGAGGACAAAGATAGCACTTTTCTTAGGAAAGCTTGTTAGAGATTGCACTCAATATGAATCGCCCACCCTAAACTCACTTTGTATTTTCACTTCTTTACCATCATTCAAGATTCCTTGCAAAACAACAGAATAAGTGCCATCTAAATCAGATGTATAAAAACTGATTCCATCTGAATTAGGAGCAACTTCGGGATTCCAATAAAGCGTATGGCGAAAGTCCGGAATTCGGGAGTTGATTTGTTCTTCTGTTTGATATATAGGAGCTATAAATGCAGGACGATTCTGTGGAAACTCATAAGAGAACAATTGCGAATTTTTATCCAGACGGATGTCAGGCATTGTGCCTTTGTGTGTTACAAACGAAACAATACCATCATATAACTCTCCCCCAAAAGTATATTTTCCGGTATATCTGTGTATATAATGCACTAAACGGGAATTATAATCCAGTATTGCTTCATGATCTTCAACCGGAACACCGTCCAGCAATACCAATGCTTTCTGATTGCTGAACTGCTTGATATCCGATTGTAGTATCCTGAGTATGTTTTTATCCTCTAGCTTACTTATACGTATACCTGTAATAAACTCGGTAAATAACTCGCGCACTTTGTTAAAGCGGGTGTATTCATCTAAATTGTAAGTTGATACAGGAACAAAATCGTGCAATTGATTTAATATACTTTGCTTATGAATAGAATCGAATGGCAAGATAGGATGCAACTGTGCACCAAAACTACGTTCTATCAGTGCATCTTCTTGAATAGACAAACGAAGCTTAGGAAGTGCCTGCGGAACTATTCCGGCAAATGGAGAAACAATTTCCAATCTACAAGTACTTTCTTTTTCGGGTAGAGCAGTTAGTACAATTTCTTGCATATCTGTTAATCCGGCAGTATAGAAGACATAGATACTGTCTGATTGAGGTTGTCCGTCGAAAATACGGATATCTTTACCAATACAGGATAATTGTGCATTTACCGAATTAGCAGTTTCACCTATCAACTTTCCGGTAACGATATGTCCTTCACATTCGGCAATAAAATGACGGTTTGGTATGTGATTACCATTTTCTCCGTTATTACTCATTACTGGAAAACCGGATAGTTTGCAGTCTTTTCTTACAACGGATACACTCATTTCCTTTATATCAGCAGGTAGCTTTGGTAGAACCAAAGTTACTTTACTACGGTTTCCATAAATAGATTTATCTGTTAGTAAACGTGTTGATAGCCCTGATTGATTACTTGAAACTTTGGAGAGAGTATCAGTTATAAGCTTCACATCATCTTCTTCAGTTGCCTGAAAGGTATTCAACAATGCGATATACTTTTTCGAGAAATTATTTTCAGTACCGTTTCTCATATAACGAGTATAGGCTGTTAATTGATAAGTCCCCGTATGCATTGTCTGAGGAAGTTTGATGCGCCCCCATCCGTTTCCATCCTGCAAGTTTATTTTGCCTTGCGCATACACTTGTTTTGTATCACCGACTTCTATATATGCCACTTTACTCAATTTACTTTCACGGAGAAGTGAGTCTGTCACACAAACTTTTATCCACAAATATTCTCCTGCCAAGTAACATTCTTTATCTGTATAGATTCTTATAGTCTCAACAACCCGGGCATGTAGTCCTAGCACTGCAACCCAAACAATAATGATAGTTATTATTCTTTTCATAATATCCTAGTATTAATTGATTTCATTTGGCCAAAAGGCAGGCTTCTCAAGAGAAGCACCTAAGTATCTTACATCTGTACATCCTCTGGGTGCCCATTTAAGTGGTGAGCTTACCGCTATAGCATACCCCATCATATACATTTCAAAATATGAATGTTTATTGGGGTCTACAAAATCGCAATCGTATGGATTTTCATATTGTATGTCATTAGTAGAAATGAATATACGGTATTGCGATATATTCATGTTAACCCCTACATAGCCTATAGCCTGCTTATTAGAATTACTACAAGTGATATTTGTAGGGAGTTCCGATGGTTGAGGGGTAAATATCCCTCCCATTCCTTCATCTAATTTTACCTTTTCCTGGTAATACTCATATTCACCTATCGATATTTTTCGTTGCTTCATTAATGTACTGTAATATCGGGAGACACGATTATTAGTATGATCTATAGAATAAATCCGCTTATCTTTCACTTGATTCTTCATACTTAATTCTGTAGTACCTACGACAATATTAGATGATTCATTATGGCACCATCCCAGTTCGTATGGAGCCGTATCATACGTAATTACTTTATCAGCTGTTGGGTCATAAATGTCCAAAACCTTATACACTGCTTTGACTTCCCAATCTTCTTCATAACTCCAAAGATAGCATGCAGTACCCTTACTTTGCGTAGAAACTCTGATGTATATGTCTCCATATTCTTCAGGTTGCTCATAGCTGACATTCTCTATCTCTTCCGTCTCCAATGGACATTGAGGTTCCGAAGTATATGTATCTCCATCATATACTATTTTCAGATAATAGCTGACATCCTTATTCAACGTTCCTACAGCGACTTGATACTTTCCATTGCCTAAAGCAACTCCATTAAAGCAAGAATTATCACTCCCTACCACACTGACTTCAGCATCTATTTGATTATAATCTTGAGGATAACTCTCCGCATTAAGTGAAAAAGTACGACTTAAGCAAAAAATGACTGTACTATCAGATATAATATTACCTTCAACTACAAGCTGCTCTGAATCACTATTCGGCAGATGCGCATTGAAATTCTCAACACAATTGCTTGAGATAATGCACAATAAACACATCCAGAATCCAATGGTTATTTTGTTTCTCATACATCTTTGGAATTTAATGTAATCACTATTAATTGATTTCTTTAGGCCAAAAAAGAGGCTTAACTAAAGTAGCACCTACTAAGTATCGTATATCCGTACATGCCCTTGCCGCCCATCGAAATATATTGGTTTTCGGCTCTATATAGGCAATACAATATCCCATTGAATACAATTCAAAATACGAATATTCACTTGCGAAAGGTATACTCAAGGGTTCGCAATCATACGCGTTCTCATATTGAATATCTGTAGTAGAAATAAAAATACGATATTCAGTTGGAAAATCCAGTCTCCGTTGCCCCCTCTCGTCCACTTGAAACTGACCCCCTGAA
>USLU01000010.1 GCA_900555635.1 uncultured Bacteroides sp.
GAAGAAAGAAGGTCAAAAAACGTATGGGGCATTGTCCTCAAAGTAATCATCACCGTAGCCACCGCCATTGCGGGAGCTTTAGGGTTAGGTGCCTGCCAGTAGACATGCGCACGATTACCCTACTCATTATTCATTGCTCGGCCACGCCTCAGGGCGTGAGCCTGAGCTTTGAAGATTGCCGTCGTGAGCACATCCGTCACCGTGGCTTCAATGACATCGGCTACCACTTTTACCTGACCCGTGACGGTGAAATCCACCGGGGACGACCACCGGAAAAAGTCGGTGCGCATTGCCTTAATCATAATCGGCACTCTATTGGTATCTGTTACGAAGGAGGGCTGGATGCAGAAAGTCGTCCTGCAGATACTCGCACTTTGGAACAAAAAGCTTCGCTGGTTGCTTTACTTAGGGAGTTAAAACAAATTTTTCCACGAGCACTGATTGTAGGACATCATGACTTGAATCCGATGAAACCATGTCCGTGCTTTGATGCGGAAAGGGAATATAGGGGGCTGTAAAAGGCTCCCTATTTTTATTATCAATTCATGAATTCTAATGCAAAGCCCGTTCCTTTCTTCAAAGCTCGATTCACCTTCTTCCCGAGTATTTCTTTCAAATACTTCGGATGCAAGCCAAATCCCGGACGGACGGAACGAACATTCTGATCCGTAATTATTTCTCCTGCTTTCATATCCTCCGCCACATAGAGAGAACGGCAGAACTCTCTACCCGCTTTCATCTTATCTGTAAGCTCGTATGATACAGAACCGATAGCCGCCTCTGCCATACGAATATCTTTCACCATCTGCGCAAATTCTTTCTCATCCATTGAGAATGAAGCATCCGGACCGCCAATACTACGGTCAATAATAAAATGCTTTTCAATCATCGTAGCACCTTGCGTTACGGCTACTATGGAAGAGACACTGCCAATGGTATGATCGGACAAGCCCGACTTTACATCAAAACGTTCCGCCAAATCTTTTATCATACAGAGATTTGCTTCTGCAATGGGAGCCGGATAGGAAGAGGTACATTTCAATAATGTAATATCATTATTACCCACCGACCGACAAGTCTCTATAGCCAATTGAATATCTTCTACCGTTGCTATCCCTGTAGACATTACCATAGGCTTCATCTTCCTAGCGGCATATTCTATCAAAGGAATGTCCGTAATCTCAAACGAAGCAATCTTATAAATGGGATTATCTAATGATTCAAGCAGATCAACGGCTGTTTTATCAAAAGGAGATGAAAAGCAAATAAGTCCTTCTTCTTTAGCTACATGAAAAAGTTCTTCATGCCACTCCCAAGGGGTATAAGCCTCTTGATATAAATCATACAAACGAGTTCCAGCCCAAATACTATTAGGATCAGCCATGAACTCCGACTTGTTACAATCCAAAGTAATAGTATCTGCTGTATAAGTTTGCAACTTTATAGCATCTGCCCCAGCCCGCTTCGCTGATTTTATAGTTTCAATAGCAGTTTTTAGACTACCATTATGATTTGCCGACATTTCGGCAACTAATATGCAGTTCATATTTATATTATAGTTACGATTCTACTAAATGTTTTCACTAAATCATAGCCATCCCAATCTAATGCAAAAGAGGTGGTTTCGCCCAAAGGAACTATACGGTCAATGCCCACTAACTTATTGCTGAGAACAAAAGAAGATAATTCTTGGTGAGTAAATCCATAATAAGCCAAAGTTTGATACTTATTTTTGATAATGGATACAATAGAATTTAAATCATTTGCCACAAATTCAGAAAAATAGCCACCGGCACAACGACAATCATCAATGTCGTTACACAACTTATTCAATCTCACACGAATCAAGTTATTTTGTGGTGTTTCTGTTTTACTGATGTCCATCTTTACAGCATGTTTGTAAAAGGAAGTAAGTTTATCAACAGCCAAAACACTTTGAAATTTATATTTCCTATTTACTAATGCCTGTACTGCTTCCCAGAAACGAGATTGCACTTGAAGAGTATCTGTTTCATCTCCTACCCAAACTATCAAATGAGGAGCAGAACACGCATTCTGATCAAATAAATAAGTATCATTATAAAATTCCTCAGCTAAACTAGCAATCTTCTCATCATCTGCTTGCAACATTTCTACCGATTTAATGATTGCCATTGAATAGCGGTCAGCAAAAGTCACATCAAATGAACGAGCTGGTATATACGACTTGCGAATTTCCGCTATCGTGTTATCTCCTCCCCATATCACACGAACATTGCAGAATGACGAAAAAAAGTCTGTCGCATCACTGGTTCTGTCGTACTTCACCAGCGCAATACGACCAGCAACTTCATTCGCAATATTTTCTTCTTTCAGGTGATTCATATGCCTGACAATCAAATCTACCTGCGGAAATTGCTTTGAAGAAACACGCACAATATTATGATTTCCGCTTAGTAACCCGGAAACAAGTGAATATCCAAAATTAATGGGCACATTTGAAGGCGCAACATGGAATATCACCCCTCGCCCCAAACGCATCTCTTCATCATTCACAAACTTTTTTTTCAATGCTTGCAAATTCGCCTTACGGCAGAAAAAAGCAAATGTTATTACATCCGGGTAGAGACGACTTTCTCTGTCTTTCAACAACTCAGCAGAAAGAGTACTTAAATAGTCTATCACCTCTTCAGAAAAAAGTGTATCAGGATGGCAGTTCATCCATTGTTCCCAATCTATTGATTGAGGGTAGAGCACGTTTATATTAGAACTTAGCTGCATAGGTATCGCTACATCCACGGATTTCCGCATTTTTAATTCGTCCTACAATTTTAAAATATTTTCCTTTTATACCACAGGAACAATCATCCTCACCCACAATATATCCTTCATCTTCAGTAAGAAGTATGTGGCCCGGATAACTACCAGGTAACACGGAGACAACCTCTATCAACCCTTTTTCTCCATAGTCGGCCAAAGAAAAGTCTTTAGGACGCCTTATCAGTATATCACTGAAACACGAAGTATGCAAATGTCCGCATTCACATTCCATATAGATAGTACCCGTCTGCTCTACCATACCGTAATAGTCATGTACGTTTTTCGATTCGATAGAACATGCACTATTCAGACAGTTCTTGAATTCCTCCGAAGAAACCCTTTCGTTCGTCAATTTTTTCCATCCACCTCCATGGATCAGAACACCCTTACTTAAATCCGGATGATAGCCACATTCGACCAATTTTTTATAGAAATGTTGCCAAATCATAAAGGTAAATCCGAATATGAAAATCGTTTCACCCTCATGTGTGTCTAAGAATACTTTCATACCTTCCACATCCAATTCCATATTCTCATCAAGAGCATAGCACCGCTTACTGCCAAACATCGAAAATCCCAAAATTCCGGCACCGCGAGCCGAAAACATCGCCCGGTTCTTTACCACAGCACTCGAATCAAGAATCAACATAGGTACACGCTTGGTTCCTAAAAATGCTGAAACAATTTTTGTCAAGCATTTTGTCTGCAAGGAAGAAGTATCACGATCCAGAAAAATTTTCGACACCTGCTGCCCGGTAGTACCCGAAGAGGTTAAAGTTTTTACAATATCTTCTTTAGCACAACTTCTAAGTTCAAATTCCTTAAATAAACGCACCGGCAAGAATGGCAATTCTTCATAATCGGGCAAATGATTTATATCCAAACCCATCGCATCCATCATACGTTTGTATTCCGGGCATGCGCCGTAGTGCATACGAGTAAGTTCGTGCAAACGTTCATTCAGCAATCGATGTTTTGCTACCTTATCCAACGAATAAGGTTCTATGTTTAGGATTTCATTAATATCCATCAGTCTAACATTTTTTGCAATTCAGCATATTGTATTTT
This sequence comes from uncultured Bacteroides sp., assembly GCA_900555635.1. Taxonomy (GTDB): domain Bacteria; phylum Bacteroidota; class Bacteroidia; order Bacteroidales; family Bacteroidaceae; genus Bacteroides. The sequence goes on from USLU01000010.1 coordinate 3,868, forward strand.
TCCTGAATCATTTTTAGGAATAGCATTTATCACTTTTACTGCAAAAGCACGTACGTTCAGTCCCATTTTTTCAGAAAGTAAAGATTTAATCTTTCCATCCCAACCTTCTTCTGTAACAAAAATGGTTATCTTGTCATCTACACCGGCACAAGCACAATTGGTAGTGATTGCTTTCACAAACTGTTCGGTAGCGTCCAAATTGCAACGATTGCCCCATACTTTCACAAAACGCTTCAAACGACCGGTAATATAGTAAAAGCCCTCTTCATCTCTGCGGGCAATATCACCAGTATGCAATACGCCATGGTTTTCATCTCCTTTGGCAAGGTCTTCACGGCATTCAGCATAACCCATTGAAACATTAGGACCTGCATAAACCAATTCACCATCAATTCCAGGAGTAGTAATCTCATTCTTATTTTCATCTATCAAGGAGAATTTACCTCCCGGAATAGCAATGCCTATGCTACTGTACTTTTCTCCGGTTTTCTCCCATGGGAGATAACTCATCCGAGCCGTCGCTTCCGTTTGACCGTACATTACAATAAAACGCTTTCCGCTAGCTTCTGCCTGTTCTACATACTCCTTTACAATGGCAGCATTTAGCTTTCCACCAGCCTGAGTCATTGTTCTCAAATGAGGAAGATTCATTCGGAAAATCCGTAGTCGCTTTAGTACTTCATAAGTATAAGGCACACCAGCGATAGAAGTAGCTTTTTGCTCTTTAGCAAATGTCCAGAATTCCTTCTGCACAACAGGCTTATTGGTCAAAAGAATAGTTGCTCCTTTTATCAGATGACTGTTAATAACGGATAAACCATAAGAATAATACATAGGAAGTGAAGTGATAGGGCGCTCTTCTGAAGTAATATTCAAGTAGTCAGCAATAGACTCAGCATTGCTAAGAACATTAGCATAACTTAGACGTACTAATTTGGGGCTACCTGTACTACCAGAGGTAGTTAACATTAAAAGTAATTCATGGTCAATTTCACAATCAGAGACATTAAATTCTAACAATGAATAGTCTTCATTTGTATAAACATCTCTCCCTTCACTAAATTCATGTTTTCTATGATTAGATACCCAGATATATTTAGGAGAATAAATATTAATCAGATTTAATATCATATTCAAGTCTTTACTCCCATCAAGAAGTACAGTTGGAATATGATTATTTATAAATGATATATAGCCCACAAGAGAACCTATTGTATTCTCACAAAGGCAAAAAACAAGAGTTTTTTTGCGAATGTACTTAGAAAGCTCTATAGCTACTTTATTCAAACAGCCATATGTGTATATCTTTCCTTCTTCTGTAACAATTGCAGGATATGTTGTATAATTTAAGAGTCCGAACATACTGTTTTAGTTAATCATCATACCATCAACTCCTAAAACTTGCCCTGAAATATATTTAGATAAATCTGATGCTAAAAATAAATAAGCATTTGCTACATCCTCTGGTTCACCTAGTTTACCCATATAGATTCTTGATTTAATCTGATTCAGTTTTTCTTCAGGAGTATTTTCTAATAAGGTAGTATTAATTGTACCAGGTGCTATGGCATTTACTCTGATATTGTCAGAAGCCAACTCTTTTGCTGCCGATTTAGTGAGAGCTATTACAGCCCCTTTACTTGCCGAATAGACCATTTGAGCAAAATTCCCACTGATCCCCATAATTGAAGCTGCATTAATAATTGAACCTGATTGCTGTCTACGCATTACTTTAGAAACATATTGGATGAGATAAATCATTGAAATTACATTGACTTTCAATGTCTTCTCTATTTGCTCATCTGTAATCATGGGTATCATAGCATCAAGCATTACACCTGCATTATTTACAAGTATATCAATCCGACCTTGTTCCTTTTTTACTTGCATTACAAGATTTCTTATTGCATTTTTGTCTGTAACATCAAAGTAACATGGGACTATATTCTTATCAGCAATATCATCCATACTCCCATTAATAAGATCCACTGCATAGACTTTTGCACCATTACGAGCAAAAATATCCATTATAGCTTTACCTATTCCTCTACTACATCCAGTAACTATTGCAATTTTACCTTTAAGTAGCATTTCAGAACTGCACATCATATTTTAATGAAAGTATTTCCTGTCCTTTTTCATACGAAGACAGGTCGATGATATCATCTGTTTCCATCATTATATCAAATGTATCTTCAATATTTGCAATTAAAGTCATATGACCAACCGAATCCCAAAGTTCTGTTGCTTGATATTTTAAGCCCACCAATTTTTCTTCTGTCAGTTCAAAAGATTCAATAAATGCCTTGTTGTACTTTTCTAAATTTCCCATATACTTGTTGACTATTTTTTGTTTCTTAATAATTTTAAAAAATCGCGTATATTATTTTTTCCTTGCTGATGTACTTGGAATAACTTGGCATCAATATATTGATGGCAAAAATCATTATCAGAGGATTCTATTACATTAAATCCGACAAATTGATTTAAAGCTAACATAAACTTATTGTTTACATTAGTATATCCATCCACTCTTTTTATATTCAACTCATTAAAAAGCAGATGATATGAGCAAAAAAGAGTATCTAAAATGACTTGAAACCCTTTTAATGATGTGTCTGAAAAAAAAATACCTGTTTCGCATGAACTCTCATCTATATTTAGATTTGTTACACTAAAACAAGCTACAATTTGACTAGCTTGTTTAATGGCCCAATAATAGACATCATCACGATTTTCTAATTGCTTTATGAATTTGAGATGATCTTCCTCCTTTATCGGGTCTGTAGAAAACATCCATTTGCGGACAATCTCTCGATTTCTTAATTCAAGAACTTGAAGTATCTCTTCCTTTGTCAATCTCACATAATTGACAAATTCATAATCAAAAATTTTATGTATTACATTCCTATCAATACTCAGCATAGAGATTTAAATAATTGTATATACCTTTCTTCTATTCCAACATTTAGCATAAATGGCTCCGGCAAAAAATCACCTAGATTATTAAATAGTACCATTAATCTTTCGAGGAAGTATTCGTCAGCCATATTTCCTAAATTATAAGTAAATCCTTTTTGTGCCAAATAGTCTGAAAAATATTTTTGATTGTCTACAAAATACCCAACTATCAATTTACATCTACAAGCTATTGCCTCTAAGCACATACCACTGGCCGGCAGAATTGCATATTTAGCTTCATAAAACAATGAAGCCATTTCTTCTGCAGTCAAATTACTTACAAACTTCACATTTCTATACTTATTAAAATCTATAAATTTCTTAACCCCATCTCCAATTATGCCAATTGCATTAATTTTGATACTCAAATGTTCTATAATATCTGCAACTGCAATACTTAGCCTTAAAGGATCAGAAGCTCCGAATCCAAAAACAATCAAATTATTGTTTTTATAAGTTGGCTTATTAATAGCCTTCATAAATGGTTTTCTTAACAAAACCCAATTGAATCCAAGACATAAACGAGTATATCGTTCTGTGTCAAACAGAGCAGCATCTGATACACCATGGTTAATCACAACATCTGCGACATAATGTTTATCGTGCATATCGTCAATGCAAACCAGACGACATCCTTTTTGCTTAATAGCGCACTGATAATAGGTATCAAAGAAATAATTATCAAGCACCACAATCTCATCACCTCTTAAATGAGAAAGAAAATCGTCATAATGCGTTTCCTCCTGCAAAGCAACATGCGGACATACATTCTCCATCTCGCTCATCTGGTAAGGTGTGGGATGGCAAGTGAAAAAAGTACAATCAAAATCGTCCTTCAACATATCGGCAAGCGCTAGGGTGCGGATAAAGTGACCATAACCGATGGTAGAACTGGCATCGGCACGGAAGTAGATTTTTCTCAACAAAAGCATGCTCTTTTTCTGTGTAACGAAGTAAAATCACTTATGGAGCAGTTCGTATTTCATTTCTGCCAGCATCCAATCGGTCAGTGTATCTAAATCTTGCACTTCCAGTTCGGATAATACTAGCCCTACTGTATTCTTACCCCAAAAACTCTTTTCTTGAATAAAAGATACAGCCTTACTTACATAGAATTGTCCAGCATCGTGATAAATAGGCTCTAAATCTTGTGAGCGTGAATCAACATACTCCGGATGTACCATACTAATTTTTCCATCAACAATGTGCAGACTGCGTTGCACCGGATAGGAATAAGCTACACAAGTGAAAACAGAATCAATGCCACCGGTCAATTTTGAATATGCTTCTATGAGTCTATCAGCAGTGACAAAAGGAGCTGTTGAGTAAATACAACAAACCGTATCAAATTCCCTACCCTGCTCTTTATACATCTTCAAAACTTCGAGAATCACATCGGCTGTACCGGCATAGTCATTTGATGTCTCAGCACTACGCATAAATGGTACTTTTGCTCCATATCGACGAGATACTTCAGCAATTTCCTCATCATCGGTAGAGACCATTACTTCGTCAAAAAGCCCACTACGCAAAGCCGCCTCAATGGAGTATGCTATAATAGGCTTACCCATAAAAGGCTTAATATTTTTACGCGGAATGCGTTTGCTTCCTCCACGTGCAGGAATAACTGCTATATTTTTCATTTCTGTACAAATTCAGTCACTTTCTCTATCACAAACTCCTGTTCCTCATCCGTCAGTGTAGGATACATGGGCAGGCTCAAACAGTGCTCATAATATTCTTCCACTATCGGAAGATCTCCTTTTTTGTTGCCCAACTGTTGGTAGTAAGGCATAAGGTGGAGAGGAGCATAATGCACTTGCGCATAGATATTGTTCTCATGCAGGTAATTGTAAAGACCTAAACGGTCTTCCACCTGAATGATGTAAAGGTGATAAGCATGATATGCATCGGCAGCATTGAACGGGGTCTTGATGCCATCTATCTTGGAAAAAGCGTCATTATAGCGTTTCACTATTTCATGACGACGATCCAAACCAGATTTGGCACGCTCTAATTGAGTTATTCCCAATGCCGCTTGAAAATCGGTCAAACGATAGTTGAAGCCCAATTCTTGCATCTCGTAATACCAGCCGCCATGATGCTCGTGCAGCAAAGCGGGGTCTTTGGTGATGCCATGAGTGCGATACAAACAAAGCTTGTCGTAAAGCTCCTTGCTATTGGTAGTCACCATACCACCCTCACCTGTAGCGATGTGTTTCACGGGATGGAAAGAGAAAACGGCACAATCGGCAAAGCGACCGTTACCACAATATTGTTGCTCACCCTCGCTGTCTGTGAAATAGCCGCCGGGAGCATGGCAGGCATCCTCGATAATCCACAGGCCGTATTCATCGGCAAGCTTCCTGAACTTTTCCAGATCCAAGGGATATCCGGCAAAATCAACCGGTACAATGCCCTTGTAAGTGCCTCGGGGAGCAGACTTCAACATGGATTCCAGTTTGTGGATATCCATGAGGTAAGTATCCTTGTCAATGTCACAGAATACCACCTCACCACCACAATAACGAATGCAGTTGGCACTGGCAGCAAAAGTCATAGGAGTAACAATCACTTTGTTACTTGGCTTTACATTCAATGCGGTAGCTGCAAGATGAAGCCCGGAAGTGGCATTATTGACCGCTACGGCATACTTTGCACCTACATATTCGGCAAACTTGACCTCGAATTCTTTGATTTTGGGACCTTGCGTCAGATAATCACTCTTCAAGGTTTCCATGACTGCCTGAATGTCCTCGTCAGTGATATGCTGACGACCGTATGGAATAGGCTTGCTTATCATTTCACCTCAAAATTAGGATCAACGTATTTCTTGATATTCTCGCGCATGGACTCTACCGTCTCCCACTCCGTATTGTTGTCACTACTGTAATGGAAACCGTCAGGCACAGGCACTGCGTTATGATGTTTAATAAACTCCTCACGCTGATGTTTGTAAGATACAGAAGGAAGAATCACATAGTATCTGCCCAAGTCGATAGTGTCAAGAGCATCAGTTATGGTAATCATCTCTTCGTGCAACTTCTCTCCCGGACGAATGCCCACTTCTACTTGTGGCAGATTGGGAGCGATAGCGGTAGCCACATCCTTGATGTGATAGGAAGGTATCTTCGGAATGAAAATTTCACCGCCTAAATGATGGCCGATGGCATACATAACCAAATCTACACCGGCTTCTAAAGAAATATTGAAGCGGGTCATGCGCATATCAGTAATAGGCAGTTCTTTGGCACCGTTGTCACGCTTATTAACAAAGAAGGGAATCACTGAACCACGGGACCCCATCACATTGCCATAACGGACCACGGAGAATTTGATATCCTTGGAACCGCTGATATTGTTGGCAGCAGTGAAGAGTTTGTCAGAGGTAAGCTTCGTTGCGCCATACAGATTGATGGGTGCACAGGCTTTGTCTGTAGAAAGGGCTACCACATGATGAACACCTGTTGATAAAGCTGCTTTGATAACATTCTGCGCACCATGTACATTCGTTTTGATACATTCTTCGGGATTGTATTCAGCGGTATCAACCTGTTTGATGGCAGCGGCATGAATAATCACATCCACTCCTTCGCAAGCACGCATCAGACGTTCAAGATCACGGACATCACCGATAAAATAGCGCATCTGCGGATATTTCTTCTCCGGATATTTCTGCTTCAGCTCAAATTGCTTCAGCTCATCGCGTGAATAGATTATAATTTTCTTTACTTGCGGATAATCACGAAGGATAGTTTCCACAAACTTCTTGCCGAAAGAACCTGTTCCTCCGGTAATTAACACGGTTTTGTTATTAAGCATTATAATAATGTTTTGAATCTACGAACGAATTTTATATACCCTTATATTCCAATAAGAAGACGGTGTAGTGTATAAACCTACAATATCCAAATTCAAAGATTGAGAGTTTTCAATATCTACGGCAGAAAAAAGATAGGTACATCCCATTTCCTTAAGCTGTTTTGTATCAATTTCTAAGTTCTTTACTACACCATTGCGATTTTTTCCCCATAAATAGTCCCTACCTAATTCAGAAGAAAAAAGATAGCAGCGACTTCCCCAATTATCAAAATAATCCTTCAGTTCTTTCGATTTGGCAAGTTCCGGTGCTATTACTTCCCGAAATTGGTGCTTATAAGACAATGGATAAGTTTGAAAATATCCATCCAATGTATAATATCCATTATATAATGCAACGGATGGATAAAGACCTAAACAAACAATATGCTCTTTATTCTTTCTTATAGATAAATCCGTATCAATCTCATCAAATAAGTCTGTAGCATAGAATTGTTTGTAGGAAGGTTGTTCTGCTGTTTCCTTATGTAACATGGACTTAACAATCCCCCGGTATTCGGAATTCAAAAGAAAAATTCCGCCCAAAAACAAGAAGAAAGACAAAAACAACAATTTCATACCGTTCCTTCGATAGCAAAGGAGCTTCTCAAACAGATTAGCCAACAAACACATCCAAAGAAAGGGAAGAAGAAAATAAAAGCGATCAAATTGAAAAGCATTCAACAAAGAAGATGACGGAAACAATAAGAGCATACCTTTATATATGCATCCAAACATTATAACACCTAATATCATGCCCAACAATACCTTAATCTGCTTATCAATTTTTCTCTCATAGCAACTTAGCAATATTGCATATAGAAGAATCAGCATTACAGGAAGAGAACCCGTATGATATTGAGTTATCATCAACATTCCCCAACAATCTCTACATATATCAGTCACAGAAGATGAGAAATAAAATTCCAAACGGTGGGAAGGAACAGACATAAAGAAACTTGCCAACAGCGAATAATTTGTAATCATATAAGTCAGGACCCAAATTAAAAAGCCTATTATGTATTCTTTATGAACATTCTTATCCTTAGACTTTATGTAGAAGTAATAGAAAAACAGGGCAATCCCCACGAACAATCCAGACAACACCAATGAAGAATAGAGTGCAATGAATAGGATAAAAAGATAGCTTAACATCACCTGCCGCCTTTCCCTCAAATTAAAGAAAGAGTAAACAAGAAGAGGCTGCCCCATAACGCTTAGCCCATAATCTGAATAATACGACATTAAGGCAAAGCAAAGAGCTGTAATAACGGCAACAATATTACTGCTGCCATCTGATTTCAGCATGTATCTTTTCAAGAAGAAATACATCCCTATAAAACCTATTAAACGTCCGATCAGTTCATTCACCATATAAGAATGAAACGGGTCCAAATATTGTATAAGTAGCAAACGAGGCAAGAAACCAAAAGAAATATTTGCTCCTGTTAGTCCGGACATCGCAGGAAAAACATCATTATGAAAAAGCATACCATTCTCTTTCAGAACATTCAAATTGGCTATTGAACTATCTAAATTATCATGAATAGTTATATAAGAATTGTCACCCAAATACACAAAAGGGATATAGTACATCAGTACTAATAATAATCCCATGATAAACAAAATTCGTTCTTTAGACATACTGTTAATCGCTCAATCTTTACACTCCTTATAAATTTGATATGCTTTTTTCAGCATATCTTCATCATTATATTGCGGATGCCAACCTAAATCTTTCTCTGTTTCACTGATATCTAATATATACTCTTCATCAGCAATCATAAACTGCTCTTTATACATCACTGTCAGACCCAGTTTATCGAATATATCAAGTATTAATTTTACCAACTTCCCCGGAGTAGAAAAAACGATAGAACGAGAGTGGGCAGACTTTATTAACCCCTCCAATAATGAGCGAATATCCGGAGAATTCTTAGAACCCAAATTATATTCCTTATTAGGAAGACCTTTATCTATAGCACACAGAATAGCACTCACACAATCAAATACCGATATCATTTGATAGTGGTTTTTACCATTACCAATGGTGGGTACTGGAATATTATAATCTATCAACTTAAAAAGTTTCACCAATATTCCAAGACGTCCAGGACCATTAATCATACGTGGGCGCATAATGGTAATATTCATTCCCCTTTCACGATACGTGCAACAGATTTCTTCACAAGCCTTTTTACTTTGTCCATAAGGGCCAAAAGGATTTTGAGGATGTTTTATATCAACCGGCAAATACTGAGGTTTACCATAAATCATATCTGTAGTAAACATCAGATAGTTACGACATCCTTTCTCAAAAATTACTTCTAACAAATTACGAGTTCCTTCAGTATTTACACTAAAAAAATATTTTTTTCTGTTGCGTGGAACCTTGGTATGGTATTGATTTGCTGCCAAGTTTATCACGATATCCTTGTTGTTGACGGGTAGTTCTTCCAATGATTCTCTGTTCCGAAGATCAATTTGAAAATAGTCACAGTTTTGATTAATTCTACTGTCCAAATGTGCATGCAAGTCGCATACTGCTACTTTTTGATTCCTCTCCAATAATGCATCAGCTAAATATCGGCCGACAAAGCCATTACCTCCTACAATATAGTATTTCATTCAGCTTCTTGATATTAAATATACTCCAATACAAATAACTAAAATTCCCATTATACGCGTTAAGGTCAACGATTCACCAAAAAAGTAATATCCAACTATAGCAGCAACTACATAGCCTATGCTCAAAAAAGGATATGCAAAGCTCACCTCAACTTTTGACAAAACAGCCATCCACATTAATATGCTTATAGCATAACAAAGCATTGCCATCCATAACCATAAATTGGAAATCATCGAACCCACATTGCGAACAAGCCCCTCCATTCCAACCTCACCGACAAGCAACATTCCCTTTCGGATGAAAATCTGGGCAGCGCAATTGAGTAGTACGCTACCCAAAATCAATATTATATTCATAAATTAAATAGTTTATAATAACTTTCATTTGCTATTTCCAGTAATTCTTTATCACCCTTGCTATCACCATAGACTACCAAATAGTAGTTCGTACGTTCCGGAAAGAGTTCTAAGATGCGATTTACTTTTTCCTTTCCGTAGCAATTTGCCGTAAGAAATTTCCCCGTAATACGATTTTCTCTATCTATTTCCATTTTGGTACCTGCTACAAATTTTACTCCCAAATAACGGGCAAAAGGTGAAACCCAATTCTCTGCACTAGCAGTAATTATTATTACTTCAATGCCCTTTGCTAGATATTCTTGTATTTTTGTAACAGCACTTTTATATAGAAGCCATTCACCTTTAACCTTAAAAAACTCCTCACACATTAGATTAAACTCGTTTAATGGTTCTCCTTTGAAAAAATGTTTCATTATAACCTGTTTGGCTTTCCAATTGGGATATAGCCCTATCCTATATGCCAGTAACATAGGTAAATGAGACAAAAAACCCATGTAAAATGCTTTTTTACCTCGTGAAAACTTTATAAACTCTAACAATGTATCTTTACGAGTGATAGTGCCATCAAAATCAAAAGCTGCAACAGTTCTCACTATTTCTATACGTATAATATGATAAAAAAGGATATTATCCAACCAATAATGCACAACTGCACAAAGTGGTCTTTCATTAATACAGCAGTGGGACTTCCGCTTTTAATATCTACAATAGTGAGTTGCAAATAGCGTATAATGCCTGCCAACACAAAAATAGAGGTTATATACAGATACGACGTTTGCATCCGTTCTACAACCTCTTCGCTGACTGTGTACATGATATAGCATACCATCGTTATACTGGCTACAATACTGATAGCCTGATTCATAAAGACAAGATTATAGCGGTTCACATTCTTGCGGGTTTTTACTCCCGTCCCCTCATAGAGTACAACATCATCTCTACGTTTGGCAAATGCCAAAAAAAGAGCTAACAAAAATGTCATCAATATAATCCAATGTGAAATATATACGCCCGTGGCTATGCCTCCGGTAATTATACGAAGAACAAATCCAAATGCAATGATAAATACATCAACAAGTGCAATCTGTTTTAGCTTGACGCAATAAGCTATATTCATGAGAAGATATAGCAAGATGAGATTGAAAAAAGCAATATCATAATATATGTATGCGGAAATAAGTGATAATACTGCACATATAACCGCTATTACCATAGCACTTCTTTTAGATATTGCGCCACTGGCTATCGGTCGTTTACACTTTTTAGGATGGACCTTATCGGATTCCGCATCCCATATATCATTGAAACAATAAATTCCACTGGCAGCAATACTATATATTACAAATGCACCTAATGCAGCTATAACATAATCAATGTCAGCCAGATGCCTATCAAAGAATAATGGTAGAAAAATAAACAAATTCTTTACCCATTGATGGGGACGAAGAAGATAAAATAAATCTTTCATGACATTAAAAAGGGAAACTTTATTTGTCATGTTTTTATTCTTCTATATATTCCCACGGATAAGGATTGTCAACCACATTCTGAAACTCGGCGATGGCTTCCTGCTGTTCCGAAGTGAGCGAGGCGGTATCCCAAGAAGCGATAATGGCACGGGCTTCATCGGCTAAAGGTTCATCGAACACTTCGCCGTAGCAGGCGGTGAGAAGACGGAGTTTCAGTAAGGAGGCGGGAAGGGCATCGAGCAGAGTCCAACAACGGTTCAAAACCTCCTGAATATGTGCCTGCTTTTCACCGTGGTCAATGAATGATACACTGTAACCCATCAGGAGGGCAAGACATACATTTGCCTGTTCATCGATGGTAGTGCCCTGAACACCGGAATTGTACAAAGCTGTGGTCATGTGGTGAACTTCACTGTTGCGACGAGACAGCTCATCGCTGTAGAGCGGACTACCGTCCATGCCCAAATACATCAGGTCGTGCACTGCACGCTGAAGAACTGCTGTTTCTTCGGAAAGAGTCATAATGTTTGATGATTGATGATTAATGACTTTAGCCTGCAATTATTCATACGCAGGTTAGATCCTTCGACTATGCTCAGGATTACAGATACTATTGCGTTGCAAAGCCGTTGGGAAAATTTATATGGGTAATTTAATTACTTCGATGTACTACTTCTATTCGATTACTTCGATAAGATCAGGATGAATGGTGGCCATGGCAACGGCAATGACGCCTTGTATAGCAACAACCACACGCCGATCACGAGCGCCTTTTACTTTTACAAAGACTCCTTCTTGCCCCTCGAAGTCACCACCCGTAACACGGACCTTGGTGCCTTTTGACAAGTTCAGTTCCTCGGGCTGGAAGTATAGCAGATGGTCGTTATAAGTACCGACAACGGCAATGAAGCGTTGCATTTCATGGTCGGGGATAATAATCTTCTGACCGCTACGAGTATCTGAAATGAATTGTAGGTAAGTGACCAACGATTTTACGCGCTTCACTTCGGAAGGACAGGCATGGACAAATAGTAAGTTACGAATAATAGGAACCAAAGTACGGATCTTCTTCCCTCTCTTAATGCATATCTTGTAGTGCATGGGGACGAAACAGTCTATATTTTCTCTTTCGAACAGACGCATAGCATCAAGTTCTCTACGATATGTGGCACGCATTGCATACCATATTTCGACCTCTTTCTCCGCTTCCATTTTATGATTTTTTTCAGATAAGTGCACTATCTCTCGGCATTAAATTTCAGATATATCATTGAAATTCAATTACTTACAAGCACATTATGTAAAATACAGCATTTTTTGACCTGCTTGCCAACAGAATTTTGTAGTAGTTCAGTACCCTATAGGTAAAGCACTATAAACAAACGAATTAGAAACTAAAAGTGTTTTTTAGACGTTCGTTTAATGGACGTCAATATTTTAAAAATAGAAAGAAGAAAACTTATTTAAAAAATTAGCAAAATAAAAGATAGACAAGGCTTTACACAACTAGCTAATTAGCAATATATTATATTAAGATTCAATATTCCTTCAAAATATTTTTATTAAACATTTTGCTAGATTAAAAAATACATCTTATCTTTGCGTCCATTAAACGAACGTTTAAAAAACACTTTTGAATATATATATTATCTACTGAAAAGCAAGCAATTACTTAGGATACACATACAAAAAACGCTCTCAGTACTACTGGGAGCGTTACTTTTATCATTTTTGACAATTCTATCAAACAAATTTAGGTGTGAACTCAATACCCAAAGCACGAGTTATATAACTCTGTTCGAATAGCTGATTGTGAGACATCATGACTTGAATCCGGCAAAGGCTTATCCGTGCTTCGATGCGGAGAGTGAATATAGGGAAGCTCTAAAAAGGAGATTTCATGAAGGTGTCAAAACTCACCACAGATTACACAGATCACACAAATTGAGATTAAATAATTGATTATCAATATAGATAATCTGTGTGATTTGTGGTAAAAAAGACTTTTGACACACTTTTTAAATATTATCTAAAATAAAATCAGCTGATATGCCTAAATTATCCCGTAAGCGTTTTACTATGTTAAGATTGAGAGATCGACGCCCGCTCAATATATCGCTAACTCTTGATTCGGATATGCCAAGACGCTTTGCAGTCTCTTTCTGTTTCAAATTCTCAGTTTCCATTTTATTGCGAATAGCATCGATGATTAAAGTTGATACTCGTCCCGGAAGTGGATGGTAGGCGGCTTCCCATTCACTGATACATTGAGAAAGAATAATGTATCTCTCCTTATCTTCTTGGCTCAATAATTCCATATCTCCTAAAGATGTGCCTTTAGCAGTGATTTCTTCCATTTCCTTTTGACAAGCATGGAATTCTTGTTCTGTTTTGATTTTCATATATGTACCTCCTATATAACTTTTATTTTAGCTGAATCAATGGAATCATAATCAGAATGAGTTCCTACAAATCGGATATCAACATTCCCTGCAAAAAATACAACGAGAACAATAAGACGGTATTTATTGCCACGAATATTGAACACATAACGATTATTCCCTACGTAATCAGCAGACAAATAATCACTTTTTAGTTCATTATGATTTTTCCAAGAAGCTTTTGTTACTTCATCAACCCATTTCTCAATAGCTGATTTTGCATCGTTGTGCTTCTTGCAGAACTTTTCTAATTTTTCAGAACCTGTAATATTCATGTTTCCTTGATTTACTTACAAAGATATATGATAATTCCCAAACAGAGAAGATTTCAAGTATTTTTCTTCTCTATTTGGGAATTATTTAACATGTAACAACCTAGCACAAATACTGTTATGCATTTTTCTACATTCAACTACTTTTCCTATAGCTTTTCACCGCCCACAAGTTGAAGATAAACGCAAACGTCAACAAGGCTCCCAACTGAGGAAGTAATTCACTGAAACCGCCACCGCGAAGATATATAGTGCGCATTACTTCTACAAAATAGCGTAAGGGGTTAATACGCGTTATCCATTGCGCCCACCCGGGCATGCTGTGAATAGGAGTGAAAAGTCCGCTCATCAGGATGAGGACAAGCATGAAGAACCACATAACGAACATGGCTTGCTGCAATGTAGCCGAATGGTTGGAAATTACTAAGCCAAAACCGGAAACTACAGGCAGGAACACGAGTGCAAAGCCATAAATGGTGAAGAAATGTCCTGCGGGCAAAATGCCGTAAAGCAACCATGCCAGGATGAAACAAATGGTAAGCACCACAAAGCCTATCAGCCAATAAGGTATCAACTTTGCTGAAATAAACGTGAATTTATTGACCGGCGTAACATTGATCTGTTCTATAGTGCCCGCCTCCTTCTCGCCCACTACATTGAGAGCAGGGAGAAAGCCGCAAATCATAGTCAGAAGCATGACCATTAGTGCAGGAACCATAAAGAGTTTATAGTTCAGGGTAGGATTAAAAAGATTCATGGTAGAGATGTCTACACGGGGAAGAGGTTTACCGACTAATACTTTTGAAGGCGATTCCGAACGCAATTCACGAGTATAATCACTAATGATTGAAGAAAGATAAGATCCTCCCAAACTACCTTTGGTACCATTCACTGCATTAGCTGCAACCAATAAACGGGGAGCTTGCCCATTCATCCAGTCTTTCTCAAAATCTTGGGGAATTTCTAAAACAACATCTGCCGAACCGGCTTCAATGGCAATCAATCCTTGATCGTAGGTGTCAGGAAGGTCGGTTGTACGAAAGTAAGTAGAAGCTCCTATTTTATCGACTAAACGACGCGACAAGGCACTGTGGTCGTTGTCCACAATATTCAGGTTTATATTCTTTATCTCCAGGTTGGCAGCCCAAGGCATCAGGATCATAATCATACATGGGAAGATGAATATCAACTTCGGCAAGAATGAGTTACGGAATAACTGCTTGAATTCTTTTTCTATCAAAAACTTTATCATAAAGATAATATTTTAAAGATTTTAGACATAAGAACAAAAGAACAGATTTTCATTTATACTAAATATACCACTTCTTTTGTTCTTATGTTCTTCTGTCTAAATAATTAATATAAAATTCATGTCTCCTCCTACTCCAACCGATGCTTGAACTTTTTAAAGCTAATGGTAATCAGCACCACCGCCATTACTGCCAGTATGCTTATTTCTGTCAGTACAAGCGAGATATCCACTCCTTCGATCATAAGCTTACGCACTGCCTGAATGTACCAACGGGCAGGGAGGACGCAAGAGATGCCTTGAAGAATGGCAGGCATACTTTCAATCGGGAATATCATGCCCGAAAGCAACATGGTAGGCATCATCAGCATCAGTCCGGACACGAGCATGGCAGCAACTTGTGTACGGGTGACGGTGGAGATGAGCAAGCCCAAAGCCAAGGATACAAAGATAAAGAGCAACGACACGATGACAAGCCAGAATAAACTACCCGCTACAGGAACATTGAGCACATACACCGAAAGCAACAATATTGTAAGAAGATTGACGAATGACAATACGAAATAAGGTACTGCCTTGGCAAGAATAATGAGAATCGGCTTCATCGGAGATACCAGCAGGATTTCCATCGTTCCCGTCTCTTTTTCGCGCACAATGGAGATAGAGGTCATCATGGCACAAATCAGCATCAGTATCAAGCCCATGACACCGGGCACGAAGTTATAAGCGCTCTTCATCTGAGGGTTATAGAGCAGTTTGACTTGCGGCAGGATGGTAGCTGCATGTACTCCCGGTGGAAGCATTTCCTTACCGACCATTGAAATGATATTTGTGGCATATCCAGCCTGCATGGTTGCCATATTAGGATCGGTAGCGTCGGAAATAATCTGTAGGGCGGCATCGCCTGTATAAAGATTATCAGAAAAGCGTTCGCTAAAGACAAGCGCCATATCTATATCACCGCGTTTGAAAGCATGTTCCACCTCATCGGGAGAATGCAGGCTGGTGGCAATAGTAAAATATTCGCTGGCATCCATGCGGTCTATGATACGACGGGTAACCTCGTCATTAGACGGGTCGAGAACGGCAACACGCACATTCTTCACTTCCGTAGTGATGGCGAAGCCGAAGAGGATAATCTGGACAATGGGCATGCCCAAAAGAATCAGCATCGTACGACGGTCGCGGAAGATGTGAAAGAATTCTTTTCGGACGAAAGCTATAAACTGTTTCATTACTATATTAATCTGTTTTACACTTATACTTGCGTTAACTTACACACTTATCTGTATCAGCTTACACACTTATCTGCGCCGGGGCACACACTTATCTGTACCTTAGTCAGCTGTTCGCACAGCTTGGCGAGCCAGTTGCTGGAATACATCGTCCATCGTACAGGCGTTGAATTGGCGTTTCAGTGCATCGGGAGTATCGAGGGCACGGATCACGCCGTCCACCATAATGGAAATACGGTCACAATATTCGGCTTCATCCATGAAGTGGGTGGTTACAAAAACGGTGATACCCTGGTCGGCAGCCTGATAAATCAGTTCCCAGAACTGGCGGCGGGTAGCAGGATCGACACCTCCGGTAGGTTCATCCAGGAAAACAATCTTGGGATGGTGGAAGATGGAAACGGAGAAAGCCAGTTTCTGCTTCCAACCCAACGGAAGACTTTTCACTAATGTATCACGTTCTTTATCCAGCCCCAAACGAAGAAGCAGTTCATCTGTCTTAGGAGCTATTTCGGCTTCGGGTACTCCATAGATTCCGGCAAAAAGACGGATATTTTCCCAAACCTTGAGATCCTCGTAGAGGGAGAACTTCTGGCTCATGTAACCGATATTCTTCTTCACTTCCTCGGTTTGGGTAGCGACATCAAATCCGGCTACATGCGCCTTGCCTTCAGTGGGATGGCTTAATCCGGTGAGCATGCGCATGGCGGTAGTCTTACCGGCACCATTTGCACCCAGAAAACCAAAGATCTCTCCTTTATGAACTTCAAAGGATATATGGTCTACGGCAGTGAAACTTCCGAAACGTTTGGTCAGTCCTTCCACTTCGATTACATTGTTATCCCGGTTTTCAATCTTTTCGTGCTGCAAACTCGGGGGACAAAGAATAGCGGAGAATTGTTGCAGGATACATTCGGGAATATCAATCCCCAGTATCTGACCTTCGTTAATAAAGGCAATGCGGTCGCACTGGCGGGCTTCGTCAATGATAGGAGTCGAAGCAATGATAGTGATGCCTTGTTCCTTCAGACGGCGCAGCATCCCCCAAAATTCTTTGCGGGAAACAGGATCGACGCCCGTAGTAGGCTCGTCCAAAAAGAGCACATCCGGTTTATGGATCAGGGCGCAACTAAGAGCGAGTTTCTGTTTCATACCACCCGACAAAGCTCCCGCACGACGTTTGCGAAACGGTTCTATCTGCTGATAGATATCCTTCACCAAATCATAATTCTCTTCGATGGTTGTATGAAATACGGTTGCGAAAAAGTCCAGATTCTCTTCTACCGTTAGATCGGGATAAAGGGAAAAACGTCCGGGCATATACCCTACTCTGCGGCGTATGGCTTTGTAATCCTTCACTACATCCAGTCCGCAAACAGTAGCCGTACCACTATCTGCCAACAGCAAAGTAGTAAGAATACGGAAAAGCGAAGTCTTCCCTGCCCCATCGGGACCGATAATCCCAAAGAGTTCGCCAGGGCGAACAGATAAGGAAACTCCTTTCAGTGCTTCCACCTTCCCATAACACTTGATGACATCATCTATTCTAACTGCATACATATTAATCAGTTTAATAAACACATTTGTTTAAGACAAAAGAACAGAAGAACAAAAAAAAGAGTAAAGAAAATATGTTCTTTTGTTCTTCTGTCTTAATCAAAATCCGCACCACCATACATCCCGATCTTCAGCATGCCATCGTTCTTCACCGCTATCTTCACGGCATACACCAAATTGGCACGTTCGTTCTTTGTCAGGATTGTTTTGGGCGTGAACTCCGAAGTATCGGAAATCCACGTGACAACGCCGGGGTATTCCTTGCGTATATCATCGCCATAATCGGCATAAACGGTGGCTTTCTGTCCTAACTTCACATTAGCCAGTTGCTCGGAGGTAATATAAGCCCGCAAGTAGATTTGCTCCATATCGGCTACTTTGAAGAGAGGAGTTCCGGGTGCGGCAAGTTCGCCGGCTTCGGCATACTTGGCAAGTACGGTTCCTGTTAGTGGGGAAGCAATATGGCATTTGTTCAGCTGATCTTCAATCTGGGCTACTTGTATGCCTACGGAAGAGCTTTGCCACGTCAGGCTTTGGTCACTATTCCTTAAGGTAGAGTTCTGGGCTACGAGTTGCTTTTGAAGTACTTCAAGCAAAGACTCGGCGTCATCGAGTTGTTTCTGATTAGCGGCGCCTACACGGAGGAGGTTGGCTACACGGTCACGTTCCCTTTTTGCTTGCACAATCTGTTCTTTGGTGGCGGCCACTTGCTTTATTATATCAGGACGCTGACCTTCGACCGATTTAACGCTCGCCTCCAATTGAAGTTTTTTCAGATAGAGTTGAATAGTATCGATAATGCCTACTTGTTGTCCGGCTTTCAATGCGGCGCCTTCTTCAATGTCGAAACTTAGCAGCTTGCCCGAAGCCTCAGCAGAAACAATCACATCGGTAGCTTCGAAAGTTCCGGTTGCGTCGTATTTCGGAGTACCATTGTTGCAGGCAGTGAGCAACAACAAGAAAGGGAAAAATTTGATTGGTTTCATAAATATCTATATTTAATATTTTCGATGACTTAATTCTTATTTGAAAGGTTCAATGTATTTTTCAACTGCTCTATATTCATCAGCAATTGCACTTCGTGCAAAGCTTTCGTCTGACGAGCCAGATTTTCGTTCGTGATTTCGCGCAGCATATCCGTGACGGTCAGTGTTCCATTTTCAACCTTGGCCTCGGCAGCACGACGGATATTCTCGCGCAGGCGAATGATTTCATCATCATCCTTCATTTGTCGACGCATGGATACTACACTTGCATCTTGTTGTGTGGCTTCCAACCGGGTATTAAAAAGAAAGACATCACGGTTCGTTTCTACTTTACGGCGTGAATTATCTATCCGGCGGCGGTCGTTCTTCAACGTATATAGGCTACCGAAGTTCCATGACATACGGACACCTGCCAAATAGTAGGCGCTGAATTCATCTTTCAGCATATTAAGTCCGGGATTACCGTAGGCTCCCTGTACAAATAATCCGAAGCGGGGCATGAGTCTGGTGTTCAATGCACTTTCTTGTACTCTCAACTGCTCGCCTTGGGCGTCGAACCAACGAAGTTCCGGACGGTTGTTTATTCCTCCATCTAGACTACTCACTTCTTTATCGATGGGTTTCAACAAAACGGTTTCCTGAGAAATTCCTTTGCCAATAAAAGCGGAAAGCATGTTGAGATAGGCTTGGCGTGAGGTTTCAAGTTCAATGCGTTTCTGTTTGGTATTAAGCAATTCCACACTGACGGCGTCAAGGTCACTCTGGCTGGCTATGCCATTGTTTATATAGTTGGAAACTTGTTGGTGTGTACGTCCCAAATCATCCTGTAGCAACTGGTTCTGTTTCAGTTGCTCGTCCAGTAAGAGAATGCCGAAGAAGAGTTGGTTTACCCGGTTATTCAAAGCATACATATCGACATTCTGTTTCTCCAGTTCGACATCCGAAGCTGCACGGGTCAGGCGCTTTTTGGAGTGGATATCTCCACCATCCCAGATGGTTTGTTGTAACTCAAGCATTACCTGATATTGATCTTTAGGAGCGGTCTTCACATCGACTCCCGGGATCTTTACCGGTAGTTCTGTGATATCACTTTGGTAAGTTGCTTTGCCCGATAACGAGAATTGAGGCAGATACCCTTTTCCGGCATTGGATAGGTCGTACTCAAGGGACTTTTCTATGAGTCCGTATTGACGTACCAGCGGATAATTTGCCTGCGCCTGACTTTGGCACTCATCTAACGTAAGTTGAGCGTGCGTCAATGTCGCTCCAAGAAAAAGGGCAAGAGAAAGAATAATTCGTTTCATATCCCAAATATTTTGTTATTTGATTAACACGATGCAAAGATAGAGCATAAAGCTACACAAATACTTTCTATTAATCGAATGATATGTTCTATTTGTTCGATAGTAAATAAGAAAATAGATTTAACCCCTCACTTTTCTTATCTTTGCGACTGATTTAGTAGAAAGAAGTAATTCAGTTTGCTTTCAGACATGAGCTAAACAGAATATTCTTTTTTAGACATAAGAACAAAAGAACAAAAAGAAAAACATAAGCTATATCACGCTAGGAATATGTTCTTTTGTTCTTATGTCTAAAAATAATTCTTTTGTCATTTACCTCAAAACCCATCAGTAATGAAAACATCAGAAAAGAATAAGCCCTTAAGCCTTGATTTCGATATCATACGGGACAAAGTCGAACTTATCGGTCACAAAGAGTTCCGTTCTCTGCATCCCGGCATCGGAATGGTTATCAGTTTTGCAGAAATGAAAAGTGAGCTTTTCCGCACGGGACAACCCTATCGCACAAAAGAAAGCCGTATTATACGTGTTCTGAGGGGTAGCGGACGAGTCTCGATCAATCTGATGGAATATGAAGTAAAAGAGCAAATGCTCATCGTTACTCCACCTAACTCATTGATAGAAATGATAGAAATAAGTGAGGACTATGATTTTCAGGTAATAGTTACCGAAAACGATTTCTTACCGACTGTACAAGGGAGCAATCTGGTGGATTTCTACGGACAATATGGCAACGCCTTTTCATTAACAGCAGAAGAATGGGAACATACCGGTATCTTCTTCAACTTGCTATGGGAAACCATACAACGCAGCCCCTTTCGTCGGGAAGTAATACAATATATGGTCACCGCGCTGCTTTATGACATAAAGTATATGCGTGACCAGAAACAAACTTCCGCCTCTCTGCGTCTCACACGTCAGGAGGAAGTATTCAACCGCTTCATAACGTTGGTCAACGAGTATAGCAAACAGGAACGCAGCATCGGTTTCTATGCCGATAAGTTGTGTCTCACTCCCCATTATTTGAGCACAGTTATCCGTGAGGCCAGCGGGCAAACCGTGATGGAATGGATCAACCAAGCCGTTATCCTCGAAGCAAAAGTGTTGCTCAAACACAGCGATCTGCTGGTCTTCCAGATATCGGACGAATTGAACTTTCCCAATCCTTCGTTCTTCTCGAAATTCTTCAAAAGAATAACGGGGATGACACCGGCAGAGTATCAGAAACAGGAATAAATACGATAGAATATAAAAAATAACGTACCTTTGTATCCTAATCTTATATGCTAATGGATTTACCCTCTTTAAAACATCTACTGAATTCAGTAACGAATAATACTCGCGATGCTAGAAACATACTTACCTATTGGGAAGTGTTGGAGTACTTTCAAGAAATCAAATTCCCCAAGCCGGCCCAAGGAAATAGTGAGGATAACAAAAGACCGAGCCTGAAATATGTCTTTTCCAAAACAGATATGGAGGACTTTATCCATTTGGTAGAAAATGAAGATGATACCATTCGGCTCTATGTTGGTGCAGTTCCTAAATTTGAACTATTATCCGAACTCTATAAACGTATTCCTGCGGATAAAGCGAACGAACGCTTCAGAAAATTCCTTGAAAAAAGCCGTGAAAACAGTGTACTCTATACCTTAGAGGTAACGCCGGATGGAGAATATGTGGAAGGCTCGTTCCAACTCTCCTCTTATATATGGGCAATCAGTTGTTTGCTGAACAACCACACCATCAACGAAGATAATCTGGCACCTTTCCTGGAAGGAGGAGACGAATACTTCCAAGGAAATACTCCTGATAGGCTGTACGAACTACTACTGAAAAAGACCGGCCTGCTACTAAAGGAACTTCTTATCTACAAACTATTTGCTCCCACCAATGCTTACCAACAAAAGGGATTGGAGAAGATATGTGTCCGCATCTTTACGGAATCTGATACAGACCTGAACCAGAGCTTCTATACCAAAGACCTGAACCGTGTACGTAAAAGTTTAATGTGCGAAGGTCCCGCTCCCTTGTTGAATGAATATATCAACGCGCCTTTAAAAGCAACTGAAGAACACCAAAGCATTTGCTCGACGGAGAATTACAGAAAATGGCTGCAACCGGATAAATACCCCATGGGACGTTGGCCTTCGGAGTTCTCTCCCGCATTGATGCAGCAGATGGCAATCAATATAGCCTTGGCCGATGAGCGTCATGGCGGACGTGGCATATTTTCCGTAAACGGCCCTCCCGGAACAGGAAAGACAACACTGCTCAAAGATATTATTGCCGAATACATAGTGCGTAGGGCACGCCTTTTAGCCAACCTGCACAATCCGGATGATGCTTACGATAGCAATCCCATTCTGAATAAACTGTTCGAAGGACAAAAATACCCACAAAAGACCTACTCACTTAAAGCAGAGTTGGGACTGGATGATTATGGCATTCTGGTTGCTTCCTGCAACAATACCGCTGTAGAGAATATCACTTTCGAACTGCCCGAAATGAGCAAACTGCCCAAAGAGGAAGCCATGGAGAAGGCAGGACATACATTACTTTTCAGTGAAGGGAAGAACCTGTTCTTCGGAGAACTTGCCGACAATATGCTGAATGGTTCGATAGAGCCGGCCAAACATACCAAAAAGGCTTGGGGACTGATATCCGCACGCTTGGGCAAAAGTAACAATATCCGTGATTTCAAAGAGATGGTCCTTGAACAGTTCGGTGCCAAAATCAGCAGTAAGCGTGGAAATGAAACTATTGCAGCCGAATTCAAGAAACCATTCAACGATTTCGAAAAAGCTAAAAGCGAATTTCTGGCACAGTATCGACACGTAGAACAAACACGCCGGAAACTATCTTGCAATGACGCTGTTTTTGAAGATACAAACGAAAGGATGCAACCCACCAATCCATTGATTAATGCCGATTTTGACAAAGCAAGAGAAGAACTCTTCTATCAGGCATTGAAACTGCATGGCGCATTCTTAGTCAATTCTACTTCTTGGAGATGCAACCTCTATTCATTGATACTCTTTTGGGAAGGCAAATACAATGCAGAAGAGAAAGCTCAAATCTTCCCCCACCTGCTAAACAGCCTATTCTTCCTTGTCCCCGTTGTATCCACTACTTTTGCCTCGGTCCAGAAGATGCTGGAATATTCAGGAAAAGGGCAATTAGGCTTGCTGATTGTGGATGAAGCCGGACAAGCCGCCCCACAATGTGCCATTGGTGCCCTGTGGAGGGCAAAGAAAGCAATCATCGTAGGCGACCCCAAACAAGTGGAACCGGTAGTGACTACAGATGAAACCTTGATGAGCCTCTATCAGAAGAAATGCAACATCGACTCCTTGAAAGCATACATGTCGAAATCTCATTCCGTACAGGGCTTTGCCGACCTGATAAATCCATACGGAGCATGGATAGGCGATACTTGGGTGGGATGTCCGTTGGTAGTACACCGCCGTTGCATCAACCCGATGTTCAGCATCTCCAACCGCGTATCTTACGACGAAACCATGATTTTGGGAGCGAAAGATGAAGTGAAAGCGGATGAAAAGAAAGAATTATTGTTTGACCACTCACTGTGGCTGGACGTACCGGGAAAAAGCAAGACGACTCTACGCGGCAATGACCACTACGTAGCCGAGCAGGGGGAACTTTGCCTCCGCCTTATCTTATCCTGGATGAAGAAGCACAATAAAAAAGGAGATAACCGCAAACTATATGTCATTTCACCATTTACCACTGTAATCAGCGGGGTGAAAGAAGCCGTCAGAAAGTCGTTACTGGAAAAAGAGAACGCACAACTTCTCCCCAAATACAAAACTTGGGCAAATACCAATTGTGGAACCGTTCATAAGTTCCAGGGGAAAGAAGCGGAAGAAGTTATCTTTATATTGGGATGCCATTCGTCTGCCGTAGGAGCCATCGGCTGGGTGAACAGCAATATCCTGAATGTGGCTGTAACCCGTGCCAAGAAGCGGATCTATTTTATTGGTGATTACGAAGTATGGTCGCAAAAGAATAAGAATTTCAATACGCAGATCATTCAGTTCTCCGATGAGGATACCGGATTGCAACGTTTAATACACACAGACTTGCCTCCTTTTGAAGAAGATATGATAGAAAATGATACTAAATTTATGGATATGGACGAACCTGTTATAGAAGAATCTACTACCGACGAACAGGATGAAGAAATGGAAGATGACTTCCCGGACGACATGCTACAGAAAGTCAATCCCATTCCCAAATACTCGTTTCTGACCGGTCCGGGTTACCGGAGAAGACACTGTGTGATTTATTCACATCCGCTGCAACTGATCTTCGAGGTTCTGGTTAATGACCCCGCAGAGACTTTGCCGCACTTACCCGCTTCCTGCTACCGACAAATATCGGAAAAGCCCAATCTGTGGATGTGCTTGATTTATCCTCCCAATATCGACGCCACCGAGGAGGAACTAAGCACCGAACTCTCCCAAGTGATCGATTGGTATATGAGTGAAGAGTAATGACGCACGCTAGTAAAACAAATGACGCACCTCATTATCCGTGAGATGCGTCATTTTGTTTATTGAGCTGCGTCATTGCCGACACTAAGCTGCGTCATTTCGGGTGTTCCGGTGTGTCATTGGAAACACTATCTGGCAAATCCTTTAAACACTCCTGCTTCACTGTAAGGCAATAGTTTTCCCCGCAACGTAATCCTGTTTGAATGGAAGTTAGGATTGACTTCTACAGAAGCCTCATTACTTCCTTTATACAGCGTAATGCGCACCGAAGCCGAAATACCTACTCCTGATACATGCATCGAGAAATATACAGTTCCTTTCTTATCGGTTCTGATATTCATATTCGAAGCACGTCCTTCTACAGTAATACCTCCCAGCCCATTAGGACCGCCACCCCTGTAAGACGCTACCTGCACTACAGCCTGACCGTCCGACAAGGACACAAAGTTAGTTGAAGAAGATACAAAGGCACTTCTGCCACGTTTAAACTGTAACTGATCTGCCGCCAACACAAAATCCATATTCTCCAAAGCATATACCGCTTTCACATGATTGATGGAATCCTGAACGGCTTCCAAACGTTTCTGCTCTTTCCGCCGGGCATCTCGCTCCGCCTTCGTTTGTGCGTTGGCAGCTATAGCCACCAACAGCACAGTCATTATAACAATAAGTCTGTTCATATTCACGCTTTCTTAATTGGTTAATTTTATTCTTGTTCATTTTAGAATGCTTCAATATAACAGACTCAGGCAGAAGATGTTTAGTGAAATTATTATAATGTTATTTATATTCTGCCCACGACTTAATAGCCAAATCATCGGGCGTCATGGTGCAAAAGGCTTGGATAAAGGCACTTGCTAACCGGGCATTCGTTATCAACGGAATATTCAGGTCAATCGCAGCGCGACGAATCTTATAACCATTGCTCAATTCGCCGGTAGTCAGGTTCTTAGGGATATTCACCACCATGTCTATTTCCTTGCGGTGCAACATGTCGAGGGCTTGCGGAATTGAATCGGTTCCATCAGTCCCCACCTCGCTGGGCCAAAGCACACGGGTACATTCGATGCCTGCATCAGAAAGGGCCTTATAGGTACCTCCCGTTGCATAAAGCTTATAGTCTTTGCGCACCAACATACGGGCCGCATCCATCATATCGACTTTCTGCTTCAATGAACCCGTAGAAAGCAGGATATTCTTCTTCGGAATACGATAGCCTACGGATAGCATGGCTTTCAGTACCGCACAGGAAGTATCACTGCCGATGCAACCCACTTCACCCGTAGAAGCCATATCCACACCTAATACCGGGTCTGCCTTTTGCAAACGGTTGAAGGAGAACTGACTGGCTTTGATACCTACATAATCCAGGTCGAAGAGGTTCTTGTCCGGCTTTTGCACAGGGATACCGAGCATTACCTTGGTGGCAAGTTCGATAAAGTTTATCTTCAATACCTTGCTGACGAAGGGGAAACTTCTCGATGCACGCAGGTTGCACTCAATCACCTTGATATCGTTGTCTTTTGCCAGATATTGGATATTGAAGGGACCGGAGATATTCAGTTCACGGGCAATCTCGCGGCTGATGCGTTTGATACGGCGCACCGTTTCAACGTATAGTTTCTGCGGCGGGAACTGAATGGTTGCGTCACCGGAGTGCACACCCGCAAACTCAATGTGTTCGCTGATAGCATAGGCAATGATTTCACCGTTTTGTGCTACCGCATCCATCTCTACCTCCTTGGCATGTTCGATGAACTGGCTTACCACTACAGGATGCTTCTTCGATACATTAGCCGCCAGTTCGAGGAAGCGTTCCAGTTCTTCCTGATTGGAGCAGACGTTCATAGCCGCACCACTCAATACGTAGGAAGGACGAACCAACACCGGAAAGCCGACTTTAGCAACGAATGCATTGATGTCTTCGAGTGAAGTAAGGGCTCTCCATTCGGGTTGGTCTACGCCGATACGGTCGAGCATAGCGGAGAACTTATCACGATCTTCGGCATTGTCGATGCTCTTGGCGCTTGTTCCGAGGATGGGCACGTTCTGTGCATCGAGGCGCAAGGCAAGGTTATTCGGTATCTGACCTCCGGTTGACACGATTACGCCATGAGGGTTTTCCAGTTCGAGGATGTCCATGACACGCTCGAAGGTAAGTTCATCAAAGTACAGGCGGTCGCACATGTCGTAGTCGGTAGATACGGTTTCAGGGTTGTAGTTTATCATAACACTACGATAACCTTCCTGACGGATAGTGTTCAGAGCCTGCACGCCGCACCAGTCGAATTCTACGGAAGAACCGATACGGTAGGCACCGGAACCGAGAACGACGATACTCTTCTTATCTCCCAGGTACTTCACGTCATTGGCAATGCCGCTATAAGTAAGATACAGGTAGTTGGTCTGTGCGGGATATTCGGCGGCAAGGGTATCGATTTGTTTCACTACAGGCAGCACGCCTACGCTTTTGCGATGGTTGCGAACGTAGAGTATTCCATCTTCCATATCGCCTTCGAAACCGATGGCACGAGCTATCTGAAAGTCAGAGAAGCCTTGGCGCTTGGCCTTTTGAAGGAGTTCGATGGGCAACTCTGCAATATGTTTGTGGTTCTTGCTCCATTGTTCCAGCTCTTTGCTGGTGTGCATAATGTTCATCAGCTTTTCAAGGAACCACTTGTCTATTTTGGTTAATTCGTGTACCTGATCTACGGTATATCCGGCACGGAATGCTTTAGAGATCACGAAGATACGTTTATCGGTAGGTTCGCGAAGGGCTTTGTCGATATCGGCAATGACCAGTTCTTTGTTTTCTACAAAGCCGTGCATGCCTTGTCCTATCATTCGAAGTCCTTTCTGGATGGCTTCTTCAAAAGTACGGCCGATAGCCATGACCTCTCCTACTGACTTCATGGAAGAACCGAGCTCTTTGTCTACCCCATGGAATTTGCCTAAATCCCAACGGGGAATTTTGCAGACTACATAGTCCAGTGCAGGTTCAAAGAAGGCGCTGGTAGTCTTGGTTACCGAGTTTTTCAAATCGAATAAGCCATATCCCAAGCCCAGTTTTGCAGCTACAAAAGCAAGCGGATAACCTGTTGCTTTAGAGGCTAATGCGGATGATCGGCTCAAGCGGGCATTTACTTCAATAACACGATAATCTTCGCTTTCGGGGTCGTAAGCATACTGCACGTTACATTCACCTACGATACCGATGTGGCGGATAATGCGGATTGCCAGTTCACGCAGTTTATGATAATCACGGTTGCTCAAGGTTTGTGAAGGGGCGATAACGATGGACTCACCCGTATGGATACCCAGCGGGTCGAAGTTCTCCATGTTACAAACCGTAATGCAATTGTCGAAATGGTCACGAACCACTTCGTACTCTACTTCTTTCCAACCTCGCAAGGATTTCTCTACCAATACCTGCGGGGAGAAAGCAAAAGCCTTTTCTACCAGCACATTCAGTTCTTCTTCGTTGTCACAGAAGCCGGAACCCAGTCCGCCAAGAGCGTAGGCTGCACGTACAATAACAGGATAACCCAGATTGGCAGCAGCACGACGTGCGTCTTCTATATTCTCTACAGCTTCACTCTGGATGGTTTTAACATCAATCTCATTCAGTTTTTGAACGAA
This sequence comes from uncultured Bacteroides sp., assembly GCA_900555635.1. Classification (GTDB taxonomy): domain Bacteria; phylum Bacteroidota; class Bacteroidia; order Bacteroidales; family Bacteroidaceae; genus Bacteroides. Next base: position 32,344 of record USLU01000010.1, read on the forward strand.
TATCTCACGGTCTTCGGTATCAATAATAGCTTGTACAGGAGTACCGAGGACTTTAACATTGTATTTCTCGAAGATGCCTTCCTTGTAAAGTGACACACCGCAGTTCAAAGCAGTCTGACCACCGAAAGCAAGCATAATGCCGTCAGGTTGTTCCTTTTGGATTACTTTCTCTACGAAATAAGGAGTTACGGGCAGGAAGTAGATCTGGTCGGCCACTCCTTCCGAAGTTTGTACAGTGGCGATATTCGGATTGATAAGAATAGTTTCAATACCCTCTTCCTTCAATGCTTTGAGTGCTTGGCTACCTGAGTAATCGAACTCTCCCGCTTCACCGATCTTTAGTGCACCTGAACCTAGCAGCAGGACTTTCTTTATATTGTCTTCTTTCATTTGTTGTACTTTTAAATAGTTGATTACAGCAATTTCACAAACTCATCAAACAAGAATTCCGTATCTGTAGGACCACTGGCAGCTTCCGGATGGAATTGAGCCGAGAACCAAGGATTGCGTTTATGCTTGATACCTTCATTCGATCCGTCGTTCATATTAATGAAAAGCGGTTCCCAATCCGCAGTCAGCGTATTGTTATCTACCGCATAACCATGGTTCTGAGAGGTAATGAAACAACGCTCGGTACCCACCATTCGCACCGGTTGGTTATGGCTACGATGTCCGTATTTCAACTTATAAATCTTCGCTCCTCCGGCTTTTGAAAGCAATTGATTACCCATACAGATACCGAAGATAGGCAGTTTTTCATTCGCCATTACCTTACGGATATTCTGCACAGCTACATCGCAAGTGTCCGGGTCACCGGGACCGTTGGAGATAAACAATCCATCAAACTCCAATCCGCTATAGTCATAATTCCAAGGTACACGGATCACTTCTACATCCCGTTTCAATAAGCAGCGAATGATGTTGGTCTTTACGCCACAATCTACAAGGACTACTTTCTTCTTTCCTTCACCTTCATTGTAACGGATTACTTCCTTACAACTCACCTTATCCACATAATTCACCCCGTCATATACGGCTTCAGGAACATTATCCGGCTCATCATCGAAGATAATCTTACCCATCATCACCCCATGTTCACGCAACACTTTTGTCAATTCGCGTGTATCAATACCTGTAATGCCCGGCACTTGTTCACGTTTCAACCAGTCAGCGAGGCTTTCTGTCGCATTCCAATGGCTGTAGTTTTCTGAATAATCGCTTACGATGATAGCTTCGGCATGAATGCGGTCGCTCTCCAGGTAGGTAGCCAGACCATTCGATTCGATGGTGAAAGGCACTACGCCATAGTTACCCACCAAGGGGTAAGTCAGTGTCATTAACTGTCCGGCATACGAAGGGTCTGTCAAACTTTCGGGATAACCCGTCATGGCTGTGTTGAAGACCACCTCTCCCGCTACCGGTTTCTCGTAGCCGAACGACTTGCCGTGGAAGCGGCTCCCGTCGTCGAGGATAAGAGTTACATTTCTCATCTTTAGAATTGATACAATTGTTCTATGTAGTTAATAAATGCTGTATTTACCAGTTTCACGCCACCCGGAGTGGGATAATCGCCACTGAAATACCAGTCTCCCTGATGTTTGGGGCAAGCTTCGCGTAAGCCTTCAAGGGGTTGATACACGATTTGTACCTTTGCCTTCGTTCCTTTGGGAGTAAGTAGTTCGACCATTTTGGCGGAAATTTCTTCGGCGGTAAAAGGGGCATAAATATCTTTCACGTAATTTACCATCTGCTCTTTGGGTAAACCTACTTGATCTTTCGACTTGCGATAAGCAGAAGCAATAAGATCTTTCATATCCCGCTCTTTCAGCAGTTCGATAGCAGCCCGGAAGGCGATGAATTCGCTCATCTTTGACATGTCGATGCCGTAATAATCAGGATAACGTACTTGCGGAGATGAGCTTACAATGACAATCTTCTTCGGACCCAGACGGTCGAGGATACCAATGATGCTTTGTTTCAGTGTAGTGCCTCGCACAATGCTGTCGTCGATGATGACGAGATTATCCACACCCGGCACAAGACTGCCATACGTGATGTCGTACACGTGGGCGGCAAGATCGTTGCGGCTATGGTCTTCGGCAATGAAAGTACGCAATTTGATATCCTTGATGGCTACTTTCTCGCTCCTGATCCTGCGGGAAAGAATACGTTCCAGCTCCTCAGGATTAGGCTGATGACCTAGAGCGGCAATCTGCTGTATCTTCTCCTGATTGAGATAATCGTCCAAGCCTTGCAGCATTCCGTAGAAGGCAACTTCGGCTGTATTGGGGATGAATGAAAACACGGTATGGTCAACATCATTATCAATGGCTTTCAAGATGTTAGGCACCAACTTCTCACCTAATAGTTTACGTTCTTTGTAGATGTCCACATCGCTGCCACGACTAAAGTAAATACGCTCGAAAGAGCAAGGTTTTACTTCACGGGGCTTGTTGATTTGTACGATTCGAAGTTTTCCTGCCTTATTGATAAGGACTGCTTGCCCGGGCTGCAACTCTTTGATAGACTCGGCAGGGATGTTAAAGGCGGTTTGTATAACAGGACGCTCGCTAGCAAGCACTGCCACTTCGTCATCCTGATACCAGAAGGCATTACGTATGCCCCACGGATCACGTACAGCGAAAGTCTCTCCGCTTCCGGTGAGTCCGCACATCACGTAGCCTCCGTCCCACTCTTTGCTCGAAGTACGGAGCATGTTGGCAAGGTCGATGTGGTCTTCGATATAATGCGTAATATCCATTCCGGTCAACCCTTCGGCTTCGGCAAGGTTGAATACTCGCTCTACTTCACGGTCGAGGCGATGCCCCAGTTGTTCCAGCATGATATAGGTATCGGCATACTTCCGGGGATGTTGCCCGATGGCAGTGATACGTGCGAAGATTTCATCTACATTCGTCATGTTGAAGTTACCACAGAGGGCGAGGTTCTTGGCACGCCAGTTATTTCTTCTTAGGAACGGATGCACATACGAGATACCGGACTTGCCGGTGGTGGAATAGCGAAGATGTCCCATATAGACTTCTCCTGCAAAGGGCAATACACGTTTGGCATACGCTGCGTCGTGCAATTGTTCCTTCGTCAGGTCCTTATAGTTGCTTTGTATCGCACCGAATATTTCGGTGATGGCCTCCGAACCGAGCGCACGTTCACGGAACATATATTCTTCACCCGGATTGGCTTCCAGCTTTACACAAGCCAGTCCGGCTCCTTCTTGCCCACGGTTATGCTGCTTTTCCATCAGTAGATAGAGCTTGTTCAGCCCATACATCCAAGTACCGTACTTTTCTTCATAGTACTCCAGTGGTTTCAACAGGCGTATCATTGCAACGCCACATTCATGCTTCAGTTGTTCCATTTATCTAATTACTAACGACTTAATATTTCTTCAAAAAACACATCATCTGTTCGAAAAAAACGAATCATCTGTTTGAGTCAAACACATCATCTGTTTAGGGTAAACGCATTATGCGTTCAGGGCAAACAGATCATCTGTTTTCAAATCATTCCACAGTTACCGATTTCGCAAGGTTTCTTGGCTGATCTACATCCATACCTTTACATACTGCAATATGATAGGCAAGTAATTGCAAAGGTACTGTAGTAATTAACGGATCAAGGCATTCTATTGTTTCGGGCAACTCAATACAAGTATCGGCTATTTTACTGATAATCGTATCGCCCTTCGTAACAATAGCGATAACTTTACCCTTGCGCGCCTTGATTTCCTGAATATTACTCAGCACCTTTTCATAAAGTCCGTTCTGCGTAGCAATGACTACTACCGGCATTTCAGCATCCACCAATGCGATGGGGCCGTGCTTCATTTCGGCAGCAGGATAGCCTTCGGCGTGGATGTAGGAGATTTCTTTCAGTTTCAACGCGCCTTCCAAAGCTACGGGATAAGAATATCCGCGTCCCAGGTAGATGAAGTTATGAGCGTATGTGAATATCTTTGAAAGTTCCGCAATGCGGTCGTTCAACGTCAACACTTCTTTCATTTTGTCGGGAATACGTCCCAACTCCTTGACAACTGCCAGATACAACTCTTCATCAATTGTATTCTTTTCCTTGGCAAGGGTGAGCGCCAACATGGTAAGTACCGTAACCTGACCCGTGAAAGCTTTGGTAGATGCTACGCCGATTTCGGGCCCTACATGAATATAAGAGCCTGTATGCGTAGCACGCGCTATGCTCGAACCGATAGCGTTGCATATACCATAAATAAATGCCCCCTTACTCTTGGCAAGCTCCACGGCAGCAAGCGTATCGGCAGTCTCACCGCTTTGTGAGATGGCAATCACTACGTCGTTACTGTCAATCACCGGATCACGATAACGGAACTCCGATGCATATTCCACTTCTACCGGAATGCGGCAGAAGCTTTCAATCAGATGCTTGCCGATAAGCGCCGCATGCCAGGACGTGCCGCAGGCTACAATCACAAAGCGTTTGGCAGCCAGCAGGCACTCTTTATAATCAATCACTGCGGAAAGCACCACATTGGTACTCTCTACATTGATACGTCCGCGCATACAATCATGAATACAGTCCGGTTGCTCGAAGATTTCCTTCAGCATGAAGTGCGGATAACCGCCTTTCTCCAGCTGACCGAGGTTGAGCGCCACTGTCTTCACTTCGTGAGGGCACTCCACATTCTTCAAGTTCACTACTTTCAGCGGTTCGCCCCGTTTTATCACAGCTATTTCTTCATCTTCCAGATACACCACTTTGTCGGTGTACTCCACAATCGGCGTAGCATCCGAAGCTAAGAAGAATTCATCTTCACCGATACCCACTACCAACGGACTACTCTTGCGCGCTGCTATAATCTCGTCAGGGTTATCCCGGTCGAGCACTGCAATTGCATACGCACCGATCACTTCCTGCAAAGCCAGTTGCACCGCTGCCAACAAATCGATGTGATTGGTCACCTGAATATATTCTATCAGTTGTACCAGTACCTCGGTATCGGTACTACTTTTAAATGTATAGCCTTTAGCTTGAAGTTTTTCTTTAAGAACGGCGTAGTTTTCGATGATGCCGTTGTGGATGAGAGCGAGACGTTCGGAAGAGGAGTAATGAGGATGGGCATTTGCTGAACAAGGTTCTCCGTGAGTGGCCCAGCGGGTATGTGCAATACCTATGTTACCGGAAATATCTTTTTGAGTAACGAAAGTTTCCAGTTCCGAGACCTTGCCTTTCGCTTTATACACGTTCAACTGCCTGTTACCACTGATTAATGCTACCCCTGCACTATCATATCCACGGTACTCTAACCGCTTCAAACCTTTGATAAGGATGGGGTAGGCTTTTCTTTGACCAATATAGCCTACAATTCCACACATAATAATATCAATATTTGATGTTTTGCGCTGCAAAGATACAAATTCCTTTGAACATAAAGTTAATCTTTCACTATTTTATTTATCAAAAGAATAGAAAAAAGATGTTTTTATATCAAAAAGCCATAGAAAACATTATTTTCAAAGCAAAAAGCACAATTAATAAATTAAAAGAAAATACCTTGTTTTTAGTTTGAGATTAAAAGAAAACACAGGGTATTTTATTCCAAATTATAATCATCACAGAAACGGAAGAAAATTTGATTATTAGAAGTAGGCATCACTACATATCACTTTGAAATTAAAACAATATATTTGCAAACATTTCAAAAGGAAAAACAGATATTAAACAGAATAATGAAAGAAACAACAAATAAAACAAATCATTTTAACAATAAAACAAATATTATGCTACCGCAAAGACAACCACAACAGTTCGGTTTGTATGATGTTTCTAACGAGCACGACGCATGCGGTGTCGGTATGCTGGTCAACATTCACGGAGGCAAATCACACGAACTGGTAGAATCGGCATTGAAAGTATTGGAGAACATGCGCCATCGTGGCGCAGAAGGCGCCGATAACAAAACCGGAGACGGTGCCGGCATTATGCTGCAAATACCGCATGAGTTCATCTTGCTGCAAGGGATTCCTGTACCCGAGAAGGGTAAATATGGCACCGGACTGCTTTTTCTTCCTAAAGCGGACAAAGACCAGGCGGACATACTGAGCATTCTTATCGAAGAGATAGAAAAAGAAGGTCTGACTGTGATGCATCTGCGCAATGTACCGACCTGCCCCGAAATCTTAGGCGAAACTGCTCTTTCCACCGAACCGGACATCAAACAAATCTTTATCACCGGTTTCACTGAAAGCCGTACTGCTGACCGAAAACTCTATATCATACGGAAAAGAATAGAAAACAAAATATACCGGTCGGATATTCCCTCGCGTCGGGACTTCTACATCGTCTCGCTCTCTACCCAAAACATTGTCTATAAAGGGATGCTCTCTTCATTGCAATTGCGCAATTACTTCCCCGACCTGACAAACAGCTACTTCACCAGCGGGCTGGCATTAGTGCACTCCCGCTTCAGCACCAACACTTTCCCCACCTGGGCACTGGCACAGCCCTTCCGCCTACTGGCGCACAACGGTGAAATAAACACCATCCGTGGCAACCGTGGCTGGATGGAAGCCCGCGAAAGCGTACTTTCCTCTCCCACCCTGGGAGATATCAAGGAGATACGTCCCATTATTCAACCGGGTATGAGCGACAGCGCTTCGTTAGATAATGTACTGGAATTTCTCGTCATGTCCGGCCTGAGCCTACCCCACGCCATGGCTATGCTCGTACCGGAATCTTTCAACGAAAAGAATCCCATCAGCGAAAACCTCAAAGCCTTCTACGAATACCATTCCATACTGATGGAACCGTGGGACGGTCCGGCTGCCCTGCTCTTCAGCGACGGACGTTTTGCCGGAGGCATGCTCGACCGCAACGGCTTGCGCCCAGCCCGTTATCTCATCACGCACAATGACATGATGGTGGTAGCCAGCGAGGTGGGCGTGATGGACTTCGAACCGGGAGACATCAAGGAGAAAGGTCGCCTGCAACCCGGAAAGATCCTGTTAGTCGATACCGAGAAAGGTGAAATCTACTACGACAACGAACTGAAGCACCAACTTGCCGAAGCCAAGCCCTACCGCACCTGGCTTGCCAACAACCGCATCGAACTGGACGAACTGAAAAGCGGACGGAAGGTTACGCACACCGTGCCCGATTATTACCGCATGCTGCACACTTTCGGTTATTCCAAGGAAGATGTAGAGCGAATCATTATTCCCATGTGCACCACCGGTGCCGAGCCTATCAATTCTATGGGCAACGACACACCACTGGCTGTTCTTTCCGACAAACCACAACTTCTATATAATTACTTCCGTCAGCAGTTTGCCCAAGTCACCAACCCGCCCATCGACCCGATACGTGAGGAACTGGTGATGTCGCTGACGGAATACATCGGTGCGGTAGGCATGAATATCCTTACCCCCAGCGAAAGCCATTGCAAGATGGTACGCCTCAATCATCCTATTCTAAGCAATACGCAATTGGACATCCTCTGCAACATCCGCTACAAAGGTTTCAAGATGGTGAAGTTGCCCATGCTTTTCGAAGCAGAGAAAGGACGTTCCGGATTACAGGAGTCCTTGGCCCAACTCTGCAAACAAGCCGAAGAATCGGTTGCGGAAGGCGTAAACTACATTGTGCTTTCCGACCGCGAAGTAGACGCAACCCATGCAGCCATCCCCTCATTGCTGGCCGTAAGTGCGGTACATCATCATCTTATCTCGGTAGGAAAACGAGTGCAAACGGCATTGATTGTAGAAAGCGGTGAAATACGTGAAGTAATGCATGCCGCCCTGTTGCTGGGCTTCGGCGCCAGTGCACTGAACCCTTACATGGCATTTGCCGTCATCGACAAGCTCGTAGCCGGTAACGAAATTCAGTTGGACTACGCCACTGCCGAGAAGAAGTACATCAAATCCATCTGCAAGGGGCTGTTCAAGATTATGAGTAAAATGGGTATCTCCACCATCCGTTCCTACCGGGGTGCCAAAATATTCGAGGCGGTAGGTCTGAGCCAGGAACTGAGCAATGCTTACTTCGGCGGACTAAGTTCAAGCATCGGCGGCATCCGTCTGGATGAGGTAGCACGGGATGCCATCGCCTTTCACAACAACGGTTTTAATAACCCATCCCAAGATGATTTGCTACCCAACAACGGACTTTATGCCTACCGCAAAGATGGCGAGCAGCATGCCTGGAATCCCGAAACCATCAGTACCCTGCAACTGGCCACACGTCTGGGTAGTTACAAAAAGTTCAAGGAATACACCTCATTGATAGATGACAAAGCATCTCCCATCTTCTTGCGCGACTTCCTCGACTTCCGCCGTTCCCCTATCAGCATCGACAAGGTAGAACCCGTTGAAAACATCCTGCGACGTTTTGTGACTGGTGCCATGAGCTACGGCTCTATCAGCAAGGAGGCTCACGAAGCAATGGCCATCGCCATGAACAAGATTCACGGGCGCAGCAACACCGGCGAAGGCGGCGAGGACCGCTCACGCTTCACACCCCGTGAAGACGGAACATCCCTGCGTAGCGCCATCAAGCAAGTGGCTTCGGGACGTTTCGGCGTAACCACCGAATATCTGGTCAATGCCGATGAGATACAAATCAAGGTTGCCCAAGGCGCAAAGCCCGGTGAAGGCGGTCAGCTACCCGGCTTCAAGGTAGACCAAGTCATTGCCAAGACCCGCCATTCCATTCCGGGCATTTCGCTGATTTCTCCGCCGCCTCATCACGACATCTACTCCATAGAAGACTTGGCACAACTCATCTTCGACTTGAAGAACGTGAACCCCCGCGCCAAAATCAGCGTAAAGTTGGTAGCTGAAAGTGGCGTAGGAACCATTGCAGCGGGCGTAGCTAAAGCCAAAGCCGACCTTATCGTCATCTCCGGAGCCGAAGGCGGTACGGGTGCCTCTCCCTCCAGTTCCATACGCTACGCAGGTATATCGCCCGAGCTTGGCCTGAGCGAAACCCAACAAACATTAGTATTGAACGGACTGCGCGGGCAAGTGATGCTGCAAGTAGACGGCCAGCTCAAGACCGGACGCGACATCGTACTCATGGCCATGCTGGGTGCCGAAGAATTTGGCTTTGCTACCAGCGCACTGATTGTTCTGGGATGTGTCATGATGCGTAAATGCCACCAAAACACCTGCCCTGTAGGTGTAGCCACCCAGAATGCAGAACTGCGCAAGCGTTTCCGCGGTCACAGCGAATATCTCGTAAACTTCTTCACCTTCCTTGCCCAAGAAGTACGTGAGTATCTGGCAGAGATCGGTGCCGAGAAGCTGGATGATATCGTGGGCCGTACAGACCTCATTTTGCGCAAACCAGGAAACAGCCATCCCAAACATGCCTTGATTTCCTTCGACAAGATGCTGGCGCGTATCAATACCGAAGCCGCCATCCGCCATACCATTGACCAGCAGCATGGCATCGATCAGGTAAAAGACATTGCCATACTCAATGCCGCCGCCGAAGCTATCACCAACCAAAAAGAAATCTCTCTGGAATACACCATCGCCAATACCGACCGTGCCTGTGGTGCCATGCTTTCGGGAATCATCGCCTCTAAATATGGCGAGAAAGGATTGCCGGAACACACGCTCAACCTGAAGTTCAAAGGTTCGGCCGGACAAAGTTTTGGCGCATTCCTCGTAGCAGGCATCAACTTCAAATTGGAAGGGGAAGCTAACGACTACCTGGGCAAGGGACTTTCGGGTGGACGCATCGCCGTATCACCACCTGTACGCAGCAACTTCGAAGCCGAAAAGAACACCATTGCCGGCAACACACTGCTCTACGGTGCCACCAGCGGTGAAGTTTATATCAACGGGCGTGCAGGCGAGCGCTTTGCCGTCCGCAATTCCGGAGCCATTGCCGTGGTAGAAGGTGTAGGCGACCATTGTTGTGAATACATGACAGGCGGTCGCGTTGTAGTGCTCGGTTCTACGGGCCGCAACTTTGCCGCAGGCATGTCCGGAGGTGTGGCATACGTTTGGAACCGGGATGGCAACTTCGACTACTTCTGCAACATGGAGATGGTGGAATTGAGCCTCATCGAAGAAGCGAGCTACCGCAAAGAACTGCATGAGCTAATCCGCCAGCACTACCTTTACACAGGCTCCCAACTTGCCCGTACCATGCTCGACAACTGGAATCATTATGTAGACGAGTTCATCCAAATTGTTCCCATCGAATACAAAAAGGTACTGCAAGAAGAACAAATGTTGAAACTGCAACAGAAGATTGCAGAGATGCAACGCGATTATTAAAAATAGTGGTTAGTGATTTGTAATCATATACAAGTTACCAGTAACAAATAACTTATAACTAGCTATCATGGGCGATCCTAAAGCATTCCTAAATATTCCCCGCCAAGAAGCGGGATACCGTCCGATACACGAACGTATCACAGATTTCAGTCAGGTAGAACAAACGCTAAATAGCCATGAGCGCAAACTCCAGGCATCACGTTGCATGGATTGCGGAGTACCTTTTTGCCACTGGGCATGTCCGTTGGGCAATAAAGACCCTGAATTTCAGGATGCTCTTTATAAAGGTCATTGGCGCGAAGCCTACCGTATATTGACAAGTACCAATGATTTTCCCGAATTTACAGGACGCATCTGCCCTGCCCTTTGCGAGAAGTCTTGTGCATTGAAGCTTTCATGCGACGAGCCGGTTACCATCCGCGAGAATGAGGCAGCCATTGCCGAAGCCGCTTTCCACGAAGGGTATATCGTTCCAGTACAACCCCGGCGCAACGGAAAGAAAGTGGCCGTCATTGGTGCCGGACCCGCCGGACTGAGCGTTGCCGTACGCCTCAATGCCAAAGGCTATAAAGTGACTATCTTTGACGGCAAGCCCATGCCGGGCGGCTTGCTACGTTACGGCATCCCCAACTTCAAACTGGATAAAGCCGTCATCGACCGCCGCATGAAAGTGCTCCAAGCCGAAGGTATCCAATTTGAGATGGGCGCCTATGTTGACGTGCGGAAACTACCCGACGGATTTGATGCGTATGCCATCTGTACGGGCACACCCACCGCACGCGACCTGCACATCCCCGGTCGTGAACTGAAAGGAATCTACCTTGCCCTCGACATGCTGGCACAGCAAAACCAAATATTGGACGGAGAAACCTTTCCACGCGACCAACTTGTCAATGCCAAAGGCAAACGAGTACTCGTCATCGGAGGTGGCGATACCGGTTCCGACTGTATCGGTACCAGCATCCGTCAGGGAGCTATCAGCGTAACACAGATTGAGATTATGCCGCAACCGCCCGTAGGGCACAACAATGCCACTCCCTGGCCGCTGTGGCCCGTAGTATTAAAGACGACTTCAAGCCACGAAGAGGGTTGTATCCGCCGTTGGTCGCTGGCATCCAACCAGTTCATCGGCAAGAATGGAAAAGTCACCGGTGTAGAGGTGGAAGAAGTGGAATGGCTCCCCGCAACAGACGGAAACCGCCCCACGATGAAACCCACCGGCAAGAAAGAAGTTATCAATACCGATATGGTGCTCCTCGCAATGGGCTATCTGAAACCGGAACATCCCGAATTTGCCGAAAATGTATTCGTTGCCGGAGATGCAGCCACAGGTGCCAGCCTTGTAGTACGTGCCCTTGCCCACGGAAGAGAAGTTGCACAGCAAATAGATAAATTACTAACCCCTAAACACTAAACATCATGTGTGGAATAGCAGGAATCTTCAACATACAGAATCAAACCCCGGAACTAAGAAGCAAAGTGCTTAAAATGGCACAGAAAATCCGTCACCGCGGACCGGATTGGAGCGGTATTTATGTAGGCGGCACAGCCATCCTCGCCCACGAACGCCTCTCCATCGTTGATCCTGAGTCAGGCGGACAACCTTTATATACACCCGACCGCAAACAAGTACTTGCCGTAAATGGCGAAATATACAATCATCGGGACATCCGTAACCATTATTCCGATTTCTATAACTTCCAGACCGGTTCGGATTGTGAAGTAATCCTTGCTCTTTATAAAAATAAAGGTATCAATTTCCTTGAAGAGCTTAACGGCATCTTTGCATTTGCCCTGTATGACGAAGATACGGATGACTTCCTCATTGCCCGCGACCCTATCGGCGTTATACCTTTATATATAGGAAAAGACAAAGAGGGCCGCATCTACGTAGCCAGCGAATTAAAAGGTCTGGAGGGCTTCTGTGACGAGTATGAGCCCTTCCCTCCAGGGCATTTCCTTTGGGGGCGAGATGGAAAAATCCGTCGTTGGTATAATCGTACCTGGACGTCATACGAAGACGTGAAAGGCAACCACCTTCCCGCAACTGCCCTACGGGATGCCCTTGAAGCTGCCGTACAACGTCAACTGATGTCTGATGTACCCTACGGTGTTCTTCTCTCCGGCGGGCTGGATAGTTCCGTCATCTCAGCCATTGCCAAGAAATATGCTTCCAAGCGAATTGAAACCGGCAATACAGCCGATGCCTGGTGGCCGCAACTCCATTCCTTTGCTATCGGACTAAAAGGTGCGCCCGATTTATTTAAAGCCCGTGAGGTAGCCCAATACATCGGCACTATCCATCACGAAATAAATTACACCGTTCAAGAAGGACTGGACGCGATACGCGATGTAATCTACTTCATTGAAACCTACGATGTGACTACCGTTCGCGCTTCCACCCCGATGTATCTGCTGGCACGTGTCATAAAAAGCATGGGCATTAAGATGGTGCTTAGCGGCGAAGGTGCCGACGAAATATTCGGCGGCTAACCCCAGTTCCACAAGGCTCCCTCCCCGCAAGCTTTTCATGAAGAAACGGTACGCAAACTCTCCAAACTACATCTTTACGATTGCCTGCGTGCCAACAAAAGCCTCGCTGCCTGGGGAGTTGAAGGTCGTGTGCCTTTTCTCGACAAAGAGTTTCTAGAGGTAGCTATGCGCCTCGATCCATCGGTAAAGATGTGTCCCGGCAGTGTCATAGAAAAAAAGATAGTTCGCGAAGCTTTCGCTGATATGCTGCCCGAAAAGATTGTCTGGCGCCAGAAAGAACAATTCTCCGATGGTGTAGGCTACAATTGGATTGACACCCTGAAAAGTATCACCGCCGCTGCCGTCAGCGACGAGCAAATGACACATGCTGCCGAACGTTTTCCCATCAACACTCCGATGAGCAAGGAGGAATACTACTACCGCACCATCTTCGAGGAGCATTTTCCCAGTGAAAGTGCGGCAAAGAGTGTGCCCAGCGTACCTAGCGTAGCCTGCTCCACTGCCGAAGCTCTTGCATGGGATGCCTCGTTCCAAGGGAAGAATGATCCGAGCGGTCGGGCAGTAGCAGGAGTGCACGAGGAAGCATATCATTGAATTTTAATATTCTTTTTTTCAATATTCGGATATAATCAATTACTTTTGTAGAGTACTAAATTTGAATAAACATGATTAGATTAAATGTTTTTATCCAAGTAACCGAAGCCAACCGCGCTTCTTTACTTGAATTAGCCAAGGAACTGGTTGCATCATCTTTGAAGGATAAAGGTTGTATTGCATACGACATTTTCGAAAGTTCCACCCGCAAAGAAGTCTTGATGATTTGTGAAACATGGCTCAATGAGGAATCACTCTCCGCACATGAGCAAACATCGCATTTTATCTCTTTAGTCCCCCAAATACAAAAACTGGGTAGCATGAAGATCGAAAAGTTTGAATGGACTTAAAAACTTGAATTATCAGTAGAAAACAATGAATCTAAAAAGTATCCTCCTTGCCTCCGCCCTACTGCTCGCAGCATGTGGAACTATGCAGGCACAGAAAACCCAAATTATTGCGCACCGTGGTTATTGGAGTACCGACGGTTCTGCACAAAATTCCATCGCTGCACTTGTAAAAGCAGATTCCATCAACTGCTACGGTTCCGAATTCGACGTATGGCTCACTACGGACAATGTACTCGTAGTAAACCATGACGAAACGTTTAAAGGAGTTACCATGCAAAATGCAACTTCGAAAGTATGTACCGCCGTAGAACTGGAAAATGGTGAGCAACTCCCCACCCTGCAACAATACCTGGATAAAGCCAAAAACTTAAAAACCCGCCTCATCCTGGAATTGAAAGCTCATAAAACGCCGGAACAAGAAACACGTGCTGTAGAAGGTATTGTGAAAATGATTAAAGACATGGGATTGGAAAAACGTACGGAGTACATCACTTTCTCCAAACATGCCCTGAAAGAATTTATTCGTCTGGCACCTAAAGGTACTCCCGTTTACTACCTGACCGGAGATGCCAGCCCGGCAGAATTAAAAGAATGGGGATGTGCCGGTCCGGACTACCACTTCAGTGTATTCCGGAAAAACCCCGAATGGATCAAAGAATGCCATAAACTCGGTATGAAAGTAAATGCCTGGACAGTAAATGAAGCCCAAGACATGGAATGGCTCATCGCTCAAGGTACGGATTTCATTACGACTAATGAGCCTGTAGTATTGGAAGAAATTCTGAAGAAGAAATAGATCATCCACATACATATAGAAACCAAATAAATAGAAACCGCTTCATTTTGAAAACAATGAAGCGGTTTTATTGTTTAAAAAGAAAGTAATCAATAAGATTAGCAATCATTTTTATTGTTCAAAAGTCAAGTAACATCTTATATTGATTACAATTATTACGAATACAATCTTCCATACTTATAATTTGAAAGCAGAATGAGTTCTATTTGCACAGAATGTAAGTTACATTAAAAAACAATAGAGAATTGACAAATTACCTGATTAATTATCGAACAAAACGTTATATATTTGCAGAAGAATAAAACAAAAAGAGATACCAATCTATAAATATAGTACAAAATGACAAGAACTATAGAATTCACAAAGATGCATGGTGCCGGAAACGACTACATATATGTAGATACTACCAAATATCCCATCGGAAGTCCGAAAGAACTTGCGAAGAAATGGAGTGCACCCCATACAGGAATTGGTAGCGACGGTCTGGTACTAATCGGTCTCTCTGAAAAAGCGGATTTCAGTATGCGCATCTTTAATGCTGATGGCTCGGAAGCCATGATGTGTGGCAATGCCAGCCGATGCATCGGTAAATATCTTTATGAATATGGACTAACCCGGAAGACAGAGATTACCCTCGACACACTATCTGGAATCAAGGTGCTAAAGCTGAACATTACGGACGTAAAGGTGACCTCTGTAACCGTAGACATGGGTACTCCCACCGAAGAACCCGTAGACTACGACGGGAAAGGTCCCAAGCCTATGAAAGAGCAGCCTATCAGTATAGAAGGAAAGCGATATGTAGGTACTACCGTATCAATGGGAAATCCGCATCTGGTTATCTTCGTCAATGACATTACTGAAATAGACCTTCCCGTTATAGGACCGAAACTGGAAAATCATCTCCTCTTCCCCGGACGTATCAATGTAGAATTTGCACAAATACTGGGAGAAGGAAGAATACGAATGCGTGTTTGGGAACGTGGATCGGGCATTACTCAAGCCTGCGGCACAGGAGCCTGTGCCACTGCCGTAGCCGCCTTCCGCACCGGACGCGCCGGAAGAGAATCAATTATCATCATGGATGGAGGATCACTGGCCATTGAATGGGACACTGCTACCAATCATGTATTCATGACCGGAGAAGCCACCAAAGTATTCGATGGAAAAGTAGAAATTGAAGATTAGATTATAGAAATCTCTAAAAAGAAGAACTTAAAACATAGAGCAAAGATATGGCATTAG
Organism: uncultured Bacteroides sp.; assembly: GCA_900555635.1. GTDB lineage: Bacteria > Bacteroidota > Bacteroidia > Bacteroidales > Bacteroidaceae > Bacteroides. The sequence continues at coordinate 48,099 of USLU01000010.1, forward strand.
TTAACGAACATTTTTTAAAACTACCGGGTAGTTACTTATTCTCGGATATAGCCAAAAAGGTAAATACTTTCAGGATAACGCATCCCAAACAAGATCTCATTCGCCTGGGCATAGGTGATGTTACACGCCCCCTGCCACCAGTTTGTATCGAAGCGATGCACAAGGCAGTGGAAGAGATGACTGATGCAAAAACATTCCGCGGTTACGGTCCCGAACAAGGTTATGACTTTTTGATTGACGCAATCATCAAACACGATTATGTTCCGCGTGGCATCCATTTCGCCCCAACGGAAATTTTCATAAACGACGGAGCCAAAAGTGATACGGGCAACATCGGGGACATTCTCCGTCATGACAATAGTGTAGGCGTAACCGATCCGATATATCCGGTATATATAGATAGTAATGTAATGTGTGGACGAGCCGGCGTATTGGAAGAAGACGGAAAATGGAGCAATGTAACTTACATGCCTTGCACAGCCGAAAACCATTTTATCCCGCAGATTCCGGACAAACGCATCGATATTGTCTACCTCTGCTACCCCAACAATCCTACAGGTACCACTTTAACCAAACCTGAACTGAAGAAATGGGTGGATTATGCACTTGCCAACGATACGCTTATTCTATTTGACGCCGCTTATGAGGCTTTTATCCAGGAAGACGACGTGCCCCACTCCATCTATGAAATTAAAGGTGCAAAAAAATGTGCCATCGAGTTCCGAAGTTTTTCAAAGACCGCCGGATTTACAGGAATACGTTGTGGGTATACCGTAGTACCGAAGGAACTTACCGCTGCGACACTGGAAGGCGAACGCATCTCGTTGAACAAACTGTGGAACCGTCGTCAGTGCACCAAGTTCAATGGTACCAGTTACATCACCCAGCGAGCAGCTGAAGCTATCTATACTCCCCTAGGAAGACAACAAATAAAAGAAACGATAGATTACTATATGGCCAACGCCCGCACCATGAAGGAAGGACTCGAAGCAAGCGGACTAAAAGTATATGGTGGCGTGAACGCCCCTTATATATGGCTGAAAACACCGAACGGCATAGGCTCCTGGCGGTTCTTTGAGCAAATGCTTTACGAAGCCAATGTTGTTGGTACTCCGGGCATAGGATTCGGTCCCAGTGGCGAAGGATATATCCGGTTGACCGCTTTCGGCAAGCACGAAGATTGCGTGGAAGCCATGAGACGCATCCGTAATTGGCTGAAATAAATAAAACGAACTACTATAAAGTTTAAACGCTATACTATAAATTTGTGCCGGATGAATCATCCGCAATTTTTCTAAACTTAAAGATAAAAGAAATGAGTACAAGAAGTGTAAAATTAGGAGTAATAGCAGTAACGTTATTATCAATGACAATGCCTTTCAAGGCTAAAGCACAAGACAAAGTAGAAGCATCGGTTGGTGCGGACCTCGTAAGCGGATACATCTGGCGTGGTCAGGATTTAGGAGGCGTAAGCATCCAACCAAGCGCATCCGTCTCTTTCAAAGGTTTCTCTTTGGAAGCATGGGGGTCAGTAGGTTTTGAAAGTAAAGACGATAAAGAAATTGACCTTACACTGGGCTATTCAACAGGCGGTTTCAGTATATCGGTAACAGATTATTGGTTCAACAGTGGTCCCGGATACTTCCAATACGGTGCACGCAACACGGCACATGTGTTCGAAGGGCAGATAGGCTATGATTTCGGTCCGCTTGCCGTAAACTGGTACACCAATTTTGCCGGAGCCGACGGATTGAACAAAGAGGGTGACAGGGCTTATTCATCTTATCTTTCTCTCGCCGCTCCTTTCAAGTTGGGAGGTCTGGACTGGACTGCTGAAGTAGGTGCTACTCCTTGGGCAACAGATTTTTACGGAGCAAATGGTTTTGCTGTATGTGATGTCAGCCTGGGAGTAAACAAAGATATCAAGATCACCGACTCATTCTCCCTTCCGTTGTTTGCCAAAGCCACTTGGAATCCCCGATCGGAAGGAGCCTATTTCGTTGTCGGATTGAGTTTTTAGAGCATTCACACATATAAGTTGTTTAAGGTATGAAAAAGATTGAAGCTATTATCCGCAAAACTAAATTCGAGGAAGTGAAAGATTCACTCCTCGAAGCGGACATTGAATGGTTCTCTTACTATGACGTAAGAGGCATCGGGAAGTCCAGACAAGCCCGTATCTACAGGGGTGTACTGTATGACACCAGTTCTATCGAACGAATACTTATCTCCATCGTGGTGCGTGATAAGAATACGGAAAAGACCGTACAAGCCATCATCAAATCTGCACAAACCGGCGAAATCGGTGACGGACGTATCTTCGTCATTCCCATTGAAGACGCCATCCGCATCCGTACCGCCGAGAGAGGCGACATCGCACTCTATAATGCCGAGCAAGAAAGATAAGCCGGCAGCTACAAATCACATTTAAGAAAATACAATACAACTAAAAGTCTAAAAAGATTATGGACAAATATAAAGTATGCAGTCATGCCCGACTGTGTATAGCCACCGCTATATCCATGGCTTTCTGCTTCACCACCGATACATTTGCACAAGATACCGCAGTAGCGGATAGTACAATAACTGAAGAATTGGCAAACGGGCTGAACACCGTATGGATGTTGCTCGCAGCGATGCTGGTATTCTTCATGCAACCGGGCTTTGCATTGGTAGAAGCCGGTTTTACAAGAGTAAAAAATACCGCTAACATCCTAATGAAAAATTTTGTAGATTTCATGTTTGGCTCCTTACTCTACTGGTTTATCGGTTTCGGACTGATGTTTGGTGCGGGTGGATTCATCGGGATGCCCCATTTTTTCAACCTATCGTTCTATGATGGTGGCGGACTTCCTTCGGAAGGATTCCTTATATTCCAGACGGTATTCTGTGCTACTGCGGCAACCATTGTATCAGGAGCTATGGCAGAACGTACTAAGTTCTCCATGTATCTGGCTTATACCATCTTTATCAGTGTACTGATTTATCCGGTTTCCGGTCATTGGACTTGGGGTGGCGGCTGGCTGATGAATGGCGAAACAGGTTCTTTTATGATGAATACGTTCGGAACAACTTTCCATGACTTTGCCGGCTCTACTGTTGTTCATTCCGTAGGTGGTTGGATTGCCTTGGTAGGTGCAGCTATTCTGGGTCCACGTATCGGCAAATACGGCAGAGACGGTAAATCGAAAGCTATTCCGGGACACAACCTCACTATCGCCGCATTGGGTGTGTTCATCCTTTGGTTCGGATGGTTCGGATTTAATCCGGGTTCGCAGTTGGCAGCAGCTACTACAGCCGATCAGCAAGCGATATCACATGTGTTTCTTACTACCAATTTAGCAGCTTGCGCAGGTGGTTTCTTTGCTTTGGCAGTTAGCTGGTGGAAGTATAGCAAACCATCCTTGTCACTAACGCTGAATGGTATTCTTGCAGGTTTGGTAGGTATCACTGCCGGTTGCGACTGTGTATCTGCTATAGGCGCAGTCATTATCGGTAGCATCTGCGGTATTTTGATGATATTCTCAGTTGAATTCATTGATAAAATTTTGAAGATAGACGATCCCGTCGGTGCATCATCCGTACACGGTGTTTGTGGTTTCACCGGTACCATTCTGACCGGACTGTTCTCCACCAGTGAAGGACTCTTCTACGGTGCAGGTTCAGGATTTCTAGGTGCACAGGTGTTCGGCGCATCAATAGTGGGAATATGGGCTGCCGGCATGGGTTTTCTCATCTTCAAGGGATTAGATAAAGTACACGGTCTTCGCGTATCCAAGCGAGTTGAAGAAGAAGGACTCGATATCTACGAACACGGAGAGTCGGCATACAACTAAGTTTTTTTACTCTAACATAGTTATAAACCAACAATTACAACTTAAGGTATTATGTCAAAATTAAGATTCAGAGTAGTTGAGACGGCTTTCAAGAAAAGACCCGTCGAAGTGGCAGTACCGGCGGAACGTCCGTCAGCGTATTTCGCCAAGTATGTGTTCAACAAAGAAAAGATGTTCCGGTATCTGCCTAGCAAGGTATATGCCAAACTGACTGACGTAATTGAAAATGGTGCTCCACTGGACCGCAGCATTGCTGATGAAGTGGCCGCCGGAATGAAGAGATGGGCCATTGAAATGGGTGCTACCCATTACACTCACTGGTTTCACCCCTTGACCGAAGGTACTGCCGAAAAGCACGATGCTTTTATAGAGCATGATGGAAAAGGCGGTATAATGGAAGAATTCACCGGCAAGCTGCTTGTTCAGCAGGAACCGGATGCTTCGAGCTTTCCGAACGGTGGAATCCGCAATACTTTCGAAGCCCGCGGTTATTCAGCCTGGGATCCTTCTTCCCCTGCATTTATTGTAGACGATACGCTTTGCATTCCAACAATATTCGTTGCATATACCGGAGAGTCTCTGGATTATAAAGCTCCGTTGCTGAAAGCCCTGCGTGCTGTTGATAAAGCTGCTGTTGACGTTTGCCGATATTTTAATCCGGACGTAACAAAGGTCATTTCTTACTTAGGTTGGGAACAGGAATACTTTTTGGTGGACGAAGGGCTGTATGCTGCCCGACCCGACTTATTGATGACCGGGCGTACGCTGATGGGACATGACAGTGCCAAGAACCAGCAGTTGGAAGACCATTACTTCGGAGCGATCCCTACCCGTGTGGCGGAATTTATGAAAGAGTTGGAGATCGAAGCTCTGAAGCTCGGTATTCCCGTCAAAACCCGCCATAACGAGGTAGCCCCCAACCAGTTTGAACTGGCTCCTATTTACGAAGAATGCAACCTGGCTGTAGATCACAACATGCTTATCATGGCATTGATGCGCAAAATAGCCCGCCATCATGGTTTCCGCGTATTGATACACGAAAAACCTTTCAAAGGCGTGAACGGCAGCGGTAAGCACAACAACTGGTCTTTGGGAACTGATACAGGCATCCTGCTTCACGCTCCCGGTAAACTGCCCGAAGAGAACCTTCGTTTCATCACCTTTGTAGTAAATACGTTGATGGCGGTTTACAAACACAACGGATTACTGAAAGCCAGCATTTCCAGTGCAACGAATGCCCATCGCCTGGGTGCCAACGAAGCCCCTCCTGCAATCATTTCTTCTTTCCTGGGCAAGCAGTTGTCACAAGTATTGGAGCACATCGAAGAGAGTACCAAGGACGACCTCCTGAGCCTCAGCGACAAGCAAGGCATGAAACTGGACATTCCGCAGATTCCTGAATTGCTCATCGACAATACCGACCGGAACCGCACCAGTCCGTTTGCCTTCACCGGTAACCGTTTCGAGTTCCGTGCCGTAGGTTCCGAAGCCAACTGTGCCGCTGCCATGATTGCCTTGAACACAGCGGTTGCCGAACAACTCATCTTGTTCAAGAAAGATGTGGACGAACTTATTGAGAAAGGCGAACCGAAGATTTCGGCCATTCTTGACGTAATCCGCCAATATATCAAGATTTGCAAGCCCATCCATTTCGACGGCAACGGCTACAGCGACGAATGGAAAGCAGAAGCTGCCCGCCGTGGTCTGGATTGCGAAACCAGTGTTCCCGTCATCTTCGATAACTACCTGAAACCTGAAAGCATCAAAATGTTCGAGTCCATCGGCGTCATGACCAAGAAGGAACTCGAAGCCCGTAACGAAGTAAAGTGGGAAACGTACACCAAGAAAATCCAAATTGAAGCTCGTGTTCTAGGAGACTTGGTAATGAACCACATCATTCCGGTTGCTACAAAGTATCAAACGGAATTGGTCGACAACGTTTATAAGATGAAGGACTTGTTCCAAGCAGAGAAAGCTGCAAAACTATCTGCCAAGAACCTCGAACTCATCGAAGAGATTGCAGACCGCACCGCTTTCATCAAAGAGCATGTAGATGCTATGATCGAAGCCCGTAAGTTTGCCAACAAGATTGAATGCGAACGTGAGAAAGCCATCGCCTACCATGACAAGATCGTGCCGATGATGGAAGAGATACGTTACCATGTAGATAAGTTGGAACTCATCGTTGACGACCAGATGTGGACATTACCTAAGTACAGAGAACTGTTGTTTATCAGATGAAAAAAGCAGTGATTAGTACTATGCAGTATCACTGCGCAGTCCACTAATCACTTAATATTATTTTTGTTGGTTGTTTTAAGTTTGCCGGAGGAGAAGTGCCGCGAGGTAATTCTTCCTCCTTTTTTTCTTCGATTGATAGTGCCGGTAGTAACAAAATAGGTTATCTTTGCCTTCCGATAAAACAACTCAAAGTATTATGAAGAATCTAAGAACCTGTTATGCAGCAATTCTGCTGTTTGCACTTCTGTTTACGTCGGCATCTCTATCCGCACAGACGGAGTTGCAGCAAAAGTTAAGTAAGATTTCGGCCATTACGGAAACTAAACCCTTGGAATCTACTGAATTTTCCGAAAAGTATGTAACCTATTTCACTCAACCGCTGGATCACCGCCATCCCGAAAAAGGGAGTTTCAGTCAGCGTGTCATCGTTTCCCACGTGGGCTTCGACCGTCCTACGGTACTTGTAACCGAAGGTTATGGCGCCGCATACGCCCTCACTCCGAAGTATCGCGAAGAACTTTCCAAACTACTCAACGCTAATATGATATTCGTTGAGTACCGTTATTTTCTCGAATCCACTCCCCAGCCCAAAGATTGGCAATACCTGACCGCCGAAAGTTCTGCTGACGACCTCCATGCCGTGACCACCGCTCTTAAAAGCATCTATCCCGGCAAATGGATTGCAACGGGTATCAGCAAAGGCGGACAAACCTGTATGCTCTACCGCACTTTCTATCCGGACGATGTAGATATCTCCGTACCTTACGTTGCCCCTCTTTGCTATGCTGCCGAAGACGGACGTCACGAACCGTTTCTCCGCAAAGTGTCTACCGCCGAAAACCGCAAAAAGATTGAAGACTTCCAACTGGAAGTGCTGAAACGCAAAGCCACGCTGCTTCCCCGTTTCGAAAAATATTGCGAAGAGAAAGGGCTCAAATTCCGTGCTCCTATAGAAGAAATTTACGATTATTCGGTATTGGAATACTCCTTCGCCCTCTGGCAATGGGGAACTCCTATCAGCAAGATTCCGGTAGTAACCGCCTCCGATGATGAAATCTTTGCCCATCTGCTCGATATCAGTAACCCTGATTACTTTATTGCAGACAGCCCCACCGCCTCGTTCTTTGTACAGGCTGCCCGCGAATTGGGTTACTATGGTTACGACATTAAACCGTTCAAGAAGTATCTTTCCATCAAATCGAGCAAAGATTACCTGCATCGCCTGATGCTGCCCGATGAACTGAAAGATATGCCTTTCGACAAGACACTGGGACGGAAGATTACGAAGTTCCTGAAAGAAAACGATCCGAAAATGATCTTCATCTACGGTCAGAATGACCCGTGGACGGCAGCCGGAGTAACCTGGTTGAAGGGAAAGAAGAACATACATGTATTCGTCGAACCGGACGGAAGCCACCGTGCACGTATCAACACGCTACCTGAAGCTCAAAAGCAAGAAGCCATCTCGCTGATAAATAAGTGGTTGCAAGAATAAAAAAAATAAATGATCCGTTTCACCGAAACGGATCATCTATTTTTTTATTCTATTATTTCAGCATCCTCAATGTTATTGATTTCTCTTGAAGAAGCCTCCTTTGCTCCCGGTGTTTTCGGACGAAGGCGAGTAAATTTAAACCAGTTCAGCAATTCCGAAGCAGCATAAATCAAACTACTGATACCAATAATGATGAATGCCGTAGAGCGAACTCCCGTAGGATTGAACAGCGCAATCAACCCGGCAAGCAAAATCAACACCGGAACGATATAAAATCCCGCGGGAACCGATGTCCAGCGACGTGCTGCTGAGAGTGAGGCTATTTGTTGCACCCCTCCCATCACCAGGATGAATCCCAATACAAACGTCAGCAAATCGGCAAAAAAAGCGGGCATAATGATTAACCACAAGCCAAACAGCAAACTACCCACCCCTTCGATAGGAAAGCGGCTGCGCATTTCGGCACTTTGTGCAAAGTATCCAATAATACTGATAAGCGAAGGCACCAAGAAGATGACACCTATAGTAATCACAAAATAATCACCAGCCTGGTCGGGAAACATCACCAGCACCAAGCCGATTACGAGCGCACATATCACACGCAAAAATGAGTAACTTAATCCTTTCATGAGTCTATGATTTTTTGCGAAGATACATTATTATTTTAACAACTCCGCGCTTATATCCTGAAAAATCAATTCGTAGTGATCCATGCATTAATATCTTCGGCTATAAAAAGCCAATACAATAATAAAAGTACTGCGATGACCACACCAATGGCTACTAACTGTTTTCTTTTCATTGTTCGTTCCTTTCTTTTAAGTATATTGTTTACATTACGTCTTTTCATTAAACAATTATTTAAGAAAAATGTTCTTATAAGAAAAAAAAGTAAGTTTTATTTTGGCGTTCCAAACAAAGTGCTTATATTTGTCGCCGTTAAAACAAAAAAAGATAATGAAAACAATGTTCGTAAATACATATTGGTGGTGGCACCCTTCACAACTCCGACGGTCGTAAGGGAGCAGTGCTCGTATGTATATATGTAATATATAAATAGAAAAAGAAAGAGCCCTGTACGCAACCTGCGACAGGGCTCTTTTCTTTTTTACCGGAATTGAAAAACACCCGTCGGAACGCATCGCAAAAAGGGCTACCCCCTTTTAAAAGAACCCCTCAGGTGTTTAAAACGGAACAGAATGAAATAAATTTTGAAGAATATAAATTATACAGAATATGAAAAGTTACTTAGTTGACAAAGAAGGCTATTATGGAGAATTCGGTGGAGCTTACGTTCCCGAAATCCTTCACAAGTGTGTAGAAGAATTGCAGAACATCTACCTCGATGTATTGCAGAGTGAAGACTTCAAACGTGAGTTCGACCAGCTGCTGCGCGACTACGTAGGACGCCCCTCCCCACTCTATCTGGCACATCGCCTCTCTGAGCGTTACGGTTGCAAGATCTATCTGAAACGCGAAGACTTGAACCACACCGGTGCCCACAAAATCAACAACACCATCGGACAAATTCTCCTGGCTCGCCGCATGGGCAAACGCCGCATCATCGCCGAGACCGGAGCCGGACAACACGGCGTAGCCACCGCTACCGTATGTGCACTGATGAATATGGAGTGCATCGTCTACATGGGCAAGACCGACGTGGAACGCCAACACATCAACGTAGAGAAAATGAAAATGCTTGGTGCAAGAGTAGTTCCCGTTACCAGCGGCAACATGACCCTGAAAGATGCCACCAACGAGGCCATCCGTGACTGGTGTTGTCATCCGGCGGACACCTATTATATAATAGGCTCTACCGTGGGCCCTCATCCCTATCCCGATATGGTGGCACGCCTGCAATCGGTTATCAGCGAAGAAATCAAAAAGCAACTGCAGGAGCAGGAAGGACGTGATTGTCCCGATTACCTTATTGCCTGCGTAGGCGGAGGAAGCAATGCCGCCGGAACTATCTACCATTACATCGACGACACCCGTGTGCAAATCGTCCTTGCCGAAGCCGGAGGCAAAGGGGTGGAAACAGGCATGACCGCCGCTACCATCGCCCTTGGCAAACTGGGCATTATCCACGGCTCACGCACCTACGTCATTCAAGATGAAGACGGGCAGATCGAGGAACCTTATTCCATCTCAGCCGGATTGGATTATCCGGGTATCGGTCCGATGCATGCCAATCTTGCCGCACAAAAACGTGCACTCGTCCTCTCAGTCAACGATGACGAAGCCATCCGTGCCGCTTACGAACTGACCAAACTCGAAGGAATCATCCCTGCCCTTGAAAGTGCCCATGCCCTGGGAGCTTTGGAAAAGATGACATTCAAACCGAGCGACGTGGTAGTATTGACCGTGTCGGGCAGAGGAGACAAGGACATTGAAACCTATTTAAGTTATGAGTTATAAGTTATGAGTTATTTGCTGATGCTTTCTTCTAAATAACTCATAACCAAACAACTCATAACTAATAACTTATAACTAATAACTCATAACTAAATATGAATTCCTACGCTTATACCACCGTCAGCCGTACCGTACTCGGCGACCTGCACACTCCGGTGAGCACTTACCTGAAAGTACGCGACATCTTCCCTCAAAGCGCTCTAATGGAGAGCTCCGACTATCACGGCAGCGAAAACAACCGTTCCTTTATCGGCCTTTGTCCTGTGGCAAGTGTCAGCATAGACCATGGCACAGCCGTTTTCCGTCTGCCCGACGGCACACGCGAAGAACGCAACGTTAATGAAGAATATCGCGTGGAAAACGCCCTGAAAGATTTCCTTAACTGCTTCAAGGTAGAGGGCGAATACAGCGAATATTGCGGACTATACGGTTATACTTCCTTCAACGCCATACGCTATTTCGAGAACATTCCCATCAAAGATAGCCGCGAAGCTACCAATGATGCGCCCGATATGCTATACATATTATATAAGTATCTCATCGTCTTCAACGACTTTAAGAACGAGATGCTTCTGCTCGAAATGCTTGCCGATGGCGAAACCAGCGAACTGGACAAAGTGCAGAAAGCCATCCACAACCGCAACTATACCGCCTACGACTTCCGTGCCGTTGGCGAAACCACCTCTCCGCTTACCGACGAGCAGCACAAGGCGAACATCCGTCAGGGCATCAACCATTGCCTGCGTGGCGATGTATTCCAAATCGTCCTCTCCCGCCGCTTCGAGCAACGCTTCGTGGGCGACGATTTCAAACTGTATCGTGCCCTGCGCAGCATCAACCCTTCGCCCTATCTGTTCTATTTCGACTTCGGCGGTTTCCGCATCTTCGGCTCCTCGCCCGAGACGCATTGTCGCATCGAAGGCCGTCACGCCTATATCGACCCCATTGCGGGAACCACCAAACGCACGGGGGATGCCAAGCAAGATGCCATCAATGCCCAATACCTGCACGATGATCCCAAGGAGAATGCCGAGCATGTGATGCTGGTAGACCTTGCCCGCAATGACCTCAGCCGTAACTGCCACGATGTAAAAGTAGATTTTTACAAGGACATGCAGTATTACAGCCATGTCATTCATCTCGTAAGCCGTGTAAGCGGTACGCTCAACGAAGATGCCGACCCGATAAAGTCGTTCATCGACACCTTCCCTGCCGGCACACTGAGCGGTGCACCGAAGGTACGTGCCATGCAGATTATCAGCGAACTGGAACCGCACAACCGTGGCGCATACGGTGGCTGCATCGGTTTTATCGGTCTGAACGGCTCACTGAACCAAGCCATCACTATCCGTACTTTCGTCAGTCGCAATGGTGCACTTTGGTTTCAGGCAGGCGGCGGCATCGTAGCCAAGAGTAATGAAGAATACGAATTGCAGGAAGTGAACAATAAGCTTGGCGCACTAAAGAAAGCAATCGTAATGGCAGAAAAAATGTAAATTGTACATTGTCAATAGCAAATTAAAATCAAAATTATGAGAACAGTAATCATAGATAACTACGACTCTTTCACTTACAACCTTTCTCATCTGGTGAAAGAACTCGGTGCAGAAGTAGAGGTGCTACGCAACGACCAGTTCGACCTTGAAGATTTGGAGCAATACGATAAAATCATCCTCTCACCCGGTCCCGGTATTCCCGAAGAAGCGGGTTTGTTGTTGGATGTCATCCGCACCTATGCCGGAAAGAAGCCTATACTCGGCGTTTGCCTCGGCGAGCAAGCCATCGGACAAGTATTCGGCGGAAAGCTCACCAATCTGAGTGACGTTTTTCATGGAGTACAAACAGACGTATATATAAAAGAAGAATCCTGTTTAAATGAAGAATTAAGAATGAAAAATGAAGAATTTCTTTCGGGGTTGACGTTGGAGGAAGATTATATTTTCGAAGGACTGACTGCAAAGTTTCCTGTGGGGCGTTATCATTCTTGGGTGGTCGATAGGGAAGGTTTTCCGGAGGATTTGGCTATCACTGCTATCAGTCCGGAAGGGCAGGTTATGGCGTTGAAGCATCGGAAGTATGATGTTCATGGTATTCAATTCCATCCCGAATCGGTACTGACTCCTGACGGAAAAGTGATTGTGAGAAACTGGCTTTTTAAATGACACATCTCACCGTCGGAAATGACGCATGTCAGCAGTTCAAATGACACATGGCAGATACATTGACCTGCGTCATTCCGGACAATAACCTGCGTCATTTCGAGAGCAAACGAAAGCCATTTCAATTTTTAATTTTTAATTTTTAATTTATGAAGCATATTCTCTCCCGTCTCTTCAACCATGAAGAGCTCACTTCGGAGGAAACCAAACAGATCCTCCTCAACATAACCCAAGAGATGTATCCGGAAGCACAAATAGCCGCCCTGCTCACTGCCTTCCAGATGCGTGGCATCACTGTTGACGAACTCGTCGGTTTCCGTGAAGCGCTTATGGAAACCCGCATCCCTATCGACTTCTCCCCTTATCGCCCCATCGACATTGTAGGTACGGGCGGTGACGGCAAGAATACTTTCAATATCTCCACCTGCGCTTGTTTCGTTGTAGCCGGAGCCGGTTACAAAGTAGCCAAGCATGGCAATTACGGTGCAACTTCCGTCAGTGGAGCCAGCAATGTCATCGAGCAACATGGCGTTCGTTTCACCAATAATCCCGATATCCTGAAACGTAGCATGGAAGAGTGTAACATTGCTTACTTGCATGCACAGTTGTTCAATCCTGCCATGAAGTTCGTCGGTCCCGTCCGCAAGGCGCTGGGAGTACGTACCTTGTTCAATCTGCTGGGCCCGTTGGTCAATCCTTGCAAACCGACCTACCAATTGCTCGGCGTTGCCGACCTCTCACAGATGCGTCTCTACACCAACGTGTTCTATAAACTCGGCATCGACTTCGCCGTAGTAAACAGCCTTGATAGCTATGACGAAATCTCCCTGACCGACGAGTTCAAAGTAATGACCCGTAACTACGAACGCATCTATCGTCCGCAAGCCCTCGGCTTTAAGGATGCACACCCCGAAGAACTTTTTGGCGGTGCCAGCAAAGAAGATGCAGCACGCATCTTCGACAGCATCCTGCGCTGCCAGGCCACCCCTGCACAGATGCAATGTGTCATTGTCAATGCCGCCTTTGCCATCCAAATCATGGAACCGCAAAAGGAGATTGAAGAATGCATCGCCATTGCCCGCGAATCGCTCGAAAGCGGACGGGCACTGGAGACACTGAAGAAGTTTATAAGAATAAATAAATAAATAAATAGTTATAAGTTATTAGTTATAAGTTATTTGCTTGTGTCCCTTGCGGATTAAAGCGCAGCTGAATCATCAACAAATAACTCATAACTTATAACTCATAACTAAATCCACTCTCCATTATGAAAGATATTTTATCCGAAATCATCGCCCACAAGCGAATAGAGATAGAGTTGCAGAAGCAAACCATCTCCCTTGAACACCTGCAAGAACAGGCTGAAATCATGTTACAAGCCGGTACTACTGCCGACGGTTCGCACTGCTGCCGTAGCATGAAGTACTCACTCGCCAACTCTGACACAGGCATTATCTCTGAGTTCAAACGCCGTTCACCTTCCAAAGGCTGGATAAACGAAGGCGCCAAAGCAGAGATCATACCAGCCTCCTACGAAGCTGCCGGTGCTGCCGCCATCTCCATCCTGACTGATGAGAAATTCTTCGGCGGTTCACTTCGTGATATTCGCACGGCACGCCCGCTCGTCAACATTCCTATTCTGCGCAAAGATTTTATCATCGACGAATACCAGCTACTTCAGGCACGTATCGTCGGTGCTGATGCCGTGTTGCTCATTGCCGCTTGCCTCACGCCGGAGCAATGCAGCACGCTCACCGCAAAAGCCCATGTCCTCGGACTGGAAGTGCTTCTCGAAATTCACAGCCCGTCCGAACTTGTTTATGTTAATAATGAAGTAGACATGGTAGGTGTGAACAACCGTAATCTCGGCTCTTTCGTCACCGATATAGAGAACTCCTTCCGAATAGCCGACCAGCTACGTGAAACCGTGCAGCGCACAAGTACCGCTTCCGGAAACCATCACGAGCTCCCTCTTCTAGTCTCCGAAAGCGGCATCTCCAGTCCCGAAACCATCCGCCGCCTGCGTAACGCCGGCTTCCGCGGTTTCCTCATCGGAGAAACTTTCATGAAGACCGCATCTCCGGGTGAAACTCTGCAAAACATGATAGCAACAATTAGTCACCAATCACTAATCACTAATCACTAATCACTATTTCCATGAACTCCATTATCAAAGTATGCGGAATGACGGAAGCAGACAACATCCGCGCTATAGAACAGCTGGGTGTGGATATGATTGGCTTCATCTTCTACCCCAAATCTCCCCGTTGCTTGTGTGAGAAACCCCAGTATCTGCCCCTTCGAGCCAAGCGTGTCGGTGTCTTCGTCAACGAGAGCAAGGAAAATATCCTGATGTATGCCGATCGTTTCAGCCTGAACTACATCCAGTTGCATGGCAATGAATCTCCTGATTATTGCCGTACCCTGCACAACAATGGATTGCGTCTCATCAAGGCATTCTCCATTTCCCTTCCCAAGGATCTGTTCGATGTCTCCGATTACGATGGCCTATGTGATTACTATCTGTTTGATACCAAAACTCCGCAATACGGTGGTTCCGGCAATCAATTCGACTGGAACATATTGCATCGTTACAACGGCTCTACTCCCTTTTTGCTCAGCGGCGGCATCAATCCTTACAGTGTAAAAGCTATCAAAGAATTCCACCATCCCCGCCTTGCAGGAATCGACCTCAACAGTCGTTTCGAAACTGCACCGGGCTTAAAGGATGTAGAGCGCATCGAAATCTTTCTAAAAGAATTGAGAAATTCGTAATCCGCCCACGAGTCGCGAATCACGAATTATAAATCATAAATCATAAATTATAAATAGTATCATGTCAAATCGCATTAACCAACTCTTCCAGGACACCCCTAAAAACGTGTTGTCCATCTACTTTTGTGCCGGCACCCCTACCCTCAACGGCACTGCCGATGTAATCCGCACCCTCGAAAAGAACGGTGTCAATATGATCGAGATCGGCATCCCCTTCAGTGATCCCATGGCAGACGGACTTGTCATTCAAAATGCTGCCACCCACGCCTTGCGCAATGGTATGTCCCTCCGTCTCCTGTTCGAGCAACTCCGTGACATCCGTAAAGATGTCCGCATCCCCCTTATCCTCATGGGCTACCTTAACCCAATCATGAAATTCGGTTTCGAAAGCTTTTGCCGGCGCTGCGAGGAATGTGGTATCGACGGCGTCATCATCCCCGACCTTCCTTTCAAAGACTATTTAGCCAACTACAAATCCATCGCCGAAGCGCACAACGTAAAAGTCATCATGCTCATCACTCCTGAAACCAGCGAAGCCCGCGTCCGCGAAATCGACGCCCACACAGACGGTTTCATCTACATGGTTTCCAGTGCCGCTACCACCGGTGCCCAACATGACTTTGACTCTCAAAAACAAGCCTACTTCAAAAAGATAGAAGATCTCCACCTCCGCAATCCCCGCATGGTAGGCTTCGGCATCAGCAACAAACAAACATTCAATGCAGCCTGCGCCAACTCTTCCGGTGCCATCATCGGCAGCCGCTTCGTTACCCTGCTCAACGAAAACCAGGGAGACGCAGAAAAAGCCATCATGCAGCTGAAAGCAGACTTGAGATAGTTATAAGTTATGAGTTATAAGTTATTTGCTGATACCTTCCCACCTATAATAACACATTACTATCACAAACAAATAACTTATAACTCATAACTTATAACTATTTTTTCCTATCTTTGTGCCCCAAGAAGAACCTAAAAGAGATATTTATGAAAGTCGATTGCCCTTCTGTGTTGTTAATTTACACGGGTGGAACTATCGGAATGATAGAAAACCCGGAGACTGGCGCCCTTGAAAACTTCAACTTCGACCACCTGCTCAAGCATGTTCCCGAGTTGAAACGTTTCAACTACCGAATCTCCTCATATCAGTTCGACCCTCCTATCGACTCTTCCGATATGGAGCCTTCGTTTTGGGCAAAGATTGTCAAGATTATCAACTACAATTACGACCACTATGACGGCTTTGTTATCCTGCATGGAACAGATACGATGGCATACACGGCCTCTGCTCTCAGTTTTATGCTCGAAAATCTCTCTAAGCCCGTCATACTTACGGGGTCACAGCTACCCATCGGCACCTTGCGCACTGACGGAAAAGAAAACCTTATTACTTCCATTGAAATTGCCGCAGCTAAAAATCCTGACGGCGCTCCTATGGTTCCCGAAGTCTGCATTTTTTTCGAGAATGAACTGATGCGCGGCAACCGTACTACAAAAATTAACGTTGAAAACTTCAATGCTTTCCGTTCATTTAATTACACCGCATTGGCTAAAGCCGGAATATACATCCGCTACAACGAACATCTTATACGGCGTCCCGACCTTTCGCGTCCCATGAAGCCGCATTATCTCTTCGACACCAATGTCGTAGTGCTCACCCTCTTCCCCGGCATTCAGGAAACGATTATTGACTCCGTGCTCCATGTCCCCGGACTGAAAGCAGTGGTACTCAAAACTTTCGGTTCAGGAAACGCCCCTCAAAAAGAATGGTTTATCCGTCAACTGAAGAATGCTACCGACCGTGGCATTGTTATTGTTAACATTACCCAATGCCAAAGCGGTACTGTGGAAATGGCACGTTACGGAACCGGATTACAACTTATTCAGGCAGGTGTAATCAGTGGTTACGACAGTACTCCGGAATGCGCAGTGACCAAGCTCATGTTCCTACTTGGTCACGGACTGAGCCAAGACGAAATTCGCCGCCTTATGAATTCGGATTTAGCCGGTGAAATTACCAAACAGTAAATCGTCGGCCAATAAAAAATTGACGATTTTAGATAATGAGTTGTATCATCTAACCCCGACTAATGCTTAAAAAGATTTAATTTTTATATTTTTCTTTCACTTTTTCGAGCAGTGTTATATAAAATAAGCGTATTTTTGCTTGATATCAATTCAAATAAGTATTAAATGGTAAGAAATATCATAATAAACTGTACCCTGTTACTGGCAGCACTTGCAGGAAGTACTATCTTCTACAGTTGTAAAGATGATGTTTTCAACCCTGAAAAAGTTAGGGCAACTTATCAAGACAAATTTCCTGTAAAAGAAATTAACTCCGTAATGGATTATTCCATCCGCAATTTCGATAAAAATTCCTTAATAGAGAAATCAAGCATTGAACTTCTGGCTAAAGTCAATGCTAAGTTGTGTGTATTTGACAAATTTCAGGTACCTAAGTAATAGTATCCGAATTCCAATAGAAAACACTAGTAAATAGATAACAAACAATAACATAAATATAGCAGATAAACAAGCATAAAAATGAAGAAAATATTATTAGTAGATGACAAACCTACCATCGGTAAGGTACTCTCAGTGTATTTAGGTCAAGATAATGAATTAGTGTATTTTGAAGATCCTATTCAGGCAATTGAGTGGCTCAATGAAGGAAATGAGCCCGCCCTCATTATCTCGGACATTCGCATGCCCAGAATGACTGGTGTTGAATTTTTACATTTTCTAAAAAGCAATGCACTTTTCAAGCGAATTCCGGTAGTAATGCTTTCAAGTGAAGAAAGTACCACTGAGCGTATCAATCTACTTAATGCAGGGGCAGAAGATTATATTCTGAAACCGTTCAATCCCATGGAGTTGAAAGCTCGTATCAAGAGATTCCTTTAATTCATATAATAATAGGATATGTTATATTATATCTACATAGGAAACAACCGCACCATTATAGATCACCTAAGTAAAGTAACGGGTGGTATGTTTATGGCTGTTTCCTCATGCAATAAAGCGGTAAAGGTTATAGACAGTATTCGTGAACGATATAACACATCCATTTTATACGAGCGAGACGAAGTAGAGAAAGATTGTCAAGACATCGCCTTCCTGCATAAGCGTTTTCCACGTGTATACATGATCCTTGTCACTGACGAACTACCCAGTGAAGAAATCAGACTTTACCTGCAAGCAGGGGTTAACAATACACTGGCTCCTTTTGCCAATGAAGAAAGCCTTCAAGAGATGACAAAGTTTCTCAAATTACGTAAAGAACACAGACTACAGGAATTTAGTCAAACACATCGAAAAGTACTCAACACGTTCCAGTTGCCTACATGGAAGCGTGTATTTGATGTTCTTTTTGCTTCCGCGGTACTTGTTGTATTATCGCCGGTACTTATTGCTACGGCAATAGCCATACGCCTAGAGAGTAAAGGGAAAATAATCTATAAATCGCAGCGTGTAGGAAGCAACTACAGAATATTCAATTTTCTCAAATTCCGCTCCATGTACACTAATGCGGATAAACGATTGAAAGAATTGAATTCTCTCAACCAATATAAAATTGAGGAAGAAATTCCTGATGAGCAACCTGATATCCGGTTTGACGACCTTATCGGTACTCCCGAAGAGGAAGCCACCCTGCTGATCTCAGATGATTTTGTTATCTCCGAAGAAGATTTCCACAAAAAGAAATCCCAGGAGCAGCAGAATACTTTCATCAAGATAGAAAATGATCCCCGCGTTACCCGCGTAGGGCATTTCATTCGTAAATATAGTATTGATGAGTTACCCCAACTTATCAACGTTCTGATGGGTGACATGAGTATAGTTGGTAACCGCCCCCTCCCCCTCTACGAAGCGGAATTGCTAACCAGCGATACTTACATAGAGCGCTTCATGGCCCCTGCCGGATTAACCGGATTGTGGCAAGTTGAAAAACGTGGAGGTGCCGGCAAGATGTCAGCAGAGGAACGTAAACAATTAGATATCAAGTACGCCAGAGATTTTTCTTTCTGGCTGGATATGAAGATATTGCTCAAGACGGTGACGGCGTTTGTGCAGAAAGAGAATGTATAATTAAAGAGACTTAGATACTGAAGCAATCAAATGAAGAGAGGATATTTAAAAAAAATAGTACACAATGCAATTCTTTTAGGATTGTTCATTATACCACTTTCTGCGGCAGCACAAGAGATGACACGTGAGGAGCGTATTAAAGTGTTGGAAAAGCTAAAGATAGAAGATGAAAAGATGGAAACTAATACTTTAGGGTTTGTTGTTTCAAAGGAGCTTACTGAATTTGATAAATTAGAACTTCCTCCTTTATCTGTTTTTTTAGATGCAGTTGTGGAAAATGCAACTGTAAAACGGGCACAATCAGAAGTAGAACAAATAAAAAATGAATATCGATTACAAAAACGGGATTGGTTGAATTATTTTCGACTGAATGGTAGTTATTCTTACGGACGTTATAATGTAATTGGTAATGCAAGCGATGAATATACACCAATGTATCAAACAACGATGGCAAATGCACAAAACAATTTTAATGTGGGCGCAAGTGTGGGAGTCAGTGTTGGAGATCTACTTAATCGTCCTATAAAATTAAAAAATTATAGATATCAAATTGAACAGTTACAATTTGCGCAAGAAGAGGTCATGGAAGAGCGTCGAACGATTACGAGTATTAGAAGCATATAATAACGTAACAGTACAATTGGCCACTATCCACGCCAAGGCAGAAAGTGCTGCCCTTTATAATGCCCAAATGAAAATTTCAGAAAATAACTTTATCCAAGGTAGGATAGACATTATAAGCCTATCATTAGAGCGCGCCCGACGTTCGGGAGCTGTAGTAAGCTATGAAGAAGCGCGTGTAAAGTTACATAACTCTATTATTTTATTAGAGATGTTGACTAATGTAAAAATAATCAAGGACTAAGATCATCAAAAGAATGGATATAGCACAATTTATCACCCAATTTCTCTATCGCATCCGTTACTGGATACTCTGGGGATCATTATTTGTGACAGGATTAGTGATTTATTTCACCCAATTTCTGCCTTTTAGCTATACAGTTGAGGGAAGTATGTTTGCCGGAGTCACCAATGCCACTACTATAGAAGGTTCTACAGTAAACGTCTCTACCATCAACAGTACTTTCGACAATCTCATTGGATTATCCAAATCGCAAGGTACTTTAACTAATGTTTCCGTACGTTTGCTAGCTAATGCCTTGACTTATGGTGAAGAATGGAACGACAATCAATACATTCAGGCCAAACATTACCGTCAACTACTGAATATAGTTCCTAAAGAAGTACTTGCCCTTATTGACCGGAAAAATGTAAAAAAAACAGCCGACAATTTATTCAAGTATCGCAAAGAATCTCCCAATAATTTCGTCTATGCCCTTTTCCTAGGAGGAGGTCCCTTCTACAGTGCGAAAGCCTTGGATGCAATCTTAGTTAAACGATCAGGAACCAGCGATATAGTTGACATTGAATACACAGCTGCTGATCCCGGCATCACACAACAAACTGTAGTTATATTAATAGACGAACTGAAAAAAGCTTATGAGATACTACGTTTCAAAGCAACTAACGATGTAATAGCATATTTTAAAGAACAAGTGCGTCTTGCCAAAATCAATCTCAGCGAAGAAGAAGACAAACTGATGCAATACTGTGTGGACGCAAGAGTCATCAACTATACAGAGGAAACAGAAGCGTTGTCCAGTACACGCTATCAAGTAGATGACCGTAAAGAAGCGGCTTTCCGCGAATACGAAAGCGCCATTGCTTTACGTAGGATGTTAGAAGATAAGATGGACATACGTGCAAAAATTATTCGTGATAACACTAATTTATTGAATGAACTGAACAAAATCAGCGAACTTAACCAAAACATAACAGAAAAAGAGATTTTCACTTCATCAAATAACAAAGCTAAAGATGCTGATATAAAGAAGGACAAAGAGGCTTTAAAAAAAGCTGAAGAAAAAATTTCACACATATCTGACAATTTGAACGAATATAATTTTTCCAAGGAAGGCGTAGGTATTGATGCCATGGTAAGCGAATGGCTTACAGCATGTATCAAAGAAGCTAAATCTAAGGCAGAATTAAAGGTTTTGAACGATCGCCAGCAGGATATCTTCGACCAATATAGCCATATGTCTCCTGTTGGAACACAAGTGACCCGTATGCAGCGTGCCATTGGTATCGCTGAGGACAACTACCGTAATCAGATACACGGACTGGCAGAAGCGAACTTGCGGTTGAAGAATTTAGAGATGACTACCAGTAACCTACAAGTGATAGCCGAGCCTGCTTTCCCTTTAACGGATAACGGCAGAAAGCGGGCTATCTATATATTAGTAGCATTCATAGGAAGTATCGTATTCATTCTTACTTACTTCTTACTGATAGAACTATTCGACCATACTCTTCGTGATGCCTTCCGCAGTAAGCGATTGACCGGTCTTCCTGTGTTATCGGCTTTCAATGGTACCAGCAATTTAAAGTTCCGCGGATTCCTGAAAGCTTGTAACCGACTAGCTGCCGCATATAGTTGCCGCCAAATGAACAATTATTTGTGCCCTGGCCGCCCCACAGTTATAAATCTGCTTAGTATGGAATCCGGTGAAGGTAAGTCGTTTCTGGCAAAATATTTTGCCAGCTACTGGGAAACCGAGGGATTCAATGTGCGCATTGTCACTGCTGGCGAGGACTTTGACGTAAACAATCCCCACTACGTTAACGCCCAAAGCCTAGATGACTTCTGGAGAAAGAACGAAGCAGAAGTGGAAGCGGACATCATATTAGTAGAATATCCAGCTTTAAGTGTATCAAGCCTGCCGCTTTCCGCACTACAAAAATCAGATGTCAATTTACTGGTAGCTAACGCCTGCAGATTGTGGAGAAACAGTGATACAAATGTCTTAGCTTCCATTAAAAAAGCATTGGCTGACACACCATTATTTCTCTATCTGAACAATGCTGACCGCGAAGTAGTAGAGTCATTTACTGGTGAGTTACCTCCACAAACTCCGCTGCACTCATTCTTCAGTCGTATTTCTCAATTAGGATTGACTTCTAAGAAAGCAAGAGTGAAATAAAAGCAAAAAAGAGATAGAACTATATGCCATTATACAACCAAAAACAGAATATCTCCATCAATCCTCGAGGAATAACCTATGCATTTCTCTTCGTAGGATTAATAGCATTGGCATATGCAGTCATTATTGGCAAAATGATGATAGCTGGTGCTATCATATTATTTCCGATATGCCTATTGTTAGGCTTATACGGTATGCAATATCCCATGTTTAGTTATATTCTATATTGTATTGTTAATCTATATTTTGCCGCAATTTACCGATATACAGAAGTCGAAGGCTTGAGTGGTATTCATGATATATTCCTATATATATGTATATTCTCTCTCTGCATCAATATTGTTGGTGGAAAAGGAAAGGACTATTATTGGAGAAATGCATTTAATATATTGACAATAGGGCAAATAACATGGATATGCTTTTGCATCTTGGAACTTCTGTCTCCTCATTCTCATCTGCATGATATTGTCACCAGCCGTGGTTTTTTCACAGTTATTCCCCTATCTTATTTAGTGTCTGGTATATTACTTAATAGTCATAAAAAATTACGCGCAGTTATTCTATTATTAGGAATATTTGTCATCACCGCCGCCATAAAACTCTATTGGCAGAAGTCCCATGGATGGGACTGGGCTGAAACAAAATTCCTAATCGTTTATGAAGCTTGGCATACCCACCTATTACGTGATGGAATCCGATACTTCTCCTTTTTTAGTGATGCCGGTAATTTTGGTGCTATAATGGGAGTATTCTTTACTTCCTTCAGCTTAATATCCACCACTATAAAAAAATCACAGTTCCGATGGTTTTGTATAGTTGTCAGTCTATTGGCAGGTACTGGATTGATAATGTCAGGCACACGCGGAGCAGTAGTCATTCCTTTTTCGGGATTATTCTTATACCTGATATTGAGTAAGAAGCTTCAGGCAATTGCCATTTCCGCAATTGTAGGACTCACAGCTTTCAGTTTTTTCTACTTTACTGATATCGGCAATGATAATTCTTTTATACGGCGTACCCGTACCGCCTTTCGTCCGCAAGAAGATGCATCTTACAATGTACGCGTAGAAAATAGAAGACGCTTTGCCCATTACCTTCAAGACAAACCTTTCGGAGTTGGTGTGGGAGGTCGCATTGTGGATACTGAACAACTAATGGATTTAAAAGAAGATTTTATTCCTACAGATTCGTATTATGTAGACATTTGGGTAGAAAATGGCATCGTAGGGCTTATTTTTTATCTTACTTTTTTGAGCTTTATTCTCCTGCGATGTTGCTATATATTGCTCTTTAAGGTACATAACCCACAATTACGACAGATATTAATAGCACTGCTGGCAGGTGTATTCGGATTATGGATAAACGGCTATGTAGGAAGAGGAATGGGAGCCTCCCCCGGCAACCTTCTCATACCAATTTTCCTATCATTCGTGCTAAACGGTCCATATATAGAAAAGAGAATGAATCCTGATTACAAATTTTAGAGAACTAAAAAATAGATATATAATATGAACGAAATTTTTCAGATATTCAATCCCGACTGGTGGATGAATGAGAACAATAACGCATTGCAGATGACAGATGCAGTTGTTTTTTTATTGTTGGCAATACCTGTAGCCTATCTGTTTATTTATGCATTAGCATCCCTGCAAAAATATAAAAATCCCTACCCCCATTCCCCAAAGCAACATCGTTTTCTAGTACTTTTTGTAGTATTAAAAAATGGGAAAGAGGTAATAGAATCCATCAGACACTTTATAGATACCCAGATTTATCCGCAAGATAAATATTCTATTGCAGTAGCAGCTACCCAACTATCTGAAGAAGATTTGTGTACACTTCTTCAGATGCCCGTAAATATTATTGTCCCAGACAAGGAAAACTGTACCAAAATATATGCTATACAGCAAGTGATGGAACGATATTCTCCGAATGAATATGATGCAATTACCATCTTTAATTCGGACAACAAAGTTGTCCCTAATGCATTGGAACTGTTCAACGATGCATATTACTCAGGATGTGAAGCCATACAGGCACACCGTTTAGCTGAGAACCTTAATACGGATATTGCAGTGTTGAATGCAACCAGTGAAGAAATTAATAACCGTCTTTTCCGCAAAGCACACACCGTATTAGGATTCTCTTCAGCACTTATTGGTTCAGGAATGATGTTTGACTTCAATATGTTCCATCAACTTGCACCAAGGTTGCAAGGCAGTGACTTCACCAAAGCCATGGAAATAGAGTTGTTAAAAGACAATATCTATACAGAATATTTGGAAGAAGTTGTGTGCTATTGCAAAAAGACAGAAAATTCCTCAGGATATAGTAAAGAACGCCAACGTTGGCTGGGAGCACAGTATAGAAGTACTCTGCTTGCAATAGTACAGTTACCAGCTGCATTTTTACAAGGCAAATGGGACCTTTGCGAGAAATTGTTCCAATGGTTGATTCCATCCAGATTATTACTGATTGCATACATCATGATTGGTGCAATCATCCTTACATTTGCTTATTGGCCTCTCAGCGTTAAATGGTATATCCTGCTTGGAATATTGTTCATATCATTTTTAATGGCAATGCCTGAGGGTGAAATTAGCAAACGATTCCGAAAGTCATTTTGGTTATTACCTATTCTAATATTTACCTCAGTATTTAGCCACTTCATACGCATATTCAAAAAAGGAAAAAACAGGAAGTCGTGAGGATAGGTATTGAAGCACAGCGCATTTTCCGACCCAATAAACACGGGATGGATTATGTTATTCTGGAGGTATTATATTGCCTGCAACACAGAAATGACGACAATGAATACTTCGTATTTGTAGCTCCAGGTGCAGACCGTTGCCTAACAAGCACGGAACGAATGCATGTTTTGGAACTCCGTTGTCCTACCTACCTATTATGGGAGCAATGGATACTACCGCGTGCCGTTCGAAAAGCAAAAGTGGAGCTGTTGCACTGCACCTCGAACACGGCTCCACTGCATTGTACGGTTCCCCTGATATTGACCCTGCATGACATAATTTATCTTACGGAGAAGAAAGGGAACAGTAGATCTTTCTACCAATTGTTAGGATGGTACTATCGTCGCTGGAATGTACCACGCATCATTGACCGTTGTAAACAGATTATCACTGTATCCGAAACTGCACGAACAAATATTTTGAACCACTTTCCGCAGTCTGGATCCAGACTGACTGTAGTGTACAATGGCTGTAGTAACTGTTACCACCCATTAAGCATAGAAGAAACACGGAATATTACTCGCAAATACCTGCCCGACAATCATTATCTACTATTTTTTGGAAATACAGATCCACGTAAGAATACCATTGGAGTATTACGTGCCTATAATGACTACCTTCATCAGTCAGCCCATCCATTGAAGCTAGTAATTACCGGATTAAAACGTGATTATGTAGAAGACTTGCTAGTAGAATTGAACATTGAAATCTGTGCCTCTAACCTCGTTTACACTGGCTACATTCCTAGTCAAGATCTTCCCGCTCTTTATAACGGAGCTTCCGTTTTCCTATTTCCCTCATTAAAAGAAGGATTTGGTATTCCAGTGATTGAGGCTATGGCATGTGCTACTCCTGTGATCACAAGCAACTGTTCTTCTTTACCCGAAGTGGCAGGTGAAGAAGCATTAATGGTTTCCCCAAAAAATCCAAAGGAAATAGCAGAATCTCTAATACGTCTGGAAAATGATGAAGATTTCCGTAAAAAGCAAATAGCTTACGGATTGAAACGAGCCAAATTATTTTCGTGGGAAAATACAGCTGATAAATACACTAAACTCTATCGACTATGAAAAACTTTATCATTACCAGCCTTCAGTCTTGGGATATCGAAATAGGAAGTACCATCAAAAATACTGCATCTGAAATATCAAAACTGCATCGCGTACTTTATGTGAACCCTCCTATGGATATAGCTACACGTTTGAGAATAATGACTAAAGGGCAGCCCTCTCCTGCCAACTGCAGACAATTAGAAGTTATCTATGGGAAATCAACGCCTTTACGGCAAATCAATAAGAACTTATGGGTACTAGATTGTCCATTCATGATACATTCTGTAGGGCAACTGCCCACATGGCTCTTTAATATTATCAATCGCCAGAATGGAAAACGAATCGGGAATTGGATAGTAAAACAAGCTACTGCACTAGAGTTTAAGAATTATATTCACATGATTGATACTGATCTTTTCCGAAGTCAACATCTGAAAGAGTACATTCATCCAGCAATTAGTATATATTATCGCCGCGACTATGTCATCGGATTTCCTTATTGGCGTAAACATGGTCCACAGTGCGAAGAAACCCTTGTCCGCCAATCAGACATCGTATTAGCAAATTCCAGCTACTTTGCCGAGCAACTTCGTCCTATCAATCCCAATACCTATGTATTGAATACTGGTGTAAATCTTGAACTCTATGATGCTACTCGAAAATGGAGTAAACCTACAGATATACAAAATATTGCCTCTCCCATAATTGGCTATACAGGAGCTATCATTGAAAGTCGCTTGGACAGCAACTTACTCTATAGCATTGCCAAACAATTACCGGAATACAGTTTTATCTTTGTCGGTCCGGAAGATGAGCACTTCCGAGCCCACCCCTTGCACCAACTACAAAATGTACACTTCACAGGACGTAAAGAAGTAGAAAAACTGCCACAATATATACAGCATTTCGATGTTTGCATTAATCCCCAAATACTCAATTCCATCACGGATGGTAACTATCCGCTAAAGATAGATGAATATCTCGCAATGGGTAAACCTATAGTAGCTACCTCTACACATACTATGCGTACGGTTTTCTCCGATCATACCCATTTGGCTATCACTGTTGAAGAATGGATTTTAGCATTAAAAATATCGATTAACGAAACAGCTAATCAAATATTGGCTGATACACGCATTGCCTTTGCACATACTCACAGCTGGGAACATAGTGTCAAAGTCATTTATAAAGCAATAAAAGAATACCAATTTTAAAGGAGGCCATTTCTCACAATTATATATACTTAGAAAGTGAGCTGGATTACAAGACGAAAAAATGAAAAACATAATTATGAAGTAAAAAATTGTAGGAATGATCTATGGGAGTTTTCATATGATAGGTTAATTTTTTATCAACAAATTCAATATGCCAGTCGTTAATTTCATATCAATACTTCGCTGTTTTGCAGCTTTGATTATCATAAATTCTCATTGTGCTGCTTTTTATGGGGCACTTCCTTCTTTAGGTACTGGAGGAGCTGTAGGAAATGCTATCTTTTTTTTCACATCTGGATATACTTTATTTTTAGGCAATAGAGAGATCGGATTTGGGCGTTGGTTTTTAAAAAGATTGATTCGTGTCTATCCAAGTGTGTGGATCTTCTTAATATTTTCAAATGTATTTCTGGGAGAGAAATATAATTTTTATGACTTCTTCGTTACTCCTTTTTGGTTTGTTAATGCAATTATTATTTTTTATGTTTTATACTATGCAATAGTTAAGTATATACCTACTAAAATACCTGTAATTATTTTATTGTTATGTACTCCCTATTTACTTACCTTCTTTTTTTTGAATGACTATTCGGTTTTCTTAATTGATTATGTAAACAATTCCACTTGTCTACATTGGTATTATTATTTTGCTATCATGTTATATGGAGCTTATTGTACCAATCATTTTATTGATACTAAAAGTACAACTATTGATTTTATATTAGCTATGATAATTTACTTTTCAATTAAATCTACTATAAAATATTTTGATTGTTTATTAATATATCAATTTATTATTCCTATAGGTTTATTTCCTATTTGTAAGTATGCACTTGTCTTGTCAAGAAAACTAGAAAAGGGCTTGAAAGACAAAAAGAAAGTATGCTGGGGCATTGGCCAATTAGCTAAATTGACATTAGAGACTTATATTGTACAGTTTGTAATTATAGAGTATTATAAGAATTTAGATTTGCCTGTTAGGCTAATTTGGGTTTTTATTACGGTTATATTTGTGGCAATTATTTTAAACCGGATTGCGAAGTTATCTCGTGATCTTTTAGAAAAACTACTAAATATTCAGTTGTTGATAAAATGAATACTGGAAATAGGACAATTAGCACAAGTCATGAGACTTCCATTTTCGTTTGTAACAATATATACAAAGTCCAGAGAAACATATTCAAGAATATAATCAAGATCTTCATACACAAGTGAAATATTATAGGAAATATTTCACCATCTCACTTACTATTTTTTTTCTTCCAACAACTTTTCAAACAAGTCTTTCCATAACACTGCTATATTTTCTATCCTATACTTTTGAATTTTCAAAAGTGCTTTTGTTCTCATTCTTTTGCGCACTTCCTCATTTTCAATCAAGAACAAAATCTGTTGAGCTAATGCTGCAATATCACCAGTCTTTACCAATATCCCATCTTCATTATTGGTAATAATTTCCTTAGGACCACACTGGCAATTAAAAGATATAACAGGAAGTCCACAAGCCATCGCTTCTATGATAACTAATCCAAATCCTTCATAACGTGAACTTAATACAAAAATTGAACTTTCGACATACTTTGATGTAATATCAGGTACAGGCATCTCTAACTTACATGAATCCCGAAGCCCTTCATCGTCTATTTGCCGCTGCAACGTCTCGCGTAGAGGACCATCACCAAAAATTTTTAAATTCCAGTCCTTATGTTTAACAGCTATTATTTTCCAAGCAGCTATTAACATATCAAAGCCTTTTTGCATTCCATAGTGACCTACAGCAATAACTTGCTTCGATGCACCAGATGACAAGGATTCTGGCATAAGCGCCAAAGGATTTGGTATCACCGTCACATTATCCAATTCACCCCATTTTGCAGCATCCTCATTCGTCAATACAATAAAACGGTGGAGCTTCTTTATATACTCAACTTGCTTTTTCTTCCATCTCTTCCAAATAAAATTAGGACAGTAACGCAACAAACTATAATTCGCACTATTCAAATAACTCTCTCTTTCAAAATGGTTTTCCGCTATTTTAATACTACCATCATTCATATCCATAATAAACCCCAATTCACGACGTAACATTAAAATAGTAAAATCAGGTTTTATTTGATTTAAACTTTTCTTCAAACGTTTCCTATACAAATACCGCTTATAAAAATGCGAAAATAGACGTTTATACAGAGGCATCCATTTATCATAATTAATATCTAAATTGTGAACTTGTATAGAAGGATGAAGCGGGAAGTATGGTTGTTTATCTCCTTCATCAGTTGTTATCACATGAATCTCATATCCCCAATGCTTTGCAAAATAATTAGCCTTTATCGCCAACATCCGTTGGCCTCCTCTAATTATCGCTAAAGAGGAAATACAATATACTATTTTGACTAATTTATCTTGTTTCATAGTTCTAATTTATTCTATAACAGTAGTACATCAACATAAATTCTTAATTATTTCTGCAAAGGATAAAATAATCCTCGAAAAGCTCCACACCATACAGCTTTTATCAAGTCTAAACGTCTCTTGCACATAAAATGCAGTGTTTTTTTAGGTAACGCTGCAACAAACTGATAAAGACATGACACTATTCTACGCCACCCCTTACAATTTCTTCGCGCATAAATTATCCGGCTACGCATCAAATAATACTCCCTCAAAAAAGTCTGTGGTTTAATGGTCATACTTTCTTTATGATACACAGCAGAAGCTGGCTCGTAAAACAATTTATATCCAGCTTCACGTAACCTAAGGCTCCAATCGAATTCTTCATAGAAAAGGAAATAAATTTCCGTCATTGTTCCAACTTTGTCTATCACATCGCGTCGTACCATCATCGCTCCTCCGTGTAATACCTCCGTTTCTCCAGAATGCAAAAAATAGTCTCTTCGAAAAGGGTCAAAAGCCTCTGTGGTATGTCTTAAAGAGATAGAGGTCATTTCTTTACATCCATAATATTGTATCCAATCCGGCTTATACAAATAAAAGATACAAGGAGATACCCCAGCATACTCTTTACTTTTCAAACACTCAACCATTCGCTCTAATATAGGTGTTTTTATGACCATATCATTATTCAAAAAGAAGATATAATCTCCTTCAGCATATTGATATCCTAAATTATTTCCACCGGCAAACCCTAAATTCTTATCGCTCGCTATAAGTTTTACATCTGGATATAAGTGTCTGATATGTTTTACATCATCGCATTGCGAAGCATTATCTACAACAATAATTTCGTATAGATATGTTTCAAACTGCTTTAAAGAGGCAATTAAATCACACGTGTCTTTCCAACCATTATAGTTGACAGTTATAATTGATACCATAAACATAGAAAAAAAGTAAACATACTATTTCTATAATTTGAGCTAACGACTAGCAATAAATATTTTTTTATAAAATCTAATCCTAGTCAGTATCGTCCTCAAAAGCGTTCGTTGCCGCCATCCACCGGCACTCAAATGAACAGCCACTGTATTTGGATTCACCTGATTATACGCTCCCCCTAATACATAATATGGATAAATTTTCATACCTTCTCTTAGATGTTGTTCTACATCCTTATTATATTTCAAACCAAAATCTTCGGCTACTATAGCCAATATATCAGGTGCTATTTCTTTAATATACCAATTCCCATCAGATTGTATAAAATGGTGGGTACTATAAAATTTCATAACACATTCTAGATAAGGATGTCCCTTCTCAGCTCCCAAAATAGCAGCTTGCAATCCTAAACCAGGAACACGAGTACCAGGAAAACAATTTGTCCCATCACACTTTAAGCGTTCGCTTGCCAGTTCGTCTGCCTCTATCATTTCAGGATGATATTCTATTGCTGTAAAAAAGCGATCAACCAAAAGTGAATTAAATGACTTTTTCACTAAGACATCAGTATCCAAATAGATTCCACCTTCCATATAAAGCGCATAAAGCCTTACATAGTCAGTCAAAAAAGCCCATGCTTTCGCCTCATAGGCTTCTTTTGTCCATGCCAATGCATTTACATTAAAAGAATTCAACGTCCATAATTTCCACTTATAATCAGGAAGATATTTTTTCCACGTATTCATGCACATCTGCAAATTCGGTGGTATAGGTGCTTCACTAAACCAACAGTAATGAATTGTTTTAGGTATCATATTTCACTATTTTAGACTTCGAATATCTATTTTCCGTAGGAACCCTTTGAAGACTTATTCTCCATTACCTACACAATCAATTTTATATTCTACAAAAATACAAAAGAGTGAGCGAAAGGGCAAACAACCAAAGAAAAAAATACTATTTTTGTAATATGTCAAACAACAACGTCATGAAACAGCTAAGTATTATCATTCCCGTCTATAATGCAGAAAAATATATCCGTCAATGTTTGGAAAGTATTTACATACAAAGTTTGAATGAAAATACGTTTGAAGTACTTATAATAGACGACGGATCTAAAGACAAAAGTATGGAAAATATATATGATCTAACAAAGAAACACCATAATCTCAAAATCATCAAACAACTTAATCAAGGAGTTTCTATTGCCCGAAACAACGGATTAAAAGCAGCACGTGGTACTTATGTCTGGTTCATGGATGCAGACGACATGCTGGCAAATAATTGCTTGAAGAGAATATTAAATATTGCCAAGAAAAATTCTTTGGACATACTAAAATTTGATCATGCATGGCTAAAATACCCCTGTATTAATAAATCTTGTTCCATTACCTCCAAGATCCCCCCCCACATTACTGAATGCAAAAGTGGACAAGAAGGCTTTATCGAATATTTCAACCCCGCACAAGGATATGTATGGCAATATATATTTAGAAGAGAAATTCTCATCGATAACAATTTACAATTTATTGATCATATAATTTTTTGTGAGGACTGGATTTTTTCCATATCAGCACTTCTGGCCGCAAAAAGATTTATGAGCATTCCCTTACAGGCCTACATTTATCGTCAGCATGAAGAATCGGCCATACGCACTCTCAGTAAAAAAGCTATGCTATCACTAAACGTCGTTGCAGAACAAGCCTCCATACTTTTAAGAAAAGAATGCCTAAATGTCAATTCAAAGGAAAAAATGAAATATTGTATTTTTCATTTGCTTACCCTTAATCTCTGGCTGCTAGCACATACCCCTAAAATATATGTCCACCGTCGAGAAATTATCGGCGATCTAAAAAGTAGGATACCGCATTTTGTGCAAAAACGTACTTTCCACGAATGGAAATTTTCAATTTACTACAATTACTGCCCCTCTTTTTATGTCTGGCTAAGATATCATATGAATAAATCGTGATAGCAAATCATCGCTGCAAAAAATCCACCAAAACTTTGACATTGTTTTGGTAGGACAATTGCTTTGTGTCATAATCTTGATATACATCAACACACCTTCTACCATTCACAATATCAGCCAAGACATCACTCAATCCTAATACATCTTCTTGGCCAATAAACACGCCATATTTTCTTTCTTCTATCAAATCTACCGCTTCCCCAACTTGCGTGCTCACTATATAATTTCTAAAACGTTTAGCCTCATTGAATACTATACCGGAACTTTCCCAACGTGAAGTACATACAAACACCTTAGCTCTATTGTAATATTCCCACAAAATCTTTTTATCATATTGCGGACCTACAAATTCCACGCATTCTTTTTTCTCTGGATATCGACTGAAGAAATCAGATACCAATGTTTGAAATGATTCCTCCACGGGACCAATAAAACAAAACTTCCACCTTTCCAGATTCATATTCGCCAATGCATTGAGCAACATTTCCGTATTCTTTTGATGAGTACCCAACCGACCTACTGTAATCATCAAGTTTTCTTTCTGCGAATAGGACCGTTCTTTCATATTCAATTCTTTCAAATGAGGTTCATCAAAAGAATTAGGCATCATTACAAGTTTTTGCTTTAACATTGCCCCAAAATCCTCGTTGCCGCAAAGGTTTTGATAGCCTAGCAATGTTTCACAAGAAAGCAAATTCACTTTCTTTAAACAAATCTTATAGACCCATTTCCGCAAGGTCTTACTGATAAAATTTCTATAAGACAGGTCCCATTCAATGCCCGTTGCTGTGTCAAGTTTTACATAAATCTGCCCTGTCTTATTAAAAAGTCTATGATACAAAATTATTATAAAAGTTTCTAAACGCCAATGAAAACACATCAACAGGTCAATATGCAAAGAATTCTGGAATAAATATTTCAGATAGACCAACGTACGCTGATAAGGATTGTAGGTCAAATTACGACGTATAAACTTCAAATCTGCTTTTTCTTCCTTACTTACCTGCTTTTCTAACTCATCTGCATATCCACAACAAATTTCCACACGATATCCCATAGCGAGTCCCAAATAGTAAGGCAACAATATTACGTCCTTTCCGAATTCCATAAAATTAAGCCTTCGCCACATTAATGTTAAAACTTTCTTTTGTTTCATGTTTCAATCTTATTTACAAAGTTCTTCTGCAACAGTCAACGCTCTTAAAAAGAATTTCCCTTGACGTATTTGCGCACCCATCTTTTTCGCAT
Organism: uncultured Bacteroides sp.; assembly: GCA_900555635.1. GTDB lineage: Bacteria > Bacteroidota > Bacteroidia > Bacteroidales > Bacteroidaceae > Bacteroides. The sequence goes on from USLU01000010.1 coordinate 81,725, forward strand.
TTCTTCGGTATCCGGCATACGTATGATCATCCATAGAATTAATAATGGTAGCAGCCTCACGCAAAGAAGATACAGCTATTCCAACTTGATACTTATCAACAAAAAAAGCCATACCACTCTCTTGCCAAACAATTAAAGGGACTCCGGCCGCCAAATATAGTCCACATTTATGCGAATTACAAAACCGCAAATAAGAGCTTAATGGACTATCAAAATTCTCAGTCGAAAAACCATACCACACCATTCCCCAAGAACATTCAGCTACCAGCCCTATTAACTCCTCAGGAGATTCTTCACCCATGAACTCCACATTTTTTTCCTTTCCTCTCACCTTTTTGCTGCCCCAAATTTTGAACTGCAAATCAACTTTGGATAATTCGTCTATAAAAGGGGCTAGATTAAGATTTCCTGCATAAGCCACATTTGGAGAGGGCTCAACACTTTCAATCCATTTTTCAGTCAAACCTTTGTCACAAACTAAATAATCCCAAACTTCCACAGGAACTAACTTATTTTTCAATCCATACTGCTCGCTTAAAATATGAACCGAAAACTTATTGGGCACTAACACCACATCAGACGAAGCAATACTTTTCATTTCATCCACTGCATACTTTTTACTTTTATTCATCCGCATGGACTCAACATCATTAATAAAACAAATAAGTCGAAACCCTAAAACATCTTTAAGAAACTTAATGAAGCGGATACGTTGCGCATTGCTCGGTATAAAATAAACAATTGTTCCTTTGCTACCCACTTTAAAAAGAATAGTGAACAACAAAATTGGAATATCCACCAACTTTAGAAATTTATTCATCCTGGCAGGCAAAGCCAAAACAGGTTTATAACCATTACTTTCAAGCAAAGCCATAATATCCTTCATTGCCTTAGAACCAGCATTAAAATTCTTTGAAAGTCCAAATTTGACATAATACTTTCCCATAACGGTTGTTTTTTGTGATACAAAGATAAATTAAAACATACATGATACAAAAAAAAGCAATATCTTTGTGTATCTTAAAACAATCAAAATGTATTTGTAAAATTCATGTTTTTATGGTCGGAAACAAAAAGAATTTACCCCTAGAAACATTGCGTGGCATCGCTATCCTATTGGTAGTAGTTGGACATGTTATTGGATCAACTCCCAACGGAGGAATGAAAATAGACTTTCCACATCCTTTTCGCTATCTATATCTGTGGATAGATTATATTCAAATGCCCCTTTTTACAGCTATATCAGGTTGGGTATATGCACAAAAGCCATTTTCTGCATTAGGCAATTTCAGTACATTTGCACGCAAGAAAGCATTGCGGCTACTTGTACCAATGACCATAGTTGGTACGCTCTACTTTGTGACTCAGTTTCTGATTCCTGGTACAAATAACAAAGGAGAATTTAATCAGATGTGGCGCATCTACGTTTTTCCATATACAATCTATTGGTATCTGCCATCACTATTTCTTATTTTTATAACACAATGGTGGATAGACTATTATAAAAAAATGGAATATAGAAATCAATGGTTAGTGTGGTGCTTTATTGCAGTTATATTAAGTATTACAAATGATCGTGGTTTTATGCACAGTCTACCTAATATATTCAGTTTTAAAGGTGCATTAGGACAACTTCCATATTTTTTCACAGGAGTAGCAGCTTATCGCTTTGGATCCCAGCTATATCGGCCATCTAATATTCAATTATTGTGGCTAGCTGCTTTATCAGGAATAATTCTTATACAGATTGTTTGGTTCTACCCAGGCGAAGCAGCTTCCATAAGTCGGATCCTATATGGAATAACCTTAATTCCTTCCTTATTCTTGTTATTGAAATTACAATGGTATTCTCCCTTATTTGTATGGCTAGGCAACTACGCTTATAGTATCTACCTATTCCATGGTTTTGGTACGTCCGGAGGCCGAATTATAATGAAAATGCTAGGAGTAAAAAGTATAGAAATTATCTTCCTATTCGCTACAATGCTTGCCATTATCCTTCCAATATTGATGGATAAAGTGTTACGCCAGAACTTGGTGACAAGGATGCTATTATTGGGTAAAAATACTAAAAAATAAAAACAAAGAGACAAATGTACAGAGTTAAGAGAACAGCTTTTAAGACAACTATAAATATATTACCTTTGTCCGAAACATTAAACATTATCCAGATAAACCATAAGAAATGCTTCAAGAATCACGTATAAAAAAATCCCTGCTCAATGCTCGAGTAAATTTGATTTTTTACGCATTAGCATTGTTTTTGTCTTTCTTTTCCCGAAAGATCTTTTTGGACCATCTAGGTGCGGACTTCATGGGTATGACAAATACCCTCTCCGACTTGTTAGAATTTCTCAACTTAGCAGAACTGGGTATTGGATCCGCCATTGGATATGTGCTATACAAACCGTTGTTTGAACATAACCAATCAAAAATCAATGAAATCATATCTGTATTAGGATACATATATCGCCGAATAGGACTCATCATTCTTTATGCTGGATGCGCCTTAAGTTTCTTCCTTCCTATCATTTTTCCAAATGACATATTTGATCTGAAAGTCATTTACTTTACCTTTTATTCTTATTTGACCTCTTCACTTATCACCTACTTTGCCAATTATAAAATGAGTTTATTGGCAGCCGACCAAAAGAATTATGTTACGACAGCCTATTTCCAAACAGCTATGCTTGTAAGAACCCTATTACAAATGGGCATCATCTATTATACCGCCAACTATTACTTATGGATTGTTATAGAACTACTTTCTAATATAGCCCGTTCTATAATTCTAAACTGGAAAATCAGACAGACTTACCCTTGGTTGAAAAGCGAAGTAAAGCGAGGAAAAAAGTTACTCAAAGATTATCCAGAAGTAATAAAATACACAAAACAATTATTTGTACACAAAATGGGAGGTTTTGTCCATTTTCATACCATTCCTCTATTAATCTATGCTTTTGTATCATTGGAAATTGTAGCCTTCTACGGTAACTATACTATTATAATAAACCGTATCGGTCAATTGCTCAACACAGTATGGGGAAGTACAGAAGCTGGTGTGGGTAACCTAATTACAGAAGGAGATACCCCCAAAATATATCGAATATTTTGGGAATTATTCAGCGTACGTTTTCTAATTGCAGGAATATCTTCTTTTGCTATTTTCCATCTAACAGAACCATTTATTGCACTATGGCTAGGCAAACAATATGTATTACCACATCATATTTTATTACTCATCATTCTGTCTGCTTTTATAGGCTACAGCCGTGGCGTTACCGAACAATTTCTGTTTGGTTATGGACTATTTAGAGACACATGGGCACCTATTACAGAAATTTGCATCAATCTAACAATAGCCATCATAGGAGGTGCATTGTGGGGACTTCCAGGGGTATTGTTAGGAGGCATCGTTAGTTTAACAATTATTGTAGGTTTATGGAAACCCTATTTTCTTTTCAAATGTGGACTACATATAAAATTCAGATACTACTTAACGGGCTATTTCAAACAAATGCTAATAATTTTAAGTACAAGTGTTTTCTGTCATTACCTCCTACCAAGTACATTATTTACCCCTAAAACTTCTTTCACCCATTGGGTTATCTATGCTTTAATATTGACTCTAACATATACTATCCTAACATCTGGATTATTCTATATTGCAGTTCCAAGTTTCCGTTCTTTCACAAAGCGCATAAGCAAGAGATATAAAAGACATTAATTATAATACAAAAAGATTATGAAACAAATATTACCTAAATCTTTCTATATAGTCTGTTGCTGTTATTAAGTTAATTGACATCCGTCATATATACTAACTAATGAGGTTTCATCAATGTCTCACATACGATTGAGAACCATTCTAATCAACAAGCAAGAATTACACTATTCATGATTCTAATTATATACATCCACAAATTCTTCAATAAAAGCATCCCTTATTTCAAGGAAGAATGCAAACATATACTACAAATATCTGTAAACAACCCATTTAAATAGGATACTGATCAATCTGTTATCAGACAAATCAGTTTGAGTATCACCTTCACATTAGTTGTTATCAAAAACAACCTAAAACGAACCTCTATTATACAACTGACCAGAAAATAAAAAACATTGTATTCAAAAGTAGATTCAAACCCTCACTTTTTATACAAATATTTCAACAATATCGCAGACTTATTTTTCTAATATAAATTTTGCATCCATCATTTAACTAAGCCCATGCTCCGTATGTATAAACTTCTTATTCGCCCCCCTCAATTTAAAAATATTAGCAGCCATCAACAAAAATGTATATGGGAGCGACTGGAGTGCCATTGCCAAACGACTGGTACAATATCTTTTTGGAACGGCAACAAGTAGAGCTACAGCAAGTAATACAAGCAACAACCACCACTTCAAGCCCCAAATCCAGTTGTAAACAGTAACAGCAACAGCAAGGAAAAAAGTAAAACCCATCAACAATAGACGGGGGATAGATACTTGCTGAAACAATTTATCGCAAAAATCCCAGTTACGAGCGGCAATTGCTTTCCAAAGGTATTTGGCAAACATCTGGCAATAATGCCACTGTGCCGAAAGCCAACGACGGCGCTGACGGGAGAAATCACCGGTGTTCTGAATCTTTTCGTCGAAGACAAAAGTATCGGGTAAGTAATGGAAGTGCTTACCTTGATAAAGAAGAGTCAGTTCAAGTTCGCGGTCAAAACCACCTACTGCTTTGACATTTGCCATGGTATCGCGGAACAAATCGTAACGAAATGCCATTCCCGAACCGATGAGGGCAGCCGACATGCCTAACTTAGCATGTCCTAAACGGAAAATTGTATTGTTTATTTCCTCGCTAATAGCATCGAGCAATGCCATATCGTTGTTCAAGTTCTTGGCTATGCGATGGGCTTGAACTATTTCAACTTTAGGATCGGCAAACCGATCGTTTATATCATTCAAGAAATCGTAAGTGACCACATTATCAGCATCAAGTACCACAGCAATATCATAATCATTGCCAATGGCAGCCATGGCGGCATTCAAAGATTTGGATTTCGTGCTGTTTTCAAAGTGCACTTCTATTAAGCGAATAGGAAGTTTTGATAAAGTGGCATTTGTGGAAGGCTGCATACGATCTGAAATCACCACCGTGTCAAACTTATCTGAAGGATAATCCTGATCCAGACAAGCATCTACACACTCACGTATCACAGCATCTTCACGATAAGCAGGTATAAGTATAGCTATACGTTTATGCTCCTTGGCAGGCGCAGGTCTGGGTAAGGGCGGACGACGCGATGCCAGACTATAAATCAATAGATACAATATGTTTATCGAAAACCATATGTATAGCAGCCAATCTATTATTGATATTATTTGTTCCAAAATTTAAGCAATTTAACTTGTTCATTTTCCGATAAATGACATACTTGCGAGACACACGTTACAAAGATACAAAAAAAGGAAAAGGTTGTATGTAAAAGTGATATTATTTTATTTCCCATCTACCTTTATACCTTTAATAGAAATTATAATACCTTTGTCTGTTTTTTAATAATTATCATAAATATGCCAAAAAATTAACTTTGGTGCTCCAATTCGGAGACAAGACTGTAGTAGACATTGAACTTGATGCCTCTCACATTAAAAATCCACTATTGGATGTGTTTGAAATTATTACAAAAGCGGTTGCTCTTATCTTGCAAGATCAGGAGTGTCCGTCAAATCGCGAGAAAAGAGCGTTGGGACATTTGCGCAATGTAACCAGATTTCACAAAACACAAAAGGAGTAGTCAACTGTGAAACAAGCACTTAGAATGTTTCATAGGAGTCGGAAACACTTTAGCATAAGAGCTCCTCCCAATGTATTAGTGAAAATTATTTCAATTTTTCGCCATTGTACACTTTAGCCCCGATTTGGAATTATTTTCCTTTCCATACGGCCTTAGGAAGGGGGTAAGGAGCCATTAAAGGTACAAATCCCCGTTTGCCAGATTAAAATATACCCCGTACCTTCGCACTATAATAAACCGAAAGAACGCTACAATAAACGCCGTCGCCTCTATAAGCAACCCCGCTTTGCGCAAGATTCCCTTTCCTAAATTAACTACAATATGAAAAATAATTTTTATCTACAGCATCCGCTGATGGCTGTAAAAGATGCGAGAATGAAAGTTCTGATTAAAAAAGAGAAACTGAGAGGTTTCGGTGCATACTGGTTCATCATGGAGCAGTTGGGTATGCAACCCGGACAACGGGCAACACTGGAAGACATACGTCCCTTCTGCAACCAGGATATACCGTTCGCTTATCTCAAAAGAATTATCTGTGAATATCAGCTGTTCGCTTTTGACGAGGATGGCTTTTTTACTCCCGAAGAACTGAATCCGACACCTAAAAAGCCTGCGAAAAAGGCACGGAAATCAGCGAAATCCCAACCAAAAAACGTCGAAAATCAGCAAAAAGTATCGAAGATTTCGACAAATCCTCTCGAAGATAATTCTGGCAACTCGCTGAATAATGGCAATTTAGCAAAAAACAAGTTGATTATTAAAGAGAATATAAAAGATATAATAACAACAGCAACAACAGAAGAAAAAGAAGAAACTGCTGCTGTTGCTGTTCGTCCCAAGGAGTCTTCTGACGGAGGCCGGCAAGAACCGCCTTTTCCGCCCTGCTCTCCGGTCATCTCATGCGATGACTTCGGCAGACCACAACCTCCCTTGCACCCTGTCCGCCCCTGGCAGGAATTAGCCGACGGATTGCTCAACGAGAACAGCGCATGGCTGGAAATAGCTTTTATGCGAAGCGGATATGCCGCACTGCTGAAACGACATCTCAAGGCGGCAGTGGAAATGTTCAAAAACCACATCATAGCCTACTGCAAAGGAGGCGACATGCTGGAAATGAGAGACATACAGAGCTACTTCATCAACTACGTGAATGCCGGAAGCCGCACATCGAAAGCGTTGCACGAGGCACTCACCGCCCTCGACGCCAAAGTACGTACGGACAATCCGAACAACACCGATGAACCCTACCGCTACGAGCAGTTCATTGACGGACGGCGAACTTACCAAGGTTGCCCCATCCCTGACGATGCACCTCCAAGACCCGACGAAACCGCCTTTTGGGACGAAGAGCAACACGGCTGGATTACAGGAAAAGGCAAGAAAGGGAAGCGCTGAAAGCACGCATCCCGGCATCCGGAATGACACAGGTTATCGTCCCAAATGACGCAACTCACCGCTCCAAACCACGCAGCTCATGTACCGTGAGCTACGTCATTCGGAGTGACGGGATGCGTCATCGGAGGCGGTGAGCTGCGTCATTTCAGAAACAAAAACAATATTTTATCACTGAACATGGATAAAACCTTACAACATGAGAGATTTTCATAAATACGGGATTGACACCCGTGGCCGTAGCAGCGGCAAAATAAAAACAATCTGCCCCAAGTGCAATGACACTCGCGGGCACAAGGGTGATAAATCATTATCCGTCGATCTGGACCGTGGAATTGCACATTGCTTCCACTGCCAATGGGCCATCTATGTGCCCGATGACGCCGAAGAGCGTGCCAAGCAGGAGCAACTCGAAAAATACCGGAAGTCCGCCCGCATTCCTTCGCACTTCCGCCGCCCTGTATTCGATCCTCGGAAATCGCAACTCAGCGAGAAGCTGGAACTCTACTGGACGCAGAACCGTTGCCTGCCCCAAGAGTTGCTGAAGGAACTGCGCATCACCGAGCAAGAGCAATTCATGCAGCAATCGGGCACAAAGGAGAACTGCCTCTGCTTCAACTATTTTGAAGGAGACACACTGGTGAACACCAAATTCCGGAGTGCGCAAAAGCATTTCATGATGGTGCCCGGCGCCGAACTGATCCCCTACAACATAGACGGCATCCTGGGCAGCCGTGAGGCCATCATCACCGAGGGCGAATTTGACGCCTGTGCCCTGATGGCGGCTACCGGACGGCGTGACATTATCTCCGTGCCCGCCGGAGCGCAGAGCAACCTTTCGTGGATGGACCGCTTCGTCGAAACTCATTTCGATGACAAAGAAACCATCTACCTTGCCACAGACAACGACCCGGCCGGACAAGTGTTGCAACAAGAGCTTATCCGCCGTCTGGGTGCCGAGCGATGCCGATTGGTGAACTACGGACCCGGATGCAAGGATAGCAACGAACATCTTGTTCTGTATGGAGCAGAAAGTCTTCGCATCTGCCTGGAGCAAGCCGAAGAAATTCCGCTGGAGGGCGTTTTCAATGCCGACGACTACCGGGATGAGTTGCGATCCATCTTCGAAAACGGCCTGAAACGAGGCGCCGAAACCGGATGGCCCAATTTCGACGAGAACTGTACTTTTGAGACGGGGCGGCAAATGGTAATTACCGGACGTCCCGGTGACGGTAAATCCGAATTTACCGACGAACTGGTCTTGCGCCTCTGCCTGAAGCATGAATGGAAAATAGCGTACTATTCGCCCGAGAACATGCCCGTGGAATATCACTTGAAGAAGCTGGCAGACAAGCTTTTGGGTAAAGAGTTCTCCGCAAGCACCTACGGTATGACCGAAGCCATGTACCGGCAAGTTGCAGACTGGCTGGCAGGAAACGTAACGCATATCTTGCCCGGCGGTCAAGCCTACTCCATTGACAATATCCTCGATAAAGCTCGCCAACTGGTGCACCGCAGGGGTGTGCGTACGGTAGTCATCGACCCGCTGAACCGGTTGGAGCAGACCGAAGGGATGACGGAACGGGAGTTTATCCGCTCGCTGCTGAACAAACTCAGCCGATTTGCCACACAGCACAAATGTCTGGTTATCCTGATAGCCCATCCACGCAAGGTGAATCGCAACGAGACGACGGGCGCACAAAGGCGTATAGAGATGAATGATATCAATGGCTCAGCCGATTTTGGTAATATGTCGGACTTTTGTATCGACGTAGACCGTGACGACGACAAAGGAATGGTAACCGTTTATATTGACAAAGTGAGGTTCAAGCATCTGGGACGGGGAAATACCAGCGCCAAGTTTGTGTACGACTTCGTGAGCGGACGCTATTTTCCCTGCGAGGAAGACATTATCCAGACATCCGAAGGAGATAAGCCGGGACCTGTAAATACACAGTCCGACCATACGATTTGGTTGAAAAAAGAAGAGGAACAAACTTGTTTATTCGGCTAAAAATCAGTACATTTGTATAGTATTACAACGATAAGTAACCTAAACTTTAAGTATGATGAAATCAGATGTTTCTACCTTAGAAACTTCCTTTCCTATCCGTAGCTACGGGAAGGGTGAGTTAGCAATGTGCTATATTCCGAACGTAACACAACAAACTGCCGTAAACCAATTCAACGAGTGGGTACATACCGCTCCCGGACTGGAACAACGCCTGCTAGACACAGGCATGAACCGGACTTGCCGACGCTATACACCTGCACAGGTGCGGCTTATGGTTAATGTTTTCGGGGAGCCCTAATTTAATGAAGAATGAGGAATGAGGAATTACCATACGGAATGCTATCATTGCGTAGCAAAATTCTTCATTCCTCATTTTTCATTAAATAAAGTTACTCCTACCCGGTCTATATGCTCGCGCAATGCCTCGTTTTGCAGTCTGTCATACACCACAACATCCACAAAATAAGGCAATAACGATTCTTCAAAAGCAGTCAACAGTCTGGCTTGCACATCTTTTGTAATAGCTCCTTTCACTGCAATATCTATATCCGAGCCGGGCTTATAGTTGCCTTTAGCACGTGAACCGAATAAAATTACTTCACGTACTTCAGTGAAAGCAGAAAGAATATCCAGCATCCGTTGTCCATTTGCTTCACTTAAGCCATATTTATCCCATGAAATCTTACTCATCAGCTCTTACTTTAAAAGCGTTATAGAATTCTTGAAGAATAAAGAAATAACGTTCGAAAATATCTTTTAAAACACGGGCTATCACTTCGTCATCATAAATATGTACTGTGAGGTTTCGGTCTGCTAAGGCCTGTAACCAATCTTCTGCATTGGCAATATATCCGCTCTGAAAGCCTTGGCGAATCGTTTCACGGGGGGAATGTAATAGAAAACCTTCCATTTCCAAATAATCTTTCAGCGTTTTCCATGCCAGTTCAAAAGTATATTCGTACGTTTGAACCAGACCGGATTGCAACAAATCATCATCAGGAGTTACTCTGACCACTTCTATGGCGCGAGATAAGCGCTTAAAAGCTTTCTCGTAGTTCTGGAATCGTTGTTTCCACCGAATATCTTGATTATTAGTTTCTGGCATATTCATTTCAACATTAAATCTGTGACGATACAAAAATAAGAATTTTATGTTGAAGATGACACACAGATGGCACAGATTAAGCAGATGGCCGCAGATTTTTTTTGTTACAGGTCTGTTTTATTTGAGCATATCCTCCTATAATCTCCGTTATCCTCCCCTAACCTCCGTGTACCTCTCCTAACCTCCATCCACCCTATTGCGATGCAGTATCTTTGTGTCAACGAAACGAAGCAGGAATATCACCGCGGAGATATTTTCATGAATCCGTTTCGGGTACGAAACATTATTCATTAATCTTTAAAACATCAACAATCATGTCAAAAGCATTAGTTGTTCGTGGCCAACGCCACAAGAAGGTGGGAGACAAAAGTTCTCCGATGGTATACACATTGCGTCGTAAATCCAAAGATGCCAAGATCTTTGACCTCGCCCGTATAGCGCAGGATATTGAGGCTCTGGGCGGTATGTCGGCCGAAGACGTGGAGCATGTAGGCAAAGCCATTGTGCGCCAGATGCGTCAGACGCTGACCGACGGCAACAGCGTTCGTTTGGACGGCTTCGGTATCTTCCACACTACTTTCCGCTGCCGTGCCACCGAAGTAGCCAAAGAGTGTACTGTGAAGAATATCGAACGCGTAAACATCCGTTTCAAGGTAGCCAATACCTTGCGACTGGTAAACGACGCCGTCGCCACCACCAAGGGTGCCCCAAACAATCTCGTCTTCGAGCTTGTGTCGGAAGATAATGGCGAAAATGGCGGTAACACCGGTGGAGGTCCGGGGGATGAGAATGATAATCCGCTAGGATGAGAAAATAGTTATTAGTTATGAGTTATTTGCCTATGATTGCCATTTGATAAGCAAATAACTTATAACCTATAACTAATAAATAACTAATAACTTATAACTAACTAATAATGAGTACAAAATCATCAACCTGGGACAAAGTATTGAAAGTAATAATCGCTATTGCTTCGGCAGTATTGGGTGCGTTAAGTGCACATGCTATGACGCGGTAGGCTTTCGCTTATCATTTAGAATTTTCATTGCTGACTCTTATGAGAGAAATTAATCTAATTGTGATACATTGTAGTGCTACGTGCGAGGACCGCCCCTTTACCGGACAAGCCTTGGAGTCCGCACACCGCAGGCGTGGATTTGATGGCATCGGCTATCACTTCTATATCCGCCGTGACGGACGCATCTTGACTACACGCCCGGTCGAGAGGGTCGGCGCCCACGTTCGTGGCTACAATGCTCACTCTATCGGAATCTGCTACGAAGGCGGTTTGGACCACTTTGGTCTGCCCAAAGACACGCGCACAGAATGGCAACGGCACTCACTACGGGTACTGGTACGGGCTTTGCTGATGGATTATCCCGAAGCTAAGATAGTAGGGCATCGTGACCTCAGCCCCGATCTGAACGGAAATGGTGAAATAGAGCCGATGGAATGGACGAAACAATGCCCGTGCTTTGAAGTGAAAAGGGAGAGGTGGTAACACTTCTCCCTTTTTAATATTTATCTGATATATTGTCCTTCTATCCTATTGAAGTTATATAATAAAAAAACGAGCAAGCTCTCACGAACCCCTCGCCACTGTAAGAAAAGCCATAAGGCTTTTCTTTTAAATTACATCAAATTTGTTATCCAAAAAAACCAATCTTTCTTTTTACCTCTAAAAACAAACTTCAATTACCTAATCTGAAAACTTAAAATCTTAATTTTACCTTTACCTAATTACCTAATTTTTTAATCCAAATTTAGCCTATGAAAAAAAATCAATCTCTTTTTACCTATAACAACTTATTACCTTATCTTTAACTGAAAACTTTTATATATATGCAATTTCCCAACTGCACTGCAAAGGTAAAAGGTTTTTCTGTGTTCACAAACGTTTAGACCGCTTTTTATATGTTTTATAACATTGTTTTAGACTAAAAGCGTAATATTTACACTTATAAACACTTAATGGATTATTCTGAGAGGTAGATGCCATAAAAAACAAACCACCGAAGCACCGAAGCACTTCGATGGTTGTCCCCTTTAAACACCTTTAAACAAAATGATCTCATGTACGATGTACAGCGAATTATAGTTTTCTTGCTTCCGCAATATATGCCAGTGCTTCTTTACACTTCTCGGTAACGTATGTCCAGTCTTCGGCAGCCACTTTATCACTGGGGAAAAGTTTAGAACCCATGCCTACGCAGAACACACCTGCTTTAATCCAAGAAGTCAAGTTCTCCTGAGTCGGCTCTACGCCTCCGGTAACCATCAGTTTCGACCAAGGCATCGGGGCCAGCAAACCTTTTACAAGTTTTGCACCCAGCACATCGCCCGGGAAGATTTTGCAAAGATCGCAACCTACTTCCTGAGCAAATCCTACTTCTGAAACGCTTCCGCATCCCGGAGTGTAAGCCACCAGGCGACGGTTACAGATCTTAGCGATTTCGGGATTGAACAACGGGCCTACCACAAAGCAAGCACCGATTTGCAAATACAGCGCTGCCGTTGCGGGGTCAACAATAGAACCTACTCCCATCGCCATCTCAGGGCATTCCTTTGCCGCAAATTTCACTACCTCGGCAAATACCTCATGCGCAAAGTCGCCACGGTTGGTAAATTCGAATGCACGAACCCCACCATCATAACAAGCCTTTACTACTTTCTTTGCCACCTCTGCATCTTTATGGTAGAATACAGGAACCATACCGGTTGAACCAATTTTGTTCAATACGGCTATTTTATCAAATTTAGCCATCTTTCTCCAATTATTAAATTTATATTCAAGTTATAAGTTATTTGTTTATATAACTTATAACTCATTTTTATCTTTGTACTCGTCCGCTCGCATCGCCGCCTGCCAGCGCTTCCACCTCTTCTACAGAAACCAAATTGAAGTCACCATTGATAGTATGCTTCAATGCAGATGCAGCTACAGCGAATTCGAGGGCAGCAGCCTGATTGGGTTTCGTCAGCAAGCCATGGATGATACCACCTGAGAAAGAGTCACCACCACCTACGCGGTCGATGATAGGATCGATATCATAACGTTTGGATTGGTAGAATTCCTCGCCGTTGTAAATCATTGCTTTCCAGCCATTATGGGTAGCCGAGAATGACTCACGTAAAGTAGAGATTACATATTTAAAGCCGAATTCTTTAGCCATCGCCTTAAAGATACCTTTGTAGCCTTCTGCGTCGGTCTTGCCACCTTCTACATCAGCATCGGGTTTGAAACCCAGACAAAGTTCGGCATCTTCTTCGTTACCGATACAAACATCCACAAACTGCATCAGGGGTTTCATGATGGATTGGGCTTTTTCTTTCGTCCAAAGTTTCTTGCGGAAATTCAGGTCGACTGATACCGTAACACCGTGGCGTTTAGCAGCTTCACAAGCCAGACGGGTCAGTTCGGCAGCTTTGTCGGAGATGGCGGGAGTAATACCTGACCAGTGGAACCAGTCGGCACCTTCCATAATAGCGTCAAAATCAAAATCAGCTGGTTCGGCCTCAGCAATAGAAGAGTGTGCGCGGTCGTAAATAACCTTGCTGGGACGCATAGAAGCACCGGTTTCAAGATAGTAGATACCTACACGGTCGCCTCCACGTGAGATAAAGTCTGTTTTTACACCATACTTGCGCAGCGCATTCACCGCAGACTGGCCAATTTCGTGTTTCGGCAACTTGGTTACAAAATAAGCATCATGCCCGTAGTTGGCACAGCTGACTGCTACGTTAGCCTCACCGCCACCATATACTACATCAAAAGAGTCGGATTGTACAAAGCGAGTATTCCCCGGAGTAGACAATCTCAGCATGATTTCACCTAATGTAACTACTTTCTTTCCCATAATTTTTATGTTTTTATTAAATATGTTATTAATTTGTTTCCTTTCAATTTATCATACCAGAGCATAAAACCTATATAAACACCTGATATAACGCGAACTAAACTACATTTTCAGTTGTTACATACAGACTCCGTGTGCGGGCACAAAGATACAACAATTTTTGAAATACAAAAAATTATCATATATTTGTGTCGAAAATATTAAGATTATAATTGTGTACGGACACAAAAGGATGTACATCCTTCAACTGTAAATTGTAAATGGAAAGAATTAGAATAAAGGACATCGCCAAAATGGCAGATGTATCGGTGGGCACTGTTGACCGTGTAATCCATGGACGTAGCGGCGTTTCTGAAGCTAGCCGGAAACGTGTGGAAGAAATCCTGAAGCAACTGGACTACCAGCCCAACATGTATGCCAGTGCTCTGGCTTCAAACAAGAAGTATGCATTTGCCTGCCTGCTGCCTATGCATCAAAAAGGAGAATACTGGACGGATATAGAGTCCGGCATCCACGAGGCAGTAGAGACTTATTCTGACTTCAATGTAACGGTGCAACTCTCCTACTACGACCCGTATGATTATCATTCGTTTGCCGAGGCTTCCGGTAACATACTGGAACAAGAACCGGACGGGGTATTATTCGCCCCCACCGCCCCGCAATACACCAAACCCTTTACAGATAGTTTGACCGAACATAACATACCTTATATATATATCGATTCAAACATCAAAGAAGAACCCGCCCTTTCCTTCTTCGGGCAAAACTCGCACCAAAGCGGATATTTCGCCGCCCGCATGCTGACGCTGCTTGCCGGAGAAGACGCAAAGGAGATTGTTATCTTCCGCAAGATAAACGAAGGTATTGTAGGTTCAAACCAACAGGAACGCCGCGAAATAGGTTTCCGAGAGTACATGCAAAAGTACCATTCTAACTGCCGCATCCACGAACTGGACTTACACGCCAAACGGGACAGTGAAGATACGCAAATGCTGGATGATTTCTTCCGCGAACACCCTACTGTAAAAAACGGAATTACTTTCAATTCCAAGGCATACGTCATCGGCGAATTTTTGCAGAAAAAGCAAATATCCGACTTCAATCTTATGGGGTACGACTTATTGCAACGCAATGTGGACTGCCTGATGAAGGGCAGCATCTCCTTCCTCATTGCCCAGCAACCTAGATTGCAGGGGTTTGACGGTATAAAAGTTCTGTGCGAACACCTCATTCTGAAAAAGGAAATTGCAAGAGAACACTTTATGCCGATTGATTTGCTGACAAAAGAGAATATTGAATTTTATCATAACAACCAGAGTTCGATATAAGACAATTGGTGCAAATCGCTTGTAGACATGAGCTAAACAGAATATTTTTTTTTAGACATAAGAACAAAAGAACAAAAAAGAAAAACATAAGCTATATCATGCTACGAATATGTTCTTTTGTTCTTATGTCTGAAAAATATTTTTTTGTCATTTACCTCTTTTAGACATAAGAACAAAAGAACAAAAAGAAAAGCATAAGCTATATCACCCTACGAATATGTCCTTTTGTTCTTCTGTCTGAAAAATATTTTTTTTGTCATTTACCTCAAAACCGCTCAGAAAGGATGGAAACGGAAAGCAAATATTTGAAAATCAACCAAGCCGATAATGTTGTAGTAGCAATAACCGCTCTGCCGGCAGGTGAAAAATTAATGATAGACGGAAAGGAAATCACATTGAATGAGGATGTTCCTGCCGGACACAAATTCGCCTTGAAGGATTTTGCTGAAGGCGAGGATATTATCAAGTACGGTTATCCCATAGGACACGCCTCAAAAGCACAAAAACGGGGTGACTGGATGAACGAAAACAATATCAAAACCAATCTCTCCGGCTTGCTGGAATATACCTACAAGCCCGTAAATGCTGAGTTAGATATTCCTCAAAAAGACTTAACTTTCAAAGGTTACCGTAGGAAAAATGGGGATGTAGGCATCCGTAATGAGATTTGGATTATCCCTACTGTGGGCTGTGTAAACGGCATTATCAACCAGCTTGCCGAAGGTTTGCGCCGCGAAACGAACGGAATGGGCGTAGACGCAATTATGGCTTATCCGCACAATTACGGTTGCTCACAGCTGGGCGACGACCATGAGAATACAAAGAAGATACTTCGGGACATGGTATTACACCCCAATGCAGGCGCAGTGCTCGTTGTAGGCTTGGGGTGTGAAAACAACCAGCCGGATGTGTTCCGTGAATTTCTGGGTGAATACGATCAAGACCGCGTGAAATTTTTGGTTACGCAGAAGGTGGGCGACGAATACGAAGAAGGTATGGAACTCTTACGCGAACTTTATGCGAAAGCAAGCCGTGACGAGCGTGAGGATATTCCTTTGAGCGAACTGCGTGTAGGCTTGAAATGCGGTGGTTCGGACGGTTTCTCGGGCATCACAGCCAATCCGCTGCTCGGTATGTTCTCCGATTTTCTGGTTGCCCAAGGTGGCACAAGCGTACTGACGGAAGTTCCCGAAATGTTCGGTGCAGAAACAATTCTGATGAATCGTTGCCGGACAAAGGAGTTATTTGAAGACACCGTCAAGTTGATTAATGACTTCAAAGAATATTTCCTTTCGCACGGCGAACCGGTCGGCGAAAATCCGTCTCCGGGAAACAAAGCCGGCGGCATCTCCACACTCGAAGATAAAGCGCTGGGATGTACGCAGAAATGTGGCAAAAGTTACGTGGAAGGAGTACTTCCTTATGGTGAACGCCTGAAGGTAAAGGGGTTGAACCTCTTGTCTGCTCCGGGCAACGACTTAGTGGCAGCCACTGCCCTCGCCTCTTGCGGATGTCACATGGTGCTGTTTACAACAGGGCGCGGAACCCCATTCGGAACGTATGTACCGACCATGAAGATTTCCACCAACTCCACATTGGCAAAGTACAAGCCGGGCTGGATTGATTTCAACGCAGGAGTCATTGTTGAAAACGAACCGATGGAAAAGACGTGCGAACGCTTCATTGATTATATTATCAAGGTTGCCGGCGGTGAATTTGTCAACAATGAAAAGAAAGGATACAAAGAGATAGCTATTTTTAAAACAGGAGTAACTTTATAAGTGATTAGTTGTTAGTGATTAGTGATTTGCTTGTAATTAAGCTGCGCATTCCTCCAAAAGGGGACAACAAATCACTAATCACTAATAACTAATCACTAATCACTAATTATGTCTTCACTTACAAATACAACTCAAAAGCAGGGAGGCTGGTGGGCACTTAGTCCGCTAATGGTATTTCTTTGCCTTTACCTGGTGACTTCTCTCTTGGTGAACGACTTCTACAAAGTCCCCATCACCGTTGCATTCCTGCTTTCTTCGTGCTATGCGATAGCCATCACACGCGGGCTGAAACTGGAACAGCGTGTCTACCAATTTTCGGTAGGTGCCAGCAACAAGAATATCATGCTGATGGTATGGATATTTGTCCTTGCCGGTGCATTTGCCCAAAGTGCCAAACAAATGGGTGCCATCGATGCAACAGTAAACCTCACTTTGCATATCTTGCCGGACAAATTATTGCTTGCGGGCATCTTCATTGCCGCCTGCTTCATCTCCCTCTCTATCGGAACAAGTGTAGGAACGATTGTTGCACTGACTCCCGTAGCCGTGGGGCTTGCCGAAAAGACGGGAATCGATCTTCCTTATATGGTTGCCATTGTAGTGGGCGGTTCCTTCTTCGGAGATAATCTTTCATTTATATCCGATACCACGATTGCCTCGACCAAAACACAGGACTGCGTAATGCGGGACAAATTCCGGGTGAACTTTATGATTGTAGTACCTGCTGCGCTTATCGTACTGGGCATTTATATCTTCCAAGGATTATCCATATCCGCACCTGCACAGGTACAAGCCATTGAATGGATAAAAGTAATCCCCTACCTCATAGTACTGGGCACTGCCATAGCGGGTGTCAACGTCATGCTGGTACTGCTGCTCGGCATTCTTTCGACGGGAATTATCGGAATATGCACTGCTACGGGACTTATCAGTTTTGGTGTAGCTCCGGCAGAAAGCGTTGCTGTGAGTACTGCTTTTTTCGACTGGTTCGGAGCCATGGGTACAGGCATAACGGGTATGGGAGAGCTTATCATCATCACCTTGCTGGCAGGCGGTATGCTGGAAACGATCCGCTACAACGGGGGTATCGATTTCATTATTTCACGCCTCACCCGCCACGTCACCGGTAAACGGGGTGCAGAGTTCAGCATTGCCGCCCTCGTCAGCATTGCCAATCTCTGTACCGCCAACAATACTATAGCTATTATCACCACCGGACCGATAGCCAAAGACATCGCACAACGTTTCCACCTGGACCGCCGCAAGACGGCAAGTATCCTGGATACCTTTTCATGCCTCATACAAGGAACAATTCCATACGGCGCGCAGATGCTGATTGCGGCAGGACTGGCAAGCATTTCGCCTCTCAGCATCATAGGAAATTTATATTATCCTTTCTGCATGGGGATATGCGCTATATCAGCTATAATTATAAGGTACCCGAGGAGATACTCGTAAGATAGTTATAAGTTATTAGTTATAACTATCATCTCATTCCTCCCACTCACGATCTATGTTGCCTCTGGTATCATAAGAGATCCAATGCCCAAAACGGTTGTCGTTGCGATATTCTCCTTTGGTCTTCAAAGTGCCTTCCTTGATTTTCCCGGCTTTATCGGGCACATAAACAGCTTCGTAAGCACCATGACGGCGACCGTTGACGTAAGTGAACGTCTCGATGTAATCGTTCTGGTTGCTGGTAATCCAAACACGTTCCGTACCATTCTTTTTGTCATTCTTATAGTGAGTTTCGCGGATTACTTTATTGCCGGAAGGGGCGTAAACCACCCAAAGACCGTCTCTCTTACCTTCTTTATACCGTTCTACTTCCTCGCGCACACCGGTAGAGGCAAACTTCACCCGTTCACCATCCAGTAGATCATTAGCATAATGTTCTATGGTAACCGTGTCGCCAAGGTCATTGAATTCCAGCCAAAGACCGGTCTTATGCCCATTATCGTCATATTGACCTAAAACTTCGGGTGCCTCGGTGTCTGCGAAAAGCTTTTCGTATTTGCCTACAGGTTTGCCGTGATTGTAATAGCTGGTGGTAGTATATAGGTGGCGACCGTTCATGAATTTCCACTGACGGCCATGCAACCTGCCATCCTCATAGTTTTCATCGGACCACAAATGCCCGTCCTCCCAATTATATTCCTTGAAATTACCCTGTTCCCTGCCATCCTTATAAAACCCTTTACGCTTTATTTTACCGTTTTCGAAGTAAGCAATGACATCTCCATCCAACGTATCATTCCGAAAGGTATATTCTTCAGTGACTGCTCCATTCACATATCGGTGGAAAGTTCCATGTTTCCGCCCTTCTTTGTATGCACCCTCCGTTCTTAGTTCGTTCCGTTTATACTCTTTATATACGCCATCGTACAAGCCGTCTTTAAAAACAGCCTGAACGTACTCCGAACGATAACCGTCGATGATACGAAATTCTCCATTCAAAGGTTTCTCATTTTTTCTTTCGCGAAAGAAATGACGTCCGTCTCCCAAGTTAACTTCAGACACCTCACCAACCTGATAACTCTCTTGTGCCATGATGAACGTAGTACTTAGTAACAGTATACAAACGTTCAAGCCTCTTTTCATTGTAATACTCATTGTTTCGTGCAATTAATTTTTGTTCGAGGGACAAAATTAAAGGCAAACTATGAGTTACTAAAGCAAAACTGGGAGACAAATAAGAGTATATCAAAAAGCGACATAACTCACTTTAGGCAAGCATTTTACCATCAACATCCGTCTATTCCTGAGGGGGACAAATACCGGATACGACTGCTATTCACTAGAAATTCCGCAGAAATTCTTCTAATGTGACGCCACTACCCGAACCCATTTTATCAACACGGATTCGTTTCAGGCGTTTCTTCACGGAATCTTTTTCCAAGTGCATGATCTGTGCTATTTCCTGTTGGGACAATTGCATCTTGACCATACAGCAATAACGCAAATCTTCTTTATTCAGATTGGGGTATTCTTGCAACAAACGAATCGTGAATCGATTGAAAATAGCATCGGCATTTTCAGTGATTACTTCCCAGTCTTTATCCGAAAGAATGATGTTCCCGCCTTTGCTGGCCTCTTCCGCCTCCTGCAATACACGCAGATTCAGCTGGCGGAAAAAAGCACCTTTCAGCTCATTCTCCTTTTCACGAAGCTCGGCTATCTGGCGCATGCTTTCTACCCGCTCTTCATTACGGAGCTGCAATTCTTCCTGCTGGGATATGATTTGTTGCTGCTGCCCGATGAGCTGTGTTTGCTGGGCAATCAGACGACGGCGGTTACGGCGATAGAATATGAAATAGACTCCACCTGCAATCCACAGTAATGCAATGGCAATGGCCACTACCCAATAAATACGGTATCTTTCGGCCGTCACCTTTGCTTGCCAACTCAGATTTTCGGCACGCAAACGTTCGTGTTCATAAAGGTTTTGCAATGCAATCAGTTCGGTACTTCTATTTTTAGCCTTGATAGAATCGTCTATTTCGGTATAACGCAACAAGAATTGATAGGCATCTTTATATCGCCCCATAGCATGGTAAGTATCTGCCATGTTATAGTAACGGGCCTCTTGCGTAAAGGGATCGGGACACGGAGCAGACTTCTGAAAATAGTAATATGCCGAGTCATATTGACCCAATTTACCAAGAATGGTTGATTTCTCTGAATAATGACCGGTGATGTGTGCCGTATCTTGAGGATGGCGGCATTGCAAAGCCTTATTAACGTACTTCAATGCAAGATCATACTGCCCGGTCTCAGTATAAATGGCCATAAAACGGGTATATATATAAGGTAATCTATCCAACATGGAGTCGCGTAAAGCTACCTGATGCATAGCTTCTGTATAATGCAAGGCACTATCGTAACGTGCCATGAACAAATGGCCGTATGCAATATCCCCCAGCGAAATGCACTCATAAGAACTATTCTTCAGGCGCCGGGCAATTGCCAACGCTTTGTGTGAATACGATATTTTATCAGCAAACAGACGTTCTTTAGCAACCACTACCCCCGCCCATGTATTCGCCGCATATCGGAACTTGTCACTCACCTCCTGCCCTTCGGAGTAACGCAAAGCCTCCAAAAAGTATTTCATGGCTTCCTCCGGACGCTGGAATTGACGGGCAACATATCCCGCACGGAACAAACTACGGGCGATATGCACCGTGTCGGTAGTCTGGTGGTAATAATCCAATGCCACAGATAGCAGGGAATCGGTTCCGGCATTGATAGAGTCTTTGTAGCGTGCCACTTCGGCAGACAATAAAGCATAAAGGGCATAATCCGGTTTTATCAGTTCTTCCGGCTCCCTTATTTCGGCAAGCACACTACACGCACTATCTTTCAGTTCTCTTTCCATTAGATCATCCGCCAGTTGAAGACGCACATCGGGCTGACGGCAAGCTATAAACATTATCGGTAAAACAGCCGTCCATAGTAGTTTTTGTTTCATACGGCAAAAGTAACTGATTTACTCAGAAAATGAAAATATCAGCAGAACTCTTTGTCAATCAAAAGAAAAAGCCTACCTTTGCAGCCGCTATTACGAGATAGTAGCATAATTCAAATCATTAACTAAAACATTTAAATTAAATGGCAACAAAAATCAGATTGCAAAGACATGGACGTAAAAGCTACGCTTTCTACTCTATCGTAATTGCAGACGTAAGAGCACCACGTGATGGTAAATTTATTGAGAAGATTGGTACTTACAACCCTAACACCAATCCTGCCACAGTAGATTTGAAGTTCGACCGCGCACTTGACTGGGTATTAAAAGGCGCTCAACCTACCGACACCGTTCGTAACATCCTTTCTGATGAAGGCGTTTACATGAAGAAACATCTTCTGGGTGGTGTAGCAAAAGGTGCATTTGGTGAAGCAGAAGCTGAAACTAAATTCGAAGCTTGGAAGAACAACAAACAATCAGGTTTGGCTGCCCTGAAAGCTAAGGAAGAAGAAGCTAAGAAAGCTGAAGCTAAAGCACGTCTGGAAGCAGAAAAGAAAGTAAATGCAGAAAAAGCTAAAGCATTGGCTGAAAAGAAAGCCGCTGAAGCTGCTGCTAACGCACCTGCAGAAGAAGCAACCGAAGCTCCGGCAGAAGAAGCTCCTGCTACAGAAGCTGCTGCTGAATAATAGTAAGCACAGCATTAACTACAAAAATGGGATTAAAACTATAAAATCCTCTCCGGTACTGCCGGAGGGGATTTTTTATTTATTATCTTTGTAACGATTATCATTCACTTAAAAGAATCAAGCAATGAAAAAGTTAATTTATCTCCTCGCTGTTGCTGCTGTAATTGTAGCTTGTAACAGCGGAAACAAGGGCTACACCGTAACCGGAACCGTAGAGGGATCGGCCGATGGTGACACCGTATTCCTGGAAACCGTAGAAGGACGCCAGTTCGTGAAATTGGATACTGCGGTCATTGAAAACGGAACTTTCACTTTTAAAGGTACACAAGACTCTGCCGTCAACCGTTACATCACTTACAAACCGGCCGGCAAAGAAGGCATAGCTATTGATTTCTTCCTCGAAAACGGAAATATCAACATCAAGATGTCTCAAGATGAAAAGTCAGCTACCGGTACTGCAAACAATGACATCTTCCAAGGAGTAAGAGTGCAGATGGATGGTGTAAACAAGCAAATGATGGCTATCTACGAATCTATGTCCGATACAACTTTGACCGACGAACAACGTCAGGCTAAAGGTCAGGAAATGGACGCATTGGATAAGAAACTCATAGAAATCGCAAAGGCTGAAATCAACAAGAATATAACCAACCCTGTAGGTATACTTCTGTTGAAACAGAACTTCTATTACTTGGATGTTGCGGATCTTGATCCGTTAATGCCGCAAATCCCTGCCGCTTACAACAATGACGAAACTATCATCAAAATTAAAAACAACGTAGAAAATATGAAAGCTACTGCCGTAGGACAAAAGTTCACCGATTTCGAGATGCAGACTCCGGAAGGCAAGGCTGTAAAACTGTCTGATTATGCAGGTAAAGGCAAAGTGGTACTCGTTGACTTCTGGGCTAGCTGGTGCGGTCCTTGCCGTCGCGAAATGCCGAACCTGGTAGATGCTTATGCCAAATACAAAAACAAGAACTTCGAAATCGTAGGTGTATCGTTAGACCGTGACGGTGAAGCTTGGAAAGATGGAATCAAAAAGCTGAACATCACATGGCCGCAAATGTCCGACCTGCAATATTGGAATAGCCTGGGTGCCAAAATGTATGCCGTAAGCAGCATTCCCCACACTATGCTGATTGACGGTGAAGGTACTATCATTGCACGTGGCTTGCACGGTGACGAACTGGAAGCTAAATTAGCTGAAGTTGTGAAATAAGCGCGAAGCCTGAGAAAACAAAATAAATGACGCACTTCGATAAGGTAAATGACATAGGTCATGCCTTGCGAAGTGCGTCATTCGTATTTAAAAACTGCGTTGTTTCAGGAGATAAGGTGTGTCATTTCAGGAGAAGATACGATCTGCCATCTCCTTGCCCAACCGGATAGTCTCCCACTGCGCATCTTCATCATTATCCGAAGGAGAAAGGACAAAATTAGCATCCGGCAAGCACAAAGTGAAACGTTTCAAAGGGATATAATTCAGTACGTTTTCCGTCTTGGCTTGCAGCTCGTCCAGTTCGTCTTCATGGGGATAGCGGGAAAGGACAAAACCGAATATCGCCTCTTTTTCGTGCAGGAACCAAAGAAGGCGTGTACGGTCGCAAGAACCGCAATCGTAATTCAGGAAATATGCATCGGCGCCGTGCAACTGCACCAACATATCCGTCGGAGCGTGGAAAGCGACAAACATTCCGGCAGGACGTTCACGCAACACCCGGTTATTCAGATTAATGGTTTCTTCCATAACTACGGAATGAACACCATCGAACTGTATATAACGGCAACCCGCCTCAGAAAGCTTATTAAGTAGGAATTTATAGGCAGAGGCGATATCGTCCGCCAAAAGGCGCAGATCGGGATAAATAGTTTCCAACTGGCTACGTTCCACTCTTTGGATGAGCTGTGTCATTACTTCGGCAGGCGAAGGGATATGTTGTTTCGACATTATGTCTGTACCGGCTACAGAAACAAGGAAAGCAAATTCTTCGAGGATAGGATGTTGAAGCAGATTTATACGATTGGTAATTTCTAAGGCAGAACCTTCGGTGAAAAGTTTATTGTCTTTAGTGCGAATACCCTCCCAGCTTTCCAAGAAATCACGGCTTCGGAAACCACCGTCGGAAACCACTTTCATATCCGACGCTTTGAGCCTATCTACGAGTTTGCGAATTTCAGTGTCCTCTATCTCCTTTAAAGTATGTCGATTAATCTGTTCTTTTTGATATTGTTCACGGGCTTTTTGCAATGCTGATGGTACGCAGAACGCACCTGCAATGTCTAATTTATACGGGGGAAATACATTTGCCATATTCATTTTTCTTTGAGTTATAAAAAACAATGATGCTTCAATCTGATACCCTTACGTACTTATTAAGCATTAAGGATGAGAGCCTTAAGCAAATTGACGGAATGCAAATATAATGAAAGTATTTGTAAATCTGCAATATGCAATCATTATTTAACGTAAATCTGAGACTTACACAAGTACGTCCTCCTCTTTGCCATAAGAGCACAATCTTCACACCGTATCGAAATTCTTCATTCCTCACTCTTCATTCTTCATTTATATTTTCTACCTTTGCACCCGTTTTCAGTAGATATTAGAATGAACTCATCGAAAGAATTAAAGGATATCGCACGATTCCTTCAAGAATATGCCAACCGACTCATGGGATCGGGGGTGCATACTTCGCGTGTGATACGAAATACCCGAAGGATTGGGCATTCATTAAATGTAGATGCCAAAATCAGTCTTTTCCAAAAGACACTCGTCATTAGTGTATGTGATAACGATAGTCAGGAAGTGTATAATGAAGTTTCTATTATACCCGCCTTCCCTATCAGCTTCGAGCTGAACGCCGAGTTGAGCGCACTCAGTTGGGAAGCATACGACAACCACCTGCCACTTGAAACTCTGTGGGACAAGTACGAACAAATCATTGCCCATCCCAAAATGGACCCGCTTTGCACACTCTTCCTGGTTGGTTTTGCCAATGCTTCATTCTGCGCCTTGTTTGGGGGCGACTGGACGGCTCGGGGCATTGTATTCTCTGCGACATTGATCGGCTTCTACATCAAGCAGGTGATGCAGAAAAAGCACATCAACCATTACATCATTTTTGTAGTATCCGCTTTTATAGCCTCATTGGTTGCTTCATCAGCATTGACACTCAACACCACAGCCGAAATTGCCATTGCAACCAGCGTACTCTTTCTGGTACCGGGTGTTCCTTTGTTGAACGGGGTTATCGACATTGTAGAAGGCCACTCGCTGACCGGATGCAGCCGCCTTATACACGCATTGTTGTTGGTACTGTGCATCGCCGTAGGTCTGTCCGGTACACTTATGCTTGTCAGAAACAGTTTGCTTTAATTGTTAATTCGTAATTTGTAATTCATAATTTAAAATGATAATATCAGATATCCTCTCTGACGGAATATTTGCCGCCATCGCTGCCATTGGTTTCGGAGCTATTTCGGACCCTCCTTTGCGCGCATTCTCATCTATCGCACTGCTTGCTGCCGTAGGGCATGCACTCCGTTTCTGCCTGATGACTTATTTAGGAGTAGATATTGCCACTGCTTCGTTGTGTGCTTCATTCACCATCGGTATGGGTAGTTTGCTACTGGGCAAACGAATCTTTTGTCCGATGACGGTACTTTACATCCCCGCACTGCTGCCGATGGTTCCGGGTATGTATGCTTACAAAATCGTGTTCTCGCTGATTATGTTCATGCAAAACCTGAAAGTACCGGAACTTCAACAAAAATATATGATGGAGATGTGTACCAATTCTGTGATAACGTGCAGCGTCATCTTCATGCTGGCTGTAGGGGCAACCATACCGTTGTTCCTTTTCAAAACCCGGGCATTCTCGATGACAAGACACGAGAAACAGTAACAATTAAGAATCAAGAATTAAAAAATTAAAGAGCTGATGGAAATATTTTGGAGTACTATTGCGCAATACAATGAGGGAACCTGGTGGGCGCAGATCATTATTACCTTGGTAGGTATTCTACTGACTATCTTACTTTACCGGAAACCTACAGTGTGGGTAAAACGTTCAATGAAAATTTACATGGTGTTCCTGAACAGCTGGATATCCATTGTATACTACATGATATATTGCGGCACACGTAGTTATAATTATATTCTTGCCATATTCTGGGGTATTATGGCGCTTATCTGGTTATGGGACTTAATTGCTAACTATACGCCTTTCGAACGCAATCCTAAATACAAAGTATTGGTAGGAATACTCTTTGCAATGCCTTTCCTATACCCGCTTTTCTCATGGGCACGAGGAATGGAGTTTCCGATGATGACCAGTACTGTAATGCCTTGTTCGGTAGCCGTATTTACTATCGGATTGCTACTGGCATTCTCCCGCAAAGTCAATCTGCTTGTTATCTTGTTTCTATGCCACTGGGCACTTATTGCATTTTCAAAAGTTTATATCTATAAGATACCTGAAGACCTACTGCTGGCAAGTGCAACCGTACCCGCCATCTATTTGTTCTTCAAGAATTATTTCGACCAGAATCTGCATAAGGAAACCAAGCCGAGTGCTCGCTTCATGAACTGGTTCCTCATCGTAATCTGTGCCATCATTGGCATTTTTCTGAGCATTACGTTGTTCAATGGAGTTATAGATAGTAAAGTATAAAATCTCTTTCATAAACAATATGTCCCGTATGAAGATTACTTTTCATACGGGACATTCTTTTTACCTTAATTTTACCTATTAACTTGTTAAGCTAGTTATATCATTTCTTTTTTCCTTGATTGGCAACCGCTTCCATCAGCTTCTTAATCTCTTCCGGATCACCCAGGAAATAATCGTTTATCAAGTTCAATTCATCGTCGAATTCAAAAACATAAGGCACGGCAGTTGGCAGGTTCAGATGCACAATCTCATCATCGGGAATATGTTTCAGATGCTTGATAATACCTCGCAAACTATTGCCATGTGCTACTACCAGAAGCTCATCCGCTGTTTTCAGATTCGGGAAGATTACACATTTCCAATAGGGCATGATACGTTCAATGGTATCTTTCAGCGATTCCGTGCGGGGTAGTTCAGCATCGGGCACTTCCTTGTAACGGTCTTCAAATCGCGGATTACGCGGATCGTCTTCAGCAAGGGGATGCGGAGCGATGTCAAAGCTACGACGCCATACCAGCACTTGTTCATCACCATACTTGGCAGCAGTTTCTGCTTTATTCAAACCTTGCAATTGGCCGTAATGCTTTTCATTCAGTCGCCAGGACTTCTCCACCGGAATCCAATCCTGATCCATACGATCCAATACGGAGTCCAATGTTTTAACAGCACGCTTCAAGTAAGATGTATATGCTTTCTTAAAATGAAAGCCTTTCTCCTTCAATAATTCGCCTGCCTTTATAGCTTCCGAAACACCTTTTTCCGTTAAATCGACATCTGTCCAACCTGTAAAACGGTTTTCTTTATTCCATGCGCTCTCACCGTGGCGGAGCAATACTATTCTTTTCATATCCTATTGAAATTCTTTTAGTTTTCAATAGAAACGCTTGAGAATGAGTGTTTGTTCATCCTCTCTTAACCGGAGTACATTGAGTATGTTCGTTTCGCGCAAGACATGAGCTAAACAGAATATTCTTTTTTAGACATAAGAACAAAAGAACAAAAAGAAAAACATAAGCTATATCACGCTAGGAATATGTTCTTTTGTTCTTATGTCTAAAATAATTCTTTTGTCATTTACCTCGTAACCCGTCAGTAATGAACAACTCTTTATTGAACATTTATGAACAGGGATACAAAAAAACAGACGGTCTGTTCACTACAAACAGACCGTCTATTCTTTATTATATACTATTTATCTTATACGAACCAACGAACGTAGCAGAAGTCCTGACGATGAGGAAGTTCCGAGTTCTTCGGGAACATACGGTATGATACCTTGAAACTACCGGCATTTTCCATTTTATGGTTAGCCTGGAAAGTATAAAGAGTGCCTTCTTTCTTCACTACCTTGAACGGTTCTACAGAGTAAACATGTTGTTTACCATCCTGAGCCGTGTATGTGGTTACTAATTCCAGACCGATTGCATCGTTCAAGCCCTTCTCATCGATTACGTAAGTAATAGTATACTCCTTACCGCTTTCGATAGAGCCTGCTATCATATCCTCTGACTTTTCGCAAGACACCACTTCAATGCTATCCCATTTGGCAGCCACTTCTTCTTTCCAAGCAGCGAGTTCTTTCGCTTTAGCGTTGTCGTTAGCAGACAAAGCCTTGAAACGTTTCGCTTCTTTGGTATAGAATTTATCGAAGTAGTCATCCAACTGACGCTTCATTGTATAGTGCGGAGCAATCTGTGCGATTGAATTCTTGATTGTCTTCACCCAACCTTCAGAATAGCCCTTCTTGTTGCGTGCATAGTACAACGGCAGAATTTCTTGTTCGAGAATGCTATAGATAGTAGCAGCATCCAATTGATCCTGGAATTCCTGATTCTGGTAAGTACGTTTTTCGGTCAACGCCCATCCGGCACCTTCACGGTAACCTTCCAACCACCAACCGTCGAGTACAGAGAAGTTTACAACACCGTTCATCAACGCCTTTTCACCAGATGTACCGGATGCTTCGAGCGGACGAGTCGGAGTGTTCAACCAAATATCTACACCTGAAACCAAACGACGTGCCAACTGCATATCATAATTTTCCAAGAAGATAATCTTACCCAAGAATTCAGGACGACGAGAAATCTCGATGATTCTCTTAATCAGACCTTGACCTGCACCATCGTGCGGGTGAGCCTTACCTGTAAACAGGAATTGTACCGGATAATCAGGATTGTTTACGATCTTAGAAAGACGTTCCAAATCAGTAAACAACAGATGTGCACGCTTGTAAGTAGCGAAACGACGTCCGAAACCGATCAGCAGGGCATTAGGATTGATCTTATCCAACAGAGAGACAATGCGTGAAGGATCGCCCTGGTTCTTCAACCAAGTTTCACGATATTGCTTGCGAACATGATCTATCAACTTGTTCTTCATAACCATACGAGTCTTCCAAATTTCTTCGTCAGATACGTTATAGATAGCTTCCCAAATCTTAGGATTGGATTGATCGTACAAGAAGTTTTCATCGAAATGTTTTGCATAAAGTTCTTTCCATTCCGTTGCGCTCCAGGTAGGGAAGTGTACACCATTGGTTACATAACCTACGTGGCTTTCTTCGGGGAAATAACCTTGCCAAAGAGGAGCAAACATTTCCTGAGACACTTTTCCGTGCAACCAGCTTACACCGTTCACTTCCTGAGAAGTGTTGCAAGCAAAGATCGACATACAGAAGCGTTCGCCCTTATCGCCCGGATTGTTACGTCCAAGATCCATAAGATCGTCCCAGCTGATACCCATCTTAGAAGGATAACCGCCCATATACTTGCCGAAGAGACCTTCATCAAAATAGTCGTGACCAGCAGGCACCGGAGTATGTACGGTATACAAAGAAGAAGCACGTACCAACTCGATAGCCTGGTCGTATGTCAGACCAGAAGCTACATAATCGCTGATGCGTTGTACATTAATCAATGCTGCATGTCCTTCGTTGCAGTGATAAATATCTTTCTTGATGCCCAGTTTCTTCAGTGCTAAAATACCACCGATACCAAGCAGAATTTCTTGTTTCAGACGGTTTTCCCAGTCGCCACCATAAAGTTGGTGAGTGATAGAACGGTCGAATTCGCTATTCATTTCATTGTCCGTATCGAGCAGGTAAAGCGAGATGCGTCCAACGTTTACTCTCCAAAGCAAAGCATGTACGTAGTAGTCCAAATAAGGAACATCTACTACAACCTGATTACCATGTTCGTCCAATACACGATCCAAAGGCAACTGACCGAAGTTTTGTGCTTCATAGTTGGCAACCTGCTGTCCGTCCATTGACAAAGATTGAGTAAAGTAACCATAACGGTATAAGAAACCTACTGCACACAAATCTACATTGCTGTCAGAAGCTTCTTTCAAGTAGTCACCGGCAAGTACACCCAGACCACCGGAGTATATCTTAAGTACATGAGTCAAACCATATTCCATGCTGAAATATGCAACAGACGGGCGATTGCTATCAGGCTTAACGTCCATATATGCACGGAATTTAGAATATACGCTATCCATTCTACGCAGAATAACCTTGTCGTTGGCAAGTGCTTCGAGTTTAGCATAACTCATACGTTCCAACAAAAGTACAGGATTCTGTCCGACTTCTTTCCAAAGAGCAGGATCAAGGTCTCTAAACAGTTCAGTAGCCTCATAATTCCAAGACCACCAAATGTTGCGTGCCAGTTCAGATAATTTCTCCAATTGAGCGGGAATATGAGATTTTACATTCACGTCTTTCCAGTTTGGAGTATTCACATTACTAACTTTAATCTTCATTGTATAAACTTGATTGATTAATAATTACGTTAACCTAACAGACGCTTTACAGTATTGCGCAAGGCAATATCGTAAGCTTCATAATAATACTTTATAAAGTGTTTCCACAGAGCTTGCTCGGCAACCATGCCGGCACGTTTGCGGATTTCTTTTACTTCAGCCTCCGTCTTAGTGGAGAATAGGGCAATCGTGTCTTTAATGCCATCTGCCACTTCAGAGTAGTTATAGTCAGAACGGTGCAGTACCTCTACCCCATCGTTAATGCCATGTTGGTTCTTCAGGCCGTTTACCCAAAGTCCGAAACCGGCAAGGTCGGTGGTAATAGTCGGTACACGGAAGGCTACACTCTCCAACGGAGTATATCCCCACGGTTCATAGTAGGACGGATAGACACTGAGGTCTTCTCCCAATATCAGGTCATAATACTGCTTGTTGAGGATGCCATCTTTGCCATCCAGGTAACAAGGCACGAACACAACCTTTACTTTATCCTCAGGACGGTTGCCCATACCAAGGTATTTCAGCATATCCAGTACCTGGTCATGCGTCATATTGTGCAGCCAGTGAGTGATGAAGGGCACTTCAAGCGGAGTAGTAAACGTCTCCTTGCTCTTGAGGCGTTGCTGCAAATCCTCACGAGGCTCACCTACCCATCCGGGTACATTGACGAAAGCCAGCACTTGCTTTTTCAAATCTTTATCGCGATTCAACCGGTTCAATGATTCAAGGAATACATTGATCCCTTTATTCTTAAACTCATATCGCCCGCTGGTACCTATAATTAAGGTATCATCGCCCAAGTTTGTACCCAACAGACAATTAGCTACGCGCAGCATTGTAGAGCGCGCACGTTTGCGCTTACCGGTAAAAGTAGTGCCTTTGGGAACGAAATCATCCTCAAAACCGTTCATCAGAATAACATCGGCAGGTTTGTCGAGTAATTCCTTGCATTCATTGTTCGTGATTTCACTCACGGTGGTAAAGCAATCCACATAATGGGCCGTTTGCTTTTCAATAGAATGCTTGGACTCCATATTCAGTTCTTGTGCCATCTGGTCGCCATTGTATGCAAACAGATAGTCATATAATGGTTTGTCATTACCGGCAATGGATCTGCCTATGGAAGTGGCGTGTGTAGTAAAGATAGTTGCAATTTCAGGAACAGCCATTTGAAGATAGAGTGCTGCCATACCCGTCATCCATTCGTGGGCCTGGAATACGACTTTATCTGTCTCCATCAGGTTATAACGGTAGAAACTCTCTATAACTTTTCCGGTAGCATATGCAAACATGGACGCTTCGTCATAGTCGCCATAGCTATGCAGCGAATCCACTTGGAAGTGGTTCCACATTTCCGTATATATTTCATCCCTTTGTGCAAAGAACGGTTGGAAATCAACCAATATAACGATAGGCTCGCCCGGAATGTTCCAGCGACCTATACGTACCGAGAGGTTATCTTTTTCAGCAGCATGACTCTTCCAAGCTGCACAGAGGTTATCTGATTCTATGAATAGAGGATTCTTTTTTCCTTGCCAGAAATCTGGTCCTATAAAAAAAAGTCTATCACGAAATTTTTCTTGTAACGTATTTGCCCTCGTTGACAAAACTGTATAGATACCGCCTACTTTATTACATACTTCCCAGCTAGCTTCGAAAATGTAATCGGGGGTAAGTAGCTCATTTACCATACTATGTTATAATCTCTTTATCTTAATAATGGCTGCAAAAGTACACATTATTCTTTGAAAAATAGCCTATTAATCGAAAAATCTGATTAAATATGCATAAACAAACGTTTGCATAAAATATTTAATTGGGGGCAATCGCCTTTATACAGAAACAAGAAAGCCCCGAAACTTCCTATTTCAGGACGTTACAGAGCTTTCTCCAATTATAGTAATCTTCTTTATGCAACCAGTGCACTACCAATCAAGAAAGTAGCAGCCAATGCCACAATAGCGTAAAGTTCGGGGAATACAGCGAGGATCAGCGTGTTGCTGAATACATCGTGTCCCTGACCGATAGCTGCGATACCGTTTGCACAAACCTGACCCTGACGGATAGCTGAGAACAAAGCAACCAAACCGAGAGCAATACCTGCACCCAGGATTGCAGCTGCCTGAATAGCTGTCATTTCAGGAGTAAGAATTCCAAAAATTGTCTGGAACATAAAGTAACCGGCAAATCCATACAAACCCTGTGTACCCGGAAGAGCCGTCAATACCAGGAAGTTACCAAATGCACTATCATTCTTCTTCAATGCTCCGATTGCTGCGTTACCTGCAATTGTAACTCCGTAGGCACTACCGATACCTGACAAACCAACCATAATCGCAATGCCAATGTAGGCAACCAATAAATTCATTTCCATAATCTTATTCGTTTTTTATTATTTATACTTTATTTATTTCTTTGTTAATGCCGCCTCTTAATATCGGGCAGCCTTTCTTTTTAATTCTTATTTCTTAAACGGCTTGTACTCTTTTCCTCCTCCTTCGTAACCGGAATTCTTGAAAAATTCTACGAACGTCAGACGCATGGGGTGAACCATTGCTCCAAGTACATTCATAAAGATGTTGATGGAGTGTCCGATGACGAAAATCAATACCATTACAATAGGTCCGGCAATCACATTGTCGGGGCTCATGCCCACCGCCAGGCTATTGAATACTCCGGCAAGAATACCTCCCGAAAGTCCAAGAGCAAACAGACGAACATACGACAATACATCACCCAACAAACCTGTAGCCATGTTATAAGAGTCCCAAACACCCAAACCGATGTTAAGGAATACATTCTTACCCGGACTGTTGAAGAGGAATATCATAGCTGCCGCTACACCGAGGATACACAGATGTACAGTGCCTCCCAACGGCATAATCTCCGGTAACAAAGCACCTATACCGCAAGAAATCAGCAGAACAATCCAGCCGATAGTAGCTATTGCATACTTAAATCCGAACTGTATCGCCTGATTCACAGCTTTCAATACCATACCAAAAAGAATTTGAACAGCACCCAATATCAAGGATAACTGGAACAAATCGTTATTATCCAGGAACAAATGTTTCTTCATCTCTTGGAACAACGGTACATTGAGATCGTAAAGGCTGAAACCAAAGAAGGTTCCTGTCAACATTCCGCAGAAGAATGTGGATGCCGCCAATATCTGTATCAGCGAAAGAACCGGTTTCATCGTAGCACTGATATTCTTTGCAAATATGCGGTAAAGCGTCGCTCCAAGAAACAGGAACAAACCATAACCGGAGTCACCCAAACATAAGCCGAAGAATATCATAAAGAACGGTGCAAAGAACGGAGTCAAATCCAATTCATTGTACTTAGGCAGCATATAGAGCTTGCATATCGGCTCGAACCAGGCGAAGAAGCCTTTGTTGTTCAACTGAATAGGTACATTGTCGCCCGGTTCGGGAGAAGTAACTTCATAGTACACGTGTTGCGCATCCAGCCATTCCGAAATCTCCGGGATTCGGGAAGCAGGCGCCCAACCTTGTAACAACATCAATTTCTCTCCTACCGTAGACTCCGTATTGAGCATTACTTTCGAGAACTCCATTTCTCCGTTCACCTCTTTCAAAGCGGCACGCAGTGACGGGAGTTCTTTCTCAGCAAGTAGCTTCAACTTCTCTTCGTTATCAGCCAATGCCTGTACTGTCTCATCACAGAGCGTCTGTAGACGGTTCAACGAATAAGGAGGTAGCTTGGCTTGTTCTACATCCAAGTCTATTTCCTGACTCACCTTAGTTACAGTAACGAAATAGATACGTGAAGATACACGATTGATAATCATTGCATTATAAGTATCTTCCCAAGTTGAATCGTAGTTACCTTCGGAACAGCTATAAAAGCCTACCGACAATCCGGCTTCACTCAGACGTTCCAAACCTTCAATTTCAAAGTTACCCCACGGTTCCAAAGCAGCTTTTTCCTTCTGATAGGCTTGCAATTGCGTTTGTAGCTTATTCTTCTCGGATTGCAAGATCTCCACCTCTTCCAAAACTTCCAGTCCACGAGCTGCCGAGCCAGGTGTCTCAGCCACTGCCGGCTTAGCCGGTTTCAGTGCCAGCATCATCTTCTCTGTTGCTTGCAGACGGTTGGAAAGGCGAATATGCTCCTGCAACTCCGTATTATCAGCTACGCCTTGTTGCTTTTCGGCAACATGCACTACACCGAGGTCGCGCACACCGTTCAGGAATGCTTCGTACTCCTTATGATACACAAGGAACGTGAGTTTCTTCATTTTTGTAATCATGACTCTGCCTCCTTCCTTTTCTCTTGATGGGACTTCATGATCTTCTGCGATGATTTGGAGAGGTTCTCCTCGTCTTCCATAAACCGTTTGATTTTGCGCAGAGCATCCTGATAGCCCGGAATCTGTACTTTCTCAAAAAGATTCACCTTTTGGGTGGTCTTCTTGCGCGCATGTTCCAGCAGGTTCAGTTTGGCAACGGTAAATTCCCGTTCGATAGCCGTATGTGCCAATGACTTGAGCAAATGCAACCCGTCAGAATACCATTTGGGGGCATTGAACAAGCTGTAAGGGCGTATCTCGAAATCTACGTTTTCGAGCAATGGCACCCGCACACCGGCAATCTTTTTCACACCAAGATGAACATCACTGACCTTTATCAATGAGGTATCAAACTCATTCCAAAGGGCGAACATGGCTTCATAAGCTTGGATTTCCTTTTCCAATCTCTCATCCAACGCGGCAGCATCGGCTTTGCAGCGCTTTACTTCCATACGCAGGGCACTCTCCTTATTTTTGATAATAGGAAGCGTACGCACGCGCACTTTCAGTTGCTTTTCCAACAGCTGGAGTGAGGTTTTGTTATATTGAAACTTAATAGCCACTTCTTTTAGTTATTAGTGATAAGTTATTAGTTATTTGCTTTCGGCCAGAACTCGTCAACCAATTCTTTCTTCATGTTGACTTCTTCCGGACGGAAATATTTGCCGAACAGGCTCCATGCTACATCGAGCATCTCGGTAGTATCGAGGTTGACGTCGATAGCCAGCAATTGGTTGGAGTAATCCTTGGCAAAGGCAAGGGTACGTTCGTCATAGTTCGTAAGGTCGAAACCATTCTCAAGTTTGGTCTTGGCATTGGCAGCATCAGCGTACAGACGCACGGCAGCATTCATCACCTGCGGATGGTCTTTACGTGTCTTCTTACCCGTAACGAGCTGTTTCAAACGAGACAATGAACGGAACGGGTCAACAATAACCTTACCAATATCGCTATCACGACGAAGGAACAACTGACCTTCCGTAATGTAACCCGTATTATCAGGCACAGCATGTGTAATATCACCACCGGACAATGTAGTCACGGCAATAATCGTGATGGAACCGCCACTTGGGAACTGCACCGCCTTCTCGTAGATCTTTGCCAAATCCGAATACAGAGAACCCGGCATAGAGTCCTTAGAAGGTATCTGGTCCATACGGTTGGATACAATAGCCAATGCATCGGCATATGAGGTCATATCGGTAAGCAGTACCAACACTTTTTCATTGTTATTCACGGCAAAATATTCGGCAGCTGTCAGTGCCATATCCGGAATCAACAAACGCTCTACCGGAGGATTTTCAGTAGTATTCATAAAGCTGACGATACGGTCGAGCGCACCGGCATTGGAGAATACATTTTTAAAGTACAGGTAGTCGTCATTCGTCATACCCATACCACCCAAGATAATCTTATCGGTCTCCGCACGCAGAGCCACATTCGCCATTACCTGATTGAAAGGTTGGTCAGGGTCAGCAAAGAACGGAATCTTCTGTCCTGATACCAATGTATTGTTCAAGTCGATACCTGCAATACCCGTTGCAATCAGTTCGGAAGGCTGCTTACGACGCACCGGGTTTACGGACGGACCGCCAATTTCCACTTCCTGACCTTCAATCTCCGGACCACCGTCGATAGGATCGCCGAAAGCGTTGAAAAAGCGTCCGGCAAGCTGTTCACTCACTTTAATGGTAGGAGCCTTGCCCAAAAACACGACCTCTGCATTGGTCGGAATACCTTCCGTACCCTCAAACACCTGCAAAGTCACATCGTCACCGGAAATCTTCACCACCTGGGCGAGCTTGCCGTTCACGGTTGCCAACTCATCATACCCTACCCCGGTTGCCTTCAGTGAACACGTGGCTTTCGTAATCTGAGTAATCTTAGTATATATCTTTTGAAATGCTTTTGTTGCCATTTTCTTTAATTACAAATTACTAATTATTAATTACGATTGAAGTTTCCACCCATCAGGCTTTACGTTCTTCAATCAATTCCTGCAACTGTTTACGGAACTTGTCATACTCTTCCGATTTGAATTTTGAGTAGTTCATCTGCTTGCAGACGTTAATCATCTTCTTGAAGTAATCCATTACTTCGTTGAAGTTCTCAAAATCAAATTCTGTGTGACAAATATCAATTACCATATTCAGGATAGCTTCCTGGCGCTCCATCGGAGTTACGGCATCAATCTCGTCAAAGGCATCTTGTTGCAAGATAACAAAGTCAATCAATTCAGATTTCCAGAAAGTCACGTGATATTCTACAGGTACACCGTCATCACCCAAAATATTGATTTGTTCGGCAATCTCCTTACCACGTTGCAAACGGGTCTTAATTTCATTAACCTTACCAATCCATTCGGCATTGATATGTTTGGCGATGTATTCCTCAAATTCAGGATATTCAATATATTTTGAATAAGAATCAATCGGATTAACAGCCGGATAACGCTTCTTGTCTGCACGGTCTTGTTCAAGAGCATAGAAACAGCGAGCTACCTTCTTGGTATTTTCAGTAACCGGTTCCTTCAAGTTACCACCGGCGGGAGATACTGTACCGATAAAGGTAATAGAGCCCGATTCACCGTTATTCAGTTTCACATATCCGGCACGTCCGTAGAAGTTGGAGATGATAGAAGACAAGTCCATCGGGAATGCGTCAGGACCAGGCAACTCCTCCATACGATTGGACATTTCACGCAATGCCTGCGCCCAACGTGAAGTAGAGTCCGCCATCAACAATACCTTCAAACCCATGCTACGGTAATATTCGGCAATAGTCATAGCTGTGTAAACAGATGCTTCACGAGCAGCTACCGGCATGTTAGAAGTATTGGCGATGATGATTGTACGTTCCATCAACTTACGTCCGGTATGCGGGTCAACCAGTTCGGGGAATTCCGTAAAGATTTCCACAACCTCATTGGCACGCTCACCACAAGCAGCGATGATTACAATATCAGCTTCCGCCTGTTTGGAGATAGCATGCTGAAGCACAGTCTTACCTGTACCGAACGGTCCGGGGATAAAGCCTGTACCACCTTCTACAATAGGATTAACGGTATCGATTACACGTACACCGGTTTCCAACAGTTTGAAAGGACGTGGTTTCTCTTTATAGTTGGTCATGGCACGTTTTACAGGCCACTTCTGAATCATATTTACATTAATATCATTGCCTTCTCCGTCAGTCAACACAGCAACGGTATCTTCAATGCTATATTCACCTTCCGCCACAATAGACTTCACTGTATAAACACCTTTCAGTTCGAAAGGCACCATGATTTTTAGCGGCTGGAAGTTCTCGTCTACCTGACCCAGCCAAGCAGCAGCTTCCACCTGGTCGCCGGCTTTAGCCAATGGTACGAAATGCCACTTGCTGCCTTTATCCAGCGGATAAGTATATTGTCCGCGTTTCAAAAAAACGCCATCCATTTTGTCGAGGTCATTTTGCAAACCATCGTAGTTTTTAGAAAGCATACCGGGACCCAAAGTCACTTCGAGCATGTGTCCGGTAAACTCGGCTTCGGCTCCCACTCTTAGTCCGCGCGTGCTTTCAAACACCTGAACGTAGACTTGGGTACCTACCACCTTAATCACCTCCGCCATCAACCTGTCTCCACCGGTAGAGATATAACAAATCTCGTTCTGTGATACAGGTCCGTCAACGACGAGGGTCACCATGTTGGCTATTACGCCACTAACAGTTCCTTTTGTTGCCATATAATTTTACTTATTTATTTTATCTGAATTCTGCGGGTATCTGTACTTCGTCTTTCAATGTAGCAATGATGCTGCGGAACAATTGACTACCCTTTTCCTTATCCAATGAAATCCAACGTTCTATCATTTCCAGTTGTAACAGGAAGACAAACAGGCGCTCTATAGTAAAGTAATCGAAGAATGTAGCTTCTTCCATCCAGTTCCAGCGCAGTTGGTCTATTTTCTTTTCCCGTTCTACAAGTCCTTCTGTTTCACTGATTTTCACCAGTTGTTCCAGGACTTCCACTTCACCGGTCAACCCGAAATCACGGGCACTGGACGTACGCAAAGCTTCACAAACCTCCGTATCGCCCACAATCAGCGAAGCCACATCCATCTTGAATTTCCGCGCTGTAAAAGCAACCAATACATTATTAATAGTAAGGTTGAAGCCATACCATGCAGATACAAACTTATTTTTGCATTTCATGGAATAAGCATAATATAATGCTGCCAACCGGTCTTCGTGCAAAAAGTCTTCCTCGGCAGGTACATTAAAATATTCGGAAATAAAAGTAGAAAGGTAAGACGGGAATACACAGTCGGCTATCTCGTCGCCTTCTTTCAGCTGCGAGATAAACCCTGCCAATTCCTCCGCAGAGTATATTCCGCGCGGATCAACAGCGGCATCCTTGTCTTTCAGTAGTTTCAAGACATTAGCATTGTCATATTGAAGATAAAACAAGTCTATCAACTTTTTATCCTTGTCAGACAAAGCCGGATAAAGTTCCGTCTTGAAATCGGCTACTGTATAGCTAAGCTTGCTGTCCTCTAAAGTGAGTTCCGGCAAACCGGCTACCAAGTAATAATATTGACTCATCATCCTGTGGAAGTTTTTTAGAACAGCATTTCCACTAATTGCGGACGCAGGAATTCTTTGAAGTAATTCATAAATTCTTCTTCACCGAAGTTCACCTTATACGAACCATCGGCAGGCGAAATAGAGAACAGTGTCTTAATACCGTTTACCTGTTCAATCTTCACACCTTTATCCAGCAAATCTTTGGCTTGGGCAGCAAAGAATTTCTTCAAACCCTCTGCATCGGCTGTAGAAATAATGATTGGTTCGTTGGCGCTCCACTTCGAAGCTAATGCAACGATAAATGCGTTGAGATAATTCTTGTCTGCCGTAAATGCTTTTATGTCAGCATTTACAATTGTATCAGTCACCATGGTGGCGATTTCCGATTTCAGTGCATTTACTGCCTGACCGGCGAACAATTTTAACTCAGACTTGGTGTTTTCTGCCAATTCTCCGGCAGACTTATGAGCAG
Organism: uncultured Bacteroides sp.; assembly: GCA_900555635.1. Taxonomy (GTDB): domain Bacteria; phylum Bacteroidota; class Bacteroidia; order Bacteroidales; family Bacteroidaceae; genus Bacteroides. The sequence continues at coordinate 121,939 of USLU01000010.1, forward strand.
TAGCCACAATAGATTCTGCTTCTTTATGAGCATCTTCTACTATCTTTTTGGCTTCTTCCTGAGCTTTTACGATAAGTTTCTGTGCCTCTACGTTTCCTTTCTCTACCCCTTCACGGTAGATCTTATCGGTCAACTCTTGAATTTTGTTTTCCATATTAACAGGAGTTATTATATAATTTATACTACAATATTAATTGCGTGACTTTTTTCTTCCCTTATTAGATTCGCTTCAAAATTACGAAAATACATTTGATATTAAATAGAAAGAAAGCTATAAAAGTTCATAGTATTTTCAAAAAAAGTAATTTAGAACAAATTTATACCGTAAAGATATAAAGAAGAAAACATATGAGCTAGAAATGATTGATTAAAAAAGGAAAATTAGTAGCTGAAACAGTGAAAATCGCTACTCAATAGGTAATTCATGAAGGCAGCCAAAACGAAAAAAGCCCCTGTATCATCAGATACAAGGGCTTCTTGAAAACGGCG
>USLU01000011.1 GCA_900555635.1 uncultured Bacteroides sp.
CCCCGGCCGGAGGGGCGGCTGCAGGCGGTTTGAAGACAGTCTTGTTTGAGAAAAAAGCCATTGGTGGCGTCTGTTTGAATGAAGGATGTATTCCTACCAAAACCCTGTTATATTCTGCAAAATTGTGGGACAATATGAAAGGTGCCGCAAAATATGGTATTTCTGTTCCGGAGGGTCCTGCTTTCGACATGAAGAAGATCATCGACCGCAAGAATAAAATCGTGAAGAAGCTGACGGGAGGGGTAAAGATGACCGTAACCTCCTACGGCGCTACCATTGTGGAGCAGGAAGCTGTGATTGAGGGTGAACAAGATGGTTTGTTCCGCATCTCTGCCGGCGGCGAACTGTATGAAGTGACTTATCTGCTGGTCTGCACCGGTTCCGACACCGTTATCCCGCCTATTCCGGGGTTGTCTGAAATAGATTACTGGACTTCCAAGGAGGCGCTGGAAAGTTCTGAACTTCCCGGATCGCTCGTCATTATCGGCGGGGGTGTCATCGGTATGGAGTTCGCCTCTTTCTTTAATAGTATGGGTGTGCAGGTCAGCGTTATCGAAATGATGCCCGAAATATTGGGCGCTATGGACAAAGAAACCAGTGCCATGCTGCGCTCCGAATATCAGAAACGGGGTGTTAATTTCAATCTGAATACCAAAGTGACGGCGGTAAGCAAAGAAGGCGTGACGATTGAGAAGGACGGAAAATCTTCGCTGGTAAAGGCTGATAGAGTATTGCTCAGCGTAGGCCGTAAAGCCAATTTAGGTCAGGTGGGACTGGATAAACTGAATATCGAACTGCTTCGCAATGGTGTGAAAGTAGATGAGCATCTGCAAACATCCCACCCCCAGGTGTATGCTTGCGGGGATATAACTGGACGTTCCATGTTAGCTCATACCGCTATCCGCGAAGCAGAAGTTGCCATTAACCATATCCTGGGTGTGGAAGACCGCATGAACTACGATTGTGTTCCGGGCGTGGTGTATACCAATCCCGAAGTTGCCGGAGTGGGGAAGACGGAAGAAGAGCTGAAAGCTGCCGGTATCAGTTACCATGTGCAGAAACTCCCAATGGTATATTCGGGCCGTTTTGTGGCTGAAAACGAAACCGTGAACGGGCTTTGTAAAATGATTCTGGACGATGACGACCGTATCATCGGTTGTCATATCCTGGGCAATCCTGCTTCTGAAATCGTTGTGGTTGCAGGCATTGCCATCCAAAAGGGCTATACGGTGGACGAATTCCAAAAGAGTGTCTTCCCGCATCCTACGGTCGGCGAGATCTTCCATGAAATTCTTTTCTCGTGATGTTATGCATAGACAATCGCTGCACGGATATCTATTGGAATCTGGCGGCAGAAGAATATCTCTTGAAGCAGAAGCGGGATAACTACTTCATGCTTTGGCAGTCCGACCCCTGCGTCGTGATTGGGAAACATCAGAGTGTGCAGGCTGAAGTGGACGAACATTATCTTCAGGAAAAGGGCATTGCGTTGGCACGACGCTTCTCGGGGGGAGGGGCGGTTTATCATGATAGGGGGAACATAAACCTGAGTTTCATTGAAACCGTAAATCAGCCCGATTTTGAATATTACTTGCAACAGACCATTGACTTCCTCGACCAAATGGGCGTCACTGCTTATTCGGATAAACGGATGGGGATTTATGTGGATGGTAGAAAAGTGTCGGGCAGTGCGCAGTGCATCCACAAGAACCGGGTGATGTATCATTGTACATTGCTTTATTCTACAGATCTCAATGTCTTGAATGCTTCTTTAATGGGTAATCCGGATTCTGAAAACCTGGTACCCGGCTCAAAGACCGTACGTGCCGTTCCATCTGTACGGAGTGAAGTGACGAATATTAGTGAGCATTTATCTACTCCCGTTACCGTTAAACGTGTTATCCGTCTGCTTCTTCATTATTTTTTGGAGAATGACGAGAATCAGACATATCGCTTCACTCATAAAGATCTGGAAGCCATAGAACGTTTGAAGAATGAAAAATATGCCAATGAAGAATGGATATACAATAAGTCGGTATTAACTTTCACGTAAGTTAAAACCTTATATTACAAATATTTGTTTAAGTATAAACGAATAACTTAAAACCTAACTATATGTCAAGATTTGAAATAAAGATGCCTAAATTAGGCGAAAGTATAACCGAAGGAACCATTATTTCCTGGTCGGTAAAAGTAGGGGATACCATAAACGAAGATGATGTCCTGTTTGAAGTAAACACAGCTAAAGTGAGTGCCGAGATTCCCTCTCCGGTAGCTGGCAAGATTCTGGAGATTTTATTTAAAGAAGGCGATACGGTTGCGGTTGGCACTGTAGTAGCCATTGTAAATCTGGACGGTGAAGATGAGGACGAAACGCCGCAGTCAAATTCTCCGGAAGAGAAAAATGAGAGTTCTTCTTCGCCATCTGCTACTGAAACTCCAGCGCAAGAACTTCCTCTGGCTAAAGCCGTTAAAACAGAAGAAGAACGGTGGTATTCACCGGTCGTACTTCAGCTGGCGCGTGAGGCACATATCCAGCAACAAGAATTGGATGCAATCCCTGGAACCGGATATCAAGGGCGTTTAAGCAAAAAAGATATAAAGCATTACATTGCTCAAAAACAGAAAGGTACTGCAAGTATGGCTGTTCCGAAGGCGGCTGCACAACCTGTTTCAGTTGAAAGCCCCAAACAGCAGTCCGTGTCACAACCTGCTCCTCAACCCGCTCCGCAATCTGTTGCACCGCAGCCTGCCAAACCTGCTGCTGTAACTTCTGCTTCCGAAGGTGTGGAAGTGAAAGAAATGGATCGTGTGCGTAAAATGATAGCAGACCACATGGTTATGTCCAAGCATACCTCTCCTCATGTTACTACCTTGGTAGAAGTCGATATGACCAAATTGGTGAAGTGGCGTGAAGCTCACAAAGATGCTTTCCTGAAACGCGAAGGTGTCAAACTTACTTACATGCCTGCCATCACTGAAGCTACGGCGAAAGCCTTGGTTGCTTATCCGCAAGTGAATGTTTCGGTAGAGGGTTATAATATTCTCTATAAGAAACATATCAATGTGGGTATTGCGGTATCTCAGAACGATGGAAACTTGATTGTACCTGTTGTACATGATGCCGACCGTTTGAATCTTAGCGGATTAGCCATTTCTATTGATGCTCTTGCAGCTAAGGCGCGTGTGGGTAAATTGACCGGAGATGATATTTCGGGTGGTACCTTTACAATTACCAACTTCGGTACGTTCAAGTCTCTGTTCGGCACACCTATTATTAATCAGCCGCAAGTAGCCATTCTTGGTGTAGGTGTTATCGAAAAGAAACCGGCTGTTATCGAGACACCCGAAGGAGATGTGATCGCTATCCGTCATAAGATGTATCTGTCATTGTCCTACGACCACCGTGTAGTGGATGGCTCTCTTGGAGGAAACTTCCTCTATTTCATTAAGAATTATCTGGAAAACTGGAACGAATAAACTAATATCTTGACCATTATGAAGAAATATGATATCAAGACCACTGATGTTGAAACATTGAAAAAGTGGTATTATCTGATGACTCTTGGGCGTGCGCTCGATGAAAAAGCGCCCGCCTACCTGCTGCAATCCCTTGGTTGGTCCTATCATGCCCCATACGCCGGGCATGACGGCATTCAACTTGCCATGGGACAAGTGTTTACCAAAGGAGAAGATTTTCTTTTCCCTTATTACCGGGATATGTTGACTGCTCTGTCTGCCGGTATGACCGTAGAAGAACTGATTCTGAACGGTATCTCTAAGGCCACCGATCCCGGTAGCGGCGGACGTCACATGTCCAACCATTTCGCTAAACCCGAATGGCATATCGAGAATATCTCCTCGGCAACAGGTACTCATGACTTGCATGCAGCTGGTGTGGCACGTGCCATGAAATATTACAACCATAAAGGGGTAGTCTTTACCTCCCACGGTGAATCGGCATCTTCGGAAGGTTTTGTCTATGAGGCCATCAACGGTGCCAGTCTCGAACGCCTTCCGGTCATCTTTGTATGGCAGGATAACGGCTACGGTATCTCTGTTCCCAAAAAAGATCAGACTGCCGCCCGTAAAGTGGCCGATAACTTTTCCGGTTTCAAGAACCTGCGTATCATTCACTGCAACGGTAAGGATGTATTCGATTCCATGAATGCCATGACCGAAGCCCGGGAGTGGGCTATTGAAAATAGTAGTCCGGTAATTGTGCAAGCCAACTGTGTACGTATCGGTTCGCACTCCAACTCGGATAAACATACCTTGTACCGTGATGAAGGTGAACTGGCTTATGTAAAAGAAGCCGATCCGTTGATGAAGTTCCGTCGTATGCTTCTGCGGTATAAACGCCTGACTGAAGAAGAGCTGGTGGAAATCGAAGCAAAAGCCAAGAAAGAGCTTTCAGCAGCCAACCGTAAAGCACTTGCCGCCCCTGATCCTGATGCGAAAACCATCTTCGACTATGTATTGCCCGAACCTTACGAACCGCAAAAATACAAAGAGGGTGTACACCATGAAACGGAAGGCGAAAAGAAATTCCTGGTTACTGCCATCAACGAAACCCTGAAAGCTGAGTTCCGTCATAATCCTAATACCTTTATTTGGGGGCAGGATGTGGCCAATAGAGATAAGGGCGGTGTGTTCAACGTAACCAAAGGCATGCAGCAGGAGTTTGGTGATAAACGTGTCTTCAGTGCTCCTATAGCCGAAGATTATATTGTAGGTACAGCCAACGGTATGAGTCGTTTCGATCCCAAAATCCGTGTAGTGGTGGAGGGAGCTGAGTTTGCCGATTACTTCTGGCCAGCTGTAGAACAATATGTGGAGTGTACACACGAGTATTGGCGCAGCAATGGTAAGTTTGTACCCAATGTAACATTGCGACTCGCTTCGGGCGGCTATATCGGCGGCGGACTTTACCATTCACAGAATATCGAAGGGGCACTGGCCGGACTGCCCGGTGCAAGAATCGTATGTCCGTCTTTTGCAGATGATGCGGCGGGACTGCTGCGTACAAGTATGCGTTCACGTGGATTCACACTTTTCCTTGAACCCAAAGCATTGTATAATTCGGTCGAAGCTTCCACCATTGTTCCCGATGACTTTGAAGTGCCATTCGGAAAAGCCCGTATCCGCCACGAAGGTTCCGACCTTAGTATCATTACATACGGCAATACAACGCATTTCTGTCTGAGTGTGGCCGAACGTTTGAAGGCTGAAGCCGGTTGGAGTGTAGAAGTGATCGATATTCGTTCTTTGATTCCTTTGGATAAGGAAACTATTTATGCATCCGTCAAGAAGACCGGCAAGGCGTTGGTTGTCCACGAAGATAAGGTCTTCGGCGGTTTCGGTGGCGAAATAGCAGCCGGAATCAGTTCCGAGATGTTCCAATACTTGGATGCGCCGGTTGAACGGGTAGGTTCTACCTTTACTCCGGTAGGCTTTAACATGATATTTGAACGGGCTATCCTGCCGAATGCGGATAAGATTTATGAGGCAGCAAAGAAACTTTTAGAATTCTAATAATAACCATTATGAAGAAGATAGGATTATTTTATGTAGCAAATGCCGTGAAGACCTCACAGGTGGCAAAGAAAATCCGTGAGGCGCTGGGAGCGGAAAATATAGATATTATTCCGGTAGAGAAAGCTTGGGGAGATGATTTCAAGTCATACGACAACCTTATTGTAGGCGTTTCTACTTGGTTTGACGGAGAACTGCCCACCTCTTGGGATGAACTGATACCCGAACTGGAAACTTTAGACCTGAAAGGCAAGAAGATTGCCCTTTTCGGCTTAGGCGACCAGTTGAATTATCCCGATAATTTTGTTGACGGACTGGGTATTCTGGGCGATGCCTTTGAGAAAGCTGGTGCTTCCTTAGTTGGCTTTACTCCTGCCGAAGACTATACATTCAATCATTCCAAAGCCTTGCGCAATGACAAATGGTGCGGCTTGGTAGTGGATGTAGAGAACCAACCGAAGTTGACGGATAAACGCGTCAAGGACTGGTGTGAGAAGTTGAAGAAAGAATTCGGAAGCTAGTTATAAGTTATTAGTTATAAGTGATTTGCTATCATGCCGCATGGAAAGCACAAGCAAATCACTTATAACTAATAACTTATAACTAATCTTTAATCATTGCTTTCACTGCCTCCGCGCATCGTTCGCCATCAATTCCTGCGGAAACGATGCCTCCTGCATATCCGGCTCCTTCCCCACAGGGAAATAAACCTTTTATCCGAATATGTTGCAGGGACTCTTTATCTCTTATAATTCGTACGGGAGATGAGGTACGCGTTTCAACACCAATCATAGTTGCTTCATTCGTCAGAAAACCGTGGCAATACTTCCCGAACAGTTGGAATCCTTTGCTCAGTCTGTCTGTAATGAAAGCCGGCATCCAGAAGTGTAGAGGAGATGATACCAAGCCAGGCGCATACGAACTTTCCGGCAAATCAAAACTCAGTTTCTTCTTTGTAAAATCCGCCATTCGCTGAGCAGGTGCCGTTTGCTTCATATTACCCTGTTGCCAACACATCCGCTCCAGATTTTCCTGGAAGCACATCATTTTTAATTCTTCATTCTTCATTCCTAATTCTTCATTTGATACGTCTTCCGGTCGTAACTCTACTACCATTCCTGAGTTGCTCCAACGTGAGCCGCGGTTGCTGGGGCTCATTCCATTGACTACGATCTGTTGGGGACCACTGGCGGCGGGCACAATAAATCCGCCGGGGCACATGCAGAAACTGTATACTCCCCGTCCATCCACTTGGTTTACGAAACTGTATTCGGCGGCGGGTAGATATTTGCCACGACCGTTGCGATTGTGGTACTGTATTTGGTCTATTAACTCTGCAGGATGCTCCAGGCGTACACCTACTGCGATTCCCTTTGCTTCGATTTCTACTTGATTGGCGGCAAGCCAGCGATATACGTCTCTGGCCGAATGCCCTGTGGCAAGTATTACGGGGCCTATGAAAGTTTTTCCTGTATTTGTTTCGATGCCTTTCACTTCATCGCCTTCGATAATCAGGGCATCCATTCGTGTCTCGAAATGTACTTCTCCACCACATTGGATAATGGTGTTCCGCATATTCTCGATAACACGTGGTAGTTTATCCGTACCTATATGCGGATGTGCATCTACCAGTATGGAGGTTGAGGCTCCATGTTGGCAGAACACATTCAGTATCTTATCCACATTTCCCCGTTTTTTGCTGCGGGTATATAGCTTTCCGTCTGAGTAGGCGCCTGCGCCACCTTCTCCAAAACTGTAATTGGATTCCGGATCTACAGTTTGCTGGCGGCTGATTTGTGCAAGATCCTTCTTGCGCTCGCGTACATCTTTACCGCGTTCAACAACGACCGGGCGGAGTCCAAGCTCAATAAGTCGTAAAGCTGCAAACAGTCCTCCGGGGCCGGCCCCTACTATGATGACCTGTGGCTTTCCTTCTACATTATTATAGGAAGTATGCTGGTATTCGTCATCTGTGGGCATTTCATTTAAATATGCCCGTACATTCAGGTTGACGAAGATGGTCCGTTGACGTGCATCGATGCTACGTTTCAGAATGCGTATGGCAGTAATCTCCCGTGTATTCAAGCCTTTTTCTTTTATGAGGTACTCTTTCAGGCGTTGTTCATTTGCCGCTATTTCGGGCAGAACGCGTAGTTGGTATTCTTGTATCATAATGTTTATCCGAATAATGTTCTGAATGCCTCTTCTACTTTTCGTACCGGCACTAATTCTATCTTTATTTTCTTAGTATTAAGTCCTTGCATATTATATTTAGGTAATATGAATTGCTTGAAACCCAGTTTCTCTGCTTCTCCAATTCGTTGCTCAATACGGTTCACAGGGCGTATTTCTCCTGACAAACCGATTTCACCCGCCATGCAGATTTCCGGTTCGATGGCCGAATCCATGTTGCTGGATAGAATGGCGCTGATTACTGCAAGGTCTATCGCCGGATCATTCACTTTCAGTCCTCCGGCTATATTAAGGAATACATCCTTTTGCGCAAGTTTAAAGCCCACACGTTTTTCCAATACCGCAAGCAGCATATTCATCCGTCGGATATCAAAGCCGGTGGCGGAGCGTTGAGGATTGCCGTATACGGCACTGCTTACCAATGCTTGCGTTTCAATCAAGAAGGGTCTGACACCTTCAATGGCTGAAGCAATGGCTATTCCGCTCATGCCCTCATGATCTTGGCTCAAAAGGAGTTCTGAAGGATTGCTTACCTGACGCAAACCATCCTGCCGCATCTCGTAAATACCGAGTTCCGCCGTACTTCCAAAACGGTTTTTGATACTGCGGAGGATGCGGTACATATAATGTTGGTCACCTTCAAACTGAAGCACAGTGTCAACAATATGCTCTAGTACTTTAGGCCCCGCAATGCTACCTTCTTTATTGATGTGCCCTATCAGGATAACTGCTGTATGAGTCTCTTTGGCAAAACGTAGGATGGAGGCGGAGCATTCCCGAACTTGGGCTATGCTTCCCGGAGATGATTCGAGAGTTTCAGTTGAAATAGTCTGTATGGAATCGATAATAACAAGATCCGGACGCGTGTTCTTGATATGTACATATATCTGCTCCAAGGATGTTTCGCATACGATGAGACAATCACTGGAAGAAGTAGTCAGCCGGTCGGCACGCAGTTTCAGTTGTCGGGCGCTCTCTTCACCGGAGATATAGAGTATGCGTTTATCCGGTATTTTGAGTACGGTTTGCAATACTAAAGTCGATTTTCCAATGCCCGGTTCACCACCTATTAGTACGAGAGAACCTTGTACCAGTCCGCCTCCCAATACCCGATTTAGTTCGTCATCATAGAGGTTGATGCGTGGTTCGTCATCAGCAACAATTTCATTGAGGGTTACAGGTTTGGCTTTGGTTGTTTCTATTCCGGAGACGGGGCGTTTGTTCACAACCTCTTTTCGTACTACCTCTTCTACATACGTGTTCCATTCTCCACACGACGGGCATTTGCCTACCCACTTGGGAGAGTCTTGTCCACAGTTGCTGCACACATAAACAGTTTTATCTTTTGCCATAACCAAACATCTTTCTATAAATGAATGCCCAAAGGTACATTTTTCATGGGAGAGGTAACAGAGTCTCATTGAGTTTTTTTATATTTGTGGATAGAAAACCATTTAAAAGTAGAAGCCATGATAGAAGATATTCTTGAGTATAACAAACAGTTCGTAGCGAATAAGGGATATGAGAAATACATTGCGAATAAGTATCCCAGTAAAAAGATAGCCATCCTTTCTTGTATGGACACTCGTTTGACGGAGTTATTACCGGCAGCATTGGGGCTTAAGAATGGTGATGCGCAGATTATTAAGAATGCGGGTGCTGTTATTTCGCATCCTTTTGGTAGTGTAATCCGTAGCTTGACAGTGGCTATCTACGAATTGGGAGTGACAGATATTATGGTAATTGCCCATTCCGATTGTGGGGCATGTCATCTTAATAGTGACGAAATGATAGGGCACATGAAGGCTCGAGGGGTCAAACAAGAGACAATTGATATGATTCGTTTCTGTGGGGTTGATTTTAATTCCTGGCTATATGGCTTTGAAGATACAGAGAATTCTGTAAGAGGAACAGTGGCAGCTATCATTAATCACCCGCTTATTCCTGCGGATATTCGTGTGCATGGTTTTGTTATAGACTCGGTAACAGGTGCTCTGACTCCGGTAGAATAGAGAATTATTATTTACATTAAATTGGTTATCCAACCAGTGTTATATCTTTAGGGTATCTCAGTCGTATACTTAGGGTACCTGAGTATACGACTGAGGTACCCTAAGTATACGACTGAGATAGGCTTTATCTATGATGTTAATAATCAGAATGTTATGTTTTGTAACTTTCTTGGTTAAAAATTGGGACAAATCACCAATTGGTTAGCATCGCTTTTCTGTTATATAAGTTCTGTTTTAAAACATATTCTATAAATTGCAAGTAATGAGCAAATTGTTTTTCTTTGCAGCAGGATAGTTCAGCACAGTTGCGCTTCCTATTCAAGAACAATTAGATCCATTTGCTATGAAGGTTATTTTTGGGCAGCAGACTACTAAAGTCAAGCAGTTGGCAGACTTGATAGGTCATGATATCTCAATGGGAAAATATAAGGTAGAGGATGCTTTGCCTTCTATTAATCAGTTGAGCCAAGACTATAAGGTGTCCAGAGATACGGTGTTCAAGGCTTTTATTGATTTAAAAGAGCGTGGACTCATTGATTCCACACCGGGTAAAGGTTATTATGTAGTGAACAGGCAGAAGAATATACTGCTGCTGCTTGATGAATATTCTCCTTTTAAAGATATACTTTATAATAGCTTCGTTAAGCGTCTTTCTTCACAATATAAGGTCGATTTATGGTTTCATCAGTACAATGAATCGATGTTTAATGCTATCCTTAGGGAGTCTATAGGGAGATATAACAAATACATTGTAATGAACTTCGACAATGAGAAGTTTTCTCCTTATTTATATAAGGTGGATGCTTCCCGTTTGCTATTATTGGATTTCGGTCAGTTCGACAAAAAAGAATGTTCGTATATCTGCCAGGACTTTGGCGAGTCTTTTTATCAGGCAATGTCTCAGTTGACCGACCGGTTGCGACGATATCGTAAATTAGTGCTGTTCTTCACAAAAGAGAGCAAACATCCCAAAGAAACATGTGAATTCTTTAAGAAGTACTGCATAGACCATAAGCAGGATTTCGATGTGATAGAGAATATGGACAACTTGGTAGTGCATCCCGGTGAAGTTTATATTGCGATTCGTCAGGTAGACGTGGTAGAGCTTGTGAAGAAGAGCCGTGCGGCCGGACTTACTTGCGGAACAGATATTGGCTTGATAGCCTACAATGATACACCGGCTTACGAAGTGATTGATAAAGGAGTTACTGCACTGAGTGTAGACTGGAAAAAGATGGGAACAATGATGGCGGATTTTATCCTTACCGGTAAACCCATTCAGACTTATTTACCTACAGAAGTGCATTTAAGAGGGTCTTTATGACCTTTTTTATAGTCATATATCAGCATGGTTCAGCATAGTTGAATGTTTTATAAACTCAAAATAAATAATATGAAAAAGTATCCGAAAATCGGGATTCGTCCCACTATCGATGGTCGCCAGGGTGGCGTTCGTGAAAGCCTTGAAGAAAAAACCATGAGTCTGGCTAAAGCAGTAGCCGAGTTGATTTCCACTAATCTGAAGAATGGAGACGGCAGTCCGGTGGAATGCGTGATTGCCGATGGTACTATCGGTCGTGTAGCCGAGAGTGCAGCTTGTGTCGAGAAGTTTGAACGCGAAGGAGTAGGAGCTACCATTACGGTGACTTCTTGCTGGTGTTATGGTGCCGAAACAATGGATATGAACCCTTATTATCCAAAAGCCGTTTGGGGATTCAACGGAACCGAGCGTCCGGGAGCAGTATATCTGGCTGCCGTATTGGCGGGACATGCCCAGAAGGGTTTGCCTGCATTTGGCATCTATGGACGTGATGTACAGGATCTGAATGATAATTCTATTCCCGAAGATGTTGCCGAGAAGCTTTTGCGTTTTGCACGTGCCGCTCAGGCTGTGGCTACTATGCGTGGTAAGTCTTATTTGTCAATGGGTAGTGTCTCCATGGGTATTGCCGGTTCTATTGTTAATCCCGATTTCTTCCAGGAATATTTAGGTATCCGTTGTGAATCTGTGGATTTGACTGAGATAATCCGTCGCATGACCGAAGGTATTTATGATAAAGAAGAGTTTGCCAAAGCTATGGCATGGACCGAAAAGTATTGTAAGAAGAACGAAGGCAAAGACTTCAACCCTGCTGCTAAAGCAAAGACCCGTGCTCAGAAAGACGAAGATTGGGAGTTTATCGTAAAAATGACCATCATCATGCGTGATCTCATGCAAGGTAATCCTAAATTGAAAGAAATGGGATTCAAGGAAGAAGCACTTGGACATAACGCCATTGCTGCCGGCTTCCAGGGACAACGTCAGTGGACCGATTTCTATCCGAATGGTGACTACTCCGAAGCGCTGTTGAATACTTCATTCGACTGGAACGGCATTCGTGAAGCATACGTCGTAGCTACTGAGAATGATGCTTGCAACGGTGTAGCCATGTTATTCGGTCATCTGTTGACTAACCGTGCACAAATATTCTCGGATGTACGTACTTACTGGAGCCCCGAAGCTGTGAAGCGTGTGACAGGTAAAGAACTTACCGGTCTGGCAGCAAACGGAATTATCCATCTGATAAATTCCGGTGCTACCACTCTGGATGGTACCGGCCAGCAAACCGATGCTCAGGGAGAACCTGCTATGAAACCTCATTGGGAGATATCCGAAGCCGAAGTGGAGAAGTGCCTTGAAGCTACTACCTGGTATCCTGCCAATCGTGATTACTTCCGTGGCGGTGGTTTCTCTTCCAACTTTCTGTCAAAAGGTGGTATGCCTGTTACGATGAGCCGTTTGAATCTGGTAAAAGGCCTTGGCCCTGTACTCCAGATAGCCGAAGGATGGACTGTGGAGATAGACCCCGAAATTCACAAACTGCTTGATGAACGTACAGACCGCACTTGGCCTACTACTTGGTTTGTACCCCGCCTTTGCGATAAACCTGCATTCGAAGATGTATATTCTGTGATGAACAACTGGGGAGCCAATCATGGCGCTATCAGTTACGGCCATATCGGTCAGGACTTGATTACATTAGCTTCTATACTCCGTATTCCGGTTTGTATGCACAATGTAGACGAGAAGAAGATTTTCCGCCCTGCTGCATGGAATGCATTTGGTATGGATAAGGAGGGAGCTGATTATCGTGCTTGTAATACTTATGGACCTATTTATAAATAATTGGAGAGTGAATAATATGGTAACAAATGAACAGATAGAACAATTTGTAGCCCAAGCCCATCGGGTAGGTGATGCAGGGCTTACGGTTTGTAGTAGTGGAAATCTTTCTTGGCGTATAGGAGAAGAGGTCTTGCTTTCGGGGACAGGCTCTTGGGTGCCTTCTCTTACAAAAGAGAAAGTGGCTGTCTGCCGGCTTGCTACGGGAGAAGTTCTTAACGGTGTAAAACCATCTATGGAAAGCGGATTTCACTTAGGTGTACTTCGTGAACGTCCTGATGTGAATGTGGTGCTTCATTTTCAATCTCCGTACGCAACAGCAGTAGCCTGTATGAAGAATTGTCCGGTGAATTTCAATGTAACCGCAGAGGTGCCCTGCCATGTAGGCCGTGAGATACCGGTGATACCATATCTTCGCCCCGGCTCTAAGGAGTTGGCACAGGCAGTGGTCGAAGCGATGAAGAATCATAATTCTATCTTGCTGCGAAAGCATGGACAAGTGGTTTGCGGTAAGGATTTTGATCAGGCTTTCGAGCGCGCCATGTTCTTTGAAATGGCATGCCGCATCATAATACAGTCCGGTGGTGACTACACAGTATTGACTCCGGAAGAGATTGATGATCTTGATACATATATCTTAGGTAAAAAGACTAAATAATGAACACTTATTTAGCAGTGGACTTTGGAGGTGGAAGCGGTCGGGTAATGGCCGGTTCCATCGACCAAGGTGTGCTTAAACTCGAAGAAGTATATCGTTTCCCTAACCGGCAAGTGCGTATGGGAAATCATATATACTGGGATTTTCTTTCTTTGTTCGAAGAAATGAAGAACGGGCTTCGTCAGGCTGTTCTCAAAGGATATTCTATCAAGAGTATCGGCATTGATACTTGGGGAGTGGACTTCGGTTTTATTGATAAAGCCGGTAATCTGCTTGGAAACCCAGTCTGTTATCGTGATTCACGTACCGACGGTTTGCCAGAGGAACTTTTTGATGAGACAGAGCTGCCGGCGCATTATGCACAGGCGGGTATTCAGATGATGTCTATCAATACACTTTTCCAGCTTTATAGCATGAAGAAAGTTGATGATGCCCAACTAAAGCTTGCCGATAGGCTTTTGTTTATGCCCGATTTGTTTAGTTACTATCTTACGGGTGTAGCCAATAATGAGTATTGCATTGCTTCTACATCAGAATTGCTCGATGCCCGTACACGTACATGGAATCATGCTCTAATCGAAAAGATAGGTTTGCCCCGACACTTGTTTGGTGAAATAGTGATGCCGGGCACTGTGCGCGGAAAGCTGAAACCGGAGATATGCGAAGAAATAGGTTTGCCGGAGGAAGTGGAAGTAATAGCGGTAGGCTCGCACGATACGTCGAGTGCTGTTTATGCAGTTCCGGTTACTAAGTGCAACTGTAGTGCTTTCCTTAGTTCGGGTACCTGGTCGTTGCTGGGTGTGGAAGTACCGCAACCCATCTTGACAGAGGATGCACGCAATGCCGGTTTCACCAATGAAGGTGGAGTGGGAGGCAAAATCCGTTTTCTGCAAAATATAACAGGACTTTGGATGTTACAATGCCTTATCAGCCAGTGGAAAGAGCGAGGCGAAGAGACTGATTATGAATATCTGATTACTTCCGCAGAAGCTGCTGATATCTCCTCCGTGATCGATGTTGATGATAAATCTTTCCAGAATCCTATGGATATGGAAACTGCCATTGCAGATTATTGTCGGGAATATGGCCTGCAAGTGCCCGATTCGCAGGGAGAATATGTGCGGTGTGTTTTACAATCGCTGGCACAACGCTACAAACGCGGGATTGAGCAACTGAACAGTCTGATTCCTCATCCGGTAGAACAATTGCACATAGTAGGAGGAGGTTGTCGTAACCGTTTGCTTAATCGCCTCACGGCCGAAGCATTGGGAATTCCGGTCTATGCAGGACCGGTGGAGGCAACCGCCATCGGCAATATCCTAGTGCAAGCATTGACCAAAGGCGATATAAAAAGCCGGGACGAAATCAAAGAAATCACTTAAAAGAATCTACTACCATTATGAATAACACAAAAAAAACTTCGATTCTTAGCAAAGACGGTGTGAGTTATCTGATACCTTTTATTATGATCACCAGTTGCTTTGCTTTATGGGGCTTTGCCAACGATATAACCAATCCCATGGTGAAAGCTTTTTCCAAGATATTCCGCATGAGCGTAACTGATGGCGCTTTGGTACAAGTGGCTTTCTACGGTGGCTACTTTGCGATGGCTTTTCCGGCTGCGATGTTTATCCGTCGGTTTTCCTATAAGGCAGGTGTGTTGTTGGGATTAGGACTGTATGCGGTTGGTGCATTTCTGTTTTTTCCGGCTATGCTGTCAGGTAGCTATTATCCTTTCTTGATTGCCTACTTTATATTGACATGCGGATTGTCTTTTCTTGAGACCAGTAGTAACCCGTACATACTTTCAATGGGAACTGAAGAGACTGCTACCCGTCGTTTGAACTTGGCGCAGTCTTTTAATCCGATGGGGTCATTGTTGGGTATGTATGTGGCAATGAACTTTATTCAGAACCGCCTGAATCCGATGGATACTGTAGAACGCAGTCAACTCTCTATCAGTGAATTTGAAGCGGTTCGCGACTCAGACTTGAGCGTGCTGATTACTCCTTATCTTATTATAGGTGCTGTGGTCTTGCTGATGCTTTTATTAGTCCGCTTGGTGAAGATGCCCAAGAATGCCGACCAGTCGCATGACATCAATTTCTTGCCGACGTTGAAACGCATAGCCCATATTCCTCATTATCGTGAAGGGGTTATTACTCAGTTCTTCTACGTAGGTGCGCAGATTATGTGTTGGACGTTTATCATTCAATACGGTACTCATCTGTTTATGGCTGGTGGAATGGAAGAGAAAGCGGCAGAAGTCTTGTCGCAAGAATATAATATTATAGCAATGGTTATTTTCTGTATCAGCCGTTTTGTATGTACTTTCATTTTACGCTATCTCAGTCCGGGCTTTTTGCTGAAGATACTGGCAGTTGCCGCCTGTGCATTTACAGTAGGAGTTATATTTTTGCAAAATATCTTAGGAATGTATTGCCTGGTTGGAATATCGGCATGTATGTCTTTAATGTTCCCCACAATTTATGGAATAGCATTACGGGGACTGGGAGATGACGCCAAGTTTGGGGCTGCCGGTCTGATTATGGCTATCCTGGGTGGCTCTGTATTGCCACCGCTTCAGGCAAGTATTATCGACCAAGGTACTTTATTGGGTATGCCGGCAGTAAATCTTTCATTTATATTGCCTCTTATCTGCTTTATTGTGATTATAGTATATGGGCATCGCTCGTATGTACGAGAGAGAAAAGTTTAACAGTCCCACTGTGTCAAAAGTACTTTTCACCACAGATTACACAGATTATCGCAGATTATATATGCTGATAATCAATTATCTAATTTCAATTTGTGTTAATCTGTGTAATCTGTGGTGAGTTATGACACATCGTGAGGCTTTATACTGTTATTTCCCCTGCCAAAGGCTGCCCCATCAATTCTCTTACTTTTGCGGTAGGGAAGTCGTGTCCCAAAAGGAACATCAATTTTGTAACCGCAGATTCTGTAGTACTATCATATCCGCAGACAACTCCGGCTTGTATTAATTGATAGCCTGTTTCGTAGCGTTCCATCTCCACAGTACCGGCGCTACATTGAGTCACATTGACTATGACAATACCTCTTTTGCTGGCATCGAGCAGCAGACGGAGGAACCACTCTTTGCGAGGAGCATTACCCGAACCGTAGGTTTCGAGTACTACTGCTTTCAAGTCTTTGGTAGCAAGTATAGCTGCTACGATATTCTCTTGAATGCCGGGGAATAATTTCAGTACGGCGATATTGGTATCGAGTAGGTAATGCGGAGTCAGTTTTTGCTGATCGTTATGCGCATGAATCTGCACATTATTATATTTAATATGTATACCTGCTGAGGCAAGCACCGGGTAATTGAAAGAACGGAAGGCATTAAAGTTTTCCGCGTTAATCTTGGTGGTGCGATTACCTCGCATCAGGTGGTTTTCGAAAAAGATACAAACTTCGGGGACGATAGGCTGTCCGTTGGCATGGCAGGCAGTGGCAATCTCGATGCTGGTTAGCAGATTCTCTTTACCATCCGTACGCAATACACCGATGGGAAGCTGTGAGCCGGTAAGAATAACAGGCTTACTCAGCCCTTCGAGCATAAAGCTAAGGGCAGATGCGGTATAAGCCATTGTATCTGTGCCATGCAGAATGACGAAGCCGGTATATTGGTCGTAATTGTCACTGATAATGTGTACGAGTTTGCGCCATGCATCCGGGTCCATGTCCGAAGAATCCATTGGAGGATCAAACTGATACGTATCTATACGGAAAGTATACCTCTGAAGTTCGGGCACATGTTTTTGTAGTTGCTCGAAGTTGAAGTTTTCTAAGGCACCGGTTTCTGCATTCTCTATCATTCCGATAGTTCCACCGGTGTATATTAACAAAACGGAAGTGTTTTCTGGGTTCATGTGCGGTTTCCTTTCAAAATTCCAACGCAAATATAGTGATATATCTTGAAAATAATATCAAATTGTCATAAAAGAACAGTTGTATTTGCTCTAAAGTAGTACTTTCACTGTGAAAATGTTAGTTGTGGAATGCACATATTTCTTCCCTTTTTAGTAGCTTTCTATATTTTTATCGCAAAAAAGTCGTAAAAAGTGATAGATTGAATGTTTTTATTCTTACTTTTGCAACACTTATCAGAAAGGATAGAAATAGAGACAATGAACAAGTACTATCAACATACAGTCACATCGATGTGTACCATGACCCTTAGGGGTTAAGGATAGTATTTTGTGTTTCTACGTGTTACACCATTTTCAAACAGTTTTTTTATTTATTTCAAGTCAATACAAACCAGTTGGGTTTGTTTCCGACACATTGTATCAACCATCTCAATAATATAAAGAGAAATGAAAGTATTAAAATTCGGCGGATCGTCCGTAGGTTCCGCCAGCAGTATTTTGAGCGTCAAGAGAATTGTAGAAGCAGTAAACGAACCGGTGATTGTGGTAGTGTCCGCATTGGGTGGCATCACAGACAAACTGATTAACACCTCCAAGATGGCAGCAGTCGGAGATGCTTCTTATGAAAATGAATTCCGCGAGATTGTTTACCGTCATGTAGAAATGATTAAGGAAGTGATTCCGGCAGGTGAAGCCCAAGTAGCTTTGCAGCGTCAGGTAGGTGAGTTGCTCAATGAACTGAAAGATATTTTCCAAGGTATTTATCTTATTAAGGATCTTTCGCCGAAAACTTCCGATACGATTGTAAGTTACGGTGAACGCCTATCTTCCATTATAGTGGCAGAGCTGACCGGAGCGGAATGGTTCGATTCGCGCACGTTTATCAAGACAGAGAAGAAACACTCCAAGCATGTAATTGATACCGATTTGACGAACCGCCTGATTCGTGAAACTTTCCAAAACCTGCCTAAACGTTCGTTGGTGCCGGGATTTATCTCTACTGATAAAGTATCCGGTGATGTGACAAATCTGGGACGTGGTGGTTCTGATTATACAGCTGCCATCATTGCGGCTGCCCTCGACGCTGAGACTTTGGAAATCTGGACCGATGTGGACGGCTTTATGACTGCCGATCCACGTGTGATATCTACTGCATATACCATCAGTGAATTGAGTTACGTGGAAGCTACCGAGCTTTGTAACTTCGGTGCCAAAGTGGTTTATCCGCCGACTATTTATCCGGTTTGCCATAAGAATATACCTATATTAATTAAGAATACATTCAACCCCGATGGTGAGGGAACCATTATCAAGCTCGACTCTAATGGAAAGAGCAAGGCTATTAAGGGTATCTCTTCAATTAACGATACCAGTTTGATTACCGTGCAAGGTCTTGGTATGGTGGGTGTGATTGGTGTGAATTATCGCATCTTCAAAGCATTGGCTAAGAATGGCATCAGTGTATTCCTTGTATCACAGGCATCTTCAGAGAATTCAACCTCTATCGGTGTGCGTAATGCTGACGCTGATTTGGCATGTGAGGTGCTGAATGAAGAGTTTACCAAAGAAATAGAGATGGGAGAGATTTCACCTATTCAGGCTGAGAAGAACTTGGCTACAGTGGCAATCGTAGGTGAGAATATGAAACATACGCCGGGTATTGCCGGTAAGCTGTTCGGTACGTTGGGACGTAACGGTATCAACGTGATAGCTTGTGCGCAAGGTGCATCGGAAACTAATATTTCTTTTGTAGTAGATTCCAAGTCTTTGCGTAAGTCATTGAATGTAATCCACGATTCATTCTTCTTGTCGGAATATCAGGTGCTGAACTTGTTTATCTGCGGCATCGGTACGGTAGGTGGTAGCTTGGTTGAGCAGATTCGCAGCCAACAACAGAAGTTGATGATGGAAAACGGATTGAAACTTCATATCGTAGGTATTGCCGATGCAGACCGCGCCATGTTCAACCGTTCGGGCTTCGATCTTGCCAATTATAAACAAGAACTGAAAGAAAATGGCAAACCGAGTACTCTCGAAACCTTGCGTGATGAAATTATCGGTATGAATATCTTTAATTCTGTATTTGTAGACTGTACGGCTAGTGCAGGCGTGGCTTCGCTCTATAAGGATTTGTTGCAACACAACGTATCCGTAGTAGCCGCCAACAAGATTGCTGCTTCTTCGGAATACGACAATTACCGCGAACTGAAGCAGATTGCCCGTCAGCGCGGTGTGAAGTATCTGTTTGAAACGAATGTAGGTGCGGGGCTTCCTATTATCAATACGATTAACGACCTCATTCATAGTGGTGACAAGATATTGAAGATTGAAGCTGTGTTGAGCGGTACGCTGAATTATATTTTCAACAAGATCAGTGCGGATATTCCTTTTAGCAAGACTATCAAGATGGCACAAGAGGAACGCTATTCCGAACCCGATCCACGCATCGACCTTAGTGGTAAAGATGTCATCCGCAAATTGGTGATTCTGGCACGTGAAGCCGGTTACCGTTTGGAACAGAGCGATGTGGAAAAGAATCTTTTTGTACCCGATGATTTCTTTGAAGGATCATTGGAAGACTTCTGGAAGAAAGTACCCAGCCTCGATGCCGATTTCGAAGCACGCCGCAAAGTATTGGAAGCCGAGAACAAACATTGGCGTTTTGTTGCGAAGCTGGAAAACGGCAAAGCGTCCGTGGGCTTACAGGAAGTAAGCTCCAACCATCCGTTCTACGGACTGGAAGGCAGCAACAACATTATCTTGCTGACTACCGAACGTTATAAAGAATATCCGATGATGATTCAAGGCTATGGCGCTGGTGCAGGTGTAACGGCTGCGGGTGTCTTTGCGGATATCATGAGTATAGCAAACGTTTAAAGATTTATGATTTATAATTTATGTGCATTGCATTCATTCATAAGTTATAAATCATAAATCATAAATTATAAATCTTATGAAACACATCATTATACTGGGTGACGGTATGGCCGACTGGCCTGTAAAGGCTTTGGGCAACAAGACTTTGTTGCAGGCTGCCGATACGCCTTATATGGATAAGCTGGCACGAATGGGACGCATGGGACGGTTGATGACAGTCGCCGATGGTTTTCATCCGGGCAGTGAGGTAGCGAATATGTCCGTTCTGGGCTATGACCTGCCGAAAGTATATGAAGGTCGCGGTCCATTGGAAGCGGCAAGTATTGGTGTGGATTTGCAGCCGGGCGAGATGGCGATGCGTTGCAACATAATCTGCATTGAAGGAGATAACATCAAGAATCATTCTGCCGGACATATCACGACCGAAGAGGCGGATGTGCTGGTGAAATATCTGCAAGAACAATTGGGAGATGAACGTGTACGTTTCTATACGGGCGTACAATACCGTCATCTGTTAGTAATAAAAGGTGGCGACAAGCGCATTGATTGTACACCGCCGCACGATGTTCCGTTGAAACCCTTCTGCCCGTTGATGGTGAAACCGATGGCAGGAGCTGAGAATATTACCACTCCCGAAGGGCAGGCCGACTTGACTCCTCAAGAGACGGCCGATCTGGTTAATGATTTAATTCTGCGTTCGCAAGCCATCTTGCAGAACCATCCTATCAACCAAAAGCGTATGGCCGAAGGCAAAGACCCTGCCAATAGTATATGGCCGTGGAGCCCCGGTTATCGTCCGCAGATGGAACGCCTTGCCGACAAGTTTCCGCAGGTGAAACAGGGTGCTGTGATTTCGGCAGTCGATTTGATTAATGGTATCGGTTATTATGCCGGACTGCGTCGCCTCACTGTAGAAGGTGCTACCGGATTGTACGATACCAACTACGAAAACAAAGTGGCTGCCGCTTTGGAAGCATTAAAAACAGATGATTTTGTCTATCTGCATATCGAAGCCAGTGATGAGGCCGGACACGAAGGCAATATCCCTTTGAAGACACTCACTATTGAAAACCTGGACAAACGTGCCGTAGGTCCTATCTACGAAGCAGTGAAAGACTGGGATGAGCCTGTAGCCATTGCCGTGCTGCCCGACCATCCCACGCCTTGCGAACTTCGTACACATACCGCCGAGCCGGTTCCTTTTCTAATTTGGTATCCGGGCATCGAGCCGGACGAGGTGCAAACCTTCGATGAAGTAGCCGCTTGTAATGGCAGTTACGGACTGATGAAAGAAGATGAATTTATTAATGAATTTATGAGTTCCACCACAGATTAACACAGATTACCACAGATAATCTCTTTTGCTTTTAATCTGTGGTAATCTGTGTTAATCTGTGGTGAATAAAAATATATCGCAATGAAATACTATAGTACAAACAAACAAGCCCCCGAAGCTACCCTTGAAGAAGCGGTAGTACGCGGACTTGCCGCAGACAAAGGACTTTTCATGCCCTTTACCATCAAACCGTTGCCACAGGAATTCTACGACAGCATCGACACACTCAGTTTCCAGGAAATAGCTTATCGGGTAGCCGATGCTTTCTTTGGAGAAGATGTCCCTGCCGATGTATTGAAGCAGATTGTATATGATACATTGAGTTTCGACATTCCTTTGGTGCAAGTTACGGAGCATATTTATTCTTTGGAATTGTTCCACGGTCCTACACTTGCATTCAAAGATGTGGGTGGTCGCTTCATGGCACGCCTTTTGGGGTACTTCATCCGCAAGGAAGGCAAGAAGCAAGTAAATGTACTCGTAGCTACTTCCGGCGATACGGGTAGTGCCGTAGCCAATGGATTCCTCGGTGTGGAAGGTATTCATGTATATGTGCTTTATCCGAAAGGCAAAGTCAGTGAAATACAAGAAAAACAATTCACTACTTTAGGGCAGAACATTACTGCTCTTGAAATAGACGGTACTTTCGATGATTGCCAGGCTTTGGTAAAAGCCGCCTTCATGGACGGTGAACTTAACGAGCATCTGCAACTGACCAGTGCCAACTCCATCAATGTAGCCCGATTCCTGCCGCAAGCATTCTACTACTTCTATGCCTACGCACAGTTGAAGCGTGCAGGCAAGGCGGACAATGCCGTTATCTGTGTGCCTAGTGGTAACTTCGGTAATATTACAGCCGGGCTTTTTGGCAAGCGCATGGGACTTCCGGTGAAACGCTTCATTGCGTCTAATAACCGCAACGATATATTCTATCAATATTTGCAGACAGGTGTTTACTCACCCCGTCCCAGCATTGCTACCATTGCCAATGCTATGGATGTAGGCGATCCGAGTAACTTTGCCCGCGTGCTCGACCTTTATGGGGGCAGTCATGCAGCCATCTCTGCTGAAATCAGCGGTACTACTTACACTGACGAGCAGATTGCCGAAACCATGAAGAAGGTTTGGAAAGAAGACCGTTACCTGCTCGATCCTCACGGTGCTTGCGGCTTCCGTGCCTTGGCAGAAGGACTTCAACCCGGTGAAACGGGTGTTTTCCTGGAAACGGCACACCCGGCTAAGTTTAAGGATACGGTAGAGAAGATCATCGGAGAAGCGGTAGAGATACCGGAGAAACTGCAAGCCTTTATGCGCGGCGAGAAGAAGAGCTTGTCGATGTCGAAAGACTTTGCTGACTTCAAGCAATATCTGATGAATGTATAATAACCGAATATGCAAAAGAGGATGTGTCATAACTCACCACAGATTACACAGATTAACACGGATTGAAATTAGATTGTTGATTATCAGTATATATATACTGCGATAATCTGTGTAATCTGTGGTGAGAAGTACTTTTGACACTCCCTCTTTTAAAGTTAAGGTTGGTTTAAAATATTATTTGAAATCTTGTCTGGAATGCATTTAAGGATTCATTGTCAAATCCCTGCCGGTTTGTAGTCCGTGTATATGAGTATCTGAATCTCCATATCATGTATTTGTTCAGGTAATAATTCACGGTAAACGAAACATCGTTCAGCCGTCCCCCATAGATTTCGGCTTTGGCATCCGACATGTCCGTGTAGTTGTAACCGAGGACACACTCTAATGAACCGGGCGCCGGAGTGGCAATACCGCAGTCCGTATGCGAATGCTTATAGTCACCGCCAATCACTAATCCCCTTAGGATACCATAAACTCCGCTTGCCTTGTAGTTCGTGAACCCTTTTTCCCTGTTGACTTGGAGGAAGTAGTATTGCGATTCCAACGCTACAGGTCCGTAGGCTGCTACCAGTTCCGGAGTAAACTTGAACAGATTCTTGGCATCCGTAATCAGAGCGTTCACTGCTCTTACTTTGGCTATGCGAGTCGGGAAATTGGCACCCAAGTCAAAGCTGGTATGGTTCAATTCCTCGTTGCTATTGTATCTGGGAGTTTCGTAACCTCCCGATATGCCTACTTGAAACAAAGCACCGTCATTGCGTAAAGGACGATAAACCAAACGGCTCATTGCACCATATCCCATTTTCCCAAGTTCATTCGATTTCTTTTTAAGGGCTTCGCTCTCTACATGGACGCTTGCCGTACCGAAGAAACTTCCTTTGTCGTATACATACATCGCTCCGATTAACCTTGAATTGAAGAATGCTTCATTGCTCGTAGGTTCTTCCATTGTGACCTTCATAGATGAGCTTGTAGAACTTTGCAGACCGAACTGGTGAACGAAGTTGCCTACACGTAGCAAGGAGTGGGAGGAAAGCTGTCTTTCCACAAAGATATCTTTCAGACTTATTTTTCCGTATGCATATCCTATATCTACCTTCGCTTTGAACTTTCCGTAGGATGCTTTGACGCCCACACGTGCATCGGGTATGGCTACTCCATCTACAAATTCTTTATTATCAGAATGAAACAGACCACCATCCATCAGGATTCTTCCGGTAGGGTTTACCTTTAATGTTTTTTCTTCTTGTGCATTCACCTGTACGGTGAGCAAGGATAGGATGGAAAATCCTATCAACATAATCTTTTTCATAATATACGGTTTTAGAGGTTTAAGGTTAGTTACGGTTACTTGGTTGAACGGCTCCTGCCTTCTGAAGTTTGGCAAACTCAGCTTTGGCTTTATTGAGTTGTTTCATGAAAGCGTCGTTGGCATGAAGACGGGCAACAACGGCACTGGAAACAATCCGGGCTGCATCCACATCACTTTGGAAGTGGTATCCGCAGATTACTCTGCTCTGTCCCATCTCAAAGCCTCTTTTCAGAATCTCGTTTTGTCTGTCTGGGTTGATTTCTGCCAAGACGAGGGCGGTAGCCCAGCCGATTGCAGTATGACCGGAAGGATATGATCCGTTGGTTGAAAGTTCTTTTTGTTGTTCGGGGTTGCAGGTCATCTCGTTGAAGAAGCTGAAGGGACGAACACGCATGTAGTGGTTTTTGGCGTCACGGGTAGCGAGGTCGCCTGCATCTTCTCTCATATTAATAATGAGTTTATGAATCTCCGGAGTTTTTTCTTTGGATATCTCGATACCGAATGCTTCAGAGAAGGCTAAGGGCACACCATTACCGTCCACGCGGGCGTCTTGTGCGGCTTGGTCGCCTCTTGGGGTATCTCTTTGCAGTTTGCCCCAGTCATAACGTTCCTTGTCGTATAAGAAAAGGATCGTTCCGGCTTCAGGAGGAGGAGGCAAAAGATACAGGCTGTTGGCTACTTCGGACTCTTCAAGGAAATATAAGTCGGGATTGGTTCTTTTGTCTTTAATCTTTTTTTCTTGTGCAAATACATTGAATGAAAGGGCACAACACAATAGAAGTAAGGTAAATTTTGTTTTCATGATAAAGGATGTTTTAAACGGTTATTACTAAAAAGGTTTATAGGTTTTTCGAAAAACGTTTTTATCAGACTTGGGCTTTCGGACTTTCGCCGGGTGGCTCGTGTTTGATGGGAGCAAAAGTAGTGTTCGCGATTATCCTGGAAATACTTTTTCAATCCTTTCGTATGACAAGATTGTCCTAGTAGAAAAAAGGATGAAAAAAGCATTGGAAAGACGGATGAAAATCTTTCCAATGCTACTCTTTTAGTAAATATAAAGATGAAGTTTATTTCTTTCTTGTGCTTACGCGTTCGTAGAGCAGGCGGATCATGTTGTAATCGGGTTCATTGTCTGGATAGAGCTGTTCTATTTCTTTCCGGACATTGTATTTATGGCGGGTCACTGTAGCTTGATCTACATCTAATACTCTTGAGATGATGTTGGCGTCGATATCTTCTATAAGCAGCAGGAGGGTGATGAAGTAGCGTTCTTTGCCTCTGCGCTTCATAAAGGATAGTTTGCCAAGTTCAGGATGCTTGTCGGCAAAGTCGAGGCAGATTTGTTTCAGCTCTCGGCGCATGTCTTCTTCGGCATCGGTTTTTCTGATTCCCAGGGTGTCGAAGAGTAGCTTCGCTTGTCTGTCGATGGCTTGTATGTCTTTCTCTATCTCGTCCAAGTTGTCCGTAGGAACATCCAAAATTATCCTTTTTTCATCCAAGTTGGCTCCTGATGCGTCCTGAATGGGGTGTTGCTTGCGTTTCAAAAAGAAGAGAATACTCATGGAGAGAATAAGCACTCCGACCGAAATCAGGAGGTAAATACTATACGAGTGCTTCTCTTTTTCTATGGAAATGGGGGTTAGTTCAGTTTTGCCATCGAAAAGGAACAGACCTGATTTGCATCCTACTACTGCTTTTCGTCCGTTGACGGCGATACAAGGTTTGCCGAAGGCTAAATCATTGAATAGGGGAGTGGGAACTTCGGGGCTGCCCAGTCCCTTGAAGCTCAAGCCATAGTAGTAGAGGATAAAGAAACCTTCGTTGGGATTCTTTTCAAGCACACCGGCAATGTCCTTTACATGTCTGATGGGTAGTAATTCGCCGTTTGCATCGTTGACGATACCTAGCGAGGTGTTTAGATATATGTTTTTTCCGTTGGCTATCAGACCGTAGGTACTTTCGTAATCAGACAAATCACGTATCTGTTGGAAAGGAGTTTGCGCATTCTTCAGAGGTTTCGCATACAATCCTTTGTTCAAGGTGGCAACGTAGATGCTATCCCCATTCTCGCATATTCCGGTGATGTAGGCATCAATAGTGTCTTTCTGGCCTTGGTTGGAAACGATGGGGATAGGGGTGATGATGCGCTTTGCTTTATCGTCTACAAAGCCCAAAAACTGTCTTGTTCCGATATAAAGGCGTTGTTCGGCCGGAGAATAGTATAGGGTGGTGATATTGTTCTGTCCTTTGGAGTTGCTGAACTGCAAGATATTCTCCGCCTTGTTGTTCTTGATCTTGTAGAGTTTCTTACGGGTTGCCAGGAAGAAAGTGTTCCGGTCGGTTTCAAGAAACTTTATGATGTCGTTGCCGGTTACATCCAAGCCTTCGATGGCACCTAAGGATTTGGATTTGAATTCCGGATGATTGTAGATGAACTTGTACAGGTGCAGTCTGAGGTTGTCGGTGATAAAATAAATGCTGTCTCCGGTTCTCTTGGGGCTGACTGCAATTACATTGTTTTCGGAATCGACGGAGTGCTGGCGTAAGGCAAAGGCAAGTAGCGATTCTTTGCATGCCAGATATAGGAAGTCATTTCCCAAGGCTCCTACTTGTTTGGCGGTGATGCTGATTCCATCGGGTAAATTATATACTAAGGTTTGTTGTTCTTGGGTGTATAAGATGGAATTACTTGTGATGAACCATTCAGCCTTGTTAGGGCCTTGGGCGTATAGGTAGTATTTCCCATTACGCATTAAAGTTTTCTCCTTATTGGGAGCTACTTTGATGATGGCATTCTCTAGCAGAGCGTATACGGTATCGTTGTAGATGCTGATATTGGTTGTGAGGGAATCGATGACCGGACGGTTGAAATCTTGCTCCGGATGCTGTACAATGAACAAGCCCAAGTCGCTGGCAACATAAAGTGTTTTGTCTTTTACCAACACTTTGTTGATGCTACAGCTCTTGTCGCCTTTGCCTATTCTTACCGGAAGCAGTTCGTGGCAGCTGTTTTTATCTTGCAGATTTAGTTGGTACAGACCGTTACTTGTCCCTATGTATAATATCTGATTGGTGTTGTCGCGGGCAAGGCTATATACGGAATAATTCAGATTCTTGTCTTTGATGTAGTAAGACTGTGTTTGCCCGGAGGTTTTGGAAAATAGTTTCAAGCCGGCATCACGGGTGCCGATGAACAGAGTATCTTCGTTGTATTCTAAGATATCATATATCCTACGGTTGCTGTTTATGGAGTATGTATGGTAGTTGTTTACAACTTTCTCGATGAAGCAACCGTCTTCCTGTCCGATATAAAGTTTGTCGGGATCAGTGGGAGACTGGTTTATGCAGGATATCGGAGCGTCAAAAGTGTTGATATTGCAGGTCAGTTTGATGGAGTCAGGGGCTTTTGTCTTACTGCATGCAGAGAGTAGAATGAGTGCCGACATGACCAAAATATATAAGTGCTTTTCCATATTCGATGTTAATGGGTAATATTGATTAGACAAAGGCAAATATAACCTGTTTTCACGAAACTAAGAAGTTCTTGATACTTTATTGATAAATCTGTGCAGTTTACAATAAAAAAGGCGGAAACACTTGACATCGGCTTTGGGATGTTGTATATTTGTAACTGCAATTTTAATTCTAATTCAGTTTTAAATTGGCATAAAAGGAGGAGCGTTGCTTCTCCTTTTATATTTCCCCTCTCGTATCTCCTTTCGAAATGCCGCAGGTTTGCTCCCCCAATGCTACACTTTAGCTTCCTAAACCTCAGGTTTAAGCAGGTGAAATGGCTGGCATTTGCCCTGAAAACCTCTGTGGTTTTGGTGAAAAGCCCCGTCATTTCGGATGTTGAAGTGTGGCAAAACGGATGATGTGTCTAGGGCAAACAGATGATGCGTTTGGGTGAAACAGATGGTCTGTTTGGGTGAAACACATCATGTGTTCCGATCACACAAATGAGAGGCTTTAGCCTTCCGCCCGTTAATCTTTTGTAAATCTGCTCTTGACAAGAATTGTAATTTTCATAACTTCGCTATGTATCTTTAGCTACATTTACCATCTTGCCCAGCTTATAGTGATTGTTCCAAAGTACAAGTACCTCTATTTTCTGAAGGCTATGCCGGTAGAAAAGGGTATAGTCCGGGTGGGGGGTGATGTAGCGAATGTTTTCTGTTTCGGTGGCTTGCCCAATGAAGGGGTTCAGAGTGACGCGATATAACGCATTTTGGAACAACTGATACATTGTCTTGCTGTATTGCTTGTTACCGTGCTTCTCCTGTGAAGAAAGCAAAAGACTTTTTAATGCTTCTTTAGCAATGGGTGCCCAACTTATTTGCTTAACCATGCTTCTACCTCCTGATTAATGGTTAGATCTTCTTGTCCTTGTCCTTCATCCAGTTGGCGGCAGGCAATTCTGATGTCATGGCGTAACCGGACGGAGAATTTAAGGATTTGTTTTTCTGGTTGTAATGTTTGTTCTTGTTTCGTTTTTGCCATAACGTAATCTCCTTTTCCTTAAAAACATTCTAGGTTAAATAATTGTTTTGCCAACAAAAGTAAACTTATGAAAGATAAGAAACTGGAAGGAAATTTGAGTATGATTGCCTCGCGAGTGATGGCGGGATTGAATATGAATGCGCTGAAGTTCCTGCTTCCTGTATGGGTGGGAGCGTTGACGGGTGTCACATTGCGGGTTACGTTTGCCGCTTTGGCATTTTGGATAACAGGACTTTTTGTAAAAGAAGCTACTGCTTCAAAGCAACAACGTATTCGTTTGCTTTGTCTCGGAGCATTCGGCCTGTACGGTTTCTTATTCTGCTATTTGCTGGGTATCAGTAAGACAACACCGGTATCCAGTGCCATATTCAATTCCATGCAACCTATCTGGGTATTTTTGATTTCTGTCTTTTTCCTGCACGAGAAGGCAACTGTTATGAAAATTATCGGCATTGCTTTAGGCTTTGGTGGTGCGTTACTGTGCATCCTTACACAAGGCAGTGACGACCTGGCACAGGATGCATTTACGGGGAATATGCTTTGTATGGTCAGCTCATTTGTTTTTGCCATTTATCTGATAGTGAGTAAAAAACTACTTCAGGAAGTAGGAGTGGTAACGATGATGAAGTATATCTTCGGTGGTGCGGCAATCATGGGAGTGATTGTTTCTACCATATTCGGATGGGAAGCTCCTTTATTTACCGATGCTTCGCATGGCGAGTGGCACTGGATGCCGTGGGCGGTACTTGCTTTCGTCTTGATCTTTCCTACTTATCTCAGTTATTTCCTCGTACCTATCGGATTGAAGTATCTCAAAACAACCGTTGTCGCCATCTACAGCTATCTGATTTTAGTTGTGACTACCGTCACTTCTCTGGCATTAGGGCAAGACCGTTTCAGTTGGACGCAAGCTCTCGCCATTGCAATGATTTGTGTCAGCGTTTATTTTGTGGAGGTGGCGGAAAGGAAGAAATAGTGATTGGTTATAAGTTATGAGTTATTTGCTTATATATAAAAGACATTAACAAATAACTCATAACTTATAATTGATCATTATCAAATATTCTCCTTCTGCTTCGATTGTAAACTCTGTTCCTGTGCATTCGTTGAGAGTTCCTTGCCACCAGTTGGTGAAGTCACTGAGTGGATAGACTAATCCCTTGCCGTGCAGACCGTGGGCAGTGAAGTTGATGATAGAGACTTGCTGGCCGGGTTGGCAAGGAAAAGTGCATGTATTCCGGCAGGGTATAAAAACGCCGAAATCTGTATAAGTGCAAACATCTGCTCCGGCACGCATGTAGTCTATGAGTAGGCTGAGGTTGCCTAAAGTGTGGTCTTCACGCTTGCCGGTGGCGCCTACAATGGCGAAACGACGTTTGCCTTGCGACAACAGGAAATTGATGGCTTTGGTCTGGTCGTTAGTCTCCTGGTCGCTGAGACGGTGCAGGATATGTTCGTACTTCTTCTGGTTCTCTTCGCTCAAAGAATCGCCGTCGCCAATGATAACATCGGGTACATGTCCTTGCCGGATATACTCATCGGCTCCACCATCACAACAAATCACATAAGGTGCTTCCGCTAATACCTTCAAGGGTAGGGGATTCGTTGGATAGTCCCCGTTTGCCAAAACTACTGCTTCTATTTTCATCAACCAATCACTAATCACTAACCGTTAATCACTATTTACCATCATCTTCTTCCATTTGAAGTAGCCAAAGATAGCGATTATTGTGTATAGACCGTATAAAGCGGCGGTAAAATCTAATCCTTTATAGATATATAATCCCGTGCTGACGGCATCTACGGCAATCCATGCCCACCATTGTTCCACGTATTTGCGTGCCAGCATCCACATGCCTACAATACTTAGTGCAGTTGTGAAGGAATCCAACCATGGCACATTGCTGTCTGTGAAGTTTATCAATATATAGGCGATGCCTAGCAGTGTGACGATAAACACGGCTATGAGTGGCAGCAGGTAGCCCAGTGGCATACGTGTAATGGGAAGCTCTTCTTGTTGTACGGTTTCTTTCCGAAGTATCTTTCTACGGAGGAAAGTTCCGTATCTCCACATCATCCAGCCGTAAATGGCAGCGCCCAAGTAGTAGATATTGATGCCGAAATCGGCGTACAATCCCGCGTCGTAATAGACAAAGATGTAAATGGCAGGCATGATGATGCCCGCTATCCAAAGATAGATACTTGCCCGATACTCCAGCCAAAGGTAGAGCAATCCGACAAGCGTCCCTATGATTTCAAGTATATGCTCCATTAAATGATATATAATCGTATAAAAAGCGAAACTATTCTCGTTCCCCTTTATTAGGGGGAACGAGGGGTTAGAAACTTAGCGTGATATGCGCCAACGTATTGATGCCTGCATTGGGATAATAGGCTGCATAGTTCGAAGTATATAGCAACTTGCTGTCTGCAGTCTTAGTCTGGCTCTTGCCTTCGTAAATGGCAGAACCGGATGCATATCCGTTGCTTTCGTAAGTTTCATCGAAGAGGTTATAAACGGTGATTCCTACATTAACGGACTTGATGCCACGCAACTTGAAAGTATAACCTACATTCAGGTTGCTTACGCAATAAGCATCCAGCGTACAATCTTCCTGATGAGCATTGTTAAGATACTGCTTGCTGACGTATTGGGTTTGCAAGGAAGCGTTAATACCTTTATAATCGAAAGATATCAGACTGTTTGCCATAAAGTCCGGCGAGAAAGAAATAGGAGTAGAGCCGATGTAGCGGGTGGTCTGCGCGATGCTCCCATTTTCGTTGTACAGTTCGTCCCAATCTTCGTTGTAATCGCTCAGATATTCCGTGTAGTCCTTGATGCGGTTGCGGCTGATGGTTGCATTGACATCCCAACGCAGCCAACGGACTATTTGTGCGCCTGCCATCAGTTCAACGCCCATACGGTAACTGGATTTTACGTTCTCGGCTACGGGTTCGCCAATCTCATTCAGTTGTCCGTTCAGTACTAACTGATTCTTGTAGTCCATATAATAGAAATTGGCGCCAGCGCTGAACCAATCTTTTTGGAAAGTATATCCCAACTCATAGTCGAACAGGCGTTCGGCTTTGGGGCGTGCGGCAAAAAGATTGTCGGTATAGTTGTTACGGGTAGGCTCTTTATTGGCTACGCTGAAAGAGGCATATACCTTATTATATCGGTTGATGTTCCAGAATGCACCCGCCTTCGGATTAAAGAAGTTGAAATCTTCGTCGATGGCAAGTGGTTGCAGATGTCCGGGGCTGGCGGTCCAATCCCATTTGTCGTTGTTGCCGTTTATTTTGTAACGAGTATAGCGGTACTGCAAGTCAGCATAGAGGTTGATGCCGCTGCCTACTGACCAATTAGCTTTGGCGTAGATGTTACCGTCCGTTTTGCGTCCGATGTTACGGTAGTATTCATGGTCGGGGTCCAAGTTGCCGAGGTAGTTCTTCACCCACACTACCTTGCCGTTATGTGTATTCTTGTAATAGTTCAAACCGCCGCCGATGGATGCGTTGATACAATCGTTGTTGTAGTTTACTGAGAATATACCACCGCCAAAACCACTGTCCACTAATTTACGGCGTACAAGGTTGGCTTTCTTAATGGTTGTTCCGTTTGCCTCGAAAGGTTGCAAACCATATTCTATCAAGGAACGGGCATTCTTGTATTCTTCGTAATAGCCGTCACCGTCGGTGTAGTGCAGAGCCACATTCAGGTTCCATTCGGAGGAAAGAATCTGGTTCAGCAGCAGTTGGTAATGCGTTTGGCGGTAATAGTCTATCTGGTTGTCGTAGAAGCCGATTACGTCTCCGTTATCATCTTCTATCTCTCCATTCGGATTGTATTTGCGGTGTACCTGCAAAGCTTTCTTCTCCAGTCCGTCCCAGGCATGGTAAGTCTCTTCTTTTCCACCGAAGGTAATGAATTTGATAGTGGTATTGTCGTTGTAATATCCTCCTTGTACGAAGTAAGACTTCAAATCGGCACTGGCACGGTCTCTGTAGCCGTCACTCTGTACGTTGGAGAGTCGGGCATCAAATCCCCAATGGTTGTTGATAATGCCGGTTCCCACTTTTACAGTCTCTTTGTGCGTATTGAAGGAACCGTACGAACCGGAAAACTCGGCATACGGTTGGGGAGATATTCCTTGTGTCTGCATATTGATGCTGGCTCCGAAAGCTCCCGCACCATTGGTTGAGGTTCCTGCACCGCGTTGAATCTGCATGTCTTGCAGCGAAGATGCAAAGTCCGGTGTATTCACCCAATAGATGGAATGGCTTTCGGCATCGTTCATCGGGATGCCGTTGGTGGTGACGTTGATGCGGGTTGCGTCCGTACCGCGGACGCGGATACTGGTATATCCGATACCGGCTCCGGCATCACTTGTTGTTAATACCGAGGGAGTGAATGTAAGCAGATACGGAATGTCTTGCCCGAAGTTCTGCTTCTTTAATTGTTCTTTACTTACGTTGGTGAAAGCCACCGGTGTGGTGCTCGTGGCACGCGTAGAAATAACCTCTACTTCATTCAGGTTGATAACTCGCAAGCTATCCTTTGTTGGTGTTTGCGCACAAACACTCATTGCTGCCATCAGAAGGCAGACCATCATTGCATGTCTCTTCATTTGCAATCATTTAGTTTAGATAAATACAGAAAAGGGGGGACTTTTCTTCTTTTCCCTACGCCGGCACTACCCGGATCAGGTCAATGGGTATGATCTCAGCCCGTCATATTGGGGCACCCCTTAGTTGAAATCTATGGGCAAAGGTATAGCTTTCTGCTGATTTGTACAAGCAAAGCTAGGGAAAACTGTTGTATTACAGTAGATTCAATAATCAACAGTTCTATTAATTCAATGGATATGTTATTGTTATATCCCCCTTATTTAGGTTTTGCGGGTATTGATAAGTACCTTTGAATATTTCCAGAAACAGTCGGTTTATGTCATGTTTGATGCGTTGTATATTTTCCGGTTGTTCTAGTAAAGGACTGTTTTCCACTACTATTTTTATTTGACTGCCTTCAATGCACAGTGTATACGCTACAACTTTATCTTTTTCATTACTTTCCGGGGCAGAAAGAATAGAGAGTAACATTTTAAGGAAACGTTCATTATCCGTTTGGATAATTGCTTCTTCTAACTTAGTTTCAAAAGTTAAGCGAACGATGTTATGTTCTTGCATTTCGATTCCCATCTTGGCATCTTTACACAATTGTACGGCATCACAAGCAGATATATTAAATTTCATCATACCCGATTCCAGGCGTGAAAGGTCAAGTACATCAATAATTAATTGAAATAGCAATGCTGCATTCTTTTTGATAGATGTCGAATACTCTTGAGAGAGTTCGGATGTCAGGTCATTTTCAACGGCAAGTATGCTCGAAAAGCCTACTACTACGTTAAGCGGTTCCCTTATCTGGTGGATGATGTTATGCAGAAATACATCTTTCATCTTGTCCGCTGCATCCACCGTTTCGAGCGCTTTACGTGTTTCCTGCTCTGCACGCTGCAATGCTTTGTTGCCTTTGTATGCGCGGAGTATCATCAATAATAATACTAAAATAGCTACTAATATGAAAGTTATAATAATCCAGTTATATTGTTTTTCAAGATTGTATTTCTCAAATAATGCTTCGCGAATATTGTAATTAGCCTGAAGTGCCTCTTGATGATACTTCAATACGTCTCTATTAAGGGAGTCACCCATGATAGAAAGGTCTTTATATAAGATTGCCGCTTCTTCATAACGTTCGGCTTCTACCAAAGCTTTTCCTTTCATTCGCCGTATTTCCATTTCTTGCAGAGGCAGTGTGTTGTCAAAGTGAGCCAGTGCTTTGTCGAATTCACGAAAGCAATCTTCCCATTGTTGAATTATCCGGTAATAACCTCCCCAGTATGCGTGATAATTAATATAGTTTGAAAAGAAACAATCGGGAGTATAATATTTCTTCGCTTTATTCAGGTGCTTCAATAAGTTATTGGAATCATTCAGCTTTTCATAACAGGCACAATAAGTTAGTTCTATCTCCAATAACTTTTCACTATATTGGGACTCTTGGGAAGGGGCATCATTGATAAATTTATCAAAAATGCTCTTTTGTATATTCAACTCATTTATTGCTTCCTTAATTTTGTTGGTTTGCTGATAAACAGTTATCATCTCAGAGTGTATCATAGCCTTAGTCAAAGGGTTAAGGTCTTTAGAATCCAATGCCTTTTTAAATATCTTAATTGCATCTTCTTCCTTTTTAGAAGCTGTGAGTGATTGCCCTAATGATAGGTAAGCAAATGAAATGCCTGCTGTACTTTTTACTTTGTTGGCTTCTTCTTCCATTTTTAGGGCTTGTATTCTGGAGTATTCCGTATCGCCACGTACATTATAGAATTGAAGAATGTCGTTCCACATCTGAAAATAGTAGTTATATAAGTTGTATTTATAACTTGCTGCCTTTAATTCATTAAGTCTATATTCCATTTGGGGCAGATCGGATAGATACTTGTAATGAACAATTTGGTCACGGCGGATATTTAATTCAGAGATGGTGTCCTTTTGTACTAAGGATAACTCAAGTATAGAGTCTAGTAACTCTGCGACCCACTTCCTATCAATATTCTGATAGAACGTATGACGCATAAAATTTACCTTATCACTCGGTTTCGTAATGGAGTGATAAATACTGAAAATACTATCCCGCAAGTGCTTCTCTTGTGTTGAAGGTTGGGCAGCTATTGTTGATATCATTATAGATATCAAGTATATGAATATGAACCATTTTTTCTTCATGATCGTGCCTCCTGTTTTAATGGATGTACAAATACAAACCGTGCTCCGTCTGTGTATTGGGAATCAATTCGGATACTTCCACCAAGGCGTTTGATGATAAGTAAGCAGATAGACAAACCTAAGCCTGTTCCTTGAGCCTTTTCATTCAACTTTTCGAAACGTTCAAAGATATGCCCCTGTTTTTCTAACGGAATACCACACCCGGTATCGGTTACTGAGAACTGAGCTGTGTTGTCGTCTATTTTTTCAACTCTCAGTACGATACTTCCTTGTTTAGTGAACTTGGTAGCGTTGACTAAAAGATTGATAAGCATTTGTTGCAATCGGTCTGCATCTGTTTCCAGTTCTAATGAAGTAAGATCTGTTTCAAAGGAAATGCTGGCTTCTGTTTGCTTGATGGCACCTAAAGTGGTGATCACATTCTGGCAAAGTTCCACAACTTCACAAGGTTTAATGTTGAACTTCATGTTTGTTACATTCAAGCACGATATATCGATAACGTCATTCAGCAGCTTTAAGAGAAGTTCGGAATTAAGTTGGATGATGTCATTGCATTGCTGGCGAGTGGCTTCATCAATTCCCGGCATAGTAAGTACTTCGGAGAAACCTGAGAGAGCGTTCAACGGGGTTTTAATTTCATGGCTCATATTGGAGAGAAACAAACTTTTATTCCGGATAGACTCTTCAGCCAAGCCTTTAGCGCGGTTCAATGCTTCCTGTGAATGGATAAGTCGCTTGTTTTGCTTTTTGATGTAGAAGAAAAATGCAATAAAAAGTACAATGAAGGTGATTCCTATCCAAGCAATTAGCTCTAATATCTTACTTTGGACCATATTTTTTTGCAATTGTACTTCATTAATGGAATATACTTTGCGTAAATCTTCTATCTTCTTGGAATTGATTTCTGTATAGATCGTATCCATGTCTTTGTCTAATTCCATATAAAGACTGCAAGCTTGCTGGTAATTGGCGGACTTCAATTCCTGGTTGGCTTTGATCCAGTTCAGACTATCGTTGTATAATGTCTGTGCAAAGGATTCTACACAAATTCCTGAAAGTATATATAGAAATAGAATCAAGATACGTTTCATATTTATTGCCCTTAAGTTGTGTGCTGGATGGTGTGTTTTTCGTAAAAGAACAAAAATAGTGAATTTATTAAGAAAACAATGTAAAAGCCTCAATAATATTTATTTTTATTACCAGTAACGGACTTTTGATTAAAATTCATCAGGATGATGGCTTGTCACTTTATTAGATTTTCCGTACGAGCAGCCTCTAATTATTATCTTTTGTATAAAAATAGAAGGAGAAAGAAGAAGGAAAAATGAACGAAACTCGGGATTTTTTGTTAATTTTGTATTCCTTTTAGATGCTTGCTTAATATTGCGTAAGAAAGCTTAGTTTATTAATCTCAAATAGATTTTATTATGTCATTATTTTTATTAACAGTGGCTGCTGTAGCTCAATCTGCTACAGAAGATGGTTTTAGCAAACTGCAGATTTTTATTCAACAAATGATAGACTGGGGAGTGGATGCAGGCGGACGTCTTATTGGTGCTATCATTATTTTTATAGTGGGGCGTATAATAATCTCCTTCCTAAAGAAGCTGCTGGCTAAGTTGCTGGCCAAACGGCACATTGACCCGGGTATTCAAAGCTTTGTAAAAAGCTTGACTAACATCTTGCTGACTATCTTGTTGATTATTGCCGTTATCGGTAAACTAGGAGTCGAAACTACTTCTTTTGCTGCTTTGCTCGCATCTGCGGGTGTGGCCATCGGTATGGCTTTATCTGGAAACTTACAGAACTTTGCAGGCGGACTCATTGTCTTGCTGTTCCGTCCCTTCAAGGTGGGCGACTGGATTGAATATCTCAATGTATCGGGTACGGTACGTGAGATTCAAATCTTCCATACTATTTTGACTACTGCCGATAATAAAGTGATCTATATCCCTAATGGTGCTGTGAGCAGTGGTACAGTGACAAATTATAATCGTGAGGAGACCCGCCGTGTAGAATGGGTAATAGGAGTAGATTATGGTGAAGATTATGGTAAGGTGGAAGAAACTGTACGTGGTATTCTTGCGAAGGATAAGCGTGTGCTGAATGATCCGGCTCCATTCATCGCTCTTCATGCGTTGAGTGCAAGTAGTGTGAATGTAGTTGTTCGTGTTTGGGTAAAAAGCTCTGATTACTGGAATGTATATTTTGATATAAATAAGGAAATCTACGTTGTGTTCAATAAGGAAGGCATTAACTTCCCATTCCCACAGTTGACGGTTCATCAGGCATAAGTCTGATGCGGACAATATAAAAGAACAAAGGGATATAACGCTATCTGTTATATCCCTTTGTTCTTTTACATATATCTACCTTACATTTCATAAACTCCGAGTTCTTCTTCTACTTCCTCGCAGATGTTTTCTTGTCCTAAGTTTAGCAACCTATTGATCTCCCTTCGTTTTTCCAGATCAGTGAAATAGCTTTCTACCACTGTATACACGTCAAATCCCTTTGTGGAACCCGCTGCCAAATCCAGTGACTCTACCATCTTTTTGACGGCTTGATGAATGTCCTTTTTGCTGATGAAATGCAATTCATTGCTGTGAATCAAACTCTTTTCCATGATACATCCTGTTTTAAGTTACTAAGAGTATAACACCCCTCTCTCGAAGTTAGTTCATGCTCATGGAAGTATTTGTCTTATCTTAAACTTCTTCGTGTGAGAAATATCCATCAATCCAGATAGTAGCATGCGTGCCTTTAAACTTTAGCAGGATATAACTAGGGTCGGTAGGACCTCCCGGGAAATGATTGATAAACCAGTCCTGCCACATCTCTTTCTTGGTGGCTTCATCGTCTATGATCTCTACTTCTCCCGTCAAAGCCACGCTGTTGCCGCCTTCCTGATAACATAGCCCTGCTTTGGGATTGGCGGCGAAGTCCTTGGTCTTTAGGGAATAACTTCCGGTGGCAAGCCATACGGTAGTGGCTCCTTTCGATTTAATCTTGCTCATAGGTACGGGACGCGGATATCCTTCTTTATTAACGGAGGTGATAATCACTGTTTCACATCTTCCCAGTATTCCTGCTGCTTTTTCGATAATTGCTTCCATTTTATATGTCTTTTATAAGTTTGATGTCGCAAATATAGCAAGGGTAATAGGGAAGCGTATTGTAAAAAATCGACTTTATGATTTTACGTATGTCAATGTACCTTCTTCCGGAGAAGGAGAGGCGAGAAAAGACTTAGCAGTGCTTCCTGACATTTTTTTGATTTCATTGGATAGATGGGGTACGTCATAATATCCTGCTTGGGTAGCAATGGATAGTAAATTATCGTACGAAGTACTGCGTAATAAATCAATAGTATTCTTGAATTTTATAATCCGGCTATATTCTTTGGGGGTGAGTCCGGTGTGCATCTTGAATTTCCGTTCGAAATGGCGTTGGCACAGGCAGGTTTCATGGGATAGTTGGTGTAGAGAAAGGTTGCCTTTATGGAGATTGATTTGTTGTATGGCAAAGTGCATGGACTGTTCTGCTTTGGAGGTACAGTTGCACAAGGCTTTAGTGAGAAGACTTTCAATGAAAATGATTCGTTTTTGAATACTTGGTAACTCACATAATCTTTCAGCAAAGGAATGGTCGAAGAGGCTTTCAATATCCTCAGTGCTTATGCGTTGATTGGTTAGTTCGTGTAAGGGCAAATTCATGAAACGAAGTATTCCGCAAGGCAAGAAGCGAATGCCCAGCATGTGAACTGTATCGGCATAGGTTACCAATTCGGAATACTTCGTCATCGCTCCTACAAAATAAGAGCGGTAGGGTTGCATAATCAGACTATCACCCACGGCATTTGCCACTTCTCCCAAAGTAAATATGAAGTCGGTACATCCATCCGGCAGAATGTTGATACGCATACCGTAGTCGGGATTTCCTTTGAACTCCCAATATTTATCTATGTAAGGGGAGAGCAGGAGACTGGGGTGGTATTCTTTATACATCTAATTTAATGAGTTCTTTTTTTGTTCAATTTTATAATTGATAGTTGCAAATATAGTGATTTATTTCACAAGGTACTCTACTTCGTGAGCTTCCGTTTTTTGTGGAATATCCAGTCTTGCAAGCATCGTGTCCAGTACAGGTTCGGGCACAGCAAATTCCCGTTCACGATTCTGTTTGCGCCATACTTCATACGGTTTTTCGATATAGATTATCTTCACTCTTGCCCTGTATGTAGCAAACAGGTCAATTAGTTGCGAACGTATTTGTTGGGAGATGTTCGTTGCATTCCATACAAAACTTTGTCCTTTCCTCAAGTAGTTACGTGCTTCCTCTTTTGCTTCCTGCACCACTCTGCCGGTAGCCGCTCTGTCTGTCGGGCTGAATTTATACTTACGGCGTATAGCATCTAGGCTAATAATAGGAATATCCGGCGAAAGCGTATTGATATAATGATCTTTCCCCATTCCCGGAAGACCGGATAACAAAGTGACTTCGCACTTGAATTGCTCAAACGGAACATAGTCTACATAGCTATCTTCGGTATGAAAATAGTGGAAGCGTGCCTCGTCTGTACTGAAAGTACGTGCTTTGCCCCAACAATCGTGTTCGCGGCAAAACATTTCAAACCATTCCACAGATTCCATCAAAACTGCTTTATCCTCGCAGATACGTCCTTGGATATCTGCTGTAGTCAGTATCTTAAGCAGACGGTTATCGACTCTGAAAGAGGCTTCACATACTTTTTTCATCGGTTCCTCCCGCTCCATAAACCAGATTGGCAGTCCGTGGTAGCGCACTAAGGAGGTTATCGTTTCACGAATAGAAAATGGGGTGGGGATGTCTTTAAAAAGTAACGTGCGCACAGTGTATTCTCCACGCTTGGCATGTCCTTTTGAAGTGATGCGCCCTTCCCCTTCATCTACCGAGGTAGATCGTTTCTCCACATCGTGCAGCAATGCAGCTGCCCATAGAATCTCTTGCTCTTGCTGTGGGAGATTTTGATAGGCAGGTTGTTGCTGTAAGGCTTCTAATACCATGCGGGTATGTGCGGCCACATCCCCCTCGCCGTGGTGTAAACGGTGTTGGGGAGTGCCCTTCATATCCCGAATCCATTGGAATTGTTGTTCCAATGAAGTCCAGTCTTTCTCTTCTGTTAATTTCCAAATCATACTTATTCCTCCTTTCCTAATTCCCAGATGAGGCGGGCACGCTTCCAGTTGCGTGTCCAGTGCTCATTGGTTTTTACGTGCCCTTTGCGTACATACTTGAATACGTTGTGGGCAAATTCACTTACCGGATATTCGCCTATATTGCGGGTGACAACACCTTCGCGAGTGCAATTTGCTCCTGTCTGCGGGTCTTTGGAGCCAAAGATACTTGGTTCTTGCGCAAAACTGACAATTTCCTGCCGAATCATTTCGGGTGTCAATCCCTTTACTGTTTCTATCTTCAATTCCGGTACCGCAGGCAGGTCGAACAAAGCAGCGTAGAATTTGACTTCCTCCCACGAGAGCCATTTGTCCTGCTGGCGTACGGCAAATACATAGAAATGCGTTTCCAACCGGCGGTATTCTATGGAATGTATGGCATACAGGTTTTCCCCGAATATCTCGATATCTCCCAGGTCGTTCTTTATCAATGCCCAACGCTCACGCAACTCCCTTGTCCACGGTGAAGTGGTAGGTGCTGCATGCGAGCGGGCAAAGACGCCGTAACGGCTGAGGCAATTATTCTCTCCATCCAGTTTCTCGGTGTGTACCAGGGTTTCTATCTGTTGGATATCTTCCCAGTACTGATGATTGATGCGGTCGTCACTGGTTGTTCCGGGAGAGAACGGATAGTGATAGGTGCGACCGTATTTTTCAGATAACATAAGTTACTCCTTTCTTTATTAGTTCTTTAAATCTTGAATAACGTTCGATGAATTTTGCAGTAGTATTTCATTGAACTTGAATTAAACAAGTGGCTCTTTAATCACCTTAACCGGGTTTCCCCGTTGCAGGCAATTATGGTTATTCCAATTTTCCTGTGCACGGTTCATGGCTTGCTCCACGTTCCAGGCAGTGAGTTTCAGTAGCAATCGCTCGGTTGCCAGCTTCTTGTTCTGCCATTGCGAGCGTTGGTCGGAAGCCACCACGCTCATATTGGTAGGAATGTGGACGGCACGTACGGCCGATTCCGTCTTGTTGACGTGCTGTCCGCCCGGTCCCGATGCGCGCAAGGTCTCATAACGGATTTCATTCTCTGTAGCCTCACGACTTTCAGAGAGCGTGAAGGTCTGTACACCGACAAACCAGTTCTTCCGTTTGTGATAGATGCGGTAGGGGCTTTGGGCAATCCATTGTACGGTGCCTTCCCATTCTTCTATCAATGATTCCCAATCTCCACCTTGTAGGGAGATGACTGCCGAGAGCAGTGTGCGGTTCATTGAACCCGCTTCGCGTTCTACGACTTCTGTTTTTACCCGTTTGGCGGCGGCTTGTTTCAGTATCTTTTCCAAAACCAGTGACACTACACGGCAACATTCGGCAGGACCACGGCCTGAAGTTATCTGCATATATACTTTTTCCATAGTGCTTACTCTTTATTCATTCGTACAATGCGGGGCATGAATCTGCCCTGAACTTCTACCAAAGTCTCCTGTGTCTGCATGACCCGTTCAATGTCTTTGTAAGCCAATGGCATTTCTTCTATGCTACCGCCAATCAAGGTTACTCCGGCTTGCGAAAGATACTTCTTTAAGGTCGATTGGGTAAAATTCTCTTTTGCCTTTTGGCGGGACATTGCCCGTCCAGCACCGTGTGAGGCCGAATGCAAAGACTCTTCTACTCCTTTGCCCACCACCAGATAACCACCGGTCGCCATACTTCCGGGGATAAATCCCGGTTGTCCTGCTTGTGCAGGGGTTGCTCCTTTGCGGTGCACAATGGCGGTGTGTCCGGGTGCAATCTCCTCTTTCCAGGCAAAGTTATGATGATTGCTGATATTGGCTATCGGATGCAATCCTAATGTCTTTGCCAGATTCAGATGGATTTGTTCGTGGCAGGCACGGGCATAGTCTCCTGCCAGGTTCATACTCATCCAGTATTCCTGCCCTTCTTCTGTAGCCAGGTCGAGCCAAGCAAAATGCTGTGCTTCGCGGGGAAGTTTGCAGATGTCACGTGCTATCTGGCTGTAATGCATGGCAATGGCTGCTCCCATGCCTCGTGATCCGGAATGGGAGAGAAGGGCTACATAGTTCCCTTCGGGTATTCCTAATACATTATTCTCCTGCAAAGCCAGTTCACCGAACTCTACAAAATGATTGCTGCCTCCCGAACTTCCTAACTGACGGATAGCCTTTCCGCGTAAATCCCTCAAAAGAGGTGTCAACTGAAACTCTTCCCGTTCGATGATTTCGTGCTCCTGTGCAAAAGTCAGTCCTCCATCCATGCCGAAATGTGTGTATTCCTTTAAAGCTTCTTTCATCTGATGCGGATAGCGTTTCAGATAATCTGCTTTGGCATCGAAGAGGGTCAGGCTCATGCGGCAACCAATGTCTACTCCTACGGCATAAGGTATCACTACATGGTCCGTAGCCAGTACTCCACCGATGGGCAATCCGTAACCGGCGTGTGCATCGGGCATCAAAGCGCCGCCTACCGTTACGGGCAGCCTCATGGCTAAGTTCATCTGCTGTTTGGCAATGGTTTCGATGAATTTGCTGCCGTATGTTTTGTAAGGCAACGGTTCATCCAGGAGCTCGTATGTCGTGAACTTCTTTTCGATGAGGGTGGGTGATAGGCGTTCGGCAAGTTTACCCCATACCTCGTTGTTCTTATAAGAATCGGGATTCAGAAGAATGTCGCTCAATGTCTCCATAATCTCCTTTGGAGTATCGTGTTTACAATGTTTTCCGACGATGTCAACTATCAGACTACGTGCTACATTATCTCTATATCCCAGTTTACTTAAATCTTTTAATCGTATTCCCATACTGTTTTTAGGTATGCATACGGCAGGGGCTGTCCGCTTGGTGGCAGACAACGTGCAATATGCGTGATGTCAATGCCTTGAACTGCGGGCATACAATAATCCCTCTTCAACGCATCGACGTGAATAATAATAATTTGTTTTGAAATGTGATGTAGGACTAATCAAACATTGCAAAGCCCCGTCATCCCGACGAGCCAACTTAGTCCTGACTGAGATATTATAGTTCTAACATAGTTTAATCCCTTTCTATTGGTTTAAAGGGTGAGTATTGCTTTTATCGGCGGCAAAAGTAATACA
The DNA here is from genome assembly GCA_900555635.1 of uncultured Bacteroides sp. Lineage (GTDB taxonomy): Bacteria > Bacteroidota > Bacteroidia > Bacteroidales > Bacteroidaceae > Bacteroides. The sequence continues at coordinate 43,941 of USLU01000011.1, forward strand.
AGTTTTTAATCTTGCAAAAGAAAAGAGTACATATTTTCACAGATATAAATGGGGTGTTTCTGAAAGTATATTTAGTTCGTTAAATTAGGGATATTCCTATTTATGAATAGAGGAAATCATAATGAAGTGGGGATTTATCATCTTATTTTTGTGGTATAGATAAACACTAAAACATTCTATTATGGATAAGGTATATGTCTTCTTATTAATACTATTAGCAGCATTAGTGTCAAGTTGTGGTATTTACAACCACTATGGATACGATTACAAACAGTTGAGCAGCCTAAAACCGGGTATGACTTTTGAGGAAGTAACCGCTGTTTTAGGAAAACCGTCTTTTCGTGATTTTAATGATGAGGGAGAAATCCTGACCTTTCGAGCACTAGGAACTCCCGGATGGTCTGTTGTGAAAGTCAAGTTTCAAGAAGGAAAAGTAACTGAAATGAAGAGTTATTTGCAGGAAACTTATCCGGAACCATCTTCAAATACAATCTCTATCGGCGAGCATAAAAATTCTTCCGAGGATAGTAGTAGCAAAGTGATAGTCTCTCCGGAAGGCAAACACTACATTAAGATGGGGTCTGTAATAGTAACTCCTGAAGGAAAGCATATAGTAATACCTTGATTGAAAGGGCTACACCATTTACCTCGAACGGTTACCCCCAAAGACTGAAATGGTGTAACCATAACGAACAAATGGTGTAGCCCTTTTTATGTGATATTTATAGTATCATCCTAAAAATATATCTTATAACTGATATTCGGAATCAGCCCTGTACCGTTTTCTTGTTTTATCTTTCCGTTTCGTTCGTCATATTCATAGAAGTGCATGCCTGTGCTCATACCTATATTAAGGATCTTCAACGAGAACTCGTGTGATACCTTCTTCTTATTTATCCGGTAACTTAAAGAGATGTCTCCGTTTATTGCGGGACTGAATCTTTTGCTGAATCCCTGCGTTTCATCGAATATAATCTCATGCTTTTCCAAACTCTTGGTCTCATCAACGGGCGTATATCGTCCTCCTCCCTGGAAGAAGACACGACCGTTGAGGCTGAGTACATTCTGCCGGCGCTTTCCTACCATCCATTCTTTACCGGCAAGCAGGTTCAGCATGTAGCCTTTATCCATTCGGGTATTGCGCCAGATGCCATCGCCGCCTTTGTACTTCGATTTGAAGAGAGAACCAGTCAGCATATAATAGAAGCCGTTCCGCATATACTGTTCCAAAGTGATGTCTATGCCGTAGTTTCGTCCAAGTCCTTTGTTAACCAAGAGGCGGTCGAGGTAGAAATCTTCGTGGTTGATGATAGAGAAGGAAGAATTCATTTCGACAGGGAGGTGGAAGAGGTATTGATAGTAAGGTTCTACTTTCAGATGAAGATAGGGGTTGATATTCCAGTCGTATGTCAATCCGAAGTGATGAGCTTTGGAGAAATCAAGGTATTTGTTGGATAAGGTCTTACCATTGATTTCCTTTTCTATGAAATAGTAATCCAGCTTTTCACGGCGACTATGTAATCCGTAGGCTAGTGCAAAAGCATGTTTGTTGTTTGGTTTCCATTTTAGGGCGGCGCGGGGTTCAACGGACCAGTTCTTGTTGAGCGTAAAGTATTGGACATTGATTCCCAAACTAGTACTCCAATAATTGTTTAAGTTGATAACGGAATTGCTATAGGCTGAAAGCAGGGCACTTTCTCCACTACCTTTTGATATTTGCTCCATGGGGAGGTCAAGGCCGACATAAGGGCTGACTTTGTAATCGAGGTCATACTTCAGCCCGGTAAGGGTGATGCCGGTTCTATTGGTGTGCCGGGCGCTGAACTTCTTGTTCAGATAAGAGTTGAATACCACGTCCCACTTTGAGTTCTGAATATCTCCTACATGAATGAGGTCATTATCCGCTTGGGTCAACTGATCTATCAGTAGATGATCTTTGGTGTAAGTGGCGGCTAACGAGGAACGTAGATAAGTAGTTCCATTGATTGAGTATTGATGGGTCAATCCTCCCACCATCTTGTTCAAGTTGTTCTTGCCTGATTGCCTGTTTCCCAGGTTTTCCCATTCGCTTCGCTCTTCAAAGTCCACTTTGTTCCGGTCAATCAGTCCTAGCCCCCAAACGGAGAAAGTGCCTGCCCGCTTTGTCGGGAAATTCAGTTTGAATGCCAGATCTTGGTATTTCAGGTTGATATCATTGCCCGTTGCCAGCGAAGTGGTGGAGAAGCGGTAGTTGAAGATATAAGAACTGCCTTGCTTCTTGCTGATAGGGCCCTCGGAAGCAAGATCGATACCTAGAAGCCCGAGTTGGAAGGTATGCTCGTACTTCTGATTATTACCATTACGCAGATGCATATCGAATATACCCGACAAGGCATTGTTGTACTCTGCCGGAAAGGCGCCGTTGTAGAAGTCGGAATTACCGATGACTTGTGTGCTCAGTGCAGACAGGAAACCACCGCCCAGTCCTGATAAATCGGCAAAGTGAGTGGGATTGGGAATCTCCACTCCTTCCAGCCTCCATTGGGTGAATTGGGGGGCGTTTCCCCGGATGGCTACCGCATTGGTTCCTACATCTCCCGCTACGCCGGCAAAGGCGGAACTCAGACGGGCGGGATCATCGAAACCGTTGGCAAACCGTCCGGCTTCTTCCATACTTATCATACGTCCACCGGTAATTGCCATAGGATTCAGAGGTTTGTCTTTATGTACTTCAGGTTGTATGATGATCTCATTCAGGCTCTGTACATTCTCATCCAATAGTATTTCCAGGTAGATTTCTTTGGAGGAAGTTACCGGTATGCCATTAACGAGGTTTGTGTGATAACCTACATAAGAGGTCTGTATGTTGTATCTTCCTATGGGGACATTGCTGATCCGGAATCGCCCCAAGCTATCGGTCACTGCACCTGTGGAACCTCCTTGCTGTATCATGACCGTTGCAAATTCGATGGGGCTTTTTGTTTGGGCGTCTATGACAATGCCTCTTATGGTTTGAGTCAGTTCTTGTGTGGTTTCCTGGGTTGCTTTCTGCTTTCTGCCGGGCAGGGAGATGATGATGTGATAGCCTTTTATCCGATAGATGTGTCTGGTACCTTTCAGGATTCTTGTGATTGCCTGGTCAATGCTTGCTTCGTTCAAGGCTAGTGGTATTTTCTTGTCGATGTCTAGGTTCGACTGTTCGTAGGCTACGCTATAGCCGGTTTGCTGTTCTATTTGCAGGAAAGCTTCTTTTAGGGAGATGTTTTTATTGAGTATGGTTATTTTCTTCTCTCCATTTTGTGCCACGACACTGAATGTGAGAAAAACAAAAAACAGGAAAAGGACAGTTTTACTTAACTGTTGATTAGTGGTTATTCGGTTCATTATTGTACATTTGTATGTTAATACTTCATTTTACTTCACGGTTTAATGTCGATTAATGTTTCAAGAACCGGGTAGAGGGTCTCAAGCTGCTGCCCGGTTCCTTTTTCTTCATGGGCGGTAGGGATTAGTTTTTATTGATTAATTTGATGTTGTTTCCACTTTTCCGGTAATCGAAGCCGATGATATCTCCCAAGACATTCAATACTTGCTCCAGATCTTCGTTCTGTAGAAATCTGACGGTATATCGTGCGGTTCCGGCAAGGGAAGTATGGTTGTTGATGGTTATATTGTACTGCCTTTCCAAAGTCTGCTGTATCTCAGTGAGCGAAGCGTTTGTGAAAATCAGTTTACCTGTAACCCAACTATCGGTATCGGCAGCTGGAATTGTTGCAATACTGATGTGCGATGTCTTTTTGTTGTAGGTCAGTTGTTCGTTAGGGGTGAGTATCTCGGGGCTTTGGGCAGGAACGTTTACTTCCACTTTTCCACTGGTTAGGGTGGCGGTAATCCTTTCATCGTCAGGATAGGATTTCACATTGAACCGGGTTCCCAAAACAGTGACCGACATTTGGGAGGCTTTTACAATGAATGGCCGTGTTGTATCTTTCTTCACGCTGAAGTAGGCTTCACCATCCAGATAAACAAGACGCTCTTTTCCTGTGAATGTTTCGGGGTATTTGAAGGAAGTGCCTGCATTTAACCATATCTCCGAACTATCCGGTAATACGAGATGCTTCTTCTCTCCGTAGGCAATGGAAACTTCAATCAGCCGGTTTGTCGTAGAGACATAGTACAGATATCCCCCCACTAGAATAAGCAATGGTATGAGAACTGCTGCCACGCGGGTCATTTTCTTGTAAGAGTGGAGTTGTCTTGTTTTTGAATAGTTTATTCTTCGGTTTACTCGTGCCAGGGCTTCGCCGGTTTCAGTTCCGGCTCTCTGTTCCAATGTGTCCCAGTAGGTCAGTGATGCCTGTTCTTTTTCATCGGTATCTTTATCTTTAATGATCCATTTCTGTACCTTTTCCTCAGTCTCGGTAGAGAAGCGGGTTGAAAGATATTTTCTAATGATTTTATATATAATAGAATATTCCATTTGAATGCCTTTTATAATATATACAACTAAGAGATGAAAAGCTCAGTAAGAAAACTGATATTTTTTAATATCACAGGTTACGGATGGGGACTTGGTTTTGTTCTGTCATCCGTATGAGGTAAACAGTTCATTGGTAGTGTAGTACAACTTTATAATAAAGTGTAAAGTATTTGATTATTAATAAAATAGGTCTGTGGAAATCTGTGTAATCTGTGGTGAAATAGTTCATTTCTTGCGCGTTATGAGCAAAATCTTTTTTCGCAAGTCAATTCTGTTTGACTATAATTGGAGTGGAGTTTAAACACAATGTAAATATCCGCATTGATTACGGATTCGGAAAAATATACGGCGGGATTTGTGTTTCAATTTGCAGAAGCTTTTTAAAGTGATAAAGTAGTTGAATCTCAGATTAGTTTGCAGTACTTTCCGGATATAACTACCTCATCCTTTTAATACTGCTTGGCTGCAGCAAGAAGTTTCCCTTTGATAAAACGTACCAGCGATGGAGGAGATAATACACATATGCCATCACCGAAGCCTAAAAATTCTCGATGTAATTCTTGATTGATAACGACTTTTATTTGGAAAACCATTGAACCGTCTTCTCTCTTTTCCACCAGATGCTGGCTCTTATGGAAAGGTTTCGTCAGTACGTATGGGGCATTTTCTTTATTTACCCGGAAACACACTTCTTGAGGGGATTCGTTGATGCCTTTGGTTACCCCTATCACATCATCAAGAAAGGTGGCTGGATCAAAGAATGTATTCTCCTGATAAACTTCATCGGGTGCAGGAACAATTTCCAGAATACGGTCGAGGGCAAGGTTATAAAGCATATTTCCCTTCTTTTTGGAACCGAAGACAAACCATCGGTTCCGGTATTCCTTCAACAGATAAGGATAAAACACAAAGTCGGCTGCCGAACGCGCCTTGAATGAACGGTATTTTAGTTGAATGGCTTGTTTATTAAGAATAGCCCGATAGATGGTATCGAGATAGTTCAATCCCGTTAGACTGTTATTCTTTTCAAAGTCAATGATGGGAGTTGTTTTTTGCCGAACCGAAGTAATATGATCTTCTAGTCGGCTTACAATATCATCCATACCCGAGAAATAGGAGAAACCATTGAACTGTTTCAGTACTTCTACCGCTCCCGACATCACTTTCAGGTCTTGTTCGGACAGGGGAGTGTTCGTTATGCTGTAGTCAGGGTTTTCGTATATATAGTATTTATGGTCCTTTACTACAATAGGGGCATTGTACCCGAGCTTTTCACTGCGCATCAACTGGATATCCATCTGGACGGTACGTTTGCTGATTCCTTTTTCTATTCCTTCGTATTCGTACAAGGCGTCCGAGCAGGCATTAACCAAGTCTTCGAGTGTCCACTTCCGATAAGGATTGCGCAGGCAGTTATCTATCGTTTTATATCGAATCAGAGCGTTTCGACTAATCGGCATAGCATGTTTTTTTAGAGTTACTGAACAAAAATAGAAAAAAGTTTCGACTACGCAAAAAGGCTGCGCAGTGGGGTATGTATCTTTGTCGCAGAAACAAGGAAAACAGGTCAAGTACGAGTTACTTCAACCATCTTTAAGGAATAAGCACTTGTACGATTATCTGTTTTCTTGTTTGCTGAAAAGGGGCAGTAGCTCAGTTGGTAGAGCATCATCTCAATCTTGGGATTATCTTTCTACGGACAGGTTAACCAAGGTTTACTTCCATACCGTGAAGTGTCGCCGGTTCGATTCCGGTCTGCCCCACCTCTTTTTTAGTATAAATCAAGGTCAAGGAAGGCTTACTTCAAAATCGCAGGAATGCACCATTTTATTCACAGTCTTCCGATTACCTTATTAAATGTATGAAGTATGAAAAAGGATTTATTGAAAGTTTCCATCCGGCAGAACGCCATTTATCTGCCTGAGGTCGAGAAAATGGAGAAGACAAATTTGAAGTCTACCACTATTGCATTGGTAGCTCAATTGAGAAAGACAGGCTATGGCTTGACGGAGAACCTGTTGTGGGCGGTTAACGAACTGACTCCTGCCGAACAGCTGGAAATACTGCAAATGATAAAAGAGATCCTGGGGGTGAATTTGAACTGGGCTCCATTGGTGAAAGGTTGGGACACTCCTACGGGAGAATCGCAGTTTGACCACTGGATAACATGGATTGCCAATCTGTTTCAAATAAAGAATGGTGTAAAGTTGCCTTGCGGACACATCATTCCGGACAACACTTTCCCTTTAGATCGATATAACGGTTGTCCTTTCTGTGGCACTCCTTTTGAGACGGCACGTACTGAATATTTCGGTCAGGGAAGCAAATTGAAGTTATTGGAACTTTGGCAATGCACCGAGGTAGAAAGCTTTTTCAAGGATTTGCTCGAATCGCATACGGCACTGGATGCCACACAGGCAGATAGCCTGAAAATCTTGCTTCGTGAACTACCGTTGCCGGATGCAAGAATAGGTATGAAAGAAACTGTGATGCTGGTAGTAGATACATTGATTGAAGAAGGCAAGGAAACGGAAGCACAAATCTGCTTCACTACTCCGAACGATGTGTTACGCTATTTGTGGTACAAGAAAACCGGTTTCCTGCAAATCATAGAGCCTAAAACTATGATCCGTAAGGCAGGTCGAAACAATGCCCATAAGTGTGGTGCGCTAGCCAAAAGCCAAAAAGCTGCGGAACAGAAGCGTGAAGAACTGAAACTGAAATACAGCCGTAGGGAATGCCGAATGGTAGCCGCTTGGCTGAACGGTTTGGATATGCCGGTTGAAAAGTGTTGCGAAATCATGCATCCCAAAAGAGAAATATGGGTAAGGATGATACGTGCTTTGCGTTTGGCAGAGTATGCACGTAAAGAAGGATTTGAAAAACTGAAGGAGTTGATGGATGTATTCTATAATGAGACATATCCCGTTTGGCAAGGTAAGGTGGATGCCTATCGACTGAAAGCTGATGCGGAGAGAACTTTTGCATTATTGAAACAGCGTCCGGGTTTGTTTGCACGTTCTTTGTTTGTCAACATGTTGTGGTTCGGACCGGAAGATACGTTGGCAGCTTTTAGGGAAATCATGCATCTGTTACCGGCACGCCTAATCCTTACATTGGGCATGTATGCCGAAAGCTATTTCGATCCCGAACGAAAAAGACTGGTTAAGCCTTTAGGTGGTAACGCCAAGTTGATAGACCATCATTATTTGCTTGATATCTATCTGCCCGAGCAACTGAAGGATATGGTAGCTCAAGTAAATAAATTATGCGAAGAGGTGGTAACTGCCCGCTTTGCAGGGATAGCGACCGAAAGCAAAAGTATGTATATAGACCCGATGCTGTTTCATATTCCGTTGTCTATAGGCGACCGTAGCAGTACGATACAGGATGCTTCTTGTGCTTTACAGGGAACACGCTTCCCGGTTGAAGGTGACAATGTACGTCTCTTTATGCAGTGGGGAGCAGGGCTTCCTGCCCAACATTTGGATATGGACTTGAGTTGCCACATCGCTCTGCCTTATACTACGGAAGTATGTAGTTATTTTCAGCTGCATGTTCCCGGCGCAAAGCACAGTGGAGATATTCAATACATTCCCAACAAGACAGGTACAGCGGAATATATCGAACTCGAACTGAAAGAACTGGATCGTATTGGTGCCCGTTATGTGGCTTTTACTTGCAATGCCTATAGTTGTGGGGATATCACTCCCAATCTGGTGGTGGGTTGGATGAACTCAGCTTATCCAATGAAGATTTCACAGAAGAATGGAGTGGCATACGACCCGTCTTGTGTACAACATCAGGTAAAGGTATCTCAAAGCATGATGAAGGGGCTTGTATTTGGAGTACTGAAAGTGAAAGAAAGAGAAATTATATGGTTGGAAGTGCCTTTTGGCGGACAGACCGTAACGGCTCTGAATGCACAGACCATAGAAGCCTACTTGGATAAACTGGATGCAAAAACTTCTATAGGCGAATTATTGGCTATAAAAGCCAAAGCACAGCAGTTGGAAATAGTTGAAGCTCCCGAAGCGGATGAAGTCTATACACGTGAATGGGCTATGAATAGTGCAGCTGTGAGCAGGTTACTGATTGGGGAGTGATAGATAATATCTATAATCGCAGTACAAGTTTAATATGCTTTCGGCAGGCATATAATCTTGTACTGCTTTATGTTTTTCTTACTGTTTTTTCAGTATAAACCAAGATGCAAGTTCGCCGGTAACTTCCTTTTTGTCTCCGTCAAGGTGTGTCAGGGTGTTTTCGCCTATCTTATAATATTGTGGTTGACCGTCTGTTGTCAATGTCAACATATTCCCTTCAATGACGTATGTACCGGTTTCTGTGAAAGTGGCATCTTTACGGTCTATGTAGTCGGAAATGAGAGTGAAAGTCTTGTCACTGTTTAGAGTAAGGGTAGTATTTATCCCCGGGCAGTCGGCAGCAGGAAATGTTCCTTTATAGGTACCTGCAATATCCAGAGAATTCTCGGCGGTATGCATATCTGCCACTTGGGTAGAATCGGCGTTTGTTGGCTGACCGGATTTAGGATTGTTGCCACAAGCAACCAGCATCAGGCATGAACATGCCAGAACAAAGATCTTTTTCATAATTCATTGTTTTAGTTTAGACTGCAAAGCTAAGATTTTGTTATGAACATTGGCGGATTAAAGATACAAATTTTCTTATTTGAGGCATGCAAACATGCAACTCTGAGTATTCAGCCTACAGCAATGACCATAAAAGGCATGAGATCGCTTTCCGTATTTCTTTCAAAGCGAGGCTCAGTTGGCTTTCTACATTCCGTTTGGTGGTATTCAGCCTGATAGCAATTTCTTCATTGCTTAATCCTTCGTTGCGGCTTAGCTTATAGATTTCTTTCCGTTGCTGCGGCATCTGCTCAACGGTGTCATCTATCAGTATACCAAGCTCGCGGGCTATCAGTTCTTCTTCCGAAGTAGAACTGCATGCCTGACTGGAGGTGTTATCCAAGTAAGCATTCTCCACATACTTATGTTTCAGATAGTTGATAGCGGCATTTCTTGCGATGGTGTGCAGGTACGAGTCAAACGATTTGGATGTGTTTATGGAGCGATGGTTTATCCATAGATTTACAAACAATTCTTCTGCCAGTTCTTCGGCATCGGCTTCGGACTTGATATAACTGTAGATAAATGTTTTGACTTTAGAGTAATAAGCAATGAAAACAGTTTCGAAAGCAGCATGACTGCCATGTTGCAAGGTTTCGAGTGTGGTTGTGTCTACATTACTGTTCATATCTTCCAGTCAGAGAATGTTTAGATGGAGACAAAAGAAGCAATTATTTAGTTTAGAAAAGAGTTTCGTTGGGAAAGATTAAGATGTATCGTTCATTTTTTACAAAAGAAAGGACTACACCTTCTAAGTGGAAATGGTGTAGTCCTTTTCTGTATGCTGGATTTTACATCTTAATTAGCCCTGTAATTCCGTTCAGTGCTTCCGGTACTAATTCTTTTACCATTACATATTCTGCCGGTAGACTTTCGTGGTTTATACCATATAAATGAGTTAATTTATAGCCAAAACGTTGATAGTAGTTAGGATCGCCAATTAAGAATGCTGATTCGTAACCCATTGTCTGGGCAATGCGTAATCCTTCCTTCATTAAGGCAGAGCCTGCACCTACGCTACGGTATTCGAGTAGTACAGAGAGTGGGGCAACTAATAATGTATGATATTTGCTGCCGTCAGGTTGCGTGACGTAGGTCTTTGTCAGCATAATATGCCCGATGATCTTACCATCCTGTTCTGCTACTAAATCCAGTTGAGGAATGTAATTCTCACTATTGCGCAGTCCTGCGGCAAAGTCTTGCTCGCTGCCATCACGATGTTCTGCGGTTTCAAATGCAGTTTTAATCAGGTTGTAAACTGTAGTATAATCCGCTTCTGTAATTTGTCTTACTATGAAATTCTTTTTCATGATTTCTTCTTTTTTTATGATATAATGTATGGATGTAAAAAGATTGTCCGAAACATGAACATGTCGAACAATTGGAAATAGACCAGTCTGATTACGAATAATCAGACTGTATTATGCGGATATTTTAACGCTTTGTAGTTTCACGCAGCAAAGGTATGAAATGTTTTGATATAAACTATTGGTTGGGAATGATTTAATAGATGAGACCTATCTTTAGAGAAATAGAATTGTGATTCAGTTTCTCTGCAAATTCAGTAATCAACAGTGAATTCTCATATCTTTTCAGCCTTTCTAACTTCTGTAGCTCATATCCTAAAGCGCAAAAGAGTTGTATCTTATTATGGATTTTATATTGTACTCCTACAGACGGATTCAGATAGAAACCTCCATTCGCATTTTTGTTTGGTGCAAAGCTGTAACCGACGCTACATTCCAGATAAGGAGTGAACTTCCGGGGTTTGAGAATGGCGAATTTAACATCGGCAAATAAAGGTATCAGTGCTTTCTCATAAAAAGAAATACCTGATCCTACGCCTGCTGAAAAGCGATTGTTGATTTCATAGTGCCCCAGAACTTGCCATGTGAACGGAGTGGATGTAGGAGGATTCATGGATATTCCTGTTCCTATACTTGTGGAAAAGGAGAGCCGTTCCGGCAACTGCGCATTCAGTGTTATAGATGTAATAACAAAGAATAGAACGAGTAATATCTTTCTCATTGAATTTGGATGCTTATTTGTTTTACAATGTGCAAGGCGGTAGTTAACTCTGAGACATCTTTATAAATAGTACCGGAAGTTCCGTCAGGACTGCTATGACCTATCAAAGTAGCTTCGAATGATTTTTTTCCTGACTTCAAGTCTACGAGGGCTGCATAGATAACAGCCGGTTGACCACTTCCTTCTTTTCCGCCCGAATAATTCTGTTCTCCTTCTTGTGCAGACTTAGGATAGTACTCATTAAAATCTGTAGAATGATTGATTTCTACTTTGACAACAAACTGTTTGGGCATATCCTTCGTGCGTAGTTTTACATCGAAACTGCCTTGAGGGGTAGCACCGGATATTCCGTCCACCACTGGCTGATCTTTCGTAGGGAGATAGAGTCCGTCCGTGTACTTTACACCTCGTGAATAGCACCAATGCGGCAAAGCCTCTTTGCGCCTGTTGCCTCCCGAAGCCTGCCAGGATTCAGTGGCTATTTTGTGAGTAACATAGAGGGTAGAGAGATAGTTCCCTTGGGCATCTTCCAACCACACGGCTATCTGTGGCGGATTTTTCTTTTTAATACCTAGAAACAACGGGAAGTCATGCAACCATTCTGAACCTTGTTCTACACATACTTTGATATCTCCTTGGCTATATTCAATCAGTTCCTGCTGGCAGGAAGAGAAGCTAAGGAGCGATAAATAGAGGAATGCTAATACCATTTTCTTCATGTTAGTTTAATTAATATGTTATTATTAGTATGTTACCAAATGGAAACATTAAGGGCAAAAAAATATCAGATTAGTATTCTTTCTATTTCTTTGCGGGGTGAATAGGGGGCAGGTTCTGCATAGCCTATTCTTAATAGAATAGTTGGGCACTGATTGTCGATAGGAAGAACCTTTTGCAGGTCGGAAGCTAATGCACCTACTTCACAAGGCTGATTCATGAAGGCACAACTGATCCCTTCCTCAGTGAGTTTGAGTAAGAAGCGTTGCAAGGTGCGTCCTGAATTGATCCACTCTCCGAAGGTGTTAGTACAAGTAGTGAATAATACAAAATGTGAGGAAGAATTGATCTTTTTCATATCGGACTTGTTCTGTAGATTTGGTTTTAGAAACATACTTACTATAGGTTTGGCGATACTTTGGGGGAGTGCCGGACTTCCGAAAACCTGGTAACTCAAACCGTCTTGTGTTGCTTCTATTTGCTTGGGATTAAATCGCATCCATGAGAGCAGTTCCGTTTTGAAAGGCTTATCATTCATTTGAATTTTATTCCCTTCTCTGATATATCCTTTTATGGTTTGAGCAATTGCACCCTCTTTTTCGAAAATGTAAAACTGTACTTGGGCTTCTTTGTGGAGGGATCTTATTTGTCCTAACGTCTCTTCGGAAATATGTTCCCCATTGTAAATACCACGGTTGGTTTGACGCTTTTCTATTTGAGTAAATAGGGAATTATCTTCAATATCAGCTTCTCGGACGAGGCTGACTGTTATTCCCTCCGGGCAACAAGAGGTGATTTGAGCTTTGTAACCTAAGTGGTTAGATGCAATAAATAGATTCTCTACAGCACACCCAAGGCTAATGAATAGCTCCCGATTGTCAGGATCGACCACTGGCAGTGTCACCTCGTAGTTTGGTAGAATGGTAATTTCATTATCGGAGATATGGAAGCGCCACGGTTGCGTGTTATGTCCGGATGGGGCTTTAGAGGCAAGGCGTACTATCTGCAAGAAGTCATTGTTCATGGTTCTCTGATTTAAAATATTTATCTATCAATGTATTTATTCCTTCGCTGATTTGTTCCCAACCGGCGTTTTCATTAATAGCGATACCATTGAATACCGGACAAAATTCTTCGAGCATCACCAAGTAGGTTATGGAAGCAGTCAGTAAGGAGGCCATTACCGCAATCTCTTTTTGAGGTAGTCCTGTGAGCTCACATACTTTTTCTACCAAATTGATGCCGACCTTCTCTCTTTGTTCTCTTAATTGGGCTATCATCTCATTGTTGCAGGATAATTCCCATCGGTATAGTCTTTTAGCTGTAGGATTATTGCGTAGCTCTTCTATCTGATTTTGAAACGTCTGTTTTAGGAATACGGGTAAATCTTCCCGGCTTGGAAAGTCAAGTGGAAAATTAATCCAGAAGTCATGTTGTCTGATGTAGGTAGTTATAAGCCCTTCTACCGAACCGAAATAGCGGTATATCAGTATTTTCGATACGCCAGACTGAGCAGCTACCGCATTAATGCCGATTTTCTCGAATCCGTTTTCTGCAATCATCCTGCCTATGGTATCTATCAACCGCCTTTCTGTGGCTTCTCTATCTCTTTCTGCCAGAGTGCTTTTCTCTTTCATTTTACTAATGTTACTATTCGGGAACAAATATATGTTACTTGTTGGAAACATACAAGTGAATCAGCAGAAAAGTACAAAAAAAGTGTATCTTGGTATAACTTCTATATTTCTATACCCAAAATAGTGAATCGATATTCTATATGTTTTTGATATAAAGATTAACTTTGCAGACAAACTATTTATTTCATGGACACAAATAATCTATCTCCTTTGCGTAAAGGCGTGGTAGGCGTGCAATTCTTGTTCGTGGCTTTCGGGGCTACGGTACTTGTACCCTTACTTGTAGGGCTTGACCCTTCTACTGCTTTGTTTACTGCCGGTATCGGTACACTCATCTTTCATGCGGTAACCCGTGGTAAAGTGCCTATTTTCTTAGGTAGTAGTTTTGCATTTATTGCTCCTATCATTAAAGCGACGGAACTTTACGGATTGCCGGGAACACTTTCGGGTATGGTAGGTGTGGCATTTGTTTATTTTTTGATGAGTGCATTGGTAAAATGGCAAGGGGTATGTGTGATTGAACGTTTGTTTCCACCGGTAGTTATAGGCCCTGTTATTATTTTGATTGGTCTTTCTTTATCGGGTACGGGGGTGACTATGGCTAAAGAGAATTGGGTACTGGCTCTGCTTTCATTAATAACAGCAGTTATTGTTTCGATGAAAGCAAAAGGACTATTGAAATTAATTCCAATTTTCTGTGGCATAATTGTAGGCTATGTCGCTGCATGGTTGTTTTATGATTTAGATTTGTCGGGTGTAAGGGATGCTGCTTGGATAAGCCTTCCCCAATTTACATTCCCTCAGTTCTCCTGGGAACCCATATTGTTCATGATTCCTGTAGCAATTGCTCCCGTAATAGAACACATAGGAGACGTGTATGTAGTGAATACAGTAGCCGGAAAGGACTTCGTGAAAGATCCCGGTTTGCATCGTACCTTGTTGGGGGACGGGCTGGCTTGCTTTTGTGCAGGATTGTTGGGGGGACCTCCTGTGACAACTTATTCGGAGGTGACCGGTGCTATGTCTCTTACTAAAATCACTAATCCGCAGGTAATCAGGATTGCTGCTATTGCTGCAATTTTATTTTCTGTAGTTGGTAAAGTCAGTGCGCTTCTTAGATCAATTCCCAGTGCTGTTTTGGGTGGAATTATGTTGCTATTGTTCGGTACCATTGCTTGTGCCGGTATAGCTAACTTGATAAACAGCTGCACCGATTTGAATCGTACAAGAAACATTGTTATTGTTTCGTTGACGTTGACCGTGGGAATCGGTGGCGCTGTATTTACTTGGGGTGAGTTCTCTTTATCCGGTATTGGATTGGCTGCTTTGACAGGAGTAGTGTTGAACCTGATATTACCCAAAGAAGATTGAGCTACAAAGAAAGGTTTACATATCCAGCCACTTCTTGAAACTGGCAGCTTTTTCACGACTAATCAATATCTCCTCTTTGGGATAGTTGTTCATCTCTACCTTTAATTTGTAGTTAAACCAGTTACTCACTTTCTTGATGTGACTGACTTGAATCAAATATTGCCGGTTTGCACGGAAGAAAGAAGCAGGGTTCATCTCTTTTTCTATCTGGTCCAGTGTAGAGGAAATTGCCGCAGAAGTACCGTCCGCCAGATAAAGGCGGGTGATATTCTGCTGGGAGTTGATAAAACATACTTCCTTGGTATCTATGGTAATGTATTCGTCTTTGCGGGAGACAAGGAAACGCTCACGGTAGCGGGGAGCGGAGGAGGAAGTGGAATTGCCAATATATTCCAGTAGCCGTTCCAGGTTGGGATCACATCCGGATGGTGACTGCATAATTCCTGTACTTCTTTGTCCAATTCTTTCCGCAGCTTTCTCAATAGCAACTTTCAATTCGTCCGAATCAATAGGCTTCAGCAGATAATCGATGCTGTTGAACTTGAATGCTTGTATGGCATACTGGTCATAGGCAGTGGTGAATATGATAGGAGTGGCAACTTTCACGTCACGGAATATCTCGAAACTCAATCCGTCTTGCAGGCGGATATCTGCAAATATCAAGTCCGGTTGCTCATGTTGCAGGAATTCGATACTTTGAGCGATGCTTTTGGTGATGCCGGAGATTTTATAATCGGGGTGCAGCGTGCAGATGTAACGTTGCAGGCGTTCGGCGCTATGGCTTTCGTCTTCTATAATTAATACTTTCATGCGATTTACTGTTTTATGTGAAGAGTTGAAAGGGTGACACGGTATAGATGTTCGTTTTCAAAAATATCGGGTGCGGGAGCGCCGGTGAGCTTATAGCGCTCACGGATGTTTCGCAAACCAATGTGATGAGTGGAAGTGCTTGGAACAAGGGGTTTGCGATTGTTCTCTACTACCAGCTTATCTCCGTCGGAGTATATCCGGATCAGGAGAGGCGCTTCTTCAGACGCTTGGTTGTGCTTGATGGCATTCTCCACCAGCATCTGCAAGGTGATGGGCGGAATTTGTCTTTCGCGGATAGCTCCTTCCACCTGTACCTCTATCTGTATAGTATCTTCGAACCTGATTTTGAGCAAAAAGATATAAGGCTCCAGACTGGCTAACTCTTCGGCTACAGTCGACAGATTCTTATCGGCATTCGCCACGATATGCCGGTAGACTTTGGACAAACATTTGATATAGATAGGCGCAGTGACGTCACCCGTTTCTACAAGATCGAGCAGGATGCTGAGGTTGTTGAAAATGAAATGCGGGTCTATCTGCATCTTCAAGGCATCGAGGCGTGCTTGTTGCCGTTTCAGTTGGAGGTCTCTTTTCTTCTTTTGCAGGATGACGGTGACGGACATCAGAATAAGGATGCAGATAAAGGCGACTACCATAATCCAGAAATTGACTATCCATGAATGATAATAGGCGGCTTCGGCAGCTTCGGAGTCGCGGATGGTTTTGCGCAGGCGCTCTACGTTTTCGGCTTTGCTGAGGTTTTCGTGGTTCTCGATGCTATCGGTTAATTGTCGGTAGCGGTTAAACTGCTCCAGGCTTTGGGATACACCACTCATAGAGCCGGTATGTATATTCAGATCGATTAATTGGCGATATGATTTGAGGCAGAGGGCGGGATTACTGCTTTGGCTACTACGGTTGAGGTAGAGGCGGGCAGAATCGCTCTGTTGGCGTTGCATATAAATCTTTCCCAGCAGATAGTCGATGGAATCCTGATACAGATGTGGGATTTGTCGGGTGTAAAGCAGTGCAGAGTCCGGTTGATGGAGGTTGGTGTACTGTTCGCTCAACAGATAGAGGATGCGGGCTTGCAAGGAACCTGTGTATCCCTGTTCGGCGGCTTCTTTAAGAAGCGGTATGCTTTGGGGGCAGTTTTCCATCTGTGCGAAGTAATGAGTTAGTTCAGAATAGGCTTCCTGTACGAATTTCGGGTTCTTCAAAGCTTTGGCGAATGACAATGCTTCCAGTTTGGCGATTTTTTCTTGTTTGCTCATGCGTTTAAAGTGATAAGCTTGTCCTTTAAAATTGTTGAGGTAGAAGTTTAATTCGCGCAGGTCGTATGCACCGCTATTGTATTGCGTACATAAAGTAAAGTATTCTATGGCTTCGAGCAGGAAGTTGGAGGAGCGGGCTATCTCACCCTTATAATAATAGATTTCGGTTAAGTGCAGGGAGTCGTTGGTGTATTTATAATAAGGCATGACAAAGTCCAACAGCGAGTCCGAGACAACATATTCTTCTGTATTTACAAGAGCGCCGGCTTTCAGAAGGTCGCACAGCATATAGTTGCTTTCGGTCAGGAAAGTGCGGTCTATACGATCTATGTCCCTTAATGCTTTTTGGGGAGAAGAGCTCACGAATCCGGTATTCTGCATCAGTGTGCTACGTACCGAACGGTTAATGCGGTAGATGCAGATGGCAGCAATGCTGATTGTCAGCAGTGCCGCGGAGGCGATGGCAAGTATTCGCTTTCGGGTAGATGCAGTCATGGAACGGTGTAATTTTAGTGGCAAAGATAAGACTAATTACTTTATTTCACCCCTTTCCTCTACGGTTTCATCCCCTTTTTTGCAGGCTTTGATCGGTTTTTCGTTGTCTGCACTGCCGTGGGCATCTACTTTTGTGCCGTCATTTCAGGGACTATTAATAACAATAATATATTGAACTTTATGAAAATGAAAACAAGTAAAATGTGGCAAATTTGTGCACTGGCAATGATTATCATCCTTGCCGGATGTAAGAGTGGAGGAGACTACTCCCAGCCCGTGGCCGAATATACAACGATGAAAGTGGCACCGGTAAACAAGACACTTTCCGCTAACTATCCGGCTGCCATCCGCGGAAGACAGGATATTGATATTTATCCGCAAGTATCGGGCTTTATTACCCGGTTGAGTGTAAATGAAGGACAAGCTGTACGAAAAGGACAAGTGCTGTTCGTCATCGACCAAGTGCCTTATCAAGCAGCTTTGGCCACTGCAAAGGCGAATGTAGAAGCCGCTAACGCTGCACTGGCAACCGCTCAGCTAACCTATGACAGCAAGAAAGAACTCTTTGCTCAAAACGTAATATCTTCTTTTGAACTGAAGACTGCCGAAAACGGATTGCTGACCGCCCGTGCCGGAAAGGCGCAAGCTAAAGCACAGGAACTGAGTGCAGCCAATAACCTTTCTTATACCGAAGTTAAAAGCCCTTCGGACGGTGTAGTAGGTACATTGCCTTATCGCGTGGGGGCATCTGTAGGTCCTACGATGCAGCAACCGTTGACTACCGTATCGGATAATTCGGAGATGTATGTCTACTTTTCAATGACGGAGAATCAGTTGCTCGAACTTGTCCGCCGCTATGGCTCCAAGGACAAGGCATTGCAATCCATGCCCGGTATTGAACTGATGCTGAACGACCGCTCGATGTATAGCGAGAAAGGAAAGATAGAAACCATCAGTGGGGTGGTCGATGCTTCGACAGGAGCAGTGAGCGTACGGGGGGTATTCCCCAATAAAGGCGGGCTGCTGCATAGCGGTAGTTCGGGTAATGTCGTTCTATCCTACGAACATAAAGATGGTATTGTCATTCCCCGTGCAGCTACTTTCGAAGTACAAGACCGGATATTCGTCTATAAAGTAGTAGATGGCAAAACGCAAGCTACGCAAATCAGTGTAGAGCGCATAGCAGGTGGTCAGGACTACATCGTGCTGAACGGAATTGCCGTAGGTGACGAGATTGTAACGGAAGGAGTCGGACTGTTACAGGACGGAATGGAGATCCGAGTGAAGAAGACAAAATGATAAATTAGCAGTATGATAATAGGAGTATTTATCATTCCTCAAAACCAATCAAAACATTATTATGAACTTACGAATATTTATTGAACGCCCTGTGCTCTCTGCCGTTATCTCGATTGTGATCGTGGTAGTGGGCATCATCGGGCTATTCACCCTACCTGTGGAGCAATACCCCGATATCGCTCCGCCCACCGTGCAGGTATACACCGGTTACGACGGTGCAAGTGCCGAGACTGTTCAGAAGAGCGTTATCGCTCCTTTGGAAGAAGCCATCAACGGTGTAGAAGACATGACTTACATGACTTCCAGTGCATCCAACTCCGGTTCGGCTGAAATAACCATTTATTTCAAACAAGGCACTGACCCCGACATGGCAGCCGTCAATGTGCAGAACCGTGTATCAAAAGCCGCCGGACAACTTCCGGCAGAAGTAACCCGTGTAGGTGTCTCCGTAAACAAGCGCCAGAATGGTATGTTGCAGATATTTACGCTGCATAGTCCCGATAGTTCGTTCGACGAGAATTTCCTCTCGAACTACATCAACATAAACCTGAAACCTGCGATTCTGCGCATATCCGGTGTGGGCGACGTGCAGGTGATGGGTGGCGTGTACTCCATGCGTGTGTGGCTCAAGCCCGACGTCATGGCGCAGTACAAGCTGATCCCTTCCGATGTAGTTGCCGCACTGGCATCGCAGAACATCGAAGCCTCCACAGGTTCTATCGGTGAAAACTCCAAAGAAGCCAAAGCATACACCATGAAGTATCGCGGACGCCTGATGACTCCCGAAGAATTCGGCGAGATTGTAGTCCGCAGTACTCCGGGTGGCGAAGTGTTGCGACTGAAGGAAGTGGCCGATATCAGCCTCGGACAGGAAAACTATTCTTATAAAGGCAGCTTCAACGGTAAGCCTGGTGTAGCTTGTATGATTTACCAGACTGCCGGCTCCAATGCTACGGAAATCAACCGTGAGATCGATGCCTTGTTGGCAGATGCCTCGAAGACTCTTCCCAAAGGTGCTGAAATCACCCAGTTGATGAGTACCAACGAGTTCCTGTTCGCCTCTATTCACGAAGTAGTGAAGACGTTGATTGAAGCGATCCTGCTGGTAATCCTTATTGTGTATATCTTCTTGCAGGATATTCGTTCTACGATAATCCCGTTGGTGGGTATTGTCGTTTCACTTATCGGAACGTTTGCTTTCATGGCAATGGTAGGTTTCAGTATCAACCTGATAACGCTCTTTGCACTGGTACTCGTCATAGGGACGGTGGTGGACGATGCGATTATTGTCGTGGAGGCGGTGCAGGCCAAGTTCGATGCGGGCTACCGTTCGCCCTTCAAGGCAAGTGTGGATGCTATGAAGGGATTGAGTAACGCTATCATTACCACTTCACTGGTATTTATGGCAGTGTTCATTCCCGTGTCGTTCATGAGTGGTACTTCGGGCACGTTCTACACCCAGTTTGGTTTGACAATGGCAGTAGCGGTAGGTATATCGGCTATCAATGCCTTGACGCTGAGTCCCGCACTCTGTGCTTTGATTCTGAAACCTTATACCAACGAAGACGGTACGCAGAAGCAGAATTTCGCCGCCCGTTTCCGTCGTGCATTCAATACGGCTTTCGACCTGATGGTGGAGAAGTACAAGAAAGGTGTACTGTTCTTTATCCGCCGCAAGTGGTTGGCAGGAACTCTTCTTGCCGGAACCGTCGTGATACTTGTCCTGTTGATGAACAGTACCAAGACCGGACTGGTACCCGATGAAGACCAGGGACTTGTGTTCGTTTCGGTTGCAACCCAGCCGGGTAATTCGCTCTATGCTACGGACGGAGTGTTGAATCGGGTGGAAGAACGCATTCAGCAGATTCCCCAAGTGAAGCACGTGCTCAAAGTAACCGGATGGTCTATCGGAGGTTCAGGAAACTCTTCGGGTATCTTCTTTGTCCGACTGAAACCGTGGGACGAACGTCCTAAAGAAGAAGACCATGTACAGGCAGTGATCGGTCAGATCTATGCTCGTACGGGAGACATTAAAGATGCCACCATCTTTGCAATGGCGCCGGGTATGATTCCGGGTTACGATATGGGTAACGCCCTCGAAATACAGATGCAGGATAAGGCAGGTGCCGATCTGACGGAATTCTTCGGTATCACCCGCCAGTTCATCGACTCGTTGAATCATCGTCCGGAGCTGGCTATGGCATTCTCTTCATTCGACATCAAGTACCCCCAATGGCAAGTCGATGTGGATGCAGCCAAATGTCTGCGCGCCGGTATCATGCCCGACGAGGTGCTTGCTACGATGGGCGGATATTACGGAGGTAGCTATGTATCCAACTTCAACCGCTTCTCCCGCGTATATCGTGTGATGGTGCAGGCCGATCCGAAGTATCGTCTCGATGAGGCTTCGCTCAATAACCATTATGTGCGCTTGTCCAATGGCGAGATGGCCCCACTGAGCCAGTTCGTTACGTTGACCAAAGTATATGGTGCCGAGAGCCTGAACCGCTTCAATATGTACAACTCCATTGCACTCAACGCCATGCCTGCCGAAGGCTATAGTACGGGTGAAGCCATCCGTGCCGTGCAGGAAACGGCTACGAAGGTACTGCCCGCAGGTTATGGATTCGACTTTGGTGGACTGAGCCGCGAGGAAAGCAAGCAGAGCAATACGACCGTTATTATCTTCGGTATCTGTCTGCTGATGGTTTACTTGTTGCTGAGTGCGCTCTACGAGAGTTTCTTTGTACCGTTTGCCGTCTTACTCAGTGTTCCGGCAGGGTTGATGGGTAGCTTCCTGTTTGCCAAACTGCTTGGCTTGGAGAATAATATCTATTTGCAAACGGGACTTATCATGCTCATCGGCTTATTGGCGAAAACGGCAATTCTGCTTACAGAATACGCCACTGAACGCCGCCGTGCCGGAATGAGTCTGACGTCTGCCGCACTCGTTGCCGCCAAAGACCGTCTGCGTCCTATCTTGATGACCGCATTGACAATGATCTTTGGTATGATACCGCTGATGCTTGCTTCGGGGGTAGGTGCCAATGGTAACAGTTCGCTCGGAACAGGTGTAGTAGGTGGTATGGTGGTAGGAACATTGGCGTTGCTGTTTGTAGTGCCTGTTATGTTTATCATCTTCCAGGCTATTCAGGAGAGAGTACGCCCTATTCATTTCGGCGAAACGGAAGACTTGCAGATTCAAGAAGAATTAGAAGCCGCCGAGATAGAGCGACAACGACATTTAGAGCAAAAAGGGAGTAAGAAGTAAAACGATCCCCTTTCATAAACAAGATATATACAGATAATGAAAAAGCAAATAATCACTTTAGTTGTAGCAGCGCTCTCATTGAGCAGCTGCGGCATCTATACTAAGTACAAGCCTGTAACTACCGTTCCCGACAAACTCTACGGAACGGATGTAACGGTGGTTGATACTCTTGGAACGGCAGGCAGCACCGGCAGCCTCGCCGATCTGAGCTGGCGTCAGCTCTTCACCGATCCCCAGCTGCAAGCCCTTATAGAACAGGGATTGCAGAATAACACCGACCTCCAGTCTGCCCAGTGGCGGGTGGAGGAGGCGCGTGCTTCACTGAGTGCAGCGCGTCTTGCCTATCTTCCCTCTTTTGCTCTCTCTCCACAAGGTACAGTGAGCAGCTTCGATAAGGGAAAGGCTTCGCAAATCTATTCGTTGCCCGTCACTTCCAATTGGGAGATCGACATTTTCGGTCGTCTGACTAACGCCAAGCGTCGTGCCAAAGCTCTTCATGCACAGAGCCAGGAATACGAACTTGCCGTCAAAACGCAACTCATAGCAAACCTGGCGAATGCTTACTACACCCTTCTAATGCTTGACGCCCAATTGGCAATCTCGAAAGAGACCGAAGTAAAATGGAAAGAAAGCGTTCGCGTGATGCAAGCCTTGAAGTATGCCGGACAAGGAAATGAAGCTGGACTGGCACAGACCGAAGCTACTTATTACTCTATTTGTACCACTGTTCTCGATTTGCAGGAGCAGATCAGTCAAGTAGAAAATAGCCTTTGCTTGATGTTGGGTGAAACACCCCGGTCCATCCGTCGTGGCAAACTTGAAGGTCAGGTCCTTCCGCAGGAGTTATCTGTTGGCATTCCCTTGCAACTTCTTGCCAACCGTCCTGACGTAAAAGCCGCCGAACTGGCATTGACGCAAGCCTTTTACTCCACCAACGAAGCCCGCTCAGCTTTCTATCCTTCTATTACCCTCAGCGGTTCTGCCGGATGGACGAATGGTGCCGGAGAGATGATATTGAATCCGGGTAAGTTGTTGTTATCAGCCGTAGGCTCACTCACCCAGCCGCTGTTTAATAACGGACAGAACATCGCCCGCCTTAAAATAGCCAAAGCCCAACAGGAGGAAGCGAAACTCGCCTTCACCCAATCGTTGCTCAACGCCGGTGCCGAAGTGAATAATGCCTTGAAACAAAACCAGACGGCTCGTGACAAAGCAAGCTTCTACACCAAGCAGATTGCTTCACTGCAAACAGCGGTTTCAAGCACCCGGCTGTTGATGCAACACGGCAGTTCCACCTACCTCGAAGTCCTCACTGCCCAGCAAACGTTGTTGACTGCCGAACTGACACAAGTCAGCAACCGCTTCCAGGAGATACAAAGCGTGATAAATCTGTATCAGGCGTTAGGCGGGGGAAGATAGTGAAATAATTCATTTCAGAGCGGATATGAGTTAAATGACAAAAGAATTATTTTTCAGACATAAGAACAAAAGAACATACTCGTAGCGTGCTATAGCTTATGTTTTTCTTTTTGTTCTTTTGTTCTTCTGTCTGAAAAATAATATTCTGTTTAGCTCATGTCTAAAAGCGAAATGTACTAAATATTCCCCAGCATAGTATCACTAAATAGACCTTCCTTTGAATACATTCGACTCCTCCAGTGGTACTAACCTTCCGTTCAGAGTCAGAGTATTGGAGTTATAATTCGGGCTGATCCGGGCGGTAGCTTTATTTCCTCCATGTGTCAGTGTAATGAATACCTGGGCTGAAATGCCGATACCTTGCACACTGAAACTACAATTTATATTTCCTCTCTTATCCGTAGAAATTTTTAAATCACTGGTATTACCGTCAACTGTTATACCGCCGATGCCGTTCGGACCTGGATTGGGGGTGTTGAAAGCTACTTGTACAGAGGCGCGCTTATCGTTCACCATCACGAAGTTTGTATTTGAGGTGACGAAAGCATTCCGTCCCCGTTTAAAGCTGACCTGATCTACTTCAAGTACAAAAGCCTTGTTGTTGATGGCATTTACTGCGACTTGATAGGCACGCTCTTCTTCTGCTTTGATGCGAGCTTTTTCTGCTTCACGCTGTGCTTTACGTTCTTCCTTGCGGGATGAACTGCTGGTTTGCTGTGCTTGGGCAGCAACAAATGCGCCGGCAAGCACTAATAGGGTTAATGCAATAATCTTCTTCATAATTGTTCTGTTTTTAGGTTTATATATTGTTCGTTATATAAACACTGTAAAGATGAAAAAGTTATTTGAATATACCTATCTTTGCCTCATTGATTATTAGATTAATATCTAACTTGTTCGATTTTGAGATTATTAGTCTTAAGATTGTTAAAACTACAATAACTGATTTATGGAAGCAAATTACATTACCCTCACAAAAGAGAATATCGGCAAAGAACACATCTGCTGCGGCTTTTCCGATAAGAAATGCAAAGAGAGTTATGAACTTAAAAAAGCCTGGTTAAAGAAAGAGTTCGATAACGGATATGTTTTCCGGCGGCTGGATGAGCGTGCAAAGGTTTTCATCGAATATGTTCCTGTCGAAAAGGCATGGATACCTGTCGATGCACCGGGCTATCTGATGATAGGCTGCTTTTGGGTGGCCGGGCAGTATAAAGGGCAGGGGCATGCAAAAGCACTGTTGCAGTCGGTCATTGAGGATGCAAAGTCGCAGGGCAAGAATGGGATTGTTACAGTAGTCGGTACTAAGAAGTTTCATTTTATGAGCGATACGAAGTGGCTGTTGCAGCATGGCTTCGTAACGGTTGAGAAACTATCTGACGGCTTCTCGCTCCTGGCTCTGACAATAAAACCAGATGCACCTGTTCCTGCGTTTAAAGAATGTGTAAAGGGAGGTGAATGTCCCGAAAAGAATGGTTTGGTAGTATATTACACCAATCGTTGTCCTTTTACAGAATACTATGTGAAGGATTCACTGGTACAGTTGGCCGAGAAATATAAAGTACCTTTAAAGATTGTAAAACTGGAAACGATGGAACAGGCACAAACTGCACCTACTCCGGCTACCATTTTTGCCATTTATAATAAGGGGAAGTTTGTAACGACCGACATTAGCATCTGTACCGAAGCAAAGTTTGTTAAGATGCTGAATCCGGGATAATGCTACTTATTCGCCACTCCCGGTTTTTCTCTTCATAGGCAGTCTTGGGAACAATTTTCTGAACCGCACTAAGTAAGTGGTTATATTGCTTCCGGCTATAATGAATGTTACAGCCAGGATTATCAGCAATATGCCACAACTGAGTCGTGGCGTGAGTGATTCTCCGAAAATCATTACTCCGAAGAAGACTGCCGTCACGGGTTCCAATGCTCCGAGGATAGCTGTTGGAGTAGAGCCGATGTATTGGATAGCCTGCGTCGTACAAAGAAAAGAGATAGCTGTGGGGAATACCGCCAATGCAATCAGGTTGCCCCATAAATACCACTTATCCACCACATGCAGGCTTTGCCCGAAATCAACGCGCATCAGGAAAAGGGACAATCCGAAGAGCAGTACGTAAAAAGTAACTTTGAGTGTTGCTACATCTTGCAGCCTCGGCCGGTTTACTCCTACAATATAGATGGCGTAGGAGAGGGCGGAGACCATGACCAGACCTACTCCAATCAGACTAAGCGTAGCTCCGTCACTACTTTGGTAAAGCAGACCGATGCCACTCAGAGCCAGTAAGATGCACAGACCGGTTTGTAGTGTAACTTTCTCTTTGAAGACCAATGCCATAATCAGTGCCACAAAAATAGGATAAACGAATAGTATCGTTGAGGCAATGCCGGCTTCCATATAATTGTAGCTCTGAAACAGAGCGAGTGAGGAGAGGGCAACCAACCATCCCAGAACAATGAGTGGCAGCACTTCTTTTCGTTTCAGCTTAAAATCCCTGCCTCGTACTTTGAGCATGATGCCCAATATGGGTATAGCAAACAAGTATCTGAAAAACAAAACAGAATCCGCATCCATACCTTCCTTGTAGAGTGGGAGGGCGAAGAGCGGATTCATGCCGTAAGTGGCTGCTGCAATACTTCCTAATATATATCCTTTTACCTTTGCATTCATAAGCTTTGATATTAATCTTCCTGATATCCGTACTTTGGGGCTGCAAAGGTAGGTCTAACTTTTATATCTGCAATAATCCCGGCATACAAGATTTCTAAAATTCAGGAGTGACCGTCAAAGCGGATTTATCAGAATATATATTGAAGTCCGAATTGGTAACCTATATATAATTGCTGCATTCTTGAAGAACCACTCTTCTTCCATAAAGAATGATTAGGGAACATTTTAAGGTTGTTCATATCTTTTGTATCCATATAATTGATGCCTGCTCCTGCAAACAATTCGACGTGTTTGCCGATTCTGAAAGCGGGCAGTAGCGAATAACCTGCATTGAAGACCGGCTCGTCCGTATTGTTGCCGATACTGGTGACTTTGAGTTCATTGTTTATTCTGAACCAGGGTGTGACAGGGATATGAGCACCCAATCCACCTTCGGTCACCAGCGAATTGTTACTTGATTTGTGGTTGTATCCCACACCCAAGATGCCATACGTATATTTTCCACCTGAACGGAATGACACTACCGTACTACCTATTGCATCGTAAGTGACTGCAATGCCTTTCTCTCCGTTCTTTATAATGTTGATTAATCCGATAGGGCAGTCACTGTTCTCTGCAATATTGATAAGCCCTGCAAATTGCACACCATGTACATCTTTGGCGATATTTATCACTCCTGCAAACTGCACACCATTCACGTCAGAAGCAATATTGGCTAATCCCGAAAACTGGAAGCCCTTCATTTCGGAAGCAGTATTTGCTAATCCCGCCATTTGGAAGCCACTGAAACGGTTTTTGTTGATATTGGCCAATCCGGCATTCTGAAATCCTTGTCCATCATTGCCTACGTAGTTTGCCAGTCCCGCCATTTGGAAACCTTTGGCGTCATTCAGTACGACATTTGCCAGTCCTCCCCAAGTAAACGCTTCTTCATTCTGTGAAATACCTGCCAATAAATTGATAGAAATCGTATTAGTGTATTGATGCGAATACATTCCATTGGTGCTGAGAGGAGGAAAGAAAGTTAATTGAAACGTCGTTCTTTTCTCTGTGCTTGTCTGAGCAGACAATGTGCTATACGTTAATACGCATAGTAGTAATGTCAAAATCTTCTTCATCTTTCTGTTCTTTTTGTTAGTAATCCTTTTTGTTTTCGGATGCGAAGATATACCAAAATAGTTTTGCATCCGGGAGTTTGTAGACGAAATTGCTGGTTCCTGATGACGAAACCGATGGATTGTACAAAGATTGTAGTATAAGTATTAATAGAAAACTTCCTCAATCTTTATCGAAAACTTGCTTTGCTTAGAGATAAAACTTACCTTTGCTATAGGGAAAACTATAACCGCAACTTTTGATTATAAAACCGTAACTTCTGATTATATAATCAAAACTTCTGATTATAAAACCGCAATTTCTGATTAAAGTTTGTGCTATGAGTAAGGAAACTTTTGTCACTATATAAAGCAAGTTTTCTCTTAACGTGAAGTGTTTTTTATATTAACATCCAATCAATCAGAAATATGGCATACTATGTAATGGAAGAAATGCCCGACATACACAAGAAGGGCGAACGGGTACTTTATCCCCGTTTTGCAATGATAGAGCAAATATCCACCGAGCAACTGGCACAGTTTATAGCCGAAAGCAGCGGTTTCAACATGGGCGATATCCTAGGAATTGTGAAACAGGTTGCTATCGAAATGGCGAATCAGATGGCGCAGGGACGCTCTGTAAAGCTCGATGATATCGGTACTTTTACACCTGCCTTGGCTCTGCGCGAAGGTAAAGAACGCGAAGAAGCCGGTGAAGGAGCCAAGCACCGCAATGCACAAAGCATCGTAGTAGGCAAAGTGAATTTCCGTGTAGATATGGGCCTTGTGAGGCGCATCAACAAGCGGTGCCTGCTGGAACGTGCGCCTTGGAAGACCCGCCGCTCCTCTCAAAAATTCACTCCGGATCAACGGCATGCCTTGGCTATGAAGTATCTGGATACTCATCCTTTTCTCACAGTCAGCGAATATCAAAGATTGACGGGGCTGCTTCGCACCACTGCCACTAATGAGTTGCGCCAATGGGCCTATCAGGCCGATTCTGGTATTGATATTAGCGGACGAGGAACGCACCGGGTATATATCAAGAAGGATATCATTGCTAACGAGTGATTGCTCTTTTATCGACTTCATCGAAACACTTAGTGAGGTTATATAGTAGGAAAAGCTCAAATGGAATAAACGATTTATATAACCCATTCTGAACATCCTCAATCTTTTTATCGTTTATTTAAGAATCAGATATCTGTATCTCTGGTACAGTTCTGAGAATCGTATAAGTAGCTTAGTTAAAACATTCACTATATGAATTTAGAAGAAGTCCTCAATTATCGTCGCTCCGTGCGTGTGTATGATAAAGAAAAACCAATAGATCCGGAACGGGTAAAACATTGTTTGGAGATGGCGACGTTGGCGCCCAACAGTTCGAATATGCAACTTTGGGAGTTTTACCACATCACCGATCCTCAATTGTTAGCGAAAGTTTCGCATGCCTGCCTCGATCAGAAATCAACTTCCACGGCTTCGCAAGTAGTTGTTTTCGTAGTACGGCGGGATGCTTACAGAAAACACGCGCGGTTCGTACTCGACTTTGAACGGGAAAATATTCAGCGCAATAGTCCTAAAGAACGGTAGGCGAAGCGCATCAAAGACCGTGAATTGTACTACGGGTTCTTGATGCCGTTTGTGTATGCACGGTTCTTAGGACTATTAGGGTTATTCCGTAAACTACTGGCAAATGTCATCAGCATTTTCCGCCCTATGATGCTCGAAGTTTCCGAGAATGACATGCGCGTGGTTGCCCATAAATCCTGTGCGCTTGCCGCCCAAACCTTTATGATTGCAATGGCAAACGAAGGATATGATACCTGTCCTTTGGAAGGACTGGATAGCCGCCGGCTTAAAAGAGCATTGAAGCTTCCTTATGGCGCGGAAATAAACATGGTGATCCCCTGTGGTATACGGGATGGAAATAAAGGAATTTGGGGAGACCGGTGCAGACTGCCGTTTGAGGAAGTCTATCAAAAGATTTAGGGGCGTTGTTGGATCAGGGTAACTCAGCATTTCATTCTACTTCCGGCATTTCCCAAACTCCTGATTTATTCATCCGGTAACTTCTCTCTATCTTTTTCGGAGCGTCAGCTTCCAAGGCATAGAGAATCTCGCGGCTGAATTCCAAGGCAGCAAATCCGTTGGCAGTTACAATATTTCCATCTCTTACTGCCGGCTCATTTATATAATGGCGTTCGCCTGTATAATTTGTCCCGGAATAACCTTTCAGGAACTGCAATACGTTACTGGTGTGCTTCACCTCATTCAGAAAACCGTGCATTCCGAGAAAGACGGATGCATTGCAGATACCTGCTACCAGTTTCTTGTTCTCAATAGCATCTTTTACTAACGGAACAATAAGTTCTGCTTCGGGGGTAAACCAACTCATGCCACCGATTAATATGATGCCTGCATAATCGGCAGGAATATTGTTGATGTCATAGTCGGGCAATACTTTGAAACCGCCGATAGATGTCACCGGTTCTTTGGTTACTGATACTGTTTTCACGATGTATTTGCACTCGCTTCCGGGCTCAACTCCGGCATGTAGGTTGGGTGCGATATAAGCTCCTTCCCAATCGGCAAAATCATTCAATATGACGAATAGAATTTCTTTCTTCATTATCTATTGTTTTAATTTATATGGTAATTTGGATACAAAAATAGTTGAAAGTGTTACACCTCCATACGTTTACGGCAAACTATTTTTCAGAAGCTCTTCGAGAAGGGCATCACGATATGAATTTCCTATAGCTATTTCATAACTCTTGATGAAAACATCGTTACTACTGAAGGAGTCAATGTGGTCTTTGTTGACAATATACGATCTGCTGATTCGAAAAAAGGTGCTTTTAGGCAACAAGTCGTGTATACTTTTTACATTCATACGGGTTATTATATGCTGTCCGTTTTCCATTTGGATGATTACATAATCTTTTAATCCCTCTATGAAAAGAATATTGTTCAGGATTACTTTGAAATAACGTCTGTCGGATTTGACAAAAATATATTCTTCCATGCTCTTCATACTGTTTTATTATATATGCGTTGTAACTTCTCTTTGTCTATCAGTACAATATCCCCGTTCTTCGCTTTATGTTTCTTTAGTGGGTAATTCTCAGGAGTAAAAATAACTTCTGCATTAATCATCTGTTCAAACAGATTGGCAGATAATCCTAAACAAGACCGGACAACTGTGGATAGTTTTAGCCCGAATTCAAAGGGCATTTGAATTTTGAATGCTACAATTTCAGCGTTTGCATCCAAAATGCTATTTATAGAGATGTTGTTATGTTCTATTTCATATTCTACACTGCTCCAATCAATCTCTACATTATTTTTTCGCCCTGTTTCAGCAGAAAAGGCATATTCGCAGGCTGTGTCTTCATCATTCTCGAAAAACTTATGGAGCAAGTCTTTTCTTATCAGTTCGGGTTTTGTACGTGAGAATAGGGTTAAGTTATAGGTGCTGTCACATTCTACACATCGATAAATCAGCCATACATCAATGTTTCTTTTTTGGGCGTTCACTCTGAACTTATCGCTGCAATAGAATCTGTTACAACTACAGTGATTGCATTTTCTTTTTAAGGTGGGTGTGTTTTTAACCTTGATTTTCCATATATATTCTGTTCTCATTATCTATACTGTGCTTATTGTTCTTTGAAGGATTTAAATAATATTCACAGCGTTACAGTATATGGCAACTTAACAGTTGTCATAAACTACAATAGCAGATGCTTATGTCTCTTTAGGGGGACAATGCTGTGAATGAAAAAAATGTTATAAGAAACCTGTTCAAGTAGGATTACCCGAACGAAAGAATTATTAACCTGCGGTTTATGAGGCTAATATTATGCCAGTATAAATTTCAGAATTGATCTCAAAATGTGAATATTATGGTTACAATGCACAAAGATATTATTTTTCTTTATACACTTTTGAAAAAGTAGACGGATGATACCTTGGAGAAGGTTGAATTTAACTTTTTTGTATACGAAGGGTAGATTATACCGCTATAGAAAACAGGTGTTACTTTCATAAAGTATCAAAATAGATATAACTTTGCTCCGAACATTAAAATCAATAACATTATGGACTTTTTAGAACTTACAAAAAGACGCTTTTCTGCAAGAAGTTATAAATCGGATGCAGTGGAGCAAGAGAAATTAAACTATATAATAGAATGTGCTCGCTTTGCTCCTTCTGCTGTTAATTACCAGCCATGGCACTTTTTGATAGTCAAGAGTGAAGAACAACGGCTGAAAGTACAACAATGCTATAATAGAGAATGGTTTACCGGTGCCCCGGTTTACATTATTGTATGTGTAGATACTTCCGTTGCGTGGGTACGTAAGTCTGATAATAAGAATCATGCGGATATTGATGCCGCTATTGCAACAGAACACATTTGTTTGGCTGCAACTTCTCTTGGATTGGGTACTTGCTGGGTGTGTAACTTTGATTTGGAAATACTTAAGGCTAATTTTCAGTTACCTTCTGAAAAATGCCCTGTTGCCATTATATCATTAGGATATGTAAATGAATTGCCTAAACATTCTTCTGCCAGAAAATCTGTAGATGAAATAGTTACAATCTTATAAACTAAAACGATGATACCATGAAAACAGAATTCCTTGTAAGGTGGTACGCAAAATAAGTGGAAAGTAAAGCGATGATTAAATTCGTGGGACTTTTTTCAATTAGATTTTAGTCCCACGATTTATCCATCGATAATATGCTTGAAACGGCTATTTTCTGCTACCTGCCAGAAAAAAGAAATCCCTGATAATGTATGATTATCAGGGATTTGCTTGATTTTTCTTGTTGTTTCAGTGATCCGCTTGGGGCTCGAACCCAAGACCCCAACATTAAAAGTGTTGTGCTCTACCTGCTGAGCTAGCGAATCAATCCTTTATTGCTGTTAAGCGGGTGCAAAGATAGGCACTTTTATTGAAAAAGCAAGGGAATAAAAGAAAAAAGTTTGCATAAATTATTCTGTATACCCTTTCTTTATTGATTATCAGTAGGTTCTATGCTGCGAAAATTTTCTTTATTAATGATGAAACGTTGATAGTATGAAATCATTAGAGTAGTAAGAGGAAGAGCTATGATCATACCTAACATACCCATTAGTGAACCCCAAATAGACAGGGATAATAAGATGATGGCAGGGTTCAATCCTGTAATCTTACCCATAACACGTGGGACAATAATTCCGTCTTGGATAGCCTGTACGACTGCAAATACTGCTGTGGCTGAAGCTATTATTATCCAGAAATTACCTCCTGTATCTGAAGCTTTTAGTATAGCAAGTATAATCGTTGGGACAAATCCGATAATTTGTAAATAAGGCACCATGTTTAGAGCACCAATAAAAAGTCCTAAGCCTATTGCTAGTGGAAAATCTATAATTAGAAACCCAATGCTGAAAAGGATGCCAACACAAAGGGCTACAAATGCCTGGCCTCGAAAATATTTGTTCATGCCATCTTTCACATCGTTTAGTAGTTCTACAACGAAAGGACGATATTTTTGGGGGATAAGATGAGTCCAACCTTCAGAAATGCTTTCATAATCTAATAGTATAAAGACTATATATAAAAGTATTATGAAGAATGTAAAGAAGCTGAATAATAGGTTTACTGATTCTGATAATAGTGCCCACAACCGGGGAACACCTTCTTTTATAGCATCCATTAAACTCTCTTCTTTGAATAATCGAGTAATGAAATCAGAATCGATATTCTCTCGGAGGAATTCTGATAATGTTTTAGGAACATTGCTATTGTAAGATCCACCTGAAAAGTATTCAATCAGAAGGTCTTGTACTCGTCCAAATTCCTGAATCATGGGAGGAACGAGTAAATAGAAGGCTGTTCCACAAACAATCAATAGAGTGAGCAAGGCACAAAATATGGAAATAATCCGATACTTTAGTTTGAGCTTATATTGGAAAAATGTGACTAATGGATATATTAAGTAGGCAATGAGCCATGCTATAAAGAATGGCAACAACACACTGCTTAAGCGCTTTAGGAGCATGAGTATGCCAACAATGATAAGTCCGAGGATGACACCTCGAATAAAACTATCGAATGTAATCTTTTTGCGCTCCATAAGACTCTGAATTTATTAGTTTGGATTATTGCTGTTTGCTCTTTTGGTCTTCTTTGATAGCATGCTGATAACATTCCCGACATAGCGGTTCGTATTCAGCAGTTTCACCGAGCAAAACTTGTTTGTCGTTTTTGACGGTACGGTGAGAGAAAGATGCCAATTGCCCACATTTTACACAAATAGCATGTACTTTGGATACTTCATCTGCTATAGCACATAGTCCTGGCATAGGACCGAATGGAACTCCACGGAAATCCATATCCAGCCCTGCTATTATAACGCGTATTCCATTGTTGGCAAGTTGATTGCACACATCAATTAAACCATTATCAAAAAATTGTGCTTCGTCAATGCCGACAACGTCGATTTCAGAAGTAAATAGCAAAATACTTGCAGACGAATCGATAGGAGTGGAGGCTATTGAATGACTATCATGAGATACTACGTCTGCCTCAGAATAGCGTGTATCAATAGCTGGTTTATATATTTCCACTCGTTGTTTGGCAAATTTTGCACGTTTTAATCGTCGTATTAATTCTTCTGTTTTGCCGGAGAACATGGAGCCACAAATGACTTCAATCCTTCCTCTACGTTTGGTTTCTTGTATATGATCTTCCGAGAATACTACCATGGTTTTAGGTGTTATATTTAGCGCAAAAGTAATACTTTTGTTGGCTTTCAGAGATTTTTTCATTATTTATTTCTACATTTGCGGCATTAACATGGAGTGTGTAGAAAATATGCAAACCTTACTAAACGACATAGAACTGGACATTCAGGAATTGAAATGTTTGATGAAGGCTATTGCTGGTGATACCAATTCGGCATTGCGAGTAGTAGCAAAACGTAGTATTCAGCAGATGAAAATGCGTTTGGATGAACTACAGAAAATGTTAGATGACGTTCCTGAAATTACCCCGATTATAACTGGTGTTATTAGAAATGACCAAGAACAAACTGTAGTTAGTGCTGCTGAACCGATGTTATCTCCTGTAGCTTCATCTTCACCTATTTTGGCAGAATGTATTAAACCCTCTAAAGATCTGCGTCATGCTATTAGCTTGAATGATTCATTTCGTTTTACTCGTGAACTGTTTGGCGGTGATGCATTGCGCATGAATGAAATAGTGCGTCTATTAGGTGAAGCGTCTAATTTGGATAAGGCGATAGCCATTTTTAATTCTGAGGTACAACTGGATGAAGAGAGTGAAGCTGTATCTGATTTTATAGAACTCCTTAAAAAACACTTTAGTTAATTCACCGATGGATATGGGAAAACTTTATGTGGTACCTACTCCGGTAGGAAATTTGGAAGATATGACATTTCGTGCTATCCGAATATTGAAGGAAGCCGATTTGATACTTGCTGAAGATACGCGTACTTCCGGGATTTTGCTAAAACATTTTGAAATAAAGAACTCCATGCAGTCCCACCATAAATTTAATGAACATAAAATGGTGGAAAGTGTTGTTAATAGAATAAAGGGAGGCGAAACGGTGGCTCTTATTTCTGATGCAGGTACGCCTGGAATATCAGATCCTGGCTTCTTGGTGGTAAGAGAATGTGTTCGTAATGGCATTGAAGTACAATGTCTGCCGGGAGCGACTGCCTTTGTACCGGCATTGGTTGCGTCTGGATTGCCAAATGAGAAGTTCTGTTTCGAAGGATTTCTTCCACAAAAGAAAGGACGTATGACACGTTTGAAAACATTGGCACAAGAATATCGTACAATGGTTTTTTACGAGTCACCCCATAGGTTGGTAAAAGCCTTGACACAATTTGCCGAGCATTTTGGTGCAGAACGTCAAGCATCTGTTTCGCGAGAGATTTCTAAATTGCATGAAGAAACGGTTCGTGGAACTCTCGCCGAGCTAATTGGCCATTTTACGACCAATGAACCTCGTGGTGAAATAGTAATTGTAGTAGCAGGAATAGACGATTAAATAACTTCATTAACAAAACGTAAATTAAAAGCGTATGAAAAAGTTAGCTGTTTTGATTGTATGCGGTGCTGTAATGGCTTCGTGTAATGGCTTTTCAGGTGGTAGTAAAGACCAGTTGAAAGCTGAAAATGATTCTCTTTTGATGGAACTGACACAGCGTAATGCTGAATTGGATGAGATGATGGGAACTTTTAATGATATTTCTGAAGGATTTCGTCAAATCAATGCTGCCGAAAGCCGTGTGGATTTACAACGTGGTGCTGTGGCTGAGGGTTCTTTAAGCGCTAAAGAGCAGATCTCTTCTGATATTGAATTTATCCGTAAGCAGATGGAAGAAAACAAAGAACAGATTTCCAAACTGCAAGCAATGCTGAAAAGCAGCAAGACTAATTCAACTCAATTGAAGAAAGCTGTTGAATCTTTAACTCAGGAATTGGTTACTAAGACTCAACGTATAGAAGAATTGCAAGCAGAATTGGCTTCAAAAAATATTCGTATTCAGGAGTTGGATGCTGCTGTTACAGGTTTATCTGCTGATAAAGATATGTTGGCTGCTGAGAATGAAGCAAAATCTAAGACAGTTTCCGAGCAAGACAAGGCTCTTAATACTGCTTGGTTCGTTTTCGGAACAAAGAAAGAATTGAAAGATCAGAAGATTTTGACGAATACCGGACTCTTTAAGAAGGGACAAGTTCTGAAAGACGGAGATATTAACAAGGATTACTTTACACAAGTGGATATTCGTACTACAAAAGAAATTAAGTTGTATTCTAAGGACGCTGAGATATTGACAACTCAACCGACGGGATCTTATTCTTTGGAAAAAGATGATAAGGGGCAACTTACTTTGAAGATCACCAATCCGAAAGAATTTTGGAGTGTATCTAAGTATTTGGTAATTCAAGTGAAGTAATACGCTATTGTGTATTTTTAATTAAAAATAAGTTGCTGCAGACTTATGCGGAGAATACTTTCTCTGTGTAGTTCTGCAGCAATTTGTTTTTAGTCTTATAGGTAGTCTATGGCTTATTCATATAAAAATCTGTTTTTTGATCTTGACGATACTTTGTGGGCTTTCTCAGAGAATGCACGTGATACATTTGAAGAAATGTATTTTAAGTATCATTACGATCGTTATTTTGACTCTTTTGAGCATTATTATAAAATTTATCAAGACCGTAATTTAGAGTTATGGGCCGAATATGGTGATGGGCGGATTACAAAAGAGGATTTGAATCGTCAACGTTTTCTGTATCCGTTGGAAGCTGTTGGTGTTGCCGATGCTGCGTTAGCGAAAGCCTTTTCTGATGATTTCTTTTCAGTCATCCCAACTAAAAGTAAATTGATGCCGTTCGCGAAAGAAGTGCTGGACTATTTATCAGGGAAATATAGATTATATATTCTTTCTAATGGTTTTCAAGAACTTCAATGTCATAAAATGCATTCGGCCGGAATAGCTCATTATTTTAAAAAAGTTATTCTGTCGGATGATATCGGAGTGTTGAAACCTTGGCCTGAAATTTTTCATTTTGCACTTTCAGCCACTCAATCAGAATTGAAGGATTCACTAATGATAGGTGATAGCTGGGATAATGATATAACCGGAGCAAAAAATGTGGGTATGCATCAGGTGTTCTATAATGTGAATGGCAAAACTGATCTTCCTTTCCGACCTACTTATCATATCACTAACTTGAAAGATTTAATGCAAATTTTGTGACATTGTAAGATTTAGTTGTATTTTTGTCAGTAGAAACGTATAATATATGGCTATGGAAACGATTTTACCTTTCGCTTTGCTTTGTTTTACATCATTTTTCACGTTAACTAACCCTCTCGGAACTATGCCGGTTTTCTTGACCATGACGCATGGCATGACGGATAAGGAACGACAAGCAGTGGTTTCACGCGCTACATTGGTTGCTTTTGTTACAATTATGGTTTTTGCTTTTGCCGGGCAATTCCTTTTCAAGTTCTTCGGCATTTCTACAAATGGTTTCCGTATTGCAGGTGGTGTGATTATTTTCAAGATAGGCTACGATATGCTACAAGCCCGTTATACACCTATGAAACTTAAGGATGAAGAGATTAAAACTTATGCTGATGATATTTCTATTACTCCTCTAGGCATACCAATGTTATGCGGTCCGGGTGCTATAGCAAATGCAATCGTATTAATGCAGGATGCCAACTCTTTTGAAATGAAGGGAGTTCTGATAGGCATAATTGCTTTTATCTATTTGATTACTTTCTTTATATTACGTGCTTCAACCCGATTGGTGAAAATCCTAGGCGAAACAGGAAATAATGTAATGATGCGTTTAATGGGACTTATTTTGATGGTTATTGCTGTTGAGTGTTTTGTCAGTGGAGCAAAGCCGATATTAATAGATATTCTGAAAGAAGGGGTTGTAAGTGTGCTTTAATAAGTCACTCATTTATATATAAAATGAAAACAGGGGATGTGTCTGGCGTTGGACACATCCCCTGTTTTATTAGAAAAATGGTTTAAGTTCTCTTCTATTTTCCTCCTAAGTTGAGCTCATCATTATAGTCTGTTTCATTCAAAGGAACATCCCATGTCCATTTATTGGCACCATCTGCAGGAATTGTAATTGCAACTGAAGGGTATGCATTACCACCTTGTGCAATAGTTGTACGTACTACAGGGCGATTCCAGCGTTTGTAATCACTCCATGCAGCTCCTTCGCCCCAAAGTTCTACCTCACGGTAATCCATAATTTCGTTCCAAAGATCTTCACCTGTCTTTGTACAAGTATATTCAGGGTTACGTCCAGAAGTAGCATTCAATTCTACCAAAGCAGCTTGTGCGGCAGGAGCGTCGTTCAAGTAGTAGTTAGCTTCTGCCTCTACCAATACCATTTCCGAAGAACGAATGAATGGTAAATAAGATACCCCCGGAGTATCAAATACATAGAATTTTAACTGAGCACCCAGGTAATAATAACCAGCTTGATAAGGAGCATCCAAACCGGAAACTGCATTTTTCTTAATATAAGCAGCGGCATCGCTTATCAAGTTGTCATCGTAAAATATAGCATAATCAGGATCTATAACATCCTCGTTGTTCCAGTCGTAACCAGGGAATTTATCTTCTGATAAAAACAATGCTTTACGTGTATCTTGATTAGGAATGCGGTTAATAAGTTCACGACCAATCGATCCTGCACCATTGGGAGAGCCTTCTGCATTAGCATAATAACCATTGCAAGCATATTGAGTACCATAGCTCCAGTACCAGTTATTTTCTTGTGCACTACCAAAACTACCGAATAACCATTCACTTGTAGGATTGCAGAAACCAGCTTTATAATCGGCGTTGCTCATCAAAGGATATCCTTTACGAGCCAGTTTAGCCTCAGAAAGAGCCTTGCTGTAATCTTGCTTGGTCAAAGCGGCACGAGCATACACGGCATGTGCTACATTTATATTCGGAATCCATACTTCTCCATCTTTACGATCCATGCCGCTATTTTCAAAAAGAGAAATTGCGTTGTCTAAATCATTGTAGATTTGGGCATAAGTTTGTGCTAATGTAGAGTAGGGCATACCCCCTGTAGATTCATCTAATCGAAGTATCAGTCCTTGAGAAGCTCCATTATTAGAGTCTTGCCAACGATAACAGTAATAATGTATCAGCTTTTCAAAGGCATAAGCGCGGAATGTTAAAGCAGAAGCTTTGATAAACTGCTTTTCACTATCAAGACCTTCGGCAGCATCAATATTGCCAATAATTGTATTAGCATTGCCAATAATCGTATAATAATAGTACCATGCATAAGCATCATAGATACTATTTGTACGAGTATGGAATTGCTGATTGAAGATCGGTGCCCATCCATTTGCATAATAATTATAATTATAGTTTTGGCTCGGATAAGCTTCATACTGAATCATAATATTGTTTTCTCCTGCAAAACCACCACCAAAATAATATTGTTGGGTAGTCATAATTTTGGCAATACCATTCAATGCTTTCATTGCATTAGCTGTTGTTCCCACAGCATCGGTTGCTCCAGTAGAGTCTGTCGGAGCAGTATCAAGATAGTCGCTGCTACAAGAAGGTGTCAAGAACGACATACTTGTAACCAAAGCGCCCATAAATAATCTATTGATATATTTTTTCATACTTTTCTTATTCTTTAAAATGTTCTATTCTTTAGAATTTGACTGTAAGCCCAAAGTTATAAACTCGTGCAGTGACATAAGTATCATCTGAACCGCCATTAAATGAATATTGAGGATTCAAGCCCTTACGTGCAGTTACCGTAAAGAGGTTTTCAATACCGGCAGTCAGCATCAATCCACTGATGCCCCATTGGTTCATCCACTTTTGGGGTAAGTTATAGGAGAAATTCAAGTTCTTGAGTACCAGATAAGATGCACTGGTCAACCATCGATCACTTACTGCATTGTTATCTGTGCTACGATTAAAGTCAAGAGCTGGCAAGCCATTAGGATCAATACGGTTAGCTGAAGTCTCACTCATGCCTTCCGGTACTCCATTCCATGATTGCAATACATCTTTGTGCAGCGCAGTACCTGATGACATTACTGATGTACCCATCAATGAATGATAGCTACCATCATACACTTTGCCTCCTAGACCGTATGTGAATAACACGTTTAAACTCAGGTCTTTCCATGATAAAGCTGAATTTACTGAGCCATATACCTTCGGCAGTGCAGAACCTGCCCAATCACGCTTAGCGTAAGAAGTAACTGTAGTATAATCCGTACCATTAATAGTGGTCAATGCTCCATCAGCAGCAGCTGTTTCTTTCTTTTCCGGATCAATGGTATATAATGACTGTCCGGTCATTTGGTCAACTCCCTCAAAGTGGTATGTATAGAATTCATAGATAGAGTGACCTTCTGAGTAATTCTGCATGCCATGCAAGATATCTTTTCCATCAGGCAATTTAACTACTTTGTTTTTCAAGAAAGTAGCATCTAAACCGATATTCCATCTCCAATCTTTATTATTAACTGCATCTACATCCAAAGCTATTTCTACACCACGGTTAGACACTGTACCGATGTTCTTGTACTGTGTTAAGTTCATTGGTGCTCCATTGTCTGAGTCTACCCAAGGATACGAACCTGCAGAAAGTGGTAAGCGTACTTCAAACAACAAGTCTTTTGAGCGTTTGTCAAAATAGCCAATCTGGAAGTTCAGACGATCGAACAGACGACCTTCCAATGCAAAATCAAGAGTTTGAGTTGTTTCCCATTTAATATCCGGTGCAGAAAGAGACTTTTTCAACAAAGCCGCATTACCACCGTTTTTATCTATGGTATAAAGCGCCATGTAGCCATAGTAATTCACACCGGCATCGTTACCTACTTCACCATAAGACGCACGTAGTTTTAGATTATTAATCCAGTTGATGTCTTCCATAAATGCTTCGCGCTTTATGTTCCAGCTAGCACCTAATGAGAAGAAGTTACCCCAACGGTTGTCCGGATGAAAACGAGACGAGCCATCACGACGGAAAGATCCCTCTACAAAATAACGTTCATCATAGTTATAACGGGCACGTGCCAGATAAGATTCGGTTTTATACTCATCATCCGAACCATTAAAATAAGAGTTTGTTAGGAAATTACCCATAGTCAGGTTACCATCAACAGCCATTCCTGTATTCATTCCGTAAGTGACTTTACGCTCCCAACTATAGTTTTCATGCCCAAGCATTACATCTATATTATGAATATTCTTATAAGTATGCTTCCAGTTTATCAATTGTTGCATTGTGTAATTGGTGTATTGATAAGCATAGCTTGTTAATCGGCCGTTGTTTGTTGCACCATCACCAATCTGGGGATTGTCATACTTCTTGTTGTTAGAGGTACTGCTACTCATATCTCCTTTCACTGTTACAGAAAAGTCATAAGGCAGGTTGATAGTAGCAAAAGCTTGTCCGCCCAATACATTACGGCGACTTTCTTGCTTGTCATTTCTCAACTCAAAAGCAATATTACGATTGCTCAAATAAGCAGAAGTTACGTCATATTGCTTCTCTCCAAGCTCATCTAATGCATATGAACCATCAGCATTATGCATATACATCGGGTAAACTGGTGCCATATAGCGAGTAATATAGAACGGATTGGCATATAATTCTCCTTTGGCATTATCATTATAATCTCTTTTGGTGATAGAGCCATTTAAATTCAAACCGGCTTTCAGCCATTTGTTGGGAGTATAAATAGAATTAATACGACCGGAGAAGCGTTCATAACCTGAAGCAATGATATATCCTTTTTCATTCAGATAACCTACAGAAGAATAAACGCTAAGTTTATCACCGGATGAACTTGCCGATAAGTTATACTCCTGACGGTGACCATTGCGCTCAACACCTTTATTCCAATCAAGGTCATCGTATCCGGATAATCTTTTTGCAATTAATTTACCGTTCGAATCAAATAGTGCATCATTTGCGCCATCGTATATGTTGCGACGTGCATAACCGGTTATCATATTCTTAGTAGCATAAGCGGCAGCATCTGTTTCACTTAGTCCCAAGCTACCGGTCATGGCATAATTCTTCATAGCTATCCATGAAGCTTCCATCCATTGGTCAGCGCCTAAACGTTCGTATTCTGGTAAACCGCGGTTATAAATACCTTGGTTTATTTGTAGTGTAATGGAAGGTTTATTTGAGCCGCGGCCACTTTTAGTAGTGATAAGTACGACACCGTTAGCGGCACGGTTACCGTATAAAGCAGCAGAGGCAGCGTCTTTCAAGATAGACATGCTTTCTATATCATTAGAATTTATTTCTGCAATGTTGCCATCAAAAGGTACGCCATCTACAACGAACAATGGATCAGAAGCTCCTGAAACCAATGTTCCAAAACCACGAATTCGAATGGAAGGTGCTTTACCAGGTTCACCATAGGTGTTGTTTACCTGTACACCAGGAGCAGAGCCTTCAAGTGCTCCAGTAACACTGGTGGTGATACGCTTTTCGATTTTCTTGGAGTCAACGACTGAAATAGAACCTGTTAATGATTCCTTTTTAGCCGTTCCGTAAGCAACTACTACAACCTCGT
This sequence comes from uncultured Bacteroides sp., assembly GCA_900555635.1. GTDB lineage: Bacteria > Bacteroidota > Bacteroidia > Bacteroidales > Bacteroidaceae > Bacteroides. The sequence continues at coordinate 86,294 of USLU01000011.1, forward strand.
CAAGTACTTCACTATCAGCTTTTAATGTTACTTTTACTGTTGGTCTGATTGCCACTTCTTGAGACTGCATACCAACAAACGAAACTAGCAAAGTCTTCGCAGAACTACAACATGTGTATTTTACTTATAATAAGCACTTTATGAATCAGGTAGTACTTGTGCATCTTTGAGTATTCCCTTCTATATCACTTTAAGAAAGGTATGGTGTATAAATATAGATATCTATTTTCTACTAATGTAGATGCTAATAATATGATTAACAGATATATAATAAAATCCAGTATGTTATATTTGAAATACTGATGCTTTATGGGCTAATAGTTCTTATCATGGTATTTATAAAAATACAGCTTAACCCCAGGCGAGAAGTCTTGACACTGTATATCTTTGACTCAAGTGAATTAGTCTGAAAACAATTCAATATTTTTACTATTTGTTATCGTATAATTGTTCTCATCAATCATAAACTATAGATTGCAAAACTGTATTTATAGTCAAAGTTCTAATTGAAACTTTAGTCTCCCTTCCTTTTTTAATAGTTAGAACGATTATATATTAGACATTCGAAGAGACATAACGAATAAAAAAATGCAGCAAAGCTTTTTTATAATAAGATTATAATTATATTTGCATAAAACGTTTGTATATGTCAAAGATAAACCCATTTATTACCAGTGGCTATATGTCTGCTGAATATTTTTGTGATCGCATTGTTGAAACAGAAATGCTGACGAACTATCTTACGAATGGCAATAATATTGCATTAATTTCTCCTCGGCGTCTTGGTAAGACTGGTTTGATTGAACATTGCTTCCATCAAAAAAAAATTAAGGAAGAGTATTATACTTTTCTTATAGATATATATGCTACCAAAAATCTCCAAGAATTTGTTTTTGAATTGGGTAAAGGAATCTTGAATGGCTTGAAACCTCGCGGAAGAAAAGTTTGGGAGATATTTCTAAACTACCTGTCTTCGCTTCGCACTAGTATTTCCTTCGATTTTTCGGGTAATCCCAGTTGGAATTTAGATATAGGTGATATAAAATCACCTTCCATAACATTGGATGAAATATTTCTCTATTTAGAAAAAGCAGATAAACCTTGTTTGGTTTCCATTGATGAATTTCAGGTTATTGCCAAATATCCGGAAAATAACATTGAGGCTGTATTGCGTACACATATCCAACATTGTACCAATGCTAGATTTATTTATGCAGGATCACAACGACATATGATGGGAGAAATATTCACTAGCCCGGCACGCCCTTTTTATCAGAGTACAGCTATTATGGATTTACGCCCTATTGATGCCTCTGTATATACTGAATTTATCATAAAGCATTTTGAAGCTAGTGGTAAGAAAATAACGGAAGATACTATTCAAGAAGTATATAACCGTTTTGAAGGTATTACATGGTATATTCAGTTTGTTGCTAATGTGTTATACACTGCAACAAGTGCAGGCGAAATATGTACTGTTGATAAAGTGGGGCTTGCAATTGATAACATTTTGTCGCAACTGAATTTCACTTATTCTTCACTCTTATTCCAACTTCCTCCCAAGCAAAAGGAAGTACTGATAGCAATATGTAAAGAAGGAAAAGCGAAAGAAATAACTTCCTCCAAGTTCCTTAGAACATACAAACTAACTGCAAGTTCCGTACAAGGTGCAATTAAAGGATTGCTGGACAAAGACTTTGTAACCTGTGAACTTGGGGAATACAAAGTATATGATAAATTCTTTGAAAGTTGGCTGAGAAACTATATTAAATAAGAAAACTGGACTATCTCATTTCGAAATAGCCCAGTCTAAAAATACTTTATTAATAAGAATCCAGTTCTACAAACTTGATTTTATTGTTAGCAAATTCATAATCATTATTTAGGCAGAGTGCTTGACCAATCATTTTGCTCTACTCCAAAACCGGAATTAACTTCTGCACTTGGAATAGGAAATACCAAATCGGATATTTTGTAATTGGTATAAGTAAACGATACATTAGGTGCTTTAGCTGCATACACTTCTGCCATTTCGTCCCAACGTCTTAAATCATATAGACGCATACCTTCTTGGAACAATTCACGTGCACGTTCATCCTTGAGGAATTTCAATAATTCATTTGATGTTGTTGGCAGATCAGACACTGATGTTATATCAGCATTACGTTTAGCTACCGTCAGCAGAGCACTTTGTGCATTGGTAAGGCTACCGTTTGAACTTTTCAAGTTAGCCTCTGCAATAATCAAGAACATTTCGGGTGCATTTACAATATAGTTAGTACTATAAGCAGGATTTCCGGAGTCATAATGTGAGAATTTTCCAGATTTGAATATAGGCACACTAGGGGAAGATTTAGCATCCCATTGGAAGATACTTGTGCGGCAATCATTTGCGCCATAAAGCGCTTGCAACTTAGGACTAGGGCTATAGTTATAAGTAGACCACAATGTACCACATGAGTTAGCTGACCAGTTGTCTGTCTGCGTAATTGCTAATGCAAACAGACTTTCTGTGTTCGATGACTCATTATTATATAGTGCCTTATATTTTGCATCACCATACGTTAACTCTGTGATACCTTTCTCTTTAAGAGCTGTCTGTGCATTTTGTATAGCCTTATCCCAATCTTCTAAATAGAGATATGTACGTGCCAATAAGCCATATACAGCAGCTTTATTGAAATATACTAAAGATTGTCTGTCACCACCAGCTATATCAAAGTGAGTGATGGCTTGATTGAGGTCTGAAAGAATAGCTTCATAGCTTTGTCCTATAGTGGAACGACTTACTTTTGTTAATGCTACAATAGGTTTGTCAATCAATACAATTCCGGGTTTAGATGAATGGTCAGTACCGTCCACCTTCACTTGATGAGCATAAACATTAGCTAATATCAACTGCGAATATCCACGTAAAGCATAGGCTTCTGCCATACAACGATCCAATTCTACTTTTTCTTCTGCTGTAGCATTGTCATAGAGAGCTTTAGAAGCTTCTATTACACGGGCTGCATTGTCTGCCGTTTTGTAGCCATACTCCCAAATATTTTTCAGATAAGTGTCTGTATCGGTAAAAGTATAAGTATAAATTCCATCAAAATGTCCGGTTTTTCCATTCCAATAACTGATATCAGTTGGAATATCACCTATATTGATAGCATAGTTCCCTGCAAAATAATAGTAAAACAAATCATAGTAAGTACCATTAAGTGCCGTCGAGATATTGCCTACTGTGGACAATCCTGTTTCTACATCAATGCCTTTGTAATAGTCGGTCTCAAGGAAACTGTTTCCACAGCCTGAAACACCGGTTCCCAAAGCCAATATGAGGAATGCTTTTAATATATTCTTTTTCATATTTTATTTCTTTTAATTACTATAGTACTGTCTTTAGAAAGTAAGCTGGATACCGCCAATAAAGGTACAAGTTGCAGGATATTGCCATGCAATGACACCATTAGCAGAGGTTTCCGGATTATATCCTACAAAATCGCTAGCTGTAAATGTATAAAGGTTATCTACTGATACATAAGCACGTAATTTTTGAATAAATGCTTTTTGAATCCAACTTTTCGGCAGTGTATATCCCAATGTAATATTGCTGATACGTAGATAATTTCCGCTATAGAGATAGCGAGAAGATGTAGCTGTTGCTTTATTAGGGTCACCATAGATATATTGAGGATGCTTGGCATTCTTATTGTCTTCTGTCCATGAATTAAGAGCTACATCTTCAAGTGGTGTGCGGAATGCCATACCAAAACCTGTAAAAGATGCTCCGGAATTATATACTTTCCCTCCCAATCGGTAATTGAAATTCAAGTTGAAATCAACTCCTTTCCAAGTAAGGTTTGTTCCAAAACCTCCTAACACTTTTGGATCAGCGTCTCCTACATAACGTTTGGCTGCTGCATTGTAGTCAGATGTAGTTTCATCACCTGTTTTATTGAGATACCATAAAGGCTTACCTGTTTCATGATCTACACTTACATATTCTTTCATATAAAACTGGCTATAAGGATGCCCTTGCTCAACAATCTGGTATGTATATTCCAATGGATCATCAGTAGACAACTTTATAACTTCATTTTTGTTCCATGTCAGATTAGCGAAGAAATTCCAGTTCAGATCATTGCGTTGAATGATAGCAGTATTCACAGAGAATTCAATGCCTCGATTACGAATAGATCCGATATTCTGATAAGTTTTTGAGATACCGGTAGTCATAGACAAAGGTATTTCAAATAGAGCATCAGAAGTTTCTTCATTATAGAAGTCGAATGTTAAATGGATACGTTGAAGGAATGAAATATCAAAACCAACATCAAATTTCTTAGAAACCTCCCAAGTCAATTCTGAGTTAGGAATACTTATCGGTCTCATTCCAGGTGTCTGATTGTAGTTATAACCTGAAGAATAGAATCCACGGGCAGCATACCAATCAATATCTTGATTACCCACTGTACCATATGATGCACGTAGTGTGGCATTTGTAAGAATCTCATTTCCGTTCAGAAATTCTTCACCGGAAATACGCCATTTTCCACCTACTGACCAAAAGTTACCCCAACGATTGTCGGAACCGAATACAGATGAACCATCACGGCGGAAAGAGCCGGAAATATAATACTTGTCTGCATAAGAATAATGTGCATCGGCAAAATAAGAGGCTAAGCGAGCTTCTTTCTTGTAGTATTCATTTCCTTGATCAGTACCGGCTGTTGTAAGGTCACGCATGCCGGAGGCAGCAAATGGGAAATCAGATTTAGCATAGTATTCATAGAAATAGCTTTTTTTCTGCATTTCTTGACCTAACATCAGCCCCACATCATGTTTATTGAACTTATGATTCCAACCAATGATATTATTCCAGGTAATAACTGTGCTTTTTGAGTTATACTGTTGTCCCAACCCATTATAGTCTTTTGCTTGTGGGTTGTAAAGAGCACTCCAATACTGGTATTGACGTAGTTCATTGATATTTACCCCTAAAGTAGTTTTTGCATAGATTCCCTGACCAAAATCTATTTGGAAGTAGGGATTCAAATTCACCATCTGAATTTTGCTTTGGTTGATTTCACCGGCTTTCTCGTCCATCAATGCCAATGGATTGTAAGTATTAGTATTGGCATAGTTTCCGTCAGCATCGTAGAAGGGGTCCATTGGTGTTTGGCTTGACATAGCCGCAGTGATCGGGCTACTCATTGAGCCGCTTGTGGACAATGAGAATCCATTCTGTGTAGAGTAGCTATATGACGAATTCACACCCAAAGTAGCCCATTTGAACTTAGTATCCAAATTGAGACGTCCAGAGAAGCGTTCCAAATCTGATCCGATAACCAAACCTTCTGTATTTAGATAGCCTAAGCCAACGTAGTAGCCTGTTGAACCAGTACGTCCTTGCATATTGAGGTTATAATCTTGATAATAACCTTTGCGAGTAATAGCATCCACCCAGTCATAGGACGATTTACGATCCCAGCCAAAATAATCATTTGCTAAATAATCGTAGTTCTTCTGCCAGTCACCACCTTGTGCCGCAGTATAGCCATCTGTAAAGAGTTTCATGGTTTGCTGAGCATTAGCAAAGTCCATATTGTTGTTAGCAGTTGTCACAAATCCCTGCTTGATATCAAGATTGATATTGAACTTGCCTTCGGAACCTTTTTTAGTAGTCACTACAATTACACCATTAGCTGCACGCGAACCATAAATAGCAGTAGCTGCTGCATCCTTTAATACTGTAATACTTTCAATGTCAGATGGATTAAGTGAGGACATTGGATCTATTGTATTGTTTGAGGTATAAGTGAGCGAATTATCATCTGTGTCAGAATCAATAGGCATACCATCAATCACGTAAAGTGGTTGAGTACCAGAGTTGAGTGAACCACGTCCACGTACATAAATAGATCCCCATATACCTGGCATACTAGTTGAATTGTTCATTTGAATACCCGGTACCGCACCTTCCAACGCCTTCACAAAATTGGCATCAGTTTTCTTTGCAAGAACATCTTTACCTACAACAGCAGCTGCTCCTGTAAAAGATGCTTTCCGTTGTACACCATAGCCAGTTACTACAACTTCGTCCAAAACTTCACTATCAGACTTCAAAGTAACCTTTACTGTTGGTTTAATTGCCACCTCCTGAGACTGCATACCAACGAACGAAACCAACAAAGTCTTCGCAGAACTACACGATGTATAATGTATTGATAATTAAATATATATGATTTTCGCAAAATTTGTAATTGTATTCAATATATCAACTGTAGACTATTATGAACGAGGGAAGAATAGTAGAATTTTAACTATAAAGCTACCAGGATTAAGTTTAAACGACTGAAATTAAGCACATTGCTTTGATCGATTTTCAAATTAATCAAATAAAAAACATACTTGATACTTAATGAGAAGTATAATTGTCAACATAGACTAATAAGAGTATTACAGATAAAAATGAACAGTTAATGCAGAATTTTAAATATAGGAATAGTAGATATGTAAATATAATTGCAATGTTATAAAGCAACAAATACAAAAAAAGGAGATGTGTCGTAGAGTCACATCTCCTTTTAAAATTAGTCTTTCTTTAATACTTTGAGCACTTTGCTCAGTTATTACTTTTTTAGTGTTTAATCAACCAACTTGCACTAGTAGTAAATGTACCTTGGTCAACTCCTACTGTACCAGAGAAAGTAATAGTACCATTACATGCATCGATAGTACCTGAAGCAGCAACAAAGAAATTGGTATAACTTCCATAACTATCATACAATACCTGTTTGGGTACAGATACTGTATGAACAGTAGGATCTATTATTATGCGTATGTTTGAATCTTCGTAGAAACCTTCTACTTCCAATTCTGTTTCAGAAATCATAGATACTTTAACCGGATATACATCACCATCATAGAATGGAGCAGAGTTGTCAACGATAAGCATATCGCCAGTAAATTCTTCCAATATTAACGGACAAACTACAGCATATCTTACATTATAAGAATAGGCTCTACCATCAACTTCCCAACCTGTAAACACCTTATTATTGAAACCTGTTTCAGCTGTCCAACCATTTACAACATAACCGTCCTTCAATATTGCATTTGCAGTAAAATACATTGTTTCGCCTAATGACGGTGCAGTTAAACCGAATTTTTTATAAACATCTGCAAAGTCAACTGTAATTTCTTTAGGAAACTCAGTAATGTTATCAATGACTACTTTAGAAGTAGTTTCACCTGCGGCATTTGTAAATACACACAGAAGCTGTGCATAATCCAACATTGAGTAATCACCTTGTTGTTTGGGAATAGTCATTTTAATTTTATAATTACCTTCCGTTGTTCCTGCAGAAAGAACGCCATCTGTGCCATCTACACGGGCAATGTCAATTACGACACCGTCCTTTACATCCTCCAATGGATAGGGAAGATCTTGGTCACAGCTAACAGTCAGCAATGCCATAAGGACAGTTGCCAAGAATAATTGTATATATTTCATATTATTGTAAAATTTCATAGTTAAACATATTATTTATCCCAGAATACAATCGGAGTACTTAAGTTTCTACCACTGTTTGTAACGTTCGGGTTACGGGTAACTTCACTTGTTGGATACCACATTGCTCTCGGATATGCATTAATACCTTTTAAAGGAATATCAATAGGACCAAGTTCAGGAGCTTTACTGCTCTTATAAGGTGATTGAGCATAATCAGTACCCGGACTCAATAATGTAGGATAACCTGTACGGCGGATATCATTATATGCTTCAACCGGATTGAAGAAATTAGCAATCCATTTCTGAGTCATTACAATGCGAAGCTTTTCTTCGTTACTTGCTGCTGCATCAAATTTAGCTAAAACTTTTCCAACAAAAGCAGTAACTACATCTGCTGCAATTGTAGGTACAGCAACACCATCAGCTTTTGCAGCTTGGGATACTGAATTCACGTGAGTTATAGAACGTTTGATACCAGCTTCTAAAGCGGCCTTGGCATCCCCTGTTACCTCTCCGGTTAGATAAAGCTCTGCCAACAAGAATGGAACAGAGTAAGCTTGTAGCATTTTCTCAGGTGCAATACCAGTACCTACACTCTTATCACATTTACCACCATTACCGTCATCATATTTACCACCACATGGATAGATTCCAATAAAGGAAGAAGTTGAACGTTGGTCATTACCCGATGATGAAGAGTTGGATGCAAAAAATATAGAAACAAATGCACCGCTACGATAATCAGTTGTATTTTGCGCTTCACCATCTGCCTTGATTTGATTTACCCAATAATATGGAATACGTGGGTCAGTAATACCAGCAAGTGGATTATTTTTCACATTCAAATCTAAACCAGACATTGTTTCAAAAAGCCACGGGCTGATGTAATAAGTACTTTGCCCTCCAAGATATTCGTCAACATAAGCAGGGTTGCGTTCATCCGGATTGTCTTTTGCTGTGTGCTTAAATTCAAAATCTTCTCCATCCTTCATGAAGTTATTTTCAGCAAGCAAAGCAGTAAGCTTCTCATTCCAACCCGTGATTTCACCTTTTGCTTTTCTTGACTGTACCAATAGTTTTAGTTTCAGAGTATTACCCATTCTAACCCATTTGTTTTTGTCACCATTGTAAATCAAGTCATCAGAAGACGGCTTTAACAAATTGGGAGCTTCTGTATTATTCAAATTACTGATAGCATCATCTATCAAAGCGAGCAGAGAGTTATAAACAGCTTGACCTTTGTCCAAAGCCGGAGCATAATTTCCTTCTACATTGAATTCTGTGTAAGGTATATCTCCCCATAAATCCACAATACTTGCAAATGCATAAGCCTTCAGCAATTTACCTATACCAGCATAGATTAAATTTCCTCCTTCTTCAGCAGCAGTAATAACGGCATCCGTATTTTTTAGACCATAAGTATAAGCTTGCAGCCAAGAATTACCAAGTGAAGCTGTAGAAGCCGTTATACCAAAGTTATCAACTTCACGAGAAGATAAATGAAATACATAAGAAGGCAATGATGAACCTATATAATTCCCAGAAGCAAATGCCATAGCAATGTCATATTCCGCTCCGGTTAATACTTTGTTCAATTCAGCTTTAGTCGGTTTATTGGGGTCATCATTGATGTCAAGGTATTGAGAACAACTAGTGTTGACAAACAAGACTGATGCCAATATAAATATATATTTTTTAATTTTCATACGTTCGGTTTTTAGAATGTGAGTTTAAGATTGAATCCATAACGTCTTGTATTCGGTGCAGAAGTATAGTCAATACCTTGTATATTGCCACCACCATAACTGCTGGCTGTAGGATCGTAATTACTATGCTTAGGAACATTTGGTGCCCAGAACCACAAGTTGCGAGCTACAAATGAAATATTAGCTGAACCAATGAATGTCTTAGCCAACCAAGATTTGGGAAGTTGGTAGCCAAGGCTTATTTCACGCAGACGGATTGTAGTAGCGTCATAAACAGCTGCTTCGTCTACACCATTTATAGCAAATGAAGATACTGTAGAACTTCCAGTAAACCATAAGTCATTCTCACGTAATTGGACATTATTAGGAATCTTATTTCCATTAGCATCCAACAAAGGTTTTTTAGTAGAAGGATCAGCTAAGTATCCCGGCATGATACGAGAACCGTAACGGTTTTCTGTGTCTTTTGTAACACCGCGTCCCAACAAGTCTGTAATATAAGATGTCCAAACACATCCACCAACTTGAGCATCTACCAAGAATGACAATGTTATACCTTTATAAGTAAATGTATTGTTCAAGCTTAGTTTATAATCAGGAGCAGGATTACCCAAATATCCTTGTTCATCATCTACCAAATAGAAACCAGAATTAGGATCAACTAAAAGATTTCCTTCTTCATCACGTGCAAACTTATCTCCAACTAGCATACCATAAGGTTGACCAACTTCCAATACAGCTCCCGGAGTAGCGAAACCGGTAGCCAAAGATACACGATCAACACCTTCTGCCAGTTCTTTTACTTCACTGTCATTCTTCGTATAAGTGAAATACATATCCCACTTGAAGTTATTGTTCATTATGGGTACTAAATTCAAACCAACTTCGATACCATGATTGTTCATTTTACCAAAGTTTGTATAGTAGCTACCATAACCTGTTGAATAAGGAAGACTCAAAGGAGCAATCTGATTTGTTGAGTTACGATTGTACCATGTGAAATCCAAGTTCACTCTACTCTTCAAGAATTGCAATTCTGCACCAAATTCAACTTCAGAAGTGAATTCCGGTTTCAATTCAGGATCAAACATAGAGCTTGGCAATGACAAGATCGGTCGTCCGTTGAAAGGTTGTCCCAAACTAAATGTTCCGTTTTTGTAATAAGCACCGGCATCATTACCTACCTTAGCCCAACTCAAACGTACTTTACCGAACTTGATAATATCTTCATTGATATTGAAAGCATCTGTGAATACAAATGAACCGGCAACAGAAGGATAGAAGAAACTACGATTGCCACTAGGCAAAGTAGAAGAGAAGTCATTACGTCCTGTTACACTCAAGAAGGCAAAATTCTTATAATCAAGAGTTGCTTCTCCAAAAATTGCCCACAAACGAGTTCTTGTATAATATTCTTCAGAAGTTTGCGATTCTGTATTATTGATATTGTAAACACCAGGAGACATTATATTCAAACCTGTTGTTTGAGTATTCGTTGATGTAAACTGGTTCACATTGTGACCCAAAGAACCTTTCAATCCCCAATCTTTATGAAGAGGCACATCGAAGCGGAGTAATAAAGTTGACTCAATTTCTTGTGTATCATAAGATTCTACGCGAATACGTCCTTTACCACCTACAGCTCTTGAACCAATGTTCAGCACTTCCTTACGATCCATTTTGAAATCATTGATACCTACACGGTAGTCAACAGAAAGCCATTTAGTGATATCGTAACCAACATTAAAATTGGCAACAGTTCTATCCATAGTTGTTCTGATCTTATTATACTTCCATGACCACAGCGGATTATCTGCCTGGTCACCAACAAAGAATAATGATTTATGGTCGGGAGTTTCATAAGGAAGAGACATATCCCAGTTACGACCGAGAATTAATGCACGGGCAAACGAAGAAGCACCAATGTTTGATGACTGATTATTACCAAACATAGGACCATTCTGCTGAGTTCTTGAGAAAGAAACATTTCCACCAACACGAACACCGTTAGTTAATGTTTGATTTCCACCTACGCTGATAGAATAACGACCAAAGTCTGCATCAGGAATATAGCTATCTTGATCCATCTTCGAAACAGTTGCAGTAAAATTGCCACTTTCTGTATAGCGGTTGATGTTCAACGACAAATCGTAAATACCTCCCATTTCAAACAAATCCTTTACGTTATTTTCGTAAGCTTTATAAGGAATCATTTTAGGTAGATCAGGATAAGCTTTTCCATAAATATTTGCAGAGAACATGCTCAGAGGCACCTCTGTTAAGTCAGTAAACGCAGCACCCCAAGAACCATTTACACCTTGAGCAATAAAGTTATCACCTGTACCGAATTTATTTTGGTAATCAGGCAAACCTGCAATTTGCTCCATTGTATAAGAGGCGTTCAAAGTGATTTCCATACCTTTACCTGCCTTATTTTTGCTCTTAGAACCACTCTTGGTTGTTATAAGAACAACACCATTTGCGGCACGAGATCCATACAATGCAGCAGCTGCCGCACCTTTCAAGACATTCATTGATTCGATATCATTCGGGTCAAGAGTAGAAATACCGCTACCATAAGCACCACCGGCTTCAGTTGCCTGATTTGAAGATGCAACTTCCGTATTACTATAAGGTACACCATCCACAACATAAAGAGGCTGATTGCTTCCAAGGAATGATGAATTACCACGAATAGTCATACGTGTAGCAGAACCTGCCGCACCTGAAGGTGAGTTAATTACAACACCAGGAATCTTACCTTCCAAAGAACGTATTAAGTCCGGTTCAGCCTTTTGGATAGCTTCATCTGCATCGACTTTTGATACAGCATAGCCTAATGAGCGTTCTGCGCGTTGAATGCCGACCGCCGTTACCACAACCTCATCTAGTAGTTTAGCATCGGACTTCAAGATAACTTTCAAGTTAGCTTTTATAGCCACTTCTTGGGTCTGCATACCAATGTAGGAAATTACCAAAGTCTTCGCAGAACTTGGTACGTTTGGTAATGTAAAATCACCATCTACACCAGTAATAGTACCAATTTGTGTACCTTTTACTAATACAGAGGCTCCAATAACTGGCTGCCCGTCTTCTTCAGAAATTACAACACCTGTAACCTTCTGGGTTTGGGCAGTTACTAGGCCTATTCCGACAAAAAGACAGGCCAATAACAGCATTAATTTTCTTTTCATAAATTCTCTCTTAAAGTTTAACTTTACATTAATTGTTTCTTTACTCTAACAAAATGCAAATATATTAATAAATATGAAACAGACAATTGTTTTATTGAAAAAACCTTGTAAATCTATCAATTTGTTAATTATATGCCTTTTTTTATGCTCAATAGCAGCTTTTTTGCACTTAAAAAACCTAAATGAGCCTAATTAGTCTATCACTCTGTTTCGAGTATTTTTGCAATAAGGCTCTCGAAATACACACTTTTTAAACCAAAATGGTTAAAAAAACAATGGATAAGAGTATAAAAGAGCTCTTATTAGAGACAATTTGAGAATTTTTAGATATCAGAAATTTAAAAGGAACTCATATAAAAAGTCTCTTTTTGCAGATATTAATTCTTATTCAGTTCTCGTAAAGCACAGAATATCGTCTTATTTGTTCATAGTATTAACTAAAAATGCAAGAAATGAGTAAGATTATTTACAATTTGGTGTACAACAGAAAGAAATGCCTGAATAAAAAAGGAATGGCATTAGTACAAGTAGAGGCCTATTTAGATAGAAAGAAAAAGTATTTTTCCACCAAAGTCTATTTAAGACCAGATCAGTGGGATATGAAAAAGCTCATTGTTAGAAACCATCCTAATGCGGATGCGTTAAATCGTTTGATATACGAGTATATGTCAATGATTGAAAAGAAAGAGCTTGAGTTATGGCAACAGGGCAGACGTATATCTTTAGAACTACTGAAAGATGTTTTGAGTACAAGTGAGAATAAGACATCTTTTATACCTTTTTTCAAGCAAGAAGTTACAAATTCCGCAATGAAGGAGAGCTCTAAGCGAAATCATTTTTCAACTCTTTCTCTTTTGCAAGAGTTTAAAAAAGATGTTTCCTTTTCTGATTTGACCTTTGAATTCATATCTTCATTTGAGTATTTCTTGCAATCAAAAGGCTATCATACTAATACAATAGCTAAGCACATGAAGCATCTCAAACGGCATATTAATGTCGCTATTAATAAAGATTATATGGAAATACAAAAATATGCTTTCCGAAAATATAAAATTAAGACTATTGAAAATAAGCATACACATTTAAATCCTGAAGAGCTTGATAAGCTTGAACAATTGAACTTAACAGGCAGATATTCTAAGTATCAGAAGACTTTAGATGCATTTCTATTTTGCTGTTATGCAGGTATGAGATACTCTGATTTTGTGAATTTATCATCAGACAATATAGTAGAAATACGCCAAGAAGTTTGGCTTATTTATAAGTCTGTTAAAACGAACACAGAGGTCAGATTGCCTCTATATTTGTTATTTGACGGAAAGGGGCTTGTTACACTTGATAAGTATAAAAATAATCTGCAAGATTTTTTTCGACTAAGAGATAACTCAAATGTCAATAAGGAGTTAGTTATAATTGCTCGTTTAGCAGGGTTATCAAAGAAAATATCATTCCATACGGCACGACATACTAATGCAACTTTGTTAATTTATAATGGAGTAAATATTACAACGGTTCAAAAACTATTAGGCCATAAAAGCGTTAAAACAACACAAGTATATACAAATGTAATGGATATGACTATTGTACATGATTTGCAGAAAAATCATTCTTTACTATTCAATTCTAAAGAGAAATAAAATTTCCGCTCAAATGATGGTCTTATAAAAATAGAGTTGCCTTCTCTACTATATCTCCGTACCAAGTCTGTATTTTCTACGTTTAGGAATCATTTTAAACGCAGAAGATATGGAATTGATACGGTTTTGGCTAGACTCTACATGAAAAGCAACTAATTCTAACCTCGAGGGAAATAACTTTTAAATATAGAAAAACTAAGTTCTAAAGATACAACAAATAAGTAAGCTGCTTGCAAACGACTAATAAGTTGTTTATAAGCAACTCATTAATTGTTTACAAGCAACTTATGGGTTGCTTACAAACAACTTACTTGTTTTTAGGTAATAAGAAAATTACTCTTAGTTATAATAGTAATTGTTTTCAAGGATCTTAAGGATTATATTTACACTTTCTCTGTTTTTGAAAATTGCTCAACTATTGAGTTACTTGAATATGGATTAGGTAATTATATCAGAAATAAAAAACATTCTTGAAACAATAAGTATATTCTTATCAAAACATCAGACCTAATTATAATAGATATTTCACTGTATATCAAACATTAAGAGGATAATAATGGTATCAAACTGAGGAAACTCATGTATTGTAATCCCTTTATTATAATATTTTGGAGGTGATTGAGCCGCGTTATACAAATCCATTCATTATTTTAATATATTGATAATTAGTGATATATAAAAACTTTAGTTCTGCGAAGACTTTGTTGGTTTCGTTCGTTGGTATGCAGTCTCAGGAGGTGGCAATTAAACCGGTTTTAAAGGTGGTACTTAAATCTGATAGCGAGGTACTTGATGAGGTTGTTGTTACAGCTATGGGTATTAAACGTGATCGTAAAGCATTGGGGTATGCTGCTCAAGATTTAAAGTCAGACCAGTTGAATAAAAGTGGTACGACTTCATTAGCAAATGCCATTCAGGGCAAACTAACAGGTGTAGATATCCGCCAATCTTCCGGAGCACCTGGAGCATCCTCACAAATTGTAATACGTGGTGCACGTTCATTTGATGGTAACAACCAGCCATTGTATGTTGTTGATGGTATGCCTATTAACACCTCAGCGGATTTTGATACCGGCAGTTCTGTAACAGGTGCAAACTATGCAGACCGTAGTATTGATATCAATCCTGAAGATATCGAATCTATCAACGTTTTGAAAGGACAAGCAGCCTCTGCACTTTATGGTATTCGTGCATCTAATGGTGTAATCGTAATTACTACCAAAAGAGGTTCAAAGAATAATCAGAATAAACCTACAGTAACTATATCTTCTAACTTGAGTGCTCAACGCGTATCGCGCAAGTTTGAGCATCAAGACATATATTCGCAAGGTAATGGCATTACAGCTTACAATCCATCCTCATCTATGACTTGGGGACCCAAAATAAGCGAATTAGCCAATGACCCTACATATGGCGGTAATATGGATAATGCTTATACAAAAGCAGATGGCAAGCACCAAGGGCAATATTATAACCCTCAGCGTGTTAAAGCAGGGCTTGACGGTTGGACTACTCCACAGATCTACGATAACGTAGGAGATTTCTTGGGAACCGGATTTACTGAAAATACGAATGTCAACTTGTCTCAAACCATTAACGGAATTAGCTACTCTTTTGGTGTCAACAACTCATACCAGGATGGTGTTATTCCGTCAACAGGCATGAACCGTTGGGGTGCCCGCGGTTTGGTGGATTGGAAAATAAACTCTCAATGGAATACTGGATTCTCAATGAATTATTCTTCTAGCAAGATAACTTCAGCACCAGGTGCCAATGATGGTATCATGAACGTTATTTATTCTGCTCCTGCCGAATATGACTTGAAAGGTATACCCAGTCATGTTCCAGGCGATATTACTCAGCAAGTACTATTTCGCTCAACTTCATTTACAAATCCTTATTGGTGGGCGGATCACAATGAATATAGACAACATACAAATCGTGCATTTGGTAATGCCTATTTGGAATTCCAACCCAATTTGAATTGGGGAGATAATTTCTCTTTAAAGTTCCGTGAACAAGCAGGTCTCGATATTTGGACTTCGGACTATTCGGATATCAGAGAAATGGGGTCTACAACATCACTAAAAAATGGTGATATCGAAAATTATGGAACACAACATAATGTATTCAACAACTTGTTTACTGTCAACTTTGATGGCAAATTCGGTCAAAACGAAGAATGGAGATTAAATGTTGTCCTGGGCAATGAATTCAATGACGAGAATATGCGTACTTGGGATTATTATGGAAGCAACTTCAACTTCCCGGGATTTTCGACAATAGGCAATGCCACATCTTATACTTCTAGTGAATATAATCGCAGAGAACGTACTGTAGGTTTTTTTGGTAGTGCTTCTTTATCATGGGCAGATCAGTTATATTTGACTGTAACCGGACGTAACGACTATGTTTCTACAATGCCGCGTGGAAGTCGTAGTTTCTTCTATCCATCTGTATCGCTGGGATGGGAATTTACCAAACTTGCATTTTTACAGAGTAATAGTATTCTAAACTATGGTAAATTGCGTGGCTCATTTGCACAAGTAGGTCAAGCTGGAAATTACTATAGCAATTTTTATTATACACCAGCTTATGGCGGTGGCTTTTACGGTTATCCACCTGTTTCTTATCCATTGCCAAGTGGTATTTCAACCTTTGTGCCCTATTACAAAGTTTATAATGAAGGCTTGAAACCTCAGAATACAACAAATTATGAAGCAGGTATTGACTTACATTTATTTAATAGCAGAATTAAATTAGAGTATACTTACAGTTTGCAAAATGTGAAAGACCAGATTTTCTCAGTTCCTGTAGATGGAGCAACCGGTTACCAAGAAATGCTAACTAATGCAGGCAAAATGCAGACCAAAGCCCATGAGTTTTCTATTAATGCTGCCATTCTACAAGGTAAGGATTATGACTTAAACTTGGGTATCAATTTCACTAAGATAACGAATAAAGTTATAGAATTAGCACCAGGTGTTGAGTCTATCATGTTAGGAGGCTTTGTTGAACCTCAGGTACGCGCACAAGCTGGAGCAACTTATCCTAATATTTATGGAACAGGTTTTAAACGTGATGATGCCGGTAACCTGCTTCTATTGAACGGCCTGCCTCAAGCTACTGGTGACAGCCAAAACTTGGGTAACTGTTCTCCTGACTTCACTACTGGTATTACATTTGGTGGTCGTTATAAACGTTTATCATTATCTACCACATGGAGTTGGCAACAAGGTGGAAAGATGTATCATGGTACAAACATGACTATGAACTACTTTGGTGCAACCAAAGAATCTTTACCATATCATGAAGGAAAGATGGTTGTAGAAGGAACTGATGAAGCTACCGGTAAACCGAACACAATCGAAGTGAACAAGCAGGACTATTATATGGAGTATTACAATATTACTGAGTCGGGAATTTATGATACTAGTTTTATCAAGCTACGTGATCTGACTTTGACTTATCAGCTACCAAAGTTGGGTATGTTTGACATCTCCATCTATGGTTTCGCTCGTAACTTACTGATTTGGGCAAAACTACCGAATTTCGATCCGGAGTCTTCGCAAGGAAACAACAACATGAGTGGTTATTTTGAACGCTTCTCTGTTCCTAATACTTCTAGCTTTGGAGGTGGACTTACTATTACATTCTAAAACAGTAAATTAAAAAAGATTTTAATTATGAGAAAACATATATTAATGGCACTGTCAGTTGCCTTACTCGGATTCACATCCTGTTCAGAGGATATACTTGACAAAATTAATAAGGACAACCAGCATCCAGCGCCGGATGTGGTTCCTGCATATCTTCAGTTGAGTGAAGCGATTATGTCAACAGGCTTCAGTACAGTATCAGGCGATTACGCTTTCTATTTGGCATCACTTAATGAACAAGAGCTTGGTGTTGGTAATAATCAGTTGATGAGAGCTGAATTGCGTAACTCTGGTGAATGGGCTGCTTCTACTACATTTAATAATGTATGGAATTCAACTTACTCCAACTTGCAGAACATCCGTCAGATTATAGCCAAAATCAATGATGAAGTTCCCGGGAATGCTGGTCAGTATGACCTTCTAGGTATGGCTCAAGTTCTGGAGGCACTCAATTTCGGTGTATTAACTGATATGCATGGAGATATTCCATATAGCGAAGCGTTGAAAGGGCAAGCTAACCTTCAACCGAAATTGGATGCGCAAAAAGACGTATACGCCGGTATTTTGTCTACACTTGATGCTGCAATCATTAATCTAGAAAAAGGAAAGGACTTGAAATCTGCCAAGAATCAGGATCTCGCTTTTGGAGGTGATGTAAAACAATGGCTGGCTACAGCCTATGCTTTGAAAGCGCGTTACATCCTTCACCAACTGGCAGTAGATTCTAACGTTTTACCACAAGTTGAAGAGAATGCAAAAAAAGCTATAGAATTAGGATTTAAAGGATTCACCATTAGAGAATTTAATGGACAAACTTGTGATAACCCATGGAGTGCTTTTGTATGGAGTCGCTCTTACACAGCCTCTTCATTAACTGTATTAAATCTGATGGAAGCCACAAAAGACCCTCGCCTTACTTATTATACATATGAAACAGGGGAGGCTTATGCACCGGGTGATGAAGAAATAGCTCAAGTTGCTGACGGTAGTTTAGCATTTCCTGCATGGTTTGATTTAGGTTCACAACCTATACATCTATTTAGCAAGCAAGAGTTATATTTCATTTTGGCAGAAGTTCAATTACGCACAGGTCAAGATGCGACATCTGCATTTCAAACAGCTGTTACGACTTCTGTAAGTGAAATATTGAGCTGGTTTGATGATGATACAGATGTAAGCGAATATGTAAAATCTTTAGGCACTCCGACTCTTAAAACACTTTTCGAGCAAAAATATGTAGCTCAGTCTGTAGATGAACAAGTAGAAACATACAATGATTTCCGTCGTCTGAAGGCAATGGGTGAAAGCTATATAACCTTGACAAACCCGAAAAACTCTCAAAGTGGTATTAACCGTTATCCAGAGCGTTTACCTTATGGTAATAGTAGTGTTTTAGGAAACCCGAATGTAAAAGCAGCCTACGGAGACGGCACCTATATCTATACTGACAAAACCTGGGTAAACAAAAAATAATCAAGTTATTAAAATAGTATAGATTATACTTTTGTATTTTAATAAATATTACATAAGAAAGGTCGTTCACTATAAATGAGCGACCTTTCTTTCTATTATAACGCTTAGAATCTGTCTTAGGGTAGCAGATAAACACTTTATAACACAAACTTTTTTTTTATTTAAGCTTCTTGAATAGCATCTTTCGTTACTATTCTCTCACTAATTTCAAAATGTTTTGTTACTAATTTGTGATTGTAATATGATAGCAGGCAATGATATTACATGAAAATGTTTAACATTATATATAGCGCACTAATTGGAACAATAATATATGGTGTAAATACATTTTTCAAATAGATCAGTCGCATATTTTTGTATACTTCCTTCTATTTTTTTGAGTTTATAAACAATCAGTATTTAGTCACTTCAAATGAAAATATGCTATATTATTATCAGTCAATAGATAACCCTATATTAATAGTAGAAATTAGATATCGGTATTCGTTATCTATCCCCCTTTAAAGTAGTTTCAAAAGGTTATTAAGTAATTATATAAGTTCTATTACTTTTGTAACATGTTATTTATCAAATGGATACGCATGTTGTAGTTCTGCGAAGACTTTGTTGGTTTCGTTCGTTGGTATGCAGTCACAAGAGGTGGTAATAAAACCCACTATGAAGGTGATTATGAAGTCTGATAGCAAGGTACTTGACGAAGTAATGGTGGTAGCTTATGGTACTGCGAAGAAATCTTCATTTACAGGATCGGCCTCTACCATTGACAATAAGAAATTAGAGTCGCGCCCTATTACAAATGTGACAAAGGGATTGGAAGGACAAACTACTGGTTTGCTCACTACTTCCGGTTCTGGACAACCGGGAGAATCGGCTGCGGTAGTCATTCGCGGTTATGGTTCTATCAATGCCTCCAAGAATCCGTTGTACGTAGTAGATGGCATACCATATGATGGCTCGTTAAGTTCTATCAATCCTACTGATATCGAAACCATGACTGTATTGAAAGATGCTTCGGCCGGTGCCCTTTATGGTGCTCGTGGTGCCAATGGTGTTGTGATGATCACTACAAAGAAAGGTAAAGAAGGTAAAACTCAGGTAAATTGGCGTTCTACAGTAGGATGGTCTTCACGTGCTCTTAAAGAATATGACATGGTTGATCAGAAGGAATTCGTTCAGTTGACTTATGAGGCGTTGCGTAATGATTTTGCATTCAATTCCGGTTACTCATGGGCTAATGCAGAAGTTGCAGCAAGAGGGGAAATGAGCAAAACTCTAGGTGGCGAACTCTACAACCCTTTCAAAAATTATACTTGGGATACTATTATAGATCCTGCAACTGGTATGGTTAAAGCTGATGCCACTCCTGCATGGAATGAAAAATGGATGGATGCTCTCCAACAAAATAACGCATTCCGCCATGAGCACCAATTGTCTTTGAGCGGCGGTACCGAAAAGACCAAATATATGTTCTCTTTAGGTTATCTGAATGAAGATGGCATCTTGACTTCTACTGCTTTTCAGCGTTATAACGCACGCGCAAACATAAGTTCTACTGTAACTGACTGGTTCACAGCGAGCATGAATACTTCTTTGGCTCATTCAATATCTAACTTCAGCGATTATGATGGTAGCTCTACATCGAATGTTTGGTACTCTGCACAGTTCGTATCACCGTTGTTTCCGATGTACGTAAAAGATAAAGATGGTAATAATATACCGGGCGAGAATGGTCTTCCGCAGTTGGACTATGGCGAAAATGGCCGTCCGGGCAGCTATAATGACTATAATCCGTTGGGAGGTTTGCTGGATGATAAGGCAGATACGAAAAACGACGTTGCCAGTTTACGTACAGCACTGACTTTCGGTTCTGACAATGAGCGTTTTGGGGTTATTCAAGGACTGAAACTTGCTTTGAATTTCGGTGTTGATTATCGCAATCAGTTAGAGAAGAAGTATATGAATATGTATCATGGCAATCAAGCCACTGCCGGTGGTTTGTTGATGAAGTACAATACTCGTATGCAAAGTTATACATTCAATCAATTGTTGACATGGAACCGTTCTTTTGGCTTACACAACTTTGATGTGATGGCAGGTCATGAGTTCTACGGTTACAAATATGAGTATATGTCGGCAGGTAAAACAAATCTGGTTGACGGCATTCTGGAATTACGTCCCGGTACTACTTTGTACAATGCTGATTCTTACACGGATAACTACAGAATTGAATCTTGGTTAGGAAGATTCAACTACAACTACGATGAGAAATATTATGCATCGGTATCTGTCCGTACCGATGGTTCTTCTCGTTTCTACACCGATGACCGTTGGGGTACATTCTGGTCGGTAGGCGGAAATTGGCGTATTTCTAAGGAAGCCTTTATGGAAGATGTATCTTGGGTGAACAACTTATCGTTCAAGGCAAGTTATGGTGAACAAGGTAACGATAATATTCTGAAGTTAGTAAACGGAGAATACGTTAGCGACTACTACCTGTGGCAGAGTCTCTATAGCTTGGATTGGGCTAACGCTAACCAGATTGGCGGTATGATTTCTTCTTTGGAAAATAGAAAGGTGACTTGGGAAAAGAGTGCTAACCTGAACATTGGTGTTGAGGCTGCATTGTTTGACAATCGTTTGAATATCAATGTCGAATACTACACCAAGAAGACTACAGACATGCTTCTGAGCTATCCGATGGCTACTTCTACCGGATTTAACGGATATAATGCTAATGTAGGTAACATGCGCAACAGTGGTCTCGAATTTGAAATTAAAGGTGGTCTAATCAAAAATAAAGATTTGACTTGGAATATTTCAGTGATGGGCTCTACTATAAAGAATAAGGTATTGAAGTTGACAGATACTTCTGATGAAATTATCAGTGGTAACTACAGTACCAAAGAAGGATTGCCTATCAATACTTTCTACATGGCCAAGTCTGCCGGAGTTGATCCTGCAACAGGTGCCCAACTCTATTGGGTGTATGATACCGATGAAAATGGAAATAGAACCAATGAACGCATCAGCAGCGATTATTCCAAAGCTTCAACAAGCAAGTACTATTTGGGCAGCCGTATACCCGATTTATATGGTAGCATCAGTACAGACTTGTCGTGGAAAGGTTTCGACTTAGCTATCTTGACTACTTACTCTATCGGCGGTAAGGTACTTGATGGTTTGTATAGTGGATCTATGGATAACATGTATTATAATGCAAACTGGAATGCGCACGCTATGCGCCGTTGGCAGAAGCCGGGCGATGTTACAGATGTTCCCCGTATCGAGGTATCAGGTAAAAACGTGGTGAACGACCGCTTTTTGATTGATGCTTCTTACTTTGCCATTAAGAACATTACATTAGGTTACAAATTGCCTAAGGCATGGTTGAACAAAGCCGGTTTGAACTCTGTAAGAGTATTCGGCTCGGTAGACAACTTGGCACTATTCACTCATCTGGAAGGTATGGACCCACAGTACAATTTCTCCGGTCAGACGGATTATTCTTATGCACCTAACAAGACTTTCTCTTTAGGTATCGAAGTCAATTTCTAACCCTTAAAATTGAAAATAAACAATGAATACAATATTTAAATATATGTTTGTCGGTCTGCTGTCGTGCGGAATGTTTACTTCTTGTACGGAAGATGCATTAGAGACTGCTCCAACCGATTCTATGTCCGGCACAGGACTGCTGGGAAATGCCAGTTCTGCATTGGTGCCTTTGAATGGTGTTTATCGTTCCATGTATTCAGCATGGTCACCTACTGCGAACGCTCACCACAGTTTCGGTATCTCTGCTTACAATTTGATGGCGGATGTAATGGGCGAAGACCATATCATGGCCAGTATGGGTAGCGGATGGTTCTGGAATGAATGTGGCTACAACATAAAGTCGAAATACAATTCAACGAGATTTCGCCCTTATGACTTGTGGAACGCCTATTATACATGGGTATCCAATGCTAACTACATCATTAATGCGGAAGCAACCATGGCAGGCGCCGAAGCTGATGTCAATTATGTAATCGGTCAGGCTTACGCTATCCGTGCTTACTCTTACTTCATGTTGGCGCAATCTTTTGCACGCACTTACAAAGGTCATGAAAGCGAACCTTGTTGCCCGATATATACCGAACCTACTGTTGCAGGTACCGAAGGCAAAGCGAGAGCAACCGTTCAACAAGTATATGACCAGATCGTTCAGGATATTGACAAGGCTACAACCTTGTTGAAAGGAGCGACGCGGAAGCACGTCAGCCATATCGATTATGCGGTAGCTTCAGGTTTCAAGGCACGTATTGCTTTGGTAATGGAAGACTGGACCGTAGCTAAAGAAGCTGCTAAAGAAGCTATCACTGCTAGTAAATGCTCTGTCATTCCGGTAGCTAGCTTTATCGGATTGAATGATGTTTCTGCTAAAAACGTTATGTGGGGTGCCGAGATTATCGCAGATCAGTCGGGTATGTACGCCAGCTTGTTCTCTCACATGGATGCTGAAGCCGGTAAATACGGTGCTTCCGCTTTGAAGCAAATCAATAAGGAATTGTATGCAAAGATGAATTCTACAGATGACCGTAAGATCTGGTGGGATCCTACCTATGCCGAGAATGGTAAAGGCGGTTATCAACAAGAGAAATTCAAGTTTGCCGATGTACAAACTTGGATGGGCGACTACATTTGGATGCGCGTAGAAGAAATGTATCTCACAGCTGCCGAAGCTGAATGTCGCTTGGGTGAAGAACCTGCAGCCATTAAAGATTTGATGGCAGTGATGTCTAAACGTGATGCTGACTATACCTGTACAAAGACCGGCACTGCCTTGGGCAAATTGACCGATGAAGTTACAGGTTCCTTACTGGAGGAAATCATTACTCAACGACGTATTGAGCTGTGGGGAGAGTTTGGACGTATTTATGATATCCGTCGTCTGAAGCAAGGATTCAGACGTACGATTAATATGGGCTGGACTGCAACTACTTTACTCACTAACAGACCGAGTACCAATCCGGAAAGCTATATGTGGGTAATGACTATTCCTCAAAGCGAATTTGATGGAAATATCAATATGGATCCCACAAAAGACCAGAATCCCGTAGGTGATGAATAATGTATTTAAAAGATTATAGAATATGAAAGGAATAAAATATTTATTAGGAATAAGCCTTGCAATTGCAGCCGTATTTACTTCCTGTGATACGGATAATACGGGCGACATATACAAAAGTGAAACCATGGGAGTGACTTTTGGAACTGCGTCACAATCAGTATCATTTCCTGCTCATGGCTATGAAGGTTTTGATGTAGAAGTAATACGTGCGGTTGCTACGGAAGCTGCTACGGTGAATATAACAGCGACGCTTCTTGACGGGGACGGAAAACCGGTAGAATTGCCTTCTACTATCCAGGTGCCTTCTAGTGTGTCATTTGCCGCGGGTGAGAATCTTTCATCATTTCACGTAACTGTTGGTGATATTGTTTCGGGGCGGAATTATGAACTTGCGATTACTTTGGATAAATCGTTGGCACCTGTTGACGCCAGTATGACCAAAGTGGTTACTATTTACAGAGATTACACTTACTCTTCTTTGGGCACGGGTACTATCAGTTCTGAATTCTTCGAATTTGAAGGAGAATTTGAATGGGAAAAGGCCGATCAGATAACTTGGTATAGAGCTTTGAGCCCATACGAAGAAGGATATGACATTATCTTCAAAGTGGCTGTCGATGGTAAAACAGTTACAGTTGAGAAACAAGCTATAGCTAGTGATGTCAGTGGTTATGGAACAGCATACGTAGAAGGTAAAGGTGAATTAGCAAATGGGGTAATTAAAGCGACTCTTGAATTTACCGTCAGCGCAGGTAGTTTTGGTACTGCAAAGGAAATCTTCACACTGCCGGCGATGCAGTAATTGTTTAGCACTCAGAAGATACTGTTAAGTCTTTTTTAGAATCCGATAATAAAGGTTGCAAGGATGTAAGATTCACTTCTTTCACTTGCAACCTTTATTTATTATCACTGCACTATGCAATTCTTTTCAGCTTTGACATATAAAACCTTTTTATGAAAAGATAATTATAGTCTTATTATAATGTACTCCTGTTCTATCTTTGTTTGATTTCATTTGTGTATATTTCTCACGGATACGAAATAATCGTTAATAGATATAGGTGTTTCAGCCAACTGTGTTAACTATAAGGAAATCACTATAGAATAAATTGAAATGATTTCGGAGAGATGTCTGCAAAAATAATTATATTTGCTGCCACTTAATAATATATATAATAATAAGGTTATAGTACATGAAAGAATTTGTAATCTCCGAAGTGCAAGCAGAAACAGCGGTATTGGTAGGTCTTATCACTAAAACTCAAGATGAGCGTAGGACAAATGAATACCTTGATGAACTGGCATTCTTGGCTGAGACAGCCGGGGCGGAAATCGTAAAACGATTTACTCAGAAACTGGATCAGGCCCACTCTGTGACCTATGTCGGTAAGGGTAAACTGGAAGAAATCAGAGAATATATAAAGAATGAAGAAGAAGCTGAGCGTGAAGTTGGTATGGTGATATTTGATGATGAACTTTCACCCAAACAGCTACGTAATATAGAAGCGGAATTGAAGATTAAGATATTAGATCGAACTTCGCTGATTCTCGACATATTTGCCATGCGTGCCCAGACTGCCAATGCCAAGACGCAGGTGGAATTGGCTCAATATAAGTATATGCTTCCCCGTTTGCAACGTTTGTGGACCCACTTGGAACGCCAGGGTGGTGGCTCCGGTGCAGGTGGTGGTAAGGGTTCGGTAGGACTTCGTGGTCCGGGTGAAACCCAGTTGGAAATGGACAAGCGTATCATTCTCAATCGTATGTCGCTATTGAAAGAACGCCTGGCAGAGATTGATAAACAAAAATCCACCCAGCGGAAGAACCGCGGTCGAATGATTCGCGTAGCATTAGTAGGATATACTAACGTAGGTAAATCTACCTTGATGAACTTGCTTGCTAAGAGTGAAGTATTTGCAGAAAACAAACTTTTTGCTACCTTGGATACAACGGTACGAAAAGTAATTATTGAAAATCTGCCATTCTTGCTATCCGATACAGTCGGTTTTATCCGTAAATTACCTACCGACCTGGTAGATTCCTTTAAATCGACCCTCGATGAGGTACGCGAAGCCGATATGCTGCTGCATGTCGTTGATATTTCGCACCCCGATTTTGAAGAACAAATAGAAGTTGTAAACAAGACATTGGCTGATATCGACGCTGCCGGTAAGCCGATGATCCTTGTATTCAATAAAATAGACGCTTATACCTACGTGGAGAAAGCGGCTGACGACCTTACCCCCAGAACCAAGGAAAACTTAACACTCGAAGAACTGATGAAGACGTGGATGGCGAAATTGGAGGACAATTGTCTGTTCATTTCTGCCCGCGAAAAGATCAACTTGGAGGAACTGAAGAGTGTGGTTTATCAACGTGTAAAGGAACTGCACGTACAGAAGTATCCTTATAACGATTTTCTTTATCAGACTTACGAAGAGAGCGAAGAGGAATAATCACAAAAATGAAGAATTAAGAATGAAGAATGATGAATTGCTGTACTGATAATAGTGCAAACTAATTCTTCATTCTTAATTTTTCATTCTTAATTGAATTGTTATGAATTACAGAAAACTGACCGAAGAAGAAATACTTCGGCTGAAGAGTCAATCGTGTTTGGCTGATGATTGGGGAAAAGTAACCGTTGCCGCAGAATTTTCAACGGAATATGTACATCATACCCGTTTTTCGGGAGAGGTGCGTTTGGGGCTATTTCATTCGGATTTCACTCTACCGGGAGGAATTAAAAAACATTCAGGATTGCGGCATGTGACATTGCATAATGTATCGGTAGGAGATAACTGTTGCATTGAGAATATCCAGAACTACATTGCTAATTATGAAATAGGACATGACACATTTATCGAGAATGTAGACATTATTCTGGTAGATGGATTGTCGAAGTTCGGCAATGGAGTAGAGGTGTCGGTACTGAATGAAACAGGTGGGCGCGAGGTGCTTATCAATGATAAATTATCTGCCCATCAAGCATATATCCTGGCACTTTATCGTCATCGCCCGGAACTGATTGCCCGGATGAAGGAAATTACTGACTTTTATTCCAATAAACATGCTTCCACTGTGGGAACAATTGGCAGTCATGTGATGATATTGAATACAGGCTCTATCAAGAATGTGCGTATTGGAGATTATTGTCGCATTTGTGGTACATGCCGTTTGTTTAACGGAAGTATCAATAGTAATAAGGTGGCACCTGTACACATTGGGCATGGAGTAATTTGTGACGATTTCATTATTTCTTCAGGTTCACATGTCGATGATGGAGCGATGTTGAGTCGTTGTTTCATTGGTCAGGCATGCAAATTGGGACATAATTATTCGGCTTCGGAATCGTTGTTCTTTAGCAATTGCCAGGGAGAAAATGGTGAAGCATGTGCTATCTTTGCCGGACCCTTTACCGTGACTCATCATAAATCTACTTTATTGATAGCCGGTATGTTTTCGTTTATGAATGCCGGTTCAGGTTCTAACCAAAGTAACCATATGTATAAATTGGGGCCTATTCACCAGGGAACCTTGGAGCGTGGCGCCAAGACTACATCCGATTCATACATCTTGTGGCCTGCAAAGGTGGGGGCATTTTCTTTGGTTATGGGACGTCACGTCAACCATTCTGATACATCGAATTTGCCATTCTCTTATCTGATTGAGCAAAATAATACAACCTACCTTGTACCGGGGGTAAACCTGCGCAGCGTAGGTACTATTCGTGATGCCCAAAAGTGGCCTAAGCGTGATGGACGTACCGATACGAATAAGTTAGACCATATTAACTATAACTTGCTCAGTCCTTATACCGTGCAGAAGATGTTCAAGGGACTTGAAACATTGAAAAACCTGCGCCATGCTAGTGGTGAACTTTCCGATATTTATTCTTATCATAGTGCAAAGATACAGAACTCTGCTTTGAAGAAGGGTATTCGTTTCTATGAAATAGCTATTCACAAATTCCTTGGAAATTCTGTTATCAAGCGTTTGGAAGGAGTCGATTTTCAAAGTAACGAAGAAATACGTAACCGTTTGAAGCCCGATACTACCATCGGTACAGGAGAATGGGTAGATATTTCTGGTCTTATTGCTCCGAAGAGTGAGATTGACGTACTATTGGATGGCATAGAATCGGGAAAAGTAAATAGACTGAAATACATCAATGCTGAGTTCGAGAAAATGCATCTTAACTATTATACTTATGAATGGACATGGGCTTACGAAAAACTGGAAGAATTTTATAGTATCAATCCAGAAAATATAACAGCTCAAGACATTATTCATATTGTAGAGAAGTGGAAAGAAGCCGTAGTCGGCCTTGATCGCATGGTCTACGAAGACGCTAAGAAAGAGTTTTCTCTAGCATCCATGACTGGTTTTGGTGCTGACGGATCACGTGTTGAAAAGGAGCTCGACTTCGAACAAGTCCGCGGCGATTTTGAGAGTAATCCTTTTGTAACGGCAGTCTTGAAGCACATTGAAGTGAAGACTGCGCTGGGTGATGAATTGATAGAACGTATGCAGAAGGTAAGTTTTCATGCGAATTAAAGAAATATTTCGATAATAGTTCTTACCTTTGCTCTACGATTCATTTTAAACATTAAATAAACGAGTAATTATGGCAACACCTCCGTTCAAGTATCAACCCATGTTCGAAAAAGGGGAAGATACAACTGAGTATTATCTGCTTACAAAAGATTATGTATCAGTAAGCGAGTTTGAAGGAAAACCTATTCTGAAGATTGAAAAAGAGGGTTTGACTGCAATGGCTAATG
Organism: uncultured Bacteroides sp.; assembly: GCA_900555635.1. Lineage (GTDB taxonomy): Bacteria > Bacteroidota > Bacteroidia > Bacteroidales > Bacteroidaceae > Bacteroides. The sequence goes on from USLU01000011.1 coordinate 115,364, forward strand.
CGGCTTTCCGTGATGTATCGTTCATGTTGCGTCGTTCGCACAACGAGCAGGTAGCTAAGATTTTGAGCGATCCCGAAGCAAGCGATAACGACAAGTATGTGGCACTTACTTTCTTGCGCAATGCCGATGTTGCATGCAAGGGTATACTTCCTTTCTGCCAGGATACGGGTACTGCCATTATCCACGGTGAAAAAGGACAGCAAGTGTGGACAGGCTACTGCGACGAAGAAGCCCTTTCACTGGGTGTGTATAAGACCTACACTGAAGAGAATCTGCGTTATTCTCAAAATGCGCCGCTCAATATGTACGATGAAGTAAATACAAAATGTAATCTTCCGGCTCAGATCGACATCGAGGCTACTGAAGGCATGGAGTATGAGTTCCTTTGTGTAACCAAAGGTGGTGGCTCTGCTAATAAGACTTATCTTTATCAAGAAACCAAAGCGATTTTGAACCCCGGTACACTTGTTCCTTTCCTTATCGAAAAGATTAAAACGCTGGGTACAGCTGCTTGTCCTCCTTATCACATTGCTTTTGTTATAGGGGGTACTTCTGCCGAGAAGAATTTGCTGACCGTAAAATTGGCTTCTACTCACTTCTATGATAATCTGCCTACTACCGGTAATGAGTATGGTCGTGCATTCCGCGACATCGAACTGGAGAAAGAAGTACTGGCGGAAGCTCATAAGATTGGTCTTGGTGCACAGTTTGGTGGTAAATATCTGGCTCACGATATCCGTATCATCCGCTTGCCTCGTCATGGTGCTTCTTGTCCTGTTGGTTTGGGCGTATCCTGCTCTGCCGACCGTAACATTAAGTGTAAGATCAACGAGAAAGGTATCTGGATTGAAAAGCTGGATAGCAATCCGGGGGAACTGATTCCTGCCGAACTACGCAATGCCGGTGAAGGCGATGTTGTAAAGATTAACCTTAACCAACCGATGGCTGACATCCTAAAAGAGTTGACTAAATATCCCGTTTCTACTCGTCTGTCTTTGAACGGTACTATCATTGTAGGTCGCGACATTGCGCATGCCAAGCTGAAAGAGCGTTTGGATCGTGGTGAAGACCTGCCTCAGTATATTAAAGATCATCCTATTTACTATGCCGGTCCTGCTAAGACTCCTAGTGGTATGGCTTGCGGTTCTATGGGCCCCACTACTGCCGGACGTATGGACTCGTATGTTGATCTTTTCCAAAGCCATGGCGGCAGTTTGATTATGCTTGCGAAGGGTAACCGTAGCCAACAAGTAACAGATGCCTGCAAGAAGTTCGGTGGTTTCTATCTCGGTTCTATCGGTGGTCCTGCGGCTATTTTGGCGCAGAACAACATCAAGAGTATTGAGTGCGTAGAATATCCGGAATTGGGTATGGAAGCTATTTGGAAGATTGAAGTAGAGAACTTCCCTGCATTTATTCTGGTAGATGATAAGGGCAATGACTTCTTCAAACAACTGAAACCGTGGAATTGCAGTAAGTAAACGCAATTGATCCGGAAATAAATAGGTAAAGCCGCTTATGGAGTAAAGTTCTCTGTGAGCGGCTTTACTGGTTAAAAGATGTTATAATGAGGGCTGCTTGCATTCTTTTTGACAAATAACCCGGATTAAATACATTTTTTTGTAGACTATTATATAGAATACACTTGATATGAAACACATACTTTGCTTTATATTGTTTATGATAAGTTCTGTGTTGCAGCTTTGTGCTCACAATGAAAATGATTCCTTATTGAAGGTTTTAGATAAAGTCATTTCCGAGCGTCTTATATATACGGAAAAAAAGAAAGCTACGATAGAGGAACTGAAGTCTAAAAAGAATGAACAAAGCACTTTAGATGATTTGTATCACTTGAACATTGAGATTATTCATCAATATGAAACTTTTGTTTGTGACTCTGCCGAACGATATATTCATGAGAATATTGGTCTTGCTGAGAAAATAGGAAATCCGGAATATTTGTTGGAGAGTAAACTTAAGTTGGCATTTGTTTATTGTTTGTCGGGACTCTTTGTGCAGGCTAATGATATTCTTAAGTCAATTCACTGTGCCAGTTTGCCTAATAGTGGTCTAAAATCTCTTTATTGCTGGAATTGTATTCGTTATTATGAGAATATCATAAAATATACAGATGATGTCAGATTCTCGAGTGAGTATGCGTTATTAAAGGAAGCATACCGAGATACAGTTATGAGTGTTTTAAATAATCAATCGGATGAATACCAGAAGGAAAGAGCTGTGAAACTTCAATATGATGGCAAGCTTAATGAAGCTCTCCGTATCTTGTCTAATATATACGATAAACAAAAACCGGAGACTCATGGATATGCAATGATGGCAATGGGACTTGCCAGGGCATACAAATTGTCTGAAAAAACAGAAGAGGAAGAAAAGTTCCTGATACTGGCTGCTATGGCGGATACCAAACTTGCGGTGAAAGAAAATGAAGCGTTATTGACTTTAGCGGTCAACCTCTATCATAAAGGAGATGTTGATAGGGCTTATAATTATATAAAAGTAGCATTGGACGATGCTATCTTCTATAATTCCCGTTTTAAGAATACTGTGATAGCCCGTATTCATCCTATTATTGAAAATACCTATTTATATAGATTGGAGCAGCAGAAGCAGAACCTTCGTCTTTATATCCTGCTTATCAGCTTATTTGTGGTAGCTCTTGCCATCACCTTGTTTTTCGCTATTAAGCAAACAAGAAGAGTTTCACGGGCTAAAAAGAATCTTAATGTTATGAACGAGAAACTGGTACTGTTGAATAAGAGCTTGGATGAAGCCAATTTGATTAAAGAAAAGTATGTTGGCTATTTCATGAATCAATGTGCTGTTTATATCAATAAGCTAGATGAATACCGGAAGAATGTGAATCGAAAGATTAAAACCGGTCAGGTTGATGAACTATATAAATCTTCTTCTCGTCCTTTTGAGAGAGAATTGGAAGAATTATATACCAATTTTGATAAAGCGTTTCTGAAGTTATATCCCAATTTTGTTGAGGAATTTAATTCTCTTTTGAAACCGGAAGAACAGTATCGGCTAGATAAAGATCAGTTGAATACGGAGCTACGTATTTTTGCTTTGATTCGGTTGGGTATTACAGATGTCGGACAGATTTCTATGTTCCTCCATTATTCGGTACAAACCATTTATAATTATAAGAGCAAAGTGAAACGAATGTCAATTCTTGATAGCAATCTCTTTGAAGAAGAGGTGAAAAAACTCGGTTCTTTGTCTTAAGAATGAGTCTATCCCATTTACCAAACTCTACTCATTACTATTTTGTAACTTATTGAATAATAAAGTTATATCTAAATTCTAATCTTTAAAGTACCTACTTTATAGGAGGTGTGTCGTAATGCACGATGCACCTTCTTTTTTTTCGTTGACTATAAAAAT
>USLU01000012.1 GCA_900555635.1 uncultured Bacteroides sp.
CCCCCCGCCTATACTTATTTGTAAACCTACGCTGCAAAACTAGACTTGAATTAATCCCCTACCAATTCTGTTTCACGAATAAACAAAATGTTTGTCCAATCACCAGATATAGAGCATTTTTCCTCTATAAATACACTTGTCTGTAATAAATGCTGTTCGTCAAACAAGTTATGTTATACTTTATTTCTCTTTTACATTTGCCTCGCAAGCTTACAAAACGGCGGGGTCCGGAAAACCGATTAAAGAGTAGGAATAAAAACGTACTAAAAATGAAAGAAGAAGAGTTGAAAGAATTATTCAAAAAATCTCAATTATTTGGTTCAAACAGTTTTGGAAACCAATTTGACGACATTGATACTTGTTGCAAAGAAGGGCTCTTAAAACCTACAAGTATCAGCACTCGTAGAGGAGTGATAATGGATAATCTCACTTTTGGATACCAAGGATATAGTGCAGTACACGGTGGTATGGGTGGAACCCTAATCAATACAAAACTTGATGAGGATGAACACATTATAAAAGTAGCCGGCACATACGGTAACTTTAAATATCAAGACCTTATTGATAAATTGGTTTTTACTACGAATAAAAGGGTAATCCAAGCCAACGGACAATCTTCTACGGATAAGAAAGACTTTGAATACATTGCCGAAAAGGGACACTTCATCTGTGCCTTATTCGGACGTGCAGGCTATTACTTAAATAGCATCGGATTCTATACCATAAAGCTAGATTTCAAGATACCTGAAATAGACATACCTAAAATAGAACTCGGTCAAGAAGGCCCCTTAAACATCAAATGGAAGTAGTAGAGAAGCACTCTATTTTTAAAAGCAGAAGAGGCTGAACTCAAAAACCTATATTTTTGAGCCAGCCTCTCATTGAATTACAGCACCACTTGTTTGCCGAACAAAACCAGGAGGCTCTTCCGCTTCTTATTAAATTAGTAGCACCTCCAACCACATTTAATTCTCTTTTCCTTTTCTCCATACCTCTTAAAAGCTTACATTTGCAGATAGTAATATTGAAAACATATCATATCGAAAAGAATGGTAAGCATTTACCAAACAAATATACAATAAAAATGCTGAATAATAAGGTTAAAGGAAAGAAACAATAAACGAGTTATCTATACTATCCTATACCGTCCTCTTTATGCTTCTCCTTCCTGCTATAAACCTTTTTCGACTTATGTGCCCGGTCCGACGAATGGAAGCCCGGTCCCAATAACTCTTGTTCGGCAAGGCGGTTACCTTTCTTGACCGCCTTTACGTAATCTTCCATAGAGATGCTTTTTACTTTATTATGCTTATGCTTTTTCATATAATACCTTCATTCTCATTAAAATTTGTGACAAAGATAACACCTTTTCAATAGTTTCCATACCTTTGCATTCTACGAATATTAGATTCATAATGATAAAGAGTATGAAGAAATACATTTTAGGCGCTTTGGCTTTCATCCTATTTCTCAGCAGTTGCGGTACAAGCCGCACCACTTCGGGCGATCCCGGTGCCATATTTGCCGGAGCTGCCATCGGCGGCAATGTTGGAAATGCTATCGGTGGCCTGATAGGTGAAAGCAACGGAGGATGGCGAGGCGGCTACCGTGGTTCTGCCATCGGAACCATCGTTGGAGCTATTGCAGGAGCAGCTATCGGCAATGCGGTAACTACACCTAAGCAAGAAGAATACAGCTATCAGATAGAAAGAACTCAACGCACTCTCCCGCAAACGGAGAGACAGCAGCCATTTCGTTCAGCTATTAATGATCTGAGGATTCGTAATATCCGCTTCATCGATGATAACCGTGACCATACCATCAGTTCGGGCGAAAACAGCAAAGTGATATTCGAAATCATGAACGAAGGAGACCAAACAGCATTCAACGTAGTACCTGTAGTGACAGAAACCACAGGAATGAAACGAATTTATATCTCTCCTTCTGTAATGATAGAACAGATTGCACCTCACGAGGGCGTGAAGTATACCGCGAATATCAGTGCCGGAGACCGTATCAAAACCGGAGAAATAACTATACGCATTGCCGTAGCCGACGGACTCGGACAAGATTACGACTGGCAGGAATTTACCTTGCCCACGCAACGAGATCGCATACAACGAGATCACTCCCCCCGGACCCCCTAAAGGGGGAAGGGAATAGTCTCTGGCTTACTATAATCACATTAATAAAAGTAATACTCAAAGTATGAAGGTGTATCAAAACTCACCACAGATTACACAGATTCACACGGATTGGAATTAAACGATTAATTATCAATATAGATAATCTGTGGTAAAAAAGACTTTTGACATATCCTCGTGAATATTTTCTTATGGAACAACAACAATCCTCCTACAAAGAGAAAGAACGCATAGACCTTCGCGAACCGAGACGCTTTAAGGTAACCATTTTCAATGATGATTTCACTACCATGGAGTTTGTAGTAAACATACTTACCAACATCTTCTACAAATCGCCGGCAGAAGCCGAAGCATTAATGCTGAAAGTACACCAAAGCCAATCAGCCGTAGTGGGAGTTTACTCGTATGACATTGCCCGCTCTAAAGTTCAAAAAGCCACACGTATGGCACGGAACGAAGGTTTCCCGCTCCGGCTTACCTTTACGCCGGAAGAAGAATAAAATTTAAGAAAAGATATGGATATACAAAATACATTAGCCGTAAACCAAGCTCTCGCTTCTGCACAACATAAAGCCATACAGTATCGGCACGAGTTCATCACTCCCGAACATCTGTTAAGTGCATTTATGGAGCAAACTCCCTTTGTAAACGCTTTGGAAGAATTTTACTTTGACACTCACGAATTCTCCCTTTCCATAGAAAATTATCTTATAGAAGAAATGGAAAGAGTACCCAAAGAACTGGAATACGAATTGGAAATTTCATCCCAACTCAGCGAACTCCTGCAACATGCCTATCTGGTGACGGACTTTTCGAGTGCCGAAGAGTTGGATGTGCCCCATCTCGTACAAGGTCTGTTGCAATTGGAAGACTCCCACGCATGTTACTTATTAAAAGATGTCCTCAACGAAGAAATACCGGAGTTTATAAGTTCGCTTATCTCCTATTACGAAGATACTGAACAAGATAAAACCTCCGAATCATCCGTACAGGAAAAAAGCGAACCGTGGCGCAGCTATGTAACCTGCCTCAACGACCGCCTGCAAGACCATAATCCCCTCATCGGACGCGAAGCCGAACTGGAACGAACCATCCAAGTGCTCTGCCGTAAAGAGAAAAACAACCCGCTCCATGTCGGAGAACCCGGTGTGGGAAAAACTTCCCTTGCCTACGGACTGGCAGCCCGCATCGAAACAGGTGATGTTCCTGAACGTCTCCTCGGCTGCCGCATCTACGAACTGGATTTAGGCAATCTGATTGCCGGCACCCAGTATCGGGGAGACTTTGAGAAACGGTTGAAAACCATTATGGAAGGTGTGTGCAGCGAAGGGAATGCCATTATCTACATTGACGAAATACACAACCTGATAGGTGCCGGACGCACGGGAGACGGTTCCATGGACGCCTCCAATATGCTCAAACCCTATCTGGAAGGAGGAGATATCCGTTTTATAGGTTCTACTACTTACGAAGAATTCAACCGTTACTTCTCTCGTAGCAAGGGGCTGGTACGCCGTTTTCAACAGATTGATATCCAAGAACCGAGCATCGAAGAAACCATACACATCGTAGAAGGTCTGAAAGAGAAATACGAAGCATTCCACGGAGTAACGTACGATCCCGACGTTATTTCGTACGCCGTAAAAGCAAGTGCACGCTACATCAACGACCGCTTCTTGCCCGATAAAGCCATCGACCTGATAGACGAAGCAGGAGCCTATCGTGTCCTACACCCCTCGCCCACCCAACCACAGATAGTTGACAAAGCCCTGATAACCGATGTGCTTGCCCGCGTCTGCAAAGTAGATGCACTTGCCATGAAGGAAGAAGATACTGCTTCACTGGAAACCCTGTACGAACGCATCAGCTCCAAGATTTACGGACAAGAAGAAGCCGTCCGCCAAGTAGTGGAAGCCGTGCAAATGTCCAAAGCCGGACTGCTGGATGAAAACAAACCGCTAGCAAGCCTGCTCTTTGTCGGCCCTACCGGAGTGGGAAAAACAGAAGTAGCCAAAGTGCTGGCATCCGAACTGGGCATCGCCCTGCAACGTTTTGACATGAGCGAATACACCGAAAAGCATACAGTTGCCAAACTGATCGGTTCTCCCGCAGGTTATGTAGGCTATGAAGATGGCGGATTGCTGACCGATGCCCTCCGCAAAACTCCCCACTGTGTACTATTATTGGACGAGATAGAGAAAGCGCATCCCGATGTCTTCAACATCTTGCTGCAAGTAATGGATTACGCCGTACTCACCGACAACAAAGGACGAAAAGCCGATTGCCGCCACGTGGTACTTATCATGACCTCCAATGCCGGAGCACAATTTGCCCGTCAAGCTTCAATCGGCTTCAGCAGCCAGATAACCGCAGGCGAAGCCATGTTGAAACAGGTAAAGAAAACCTTCAAACCGGAATTCATTAACCGCTTGTCCGCTACGGTAGTCTTCCACGATATGAACCGGGAAATGGCAACACTCATCCTCGACAAAAAGCTCGGTGAACTGAACAGTAAGTTGATTGCCCGCCAAGTGGAAATGCAACTGAGCAGTGAAGCACGCAACTGGTTATTGCAAAGAGGATTCTTACCCGAATATGGTGCCCGTGAAATGGATCGGGTGATAGCTTCGCACCTGAAACCATTACTGATGCGTGAGATTTTATTCGGAACACTCAAAACCGGAGGAAAAATCTGCGTAGATGTTGATAAGAATAATTTAATCCTGCAAAAAGAACGGTAACTGTATGGTTTATCAATTAACTGACAAGCTTTCCTTCCCCGATCCCCACTACGGAGATCCTGACGGGCTACTTGCCGTAGGCGGTGACCTTTCTATAGATCGCCTCCTCCTGGCATATTCCAATGGGATATTTCCGTGGTATGCTTTCCGGGAAGGTATGATTCAGTGGTGGTGCCCCATGGAACGCTTTGTTATCTTTCCGGACGAAATCCATATTTCCCACTCCATGCGCACACTCATTAACAAAGGAATATATCATCTTACCGTTAACCAAGCTTTCCGTGAAGTAATACACGCCTGTGGCGAATCACGAATGGACATGGAAGGCGCTTGGCTGGGCCATGAAATGATGGATGCCTACACCCGTTTACACGAACAAGGGTTTGCAGCCAGTATAGAAGTGTGGGAAGAGGAACGACTGGTCGGTGGCCTTTACGGAGTGACCATAGGCAACTGTTTCTTCGGTGAGAGCATGTTTTCACTGGTACCCAGTGCATCGAAACTGGCTCTTATCCATTTGGCGCAGCTCTTCCAGAAGCATGGCGGTACACTGATAGATTGCCAGTTTGAAACACCCCACCTGAAGTCAATGGGCGGAAGATTTATCAGTTACGAGGAATATATGGAACTTTTACAAGAGTAACCATCCTAAAATATTTACCCCTAATAGACAAGTAACAGCTTACGAATATGAAAAATAGAAAAATTTATCCCCTCATCAGCCTACTTCTTTTGTTTCCTGCCATCCTTCAAGCACAATCTGCCCCCCTTACGGTACAATTGGAAAATGCCATTAAAAATAAGAAGGCAAAAGTTGGAATTGCCGTTATTCTGGATGGTAAAGATACTATAACTGTAAACAACGATGCCCGTTACCCCCTGATGAGTGTATTCAAATTTCATCAAGCACTGGCACTAGCCGATTATATGAGTGAACGGAATATACCTCTGGATACCCGCCTGCACATCGAGGCTTCCGATTTGAAACCGAATACTTACAGTCCGTTACGAGATAAATATCCGCAAGGAGGCATCGACCTAAGTATAGCCGAATTACTGGAATACACGTTACAACAAAGTGATAATAATGCCTGCGACATCTTATTCCATTATCAAGGTAGCCCTGAATCGGTCAACAAGTACATTCATTCTTTAGGAGTTGATTCCTGCAACATCGTTTTCACTGAAAATGATATGCATGAAGATATAAGCCGCTCCTACCAGAACTGGAGCACTCCTCTTGCCGCCGCCCAACTGCTGGAAGTTTTTCTTAATCAACCTCTTTCTGGTGAAACCTACAAAGACTTTATTTATCAGACCATGACTGAATGTAAAACCGGCACCGACCGTTTGTTTGCCCCATTATCCGGAAAGGATGTAATAATCGGTCACAAAACAGGTACCGGAGACAAAAACGATAAAGGGCAACTGATTGCAATCAATGATATCGGATTCGTTATTTTACCTAATAAACACACTTATAGTATTGCTGTTTTCGTCAAGAACTCTGAAGAAAACCCTAAAGTAAGTAGCGAGATCATTGCAGATATTTCACGGATAGTCTATGAATATGTCAATAGACTTCAGTAACTTTGCACACCATAATATAGAATAATCATGGCCGATAATTATCTTGAAAATCAATACGAACAATACCAGGCACGCAAGGCGGCATGGGAGAAAGCAAAGAAATCAGGTAAAATACAAACACGGCATAAGCCTACCCCTCCTCAAAAACAACCGGGAAAGAAAGTTTTCATTACCGGAGGTGCCGATGGCATTGGCAAAGCCATTGTCGAAGCCTTTTGCAATCTTAATTATCAGGTAGCTTTCTGTGACAGAAATGAAATGAAAGGGCAGCAAACGGGCCAAGCAACCGGAGCACAGTTTCATCTTGTAGACATCAGTGACAAAGAATCATTGGAGCTTTGCCTGCAAACTATTTTTAAAGAATGGGGAGATATCGACATAATCATCAACAATGCCGGTATCAGTGAGTTCTCTCCCATCACGGAAACGAGTGTGGAGACGTTCGATAAAATATTGTCGGTGAATTTACGTCCGGTATATATTACTTCGCATGCTTTGGCTGTGCACCGTAAAAGTCAAAATAGCACGAATAACTACGGAAGAATCATTAATCTCTGTTCCACGCGCTTTCTGATGAGCGAACCGGGTAGTGAAGGATATGCAGCTTCCAAAGGAGGTATTTATTCGTTGACACATGCGCTGGCTTTATCGCTTGCAGAGTTACACATCACGGTTAATTCCATCTCTCCGGGCTGGATTCAGACACACGATTATGAACAATTACGGGCAGAAGACCATTCACAACATCCCTCCGGACGAGTTGGCAAACCGGAAGATATTGCTCGTATGTGCATATTCCTTTGTCAAGACGAAAACGACTTCATCAATGGCGAAAATATCACCATTGACGGAGGCATGACTAAAAAGATGATCTATCGGGAATAATATGCCCAAAAGTAAGTATTATCTTTGCAACATTATGCTACACCGTTTCACTACTTCGATTGCTGATATTACATTGCCGGAAAGATTTACTTATCCTTTCTGCTATACTCCCCATCCGCTATGTGTACTGGCGGCAAAAGAAGTACAAAGCTACCTCAGCAAGCGACAAGATTGGAAAAAAGAGTTGGAACAAGGTAAAATGTTCGGAATATTGGTAGTGCAAACACAAGAAGGAGAAATTGGATATTTAGCTGCATTCTCAGGCATTCTGGCAGGCAAAAACATGCACCCGTTCTTTGTCCCGCCAGTCTATGACTTGCTACAACCACAAGGATTTTTCAAAATAGAAGAGAAACAGATATCACAAATCAATACACGAATCAGACAGATAGAGGAAGATGAAACTTACCAAAATCTGATTACTCAATTTTCAGCACTGAAGCAAGCAGCAAAAGAAGCCTTGGACGAAGCAAAACAACAAATGAAAATCGCCAAAAAGCAGCGGGAAGAGCGCAGACAAACCACTACTCTCTCTCCTGAAGAAGAAACTACCCTGATACGCGAAAGCCAATTCCAGAAAGCTGAATACAAACGTATGGAACATAGCTGGAAAGAGAGATTATCTTCCCTCCAAAAGAGTATAGCTGCCCACGACGACAAGATCCAACAATTAAAGAATGAGCGGAAAACACGCTCCGCCAATCTACAACATCAATTGTTTGAGCAATTCAAAATGCTGAATTATCGGGGAGAAACCAAAACTCTCTGTGATATTTTCGAGCAGACTGTCCAAAAGACTCCACCTGCCGGAGCAGGAGAATGTGCGGCTCCCAAATTACTACAAGAAGCCTACTTACATGGCTGGAAACCTATTGCCATGGCAGAATTTTGGTGGGGAGCCTCTCCAAGAACTGAAATACGCCAGCATGGACAATATTATCCTGCATGCAAAGGCAAGTGTGAACCCATCTTGAGCCACATGCTTCAAGGACTAGAGATAGAAGAAAATCCTATGCTCAAAAATAGGCAAAGTGTACCTTCGGAACTTGATATTGCTTACGAAGATCAGTGGCTTGTAGTTATCAATAAACCGGCAGGCATGTTATCTGTTCCGGGAAAAGAAGATACTGTATCTGTGTATAGCTTGATGCATAAAAAATATCCCGAAGCTGAAGGCCCCATGATAGTACATCGCCTCGATATGGCAACATCCGGTCTGCTGGTTATAGCCAAGACCAAGCGTGTACACCAGCATCTGCAAGCACAGTTCAAAAACAGAACAGTGAAGAAGCGTTACATTGCCTTACTCGATGGGACTGTTCCGCAAGACAAAGGAACCGTCGATTTGCCTATCTGCCTCAATCCGCTCGACCGCCCCCGGCAAATGGTGCATACAGAGTATGGAAAATCTGCCATTACCGATTATCAGGTTTTAGAGCGTAAAGACAATTGTACCCGCATAGCTTTCTATCCACGTACTGGGCGCACTCATCAACTCCGCGTGCACGCCGCCCATCCGCTTGGATTAAAATGTCCCATCGTAGGCGACGAACTTTATGGAAAGAAAGCAGACCGTCTCTATCTGCATGCCGAGGCATTGGAATTTGTACACCCTCATACAGGCGAAATTCTAAAGATTACCCTAGAATCAGAGTTCTAAGGCAACCGCATTGAATGAGCATTCAAGAGTGATTAGTTACAGTATTGCCATCCTTCAAATTCAACAACTGTTCAAACGTTGGTACAGAAAAGACAAAACCGGCCTCAAGCAATCGTGAAGGACGTACCTTTTGTCCTTCCAGCAACATACTGCTCCGTTCACCGAAAAGACAACGAAATACAAAACCGGGCACAGGCAACGTTGCCCATGCCCGATATGCCTTTGCCAGTGAATGAGCCAAATGCTTTTGAGTGATTTGTTGGGGTGAAACCAAATTATAAACGCCTTTCGCCTTTTTCCTTTCCATCAAGAAAAGAATCGCCTTACAAACATCCTGCAAATCTATCCATGGAAAAGCCTGTTTGCCTGAACCTATTACAGCAGAAACTTTTGTACGTATCAAAGGAGTTATCATCTCTTTCATAGCTCCACCGTCAAGAGCCAAGACAACACCAAAACGTGTTATAACTAATCGCGTTTCTGAAGGGCATTTCTTTGCCTCTGCTTCCCACTCCCTGCAAAGTGATGCCAAGAAGCCTTCGGTAGCCACGTCATCATGCTCGTCAAACTCCCCCTCTGAAGGATAATAGCCCACAGCAGATGCAGAAATCATAAGTTCCGGTTTCTTATCGGCAGACTTTAGTGCATATACCAAACGAGACGTTGTACCGATACGACTATTACAAATAACATCTTTATACTGAGGAGTCCAACGTTGATTAATAGTAGCACCGGCCAAATTAATTAAAACATCACTATTTTCTAATACTTCAACCAATTGTTGAAAAGAATCTTCGCACAAGAGTCTTCTCCCTATAGGAATTATTTGATGATTAAACGCTGCCAGATAATTTGACAGATGCTTCCCTATGAAACCGGATGCCCCGGTAATTGCTACCTTCATGATAATAAATTTTTCATAATAACAAAGAAGCAGAATTATTGGTTCGCACCAGCAATTACTCCAATTACTCTAAACTACGTAACAATTGTATCTCTTCAATCCAAAGCGATTCATCCGGTGTCTCCAGAATAATGGGCATATTATCAAAACGCTCATCCTTCATAAAACGTTTAAAGAAGTCCATTCCAAGCAGTCCTTTCCCTATGCTGTCATGCCTATCCACATGGCTACCTAAGGCTTTCTTCGTGTCATTTAAATGGATGCCGCAAAGATAGTTGAACCCTACCGTTGCATCAAATTCTTTGAATACATTATCATAATCAGTTACAATATCATAACCGGCGGAATAGGTATGGCAGGTATCCAGACAAACTCCAACGCGAGTCTTATCTTCTACACGGTCAATGATATACTTCAACTGCCAGAACTCATTTCCTACATTACTACCTTGTCCGGCAGTGTTCTCAATGACTGCCGTAACTCCCTTAGTCTTATTCAAAGTAATATTGATAGACTCAGCTACTTTATCCAAACAGGCTTCTACTGAAATCTTATTCAAATGACTGCCCGGATGAAAGTTCAGCAACTTCAAGCCCAATTGTTCACAACGTTGCATCTCATCCAGAAAAGCAGCACGGCTCTTTTCCAGTCCCTCTGCCTCGGGATGTCCCAAATTTATCAGATAACTGTCATGAGGCAGGATGTAACGGGAGTCCAATGCATACTTCCCACAGTTCTCCTTAAAAAGTTTAATACTCTCCTCAGTCAAAGGTTTCGCTACCCACTGACGCTGGTTCTTTGTAAACAAGGCAAAAGCATTTGCCCCTATTTCATGAGCATTGACGGGAGCCGCTTCCACTCCGCCACTAGCTGATACATGTGCACCTATAAATTTCATAAATCCATTATATATTTAGTTATTAATGAAACTATTCTCTCATAAACTCCCATTGGGATGCCTTCATATCCACACATCCATTCTGCCTGAATTTAACTCCTTCTTCTTTCAACAAGATTCTTTGTTCTTCCCAGCAGGGCGCCAATCTCCCCTGGCTGTTCACCACCCGATGGCAGGGTAGATGTAATTCTCGGGGAACGTTACGCATAGCTTGCCCCACCATTCGCGAACATTGAGGTTTGCCCACAAGATAAGCTATCTGCCCATATGTCACCACTCGTCCTTGAGGAATAGCAGAAACCACATTATACACTTCCTGCTGAAAAATATCTTTATCCATGTGATATTATTTTCAGGCAAAGATAAGAAATTATACTATAAGAAAGTAGACTGTTTCATTTCGAATCGCGCACGCATCGGATCGGTCCTGCCACCGACTTTACATAATAAAAATAGAATTGATATTCGAATATATGAAACAGACCGGCATCCTTATGGATATGTAAAATATTCACCCGGTTATCCGTGTCCGTGGTTGCATTATGGTAGTTCCCGCAACTGTTTGTACGAAACCCTCCTCCATCGCCCACACGTGTTCCCTGTGTCGGGAAATAAGATGTCGGACCGTCTTTCCAATTCTGCATATACATATTCATACCATATCCGTCCGGAAACTTGTCGTCATAATTGATACCACTCATAGATCCGGGATTGAGCCCCGTATTTGTAAATTCGAACCACAATTCACCCGAGGCAACCCTCCAGCCTGTGGGACAAGGATCGAAAATGGATTTTTCCGTTCCATAGTTATCATATATATGTACATTATTAGTTTGGTTAATCGTGTAAGCTTTCATTCTATCGGAAGCCGGTTCCAGTCCACCCCAAAGTTTGTTGTCGCTTTCTCCTATCGGACACCAGTCTCCATTATTGAAATAGTTGCTCTTTTGTTGTACGTAACTTTCATTCCGGTTAACATCGTTCGTTCCAGTGATAAAAACCGTGGGATTGGCAATGGCGTGTCTGACAGCTCCGGTCAGGGTACTCCCAATCACCGAATGGAACAGCTTGTTTCCATCTGTACCGGATGTCTTATGCACTTCAATCTGGTTGGAGTTGTCATAATGCTGATCTGTATGTTCGTCGTTATAATCATGATGTTCACTTACAACATAACGTAAAGGAGGGAAAGGATCTTTTCGTCCCCATTGATACAACATGCCGAAAGCCTGCGTCATTTCATCCGGATACCGATGGAGGCCAGTTCCCAGACCTTTCTGATTCTCCGCCAATGCACCGAGGTTGCATGACATGACGGCATAACCCTGAATACGCGGTTTCTCAGGATAGATACCATTATTATCCCAGTCGTATGTGTAATAAGTAACAGCTCTGCCAAGATTATCCGGCTCGTGGTCTGTAACCCAGATGTGCCAAGACCACAGAATGTCTCCTTTGCTATTGTAAGCCCCGATTAAGGCATTACCTTTCTTTTGTGTTCTAACATAGATTTTCTGATGAATGTCACCTGTATTCTCACCGAGTTGCACCAATGTTCCATCCGTATTATCACCGATGCAGTCTTTGGTCTGCCAGATAATGCCGACACGGGCTATTTTCAGATTTTCGTCATGAGGGCTTAAATAGTCTGCAAAATTATATCCGCCCCCTGTCTCTACGCGGTAATAGGGCTCAAAAGAAAGGAAACCGTTGGGTTTTACAACAAAACAGTTGGACGATGGATTGTTTTGACCTTTTTCTCCTGTGATAGTTAACGTCATGCGGTAAACTTGATTGCGTTGTATATTAAAATTATTAAATGAGTTTCCTCCGGGATAAGCTGCATAGAGATATCTTTCACCACCTATTTCAGTGGTTACATCCACCACAAGTGCATTGGAGGGGGCTCCATCAGATTTGTTACCACCCTGAGTTTCTGTTTCCCCTTGCAGGTTTTCAGGAACATAAAAAACAGCCCACTCTTTATCTTCACTCATTTCCAAATCCGAGGCGGCAAAAGCGATGGAACTGAATGTCGTTCCATCAGGAAATGGAACCGCATTCATCGGCTCTCCATTTCCATCACCGGCAAATGTCTCTATCCGGCAAATATTCGGAATTTGCCTTACATTGACATTGTTCAGCTCCATCTCTGCTTTCAGCATCTCTACCTTTACTTTGAGTTTGGCATACATACGTGTGACCGGTACTGTAACCGTAATACCTGTCGTTACCTCTACCTCCTCGCTTGCTCCGACCATTGGTATCGACACCTTATCTATCGACCGCAACGGGAAAGCAGTAGGCAAGGTCTGCTTCTTCAGTTGTTCCAGATTCTTAAACTTTTGCCATGAAGCATCCGTTCCATCGTTGGCCCAATTGTCATAGCCCGTATTGGTTACGGCATATACGAGGGACGGAACCCCGGCTTTCAGATATACAGGCAGGTCTTGCAGTACTGCCTGATCGGTGATGGTATAGTAACGCGGCTTTATCAGCAGTTCTTTCGTTGCCGCATCGTACTGGAACACCCAGATGTTGTGTACCTCTTTTTCTTCCGGAGTCTCATTCTCAGGGATGCTGCTTGGTATAGATGCCCTTGTCTCTGCCTGTGCTTCAACGGCAAATGTATTAACGGACAAATTCAATTCGGCTTCTGTCAATCCACTCTCGTCAAGGACCACTCCGTCTGTTCCAGTTGTCTCCGGTTGCAGTTCTTCCGTGCAACCACCCATTGCGATAGTTGTCAATAGAAGTATGAATAATAAAAAGTAATGTTTCATATCAGTCAAAAGTATATTCGTTGTCATAAGCATATTTCCATTCTTGCACATTCACCGTGAGCCTGCTATCGCGGACGGTGATGGTGAAACGATAGAGGTTGTTGCGGGAGATGTCAAAACGCTTGGTATTGTCGTTATTATCTGTCTTTCCGCTCTCGTCGTAACTTGCGAAATAGACTTTATGCGGCTCGTCCTCACTGGTCTGGACATCGAGCCTAACCTCAATACACGAGTATTTATCGCCCGCGTCGATGTTCTGGTATTCGAGCAGATACGCAATCCATTTCTCATATTTATTTCCATCAGTATCCGTCCACTGGCTTGCGAAACGGAAATCTTGTATTTTTTCTTCCGCATCGTTGCTATTTACCACGAGGTGCAAGCCGCTGACGTAATCGCTGTTCCACTCACCGCCGTGATCGTAGTCATCCTGTGAAAAAACGTCTTTCGGGGCACAATATCCCTTTTTATTATAGCGACGAATCTTCACTTCACTGAACGACAAGTTGAAATGGTCGTTTGTTTTGAGTATTACCTCCACTTTTGCCATGGCACGGAGCAAGGTGACAGGCTCGGGCAGTAATGTGGCCTCTCCGGACTTGAACTCTATATTATTGTATTCGTGGACACCGTAAAAAGGAATCAGTCGTTCCGGTCCCAACTCGAAAGAAGAAAAACTATCGAACTGCCCCCATCCGGCATCGCAGATATCCGCAAGCAGCGTTTCTCCGGTCTTCATCGTATCGTCACCATATTGCGGCCAGTTGGCAAGCACGACCATCTTGAAGTTTTTATGATTGACCAAAGCGGCGGGTGCCTTGCCGAGCACACTGTAATCCCTATAATCACTTCCTTCAGCCACCACGAAACCATCAGGCTCAAAACGGGCGATGAACTTATTATCGGAGGTGAAGAAATAAATCCTGTAGTTGTTGTTCTCTACGTCTATGTAGTTTTCATAGGTTGCACCAACCTCATAACCTTCACTGCTCTTCAGGCTTCTTGTGGGTAACCTGAAACCGATGCTGAGAGTTGTTTCTTTATCGGATATGCCAAAGGCCTCCGTGTCATGAGTACACGAGGTACCCCACAACACAAGGAGCATCAGAGTCCCTGTAACGATATGTCGTACCACATTCTTCATTTGCATTCCTCCTAATTATAATTCGTTGTTTTGCAGCATTACTTTCCAAGAATTGATATAAATGTAGGCATCGAGCCAACGGTCACCTTCATCAAGGAAAAACATCATATCGTACACGTCCTGCCTGTCGAGATACTCCTGATCGCCCATATCCCGGTTATAAAAGCCTTTCACAAGCAAGGCATAGTCAATAAGCGGAATAGAGAAAACTACTTTTCCTGTTTCCTTGTTAGTCACGGTGAGCCGTGTCTCCTGCCCTTTCACAAGACGCGGCACGGTCAGTTCGGCTATGACCGCGCTGAAAGCAGCACGAGATACGGTCTGTGTTTCTTCGGACTGAGTATCCATGCCCGCTTCCCCGGAGTCAGTATGCCATGCGTAGAAAGTCACCGGTTCGTCGGGCAACAGCGTATTGTCCCAGTCCATGCTTCCGTTAGTGTCGGTAATGGTGAAAACAAACTTGTCTTTGTCCACAGCTTCTCCCGAAAGGTGCTGCAACACCACTCGCACGTTGTTGGTATTCTTCACCAGCGGTACAGTATAAGTGTATGTACCTTCGGTTTCACCGAACTTCTGTTTCGGCAGCCATCCGTGGAACAAGCGGTCGAGGTCTTCGTTGACAAATGCCTTGTTCCCTGTATCGTGTAGCCTGCCAAGCGTACAGGTCAGTTCTTTGCTAACGGTTGTTTCGGGTATCAAGAAAGAACCTTTGTCGGTAGTACCACACCAGGCAAGCAAGTCGTACTCACCCGGTTCTACATCTACAGTCATGGCATAGCCGTCGGCTGCAAGGGTCTCTCCTTGTTCAGTACGCTGCCAAACCACCCTGTCGTCAGCATCAAGCAGGTAAAGTGTCACTGAGGTCACCTCGTGGGCAAAGGCATCGGCAAACTTCATGTTGTAATCGTAACGGAACTTCACCCGGTAGTTCACTGAGCAGTCGCCCTCACCGTCATAGATTAAGCCATCGCAGGCATATAGCATCAAAGCGCAAGCGATAGTCGCCAGCAACTTGCAGCTTGTTTTTCTTATGCAAAACCGTATATCCATTTGACTCATATTGTTATATTCTATATATGTTTACTGCGGAAAAAGCCGCAGGGAATTTTCATTTTCGGTGGGAAATGGCAGATTCACCCTTTCCGGTTCCGTCCTCTCTTTGCACCGGATCGGAAGCGCTTTTCTAAAGTCATTCCATGTGGGATAAAACCCTCATGGAATGCTTGTTTATAAGATAAAGATTGTTTCAAGAAAAATTAAAGTTCCACATTTTGGCTGACAATCTTCCAGGAAAGGATATTGATTTTCGCGCCAACATAAAAAGTGTCATCGTCCGGATCGTCACCGGGAACGATTTTTTCGTCTTCGTCAAAGATTCCCTTGCCTATATTTTCCAATTTATCAATGGTGACTACATAATGATGATTACGCACCACACCGTATTTGGCTTCCGGAATAGTTCCGTTTTCCACAACTTCACTATTGTTGAGGTGTTCGATAGGAATATTATAGTACATCAATCCACCATTGTAAGCGATTGCATCTGCGGAAGCCGCGGCCAAATTATTGTTAAGAGTGGCGATGATTTCATCCGAGTAGTTGGAGCCGTCTCCTGTATATAATGAGGTTCCATGCTCATTCGTAAATACCACTTTTACTTTTCCGTCGCCCACATTCTCCAACTTCACATACTCTCTGCCAATCTGAGTATATTTTGTATTACCTTCACCATCTGTGCCGTCTTCATACCACACGTTCAGTTGACCTTTCGTCTTCAGTACGCTGAGCACGTATTCAAGGAAGGAGTCTTGTTTGAAAAGCACACCACTGTAACGTACGAGGTCGAGCGCATTGCCGCTTGCATTGCAAATCTTAGCTTTCAACAGGATGCTCGTAACGCCAGAAGGGAAGTTGGCGGTAACGATAGTGTTGGTGTTGGTATTCTCAGCACAATAGTCAGGAGTTTCCAATGCGGTTAAGCCGGTTTCCAAATCAACATAGTTCAGATATTGGGAATTGGCAGGAACTCCTGCTGCATTTTCAGGATAACCGGAAGAGCCGTAATTGAACGACTTTGCCCAATGGCTGCGGTAATTAACCGCTCTGTTCCATGTAAAGCCCAAATCATTGTCCGTCCAAGTCGCATCTATGTTCTTGACCATGTACGAATTCTTCGCCGTAGCATTCAATTTCCATCCGAGCAATTCCACATAAAGGTCTTCCGAAGCGATATTACCACTTCCAGCTGAGTTATCTTCACCTGCCACAGTAACTTTGATCGGATAACGCCCATTTTCATCCTTTTCGAGTTCATCAGACACATTCAAGGTTACTTTGGCAGCCAGACGCTCCACATATACGGTCACCGTATTAGTAATGGCAGCCGCATCCGTCATCGGTTCAAGAGAGAAATGTTCCTCGTTAACTTCCGCCACGAAATACTTTTCCCGGTTGGTGTCGGTGTAGCTCGTAGTGCTCATGGTAAAGTAATTGGTAGTGACATTGTTGGTTGTTTCGGGATAATAAATGCCTTCCGCATTATTGTCCGCAAGCACCGTTTGCATTTCATCAAGTGTTTCTCCATACACGAAACCGGCCGGTTTGTTAAGCACTGCTACCATATACTTAGGATAGTTCTTCTTGTCCAGCCCTTTCAATACAACAACGTTATTACCCGCAAATTCAATGTTTCCGGCAGGGGTTGTTGTCGAGGGGGTGCCATCTGTCCAAACATCACCTTGTGT
Source organism: uncultured Bacteroides sp. (assembly GCA_900555635.1). GTDB lineage: Bacteria > Bacteroidota > Bacteroidia > Bacteroidales > Bacteroidaceae > Bacteroides. The sequence goes on from USLU01000012.1 coordinate 17,494, forward strand.
CACGAATACACCGTCTGCATCATAAAAGTAGAAGTAGGCATTTTTTACGGATTGTTCGTTTATTCCGTACTCAAAGTCACCTTCTGTTGCCCTTGTAAGGGAGCCTGCATCAGCAAGGCGGACATTGATGTACGCCTTGTCTCCTGTGAAAACACTTGGTGTATCATTTTGAATGATTCCCGATTCATCGTTCGAGCATGCACACAATGTAGCACTTACGAACAAACCTAAAAATAATTTATTCATCTTCATAAATGTTTGTAATTCAATTTTGTTAATAATATATTCTCTCGTTCATTCTTAATATTTCTCTTTTTCAAGCTGTTCAAGCGTGATGCCAGCCTGCTCTAATCCAAGCGATTTCGCCTCGTTCAGGTAGCGTCGGGCACTGTCGTAATCTTTTTGCCGAATAGCGAGTGCGCCTCGGGCATAAATAGCCTCGGGCGAATCGCCCGCTTTGGCAAGATAACGCTTCGCACCTATGAGGTCGCCACGGCGCATAGTGGCATTGGCTGCGTTCAGGTTGGCAATGGCATCATCCGGGAACATGCGTACCGCTGTCTCGAATATATCAGCGAACTCATCCGTACCGGGTTCATATTCCTGCGCGGCGAGGTAAAACTCGTTCAGGTTCAGCTTTTGCGGTCGTTCACGCATGATTCGTTTTATCTCCTCCACATCACTATAACTTCGGATAGTGTAGGCTATGCGGTAGTCGGTGTGGCGCAACGCCGGATAACAGTTTTGTAACAGGAAACGGTATTCTGCAGGATAGGTACTTTTTATTTTCCACTCTTTGGCATCCGGTTCCAAATTGCCGTCTATCAAAGCGATGATTTCCGTGCGATGTTCAAGGTTCGACCGTTCTACGTAGCGGCGTAATCCTGCCCAATCCTCCGGTTCGTAGTCGGTCGTTATTACATCACCTTCAAACCGGTAGAGTTGCTGTATGTATTTCTTCAATGCGGCGGTACGTCCGATAGCCAACTCTTTGTTATGCACATAAGGACTTTCGGGCGAAGCATAACCTTTCAGCCATACCGAGGTGATGGTTATGTCCATGTCACTTCGCACAGAGTCAATCGATGACTGTATTTTCTCAAGTTCTGCGGTATTGCGTCGATAGTCCGGATAAATCACCGTTTGGTTCACAGGAAAGTCAATGAATGCCGAGCCTTCGAGTGAATCCCGTTTTTCGATCTGCCCATGCGGACGTACATATACCAATTCGGGGAAAAAGACCTCAGAGTGTCGTCCGAGCACAGTATTCTGCTCTGCCAACAAAGTGTTGCAACACCCGTAGTCGCTGCGATGAAGCGACAGCACGGAGCCTTTCATCCATTCGGTGTATGGTACCATGCTATGGTATTCGATGGTTTCGGGCTTCTCCGAGACCTTATAGCTCATTTCATCTTTGCCCGACAGCATGCTCTCGCCGTTGCGTACATAGAAGTAGTAACGTCGCCTGCCGTAAACTCCTACCGATGGTAGGTCGAGCGAGTCGTTGCCATTGACCAACCTTGGTGTAAGGAGCACCGCACGATTATCGTCCACGTCAAGTTCTGACAAATCCCAAAACATGTCTACGGCAATATACCCGCCATTACGTTCCATTCTAAGATTCTCCACGGAAACACCGTCCACGATGTCCTGATTCCGCATGTCAATCGCGTTCTGCGCCTTCGCCACCGCAATTATTCCCAAAAGGGCTGATAGGATATATAATGTCTTTTTCATCTTACACACGATTAAAATACATAAACAAGGTTAATTGCCGCTTTCGTCGGTCCTACATAGTGATGCGACTTGCCCGTTTCTATCTTTCTGCCGCACCCGACACACTGGAAGCGGTCATAACGCGTATAGGCATACCCCAAGCCAATTTCCGCCTCAAGGTTCCAATACCTCCCCAATATCCACGCATAGCCATATGCGATACCTGCACCGACGAACCAACCCTGATAACGATTATCCTTCAGCTTGCGGGCATCCGTGCCGAGGAAGTTGATTTTTCCGTCAAAACCTCCGATGTTATACTGTCCGCCATGAATATGAGCACCCACAAAGTGCCCTGAGAAGCGGTCACATAGCCAATATCTGACTTCAGGTTGAACAACCCAGTGTTTCCAGCGCCGGTCGTGCGAGAGCGTCCATGCGTTGAACTGTCCCGTTACGTCTAAAGTCCATTTAGGTGCGAGTCCGACTTCTATTCCCAAATTCGGATTCAGGAAAGCATCCGCCAGAACATTACTTTTGACAGTCACGTCCTGGGCCTTGACACCCTGCGTCATACCGGCGATGGCAGCTGCCAGCAGAACAAACATCCGTTTTATAATTCCATTGTTCATCTTTTATAGTTATAGTTAATATTGCGTTTCTAGTTTTACAGTCTTTCTTTATATAGACGGTCTCAAGATGTCAGTCGCAGTGACCTTGCTTTCTTTCAACACAGTCTACATGACCTTGAAGAAATTCAAATAGTTCTGAAGATATTTTGTAACCACGCTCCAGAACGTCCGGGTAATCCCCCTTTTTGATTCTGCACAAAGAAACGATGTATTTGTTATCGCATATTGCCAAAACGTATAAATCATTTTGGCAAAATCGTAATGACCATTTTGCACAAACTACAATTTTGTAACGGACATGTCAAATCATCAAAGACTGACTCTTTTTTGAAGCGCAGGAGGCATTATTAACAGAAATAAGGCATAAGTTCAGTAAATTATGCTATCTTTGTACATCATAATGCCAGCGAGTTTATGACTGCCTGCCTAAGCAATATTAATGCAGCGGAAAAAGCCAGCAGAAATTACACTCGAGAAGAATAATTTGAATTCGATTGACATGGGAGCATTTGTCATATATAGCAACTTGATGACCTATATTTTACCGATATTTTGTTCGGCTATATGTTCGGTCTTTACCTTATTATTGATATGGAATTATCGTAATTTAGCCGAAAGGAAGTTAAGGCGGGTCGTGAGCATTTATTGTATCCTGATAGCCGTATGGTGGTCATCCGTTTTATGGCACACGCTCTCTGACGATCCGATATTCCTTCCGATCGACATACCTTTTGCCCTGTCGTATATCTATGTTCCAGTATTGTTCTACAACATCATTTATTACCTGACCTATTTAGGGAACAAAAGAAACTTTCCTGTACTGAATTACCTTTGGCCGTTACCCACATTGGCAATTATCCTGATAGCATCAATCCGGATATTACCGCCCGAGGGAGGAACTTTTACCGGATTATCGTTGTTCGAACAATATACGAAGTTTTTCATATCCAGCTTTATACTACGTTTTATCACAACGATAGCCTATATCGTTCCTACCGGTCTGTTGTTGTTGCGATATTATAAGCAGACAGTACTTCAAAAGGCCGACGCGGATCGAAAATATCTCAGTATAAAGTCATCGCGTTGGATCATTGCGTTTTTCATACTTTCCATCGCTATATTTCTGATTGCTTTTTTGCCTTCGTTGGTCGGCACAAACCAATGGCTTATCCGGCTGAACGCATTATGTATTATGGCTCAGGAGATCTTGCTTACATACCAGGTTATCCGCAGACAATATCTCTCTTACAAAACCTCCGATTTGTTTCCGGTCAACGAAAAGGAAACCGGAAACAACAGTTCGATAGCCAAACAGCATCCTGCGCCGGACATTATACGCGGACAATTGGACAAGATAGCGTTCGAAAACTATTTGTCTCAACAAAAACCATACCTCAATCCAGATTTCAAACTGACTGACATGGCCGAGATGATGGGCGTGAACCGTACTGTCATGTCCAACTTTATAAATCAAACTTACGGCATGAATTTCAAGCGATACCTGAACTTGTGGCGGATCAAAGAGTACCAGAATTTGATAGTGGATCCTTCGAACGCACATAAAAATCCATATCAAGTAATGGCCTTGTCTGGATTCAAAGACTCCAGACATTTCCAGCGTGCAATTCAATTGGAAAATACATATAAAGAACTGTCTCATGAGGGACCACAAATAATTAAAAAAGAATGAATCAAGATATCGAACGTGCAATAGCTTTCTCAATACCCGTAGTAAGCGCTGCGGTCAGCCTGATCATGATTTCTCTCGATACAACCCGCTCATCCAATACGGTCAACCGGAAGATACATTACAGCATAATCACTGTATATAGTCTGATTATACTGCACTGGTGCGGAATGGTTATGTATCCCATTGCCCGCACCGCTTTCATAGCATACCTGCCTGTTTTCTTTTCCTCGTTCAGCTTTATTCCCATATTCCTGTACCTGATCACCTACATTATTACGGAAATAGGCGAACGGAAACGCTTCCCGGCATACCATTTCATCCTTCCGTCGTGTTTGACCGTAACTATCTTCGTGATCGCCTTAATAGTGCCGTTCCAGCAACGATGGACAGCAATTTATGATAATGAGGCAAGCCTGACAACCAGAATTATCGACATCACGTTTATCGTCTGTATTTTGCTGAATATTTTATACTTCGGGCTGAGTCTGCTCCGCATAAAGTCGTATAAACGTCAGATAACCGATTATTCGGCTGACATTTATCGGATATCGCTGGATTGGCTGTCCTTTATCATTCTCTTCAGGGTCGTGCTGCAAATCTTGCCGATAGCCGGATTAGTATTGGGCATCGAGCTATTCAATAAATCGGGGTTTATCTGGATATTTACAACATTGCCAGCAGTCTTTACACATATCGTGCTGTGCCTGAATATCCTTTCGGAAAATTATGTAATTATCGAACCTGTTACCGCCAAAGAAAAGAAAATGACTGCGTCGGGAAATTATGCTCAACTGGGGCGGCAGCGAGTCGAGGAGTATTTAGAGAATAAGAAACCTTTTCTAAATCCGGAATTTAAAATAAACGACATGGCCAAGGACCTCTTTTCCAACAGAGCTTATATATCGGCTTTCATTAACCGAGAATATGGCATGAATTTCAACCGTTTCATTAATAATTACCGGTTGAAGGAAGTAGAAAGATTACAGTCAGAGGCTGCACTAAGAAAGCAAAAAATCTCTTCGATGGAGATTGTTATCCATGCGGGATTCAGTAATTATCGCAGTTATTTCCGAGCTAAAAAAATGGTAAAAAACGATCCCATTTCCATAGATTGAAGTTTCAACGCAATTGACAATTTACAGCGTTGAAACTGAGGCAACATACGTAGCACGCAAAAGAGAGCAAACGGCTTATTTTCCAATCTCCACTTTATTCATATCCGTAATAATCCAGGCAGGAATCGAATTCCTTAGTGTAGTACCACCTAAGTTGATAGGGCTGACGGAAGTTCCGACACCATAAAAACGATTGGCTACAATCGGGAAGCGATAAACTCCTTGTGGATCTATGACTCCCGTACCATTACCGGGCGACGAGTTGGAATCGTCCGTTCCGGAAAGAGTGACACGGTTTGAACGCAAAATCGTACCCGCTGCATTCACCAATTCCACTTTCAAAGTATAATCATTCGTGTTCACAGGTGCGGGAGCAGGAACAGGGAGCACATACGAACCTTTTGATAACACTGCTATAGGAAGCGTAGCAGGTGGAACGGGTATCTCCACTAATACCTGACCGCCGGTTGTCACCACCGGATTTAGTAAATAATCTGTAAACACTGGTGTTTGACTACGCTGGATAAGCGGGACACTCTTATTCTGGGATGTATATAGACTGATACGGATATTGGCAACTGCGTTACCACTGATACTGGTCGGAACATTGGTGAACCATCCCATCACACCGGCTACACGGCGCCAAAGGTCAACATTTCCTTGAGTTCCGTAAGAACTGGCAGTGAGCGCTGTAGCGCCCGCAAATAACTCGGACTGACGCATATTCTTCCACGTAGTGGCCTCTGTACCCGTAAGTGTGGCGATGGCGTTGGAAAGTTGAGTCGTACCAACTACAATTGCTGCCGGATAACCGTAGGTAGTAGCCGACGAAGCATCCGTGCCAACTGCCAAAAATGTATAAGTATTCCCGTTGACAAGTCCACTATATTTCACACGATAGTTCATTGAAGAGGTTACTGTAGGCGGAATATTGCCAAAGTGAGCCGACCAGCCTATATCCTCAGAAGCCACACATGTGGAATTAGGACTAGTGCCATCGAAAATGTAGAGCCGGACGACCGTTACATGTTGCGCATTACCCGAACCCGGCAAGTCCGTGCGGGTACTTACCCCTTGATTGCGAGTAGCGTCAGCAGTACTGCCCGTATTATCTGCATCGGCAATAGCCAGTTCGTCCTTTACCGTGAAATTCAATACTACACTGCCTGCCTCTTCACCCGGAATACCGGGAAGTGGTTCGTCTATCATATCCTCATTCTGGCATGCTGCCATCAGCAGTGCTGAAAGGAACAATGCGCCGAATGCATATCTTTTGATTCTAAAGCGTCTCATAAGAATTAAGAATTATCAGTTTCTAACTAAATAAAAGCGTCCGACATGTGAAGACATCATACCTGCATCTACCATGACTTCTGAACCCGAAAGCGGAGTACGCCTGTTTGTTTCCGTATCTAGTAGCGACCAGTTTTTCCAAGTATCTCCATTCGCATGAGATAGTTTCAGCCTTACCTGTCCGGAAGTACGCAGATTGAAACCTATCGGAATGCGTTCGGCATCGTTGAGTTGCTGAATATCCAGAGCTTTCTCGTTTGCAATGCTGTACACTGCGATGACCGGAACCACCTCGTCGTCAAGTAACATTTCTGAATCCTCCTTCGGGTTAAAAGCAGCACGCGCCGATGGATGAAGACGGATGATACAACTGGAAGAGGCATTTCCCACGCTAGCAGTCAGAACCAATGTAGGACGTCCTGTACTGATGGCACGTGTCTGAGATGAAGCAGTTGCACTACGCAATAGACCGCCGGAACCCGGAGCTTGTGTCAAAGCAGCAGTAGTAAAGCGTACGGGAAGCGTCAGTGCAGGAGCCGCCACAGTAACGAAAACTGACTGCATCGGCGCGATATACTGGAAGTTTGTTCCGTTGCTCAATAATTTCCCATCAGCTTTGATAACAGAATTATTGGTATTACCATCATACACTTTAACAGAAGTAATGGACGGATTGTCCGCCATAAACTGACTGATGCTGAGGTGCGTCATAAACGGATTACCGACAAGGAAAGTAGTTCCCGCAACCTTGTTAGTTGCATTCACCGTCACAGGGAAAGCTACTCCTCCACTGCTATTTTCGTAGATAAAACGTCCGGGAAGGGTACGCGTCAAGTTTTCGCTGTAAGCAGAACTCGAACCAGACAGATTAAAGTATTTATACTGAGTATGTACCTTCGGGAAGCGAAAAGTGAGCGTACTTGCCGATGCTGATTCTTTATCTGCAAGCATAGAGAATCCCATACCTAAGTCATAAGACTGGCTCAGGGCATTGAACGGAGGTGTCCAGTTCGTCTTGTCAGGAGTTACGGATACCTGGGTCAGTGTACCGCCACTGAATTTCTGTCCGGGAGCATCGTGGCTCCAAAGACGTTGGTAAACACGCGGACTGAAACGATTCTCGGGTGAAGTCGATGCATTCAGTACTGTGAAAGTCGGATTGTTTTGAGTACCGTTCATGGCGGAAGGAATGAACATATCGCCTGTGTACATGGCTTTCAGCGGAGCGGATAGCATATAGTAGCGGCCTGCCTGCAATGCCATCTCTACCCATGCCTGTACATAAGTAAGGTAGTGCGTATTTACAATCTCAGCATTCGGAGCAAAGTGAAGGTTATTGCAATAATTGGCATCACCTTGCACAAGTACAGGATACTGCGTAGCATTGGACGGAATAATGACATCCGTACATTGCCATGGACTGCCATTCGTCCAGTTTGCCCAAGTGTTCCAGTTGGTAGAGGTAGGGTTAGTCTTCCAAGTAGTGCTCAATGGGTGCACAGTAGCATGAATACCATTATAATAAATGTTAGTACCCGCTGCATCATAAATAGCAATATAATAATCTCCGGCTGGTATGGCGGTCAGAGTAAACTTTTGGCTAGTGAGGGTTACAGTCTTGTCTGTAACGGCATTATTGTTGGCAACATTGTACATACGGAGCAGATAATTGTTATCGTTTGTACCACCATTGACAGTAATGACAATAGGATCACCCTGGCAGACGTGAGACGTCACACTGACCACATCGATGTTTTCACCAGTGCTTGGAGGAGCATCGGCACAGTCAGGTATACCGTCACCATTACTATCCGGACGGGTATAGATTCCCGGTAACTGAAGGGTCTTTACCGCATCCGCAACTCCTGCGAGCGTGATACGAGCCTCATCAAAAGGTACGCTCGACGGGGTAGTCTCCATATACTGATTTCCATTGTTACTGATAACATTAAGTCCCAGCACACCACCGTTTCCGGTACTTCCTACCAGTACACCACCATTATAGAGGCTGATGGTAGTCCAACCTATTACATCGGCTCCCAATATGCCTGACGGAGTGGTAACGATAAAGCCGACAGGCTGTTTCTGAAGTATTTTGTTGAATTTCACAGCTACGGTGACATTCCCCAATACATTCGTTGTATTGATGGTGGTATAGGTATTTACATCCGAGTCTATAAGATTGCCTAAGTTAACGAAAGAAGTTCCTACATTGGCAACTCCTGTACTACCGGTTGCGGCATAATTGATAGCTGCCCCATAAGAACCCGAAGTCATAAGTTGCATACATGCTTCAGCAGGACTACCGCTATAGCATGAAGCATTGGCATCTTCCCAGAAAGCATAATAGATGCGGAAAGCACTCAGGTTAAGGTTAAGCACACCACCTGTCCAAAGTTCGATCGCATCGTAGGTCTGGTTGGTATTGACTGACAAACGTACTTTACCTCCGTTATCACCAATCAATCCGGCAGAGATAGCGTTGTTACCATCAGCCGTGCTTTCGAATACTTTCACTCCGTTGCGATAGAGGCGAATGACTAATAACTTGAGCACGTTGGCATTCAGCAAACCCGATGAAGTCTGTATTACGAATCCTGTACGAATGGTATTCTGTGTCGGATTGACTGGTTGACCGGCGTTTGTCTGTATACCAACAATAGATGTATTGGCCAGAAGACTGAGTACATTATTATAAGTAATATAGTTATCAGGATTGCTATCTACAAGGTTGTTTTTTCCTGTAAAGGAGGTCCCTTCACCGACACAAAGCAAACATCCTCCTCCGGTAGGTCCATAAACAGACGCACCGTTACTAGTAAAGCTTATTATATTATTACACACAGAGGTATCGCCTACGGTGCTGGCATTACGGGTGATGATGGCGGTTTGCGTGTAAGTCGTACCACCGGTATCAATATATGTTCCGGTTACAGTGTAAGCTCCATTAACGGTCATGCCCGTTATCATATTGTTATTCACGGTAGGATTAGATCCGGCAGGACCGGCTACGGTGTAGGAAACATTGCCGGTTGCAGGGGTTGCCAATTGATAGGAATTACCTGTGATAGTGGCATTCCCCAGTGAGAAGTAGCTGGTAGCATCAACTACTACCGCATCGCGGACGAAAGCATAGTTGATGGTAGTAGCACTCAAATTGACGTTGATACCCGAGAACTGAATTTTGACTTGCGAGGCAGGCTTTTTCAGTATCATACTGATTTGCGTCCCTCCCCCTTGGACAGCAGATATACCAACCAAGCTACTGATAGTCACTTGCTCTTGTTGTACATTAGCGGCGTTATAAGTGGTAAGAGTCGTATTGCCAAGCAAACTGATATTGGCAAGGCCAAGGCTTGAAAGATTAAAACCGACTTCGGCTCCAATGGGAATTGTTTGTCCGAAGTTGATGGTGGCACGGGGTTGCAGTAATGCACCTATCGCACCGAATGTAGGTCCATTTGCCAGATTAGAGTCTATCAGTTGCGCACTACTGGTTACGGTCGTCCAAGAAAAATCAAGACCTGAATTTTCGTGTACTGATACTCCATTCGTAAAGTAGGGGTTGGCAGTTGTTGCTGGTTGAATGGGGTTTTCTCCTACGAAAGCATAATATAAATTCAAGGCACTCAATACAGTAGCCGAAACCCCGTACATGCCTATTTTAATTTCATCAAAGCTTTTTGAGAAAGTAGTCGTAAATGAAAGTGCTTGCTGAGTACCATTATTAGCAGCACCGGCAAGGTCGAGTTGTAAGGCTGACACGAGTTGTGTGTCGCTGCCTTTCATTTCCTGCAGAACACCTTTGAGATAGGTTTTCAGATAAAAACCTTTCAGGACATTAAGGTCGATTAAAGAAACGTCACTCAGCGAGTAGACAAATCCTGCTGCTTGTCCTCCTGCATACGTACGATTGACGTCACGGACGGAGGCTATTTCATTGCCTATCAGATTGGCATTAGTCACACCACCGAATGCGGCAGAGTTGGTTAGATCGGTATCGGTCATATTGGCGATACCCGAGTTGGCAGAAAGTACGGCTATCAATGCGTTCGACATATCATCTACAATACGTCCTTGTCCTACCAAAGGTACCCTTCGGCTAGCAGACCACGTAGCACCTCCGTCGGTGGTGGTAAGGGTAGAATTAGATGCAGCGAAGGTAGTGGCACCTTTCGAAGAAATATCGACTTCGGGAATTGTAAAAACATCTTCGTCCTGACAAGCAGATAATCCGAAGAGGAAGGCATAAATGATGAGGATATGTTTCGTTTTCATTGCAATAGAGCTTTTTAAAAAGTAGTTTCAGAAGGTGTGGCACAAGTAAAGCTACTTTCGACTTTTACCACACCCTCCTTTAATCACAAAGTTGTTATTCGATTCCCAGGTTATAAATCATATCCCATGCGTCGTTGACTGTAAGGGTTATAACGGTTTCCTGTGATAAGTCAATCGGATTGTCATCATCAGATGTCGGAGTCCCCGGAGTACCACCATCGGTAGAGCTTGCTTTATATTTCTGTCCCAGAGAGTAGAAATAGTTACGGTTTACGTCATATACCTTTGAATCGGTTGCAGAAGCGTTCACAACATCCCATTTTTTCAACACATTGCCCAGTGCGTCTTCCAACTGTACTGTGAAAGTGGTGGTAGATGCTACTTTGGGGAAAGGAATAAGGAATTTACCGGTCAATACACTATTAGGTACAAGTGCTACGCCACCACCGGTCGGAGCCGGGATGTTGAATACGGCAGCAAGATTAGAACCTGCGGCAGTTACCTGAGCTGCATAGTTGGTAAGTAATGTTACGAGATTGAAATCCAATACTTTGGTCTTCGTGCCGTTACCAGTACCGTTCATTAAACTTGTATTCGGGAAAGTAAAAGAAGTACCATGATTGGAAGCATATACACCTACTGATGCTACTACAGTTGGCAGACCGCCCACTGGATTAGGATACAGAATAGGAATATTCTTGAAGTAACCTAACAGACCTGCTACCTGGCGTCTCAAAACAACTTGGCTGTTGGTGCCTGATTGTATATTACCACTAACCACTTCAAAAGTGTTTCTACCAGCAAAAAATTCAGATTCGTTAGTTGATGCCGGAAGCGTAGCAGTAAATGCATCGGCGGCCGGTCCACCACCTGTAAAAGTGTAATCCGGTGTAGTGTTATAACCATAAGCTACAACAGTATAAGTACCGTCACCCGACAACTTATTCAGTTTCACAGTCTGGCTTGCTTCGTGAGTGGTAGTCCCCGGAACTGAAGCATCCGATGGACCTGCTGTCCATGCAATAGGATTCTGTGTTCCGGCTGACAATGCGGTATTTGTGACGTCTACCCCACTTGGATTGTAAATGTATAATTTCACGAAGTTCACATTGTTCTGTGCTTCAGAACTATTGACCGGGCGTGCTACGCGAGTGCCGGGACCATCACCACCACTGTTCAGTGTCAAGACCAGTTGTTGTCCGGCTGCCACGTCAGGATTCTCCAGAGGAACAGCATCATCATTGCTACATGCTGCAAACATCATCGCTGTTACAGCTGAAAAAAACAAAAAATTTTTCATTTGAGTTAAGTTTTAGAATTAAACAATCAGTTAAAAAAAAATATTTAATTTATGCCTAGGTCATTAATTATTTCCCAACCATCATCAGTCCACATATAAATGTTGAAGTCTTTTGCTTTATCATCATATACATATTTTAATGTGGTCAGTTTATTGCGCTTCATGGTTACATTTACGTCTTTCGGCGAAAGGGTAAGGGCGCGGGTGCCGACCGGCGGAGGGTCATAGAATTCGAGGTGTAACAAGGACTGAAGTTCCCCCCTCGACGGCGCAAGTTTGGTATGTAACACAACTTCTTCCGAAGGTTCCCAAGTATCAGACTTGCTTACGGTAATAGGATTAGTATAAGCAAATTGATAGTTTACCTGCTGGAATATATTGCTAACGCTCTTGTTGGCATAGCGTACAGAAGCCGGGAGATTTGTTACATCCAGAATAAGTTTTCCGGTAACACGCTTCATTCCGAAAGTATAGGTATAATGGTTGAGATCGTACACCAGTGTGTCATGCGCCAAATAAATGTCGCTTCCTTCCTGTGTACCTTTATGTATTGTACTGGTCAGTGAACGATTTACCAGCGAAAAGTTATCCGGCAGTCCGCCCCAAACGGTCAGCACGTATTTGCCAAAGGGCAAACTGTTGCCAAAGCCGATGGAAAAAGCCTGTTCACTACCTGTCACATTGAATACGCCCTTTTCTTCAACGATATTGCCGGTAGTCACATTTCGAAGGGTGTAGTATAAAGTAGGGATGTATTCATTGAAAGCAAGAATTTCACTTTTAGGAGTTTCCTGTGGCACACTACTCACGTTGGAGTAGTTCTTATCCGTCACGGTGAGTTGCACTTGTAAAGTGGGACACGAATCTAAATAGTCGTGGATGCAGGAAGAAAGAAACAACGGAGCTAACAGGAGATAATAACCGATCTGCTTCCGAAGAGATATACGTACGGATAAACCGTCTTTATTAATTTGATTCATAACAGTAGAGTATTCTTTTCTTGATTCTGATACATCTAATTTGTATTTTGCGGAATCAACGAAACGTATCTCTCATTTGTTTTCAGGAACCAGGCTTTTAATAAACGGTAGAGCTGTATTTTAATGTTTTTAAAGGAGTTAGCGCTTGTCTTACCCTATTTTTGTTAATTATTTGAGGAACTAACTAAAATCAAGGTAAGACATTATTCCAGAGTAGTTATGGAGGATACAAAGTTTATAGTATCGGTAATGGATATCTATAAGAAAGTAGTCGCACCCAAGATATTATACATATAAGTCACATTGCGAGCACGTATCAAATCACCATTTACAGTGAAAAGCAATTGATATTTGGTTTGTACATTAGACATACCTATCTCAATGGCAACCATAGATTGCCATTCGGGGAACTGTACAAAAGTAACGTTCTGTACTTCTCCGCCGGCATATTGGCTCATCGAAAAGGTGTTGAATACGGCAGCTGGAACTTGATCCATCGTTTCCCAGTCGGTCTGCTTCATGGCCCATTTACCATCGGCACTGAACCAGACTTTCGTATCGAAACCATTCTGCATAAAATCCGCCACATAATACTCGTAGTCGCGCGACTAAGCTACATCATTAGCCGCAGGGTACAACTTCTTCAGAGATGCCTGTACATTGGCAGGCGCCCAATCGGCAAATACAGAAACTGACGTAATCAACAGCAACATCAGTAAAGAGAATCTCAACTTTTTCATAATTTATTCAGATTATAATTGTACAGACAACAACAGCACCCCTCAAGTTTTGTTTGAAATGGATTTGTATAAAAGATATTTCAAACAAAATAAAAAACTATATTTGCCAATCACTTAAAAAGAAATCAGTATATAAGTTAAGAAAAAGAGGAGCATGACACGTATAGAAAAAGAAAAGCAGACCGTCGAGCAAATGATCCGCCTGTATTGCACTAAGAAAGAAGGAAATAAAGAATTATGCCCGAGCTGCCGCAAATTGCTGGAATTTGCACATACAAAGTTGACCCGTTGTCCTTTCGGAGAGGGAAAGCCTACTTGCAGGCTTTGCCCCATCCACTGTTACAAACAGGAAATGAAAGAACAAATGAGGAAAGTAATGAAGTTCTCAGGTCCGCGAATGCTGTTATATCATCCTATTGCAGCAACCCGGCATCTGTGGAGAGAGTATGGACATCAGTATTTGACCAAACTCTTCGGCGAACCTTTCCAGGAACAGCATAAACAGTAGACTATGTTTAAATTATAACCTTCCAGTGAAGCTTCCGGATTTTTTGGAACTACTTCTCCTTTATCTGAAACATATACAGGCAAGCGTTCTCCTTGTTCGTTCATCACACAAAATGCCCCCACTCTACACTGGGGGCAAACCATTTTACGCATAATCAATTGAAATAATATAAGAAAATAGCTATTCCTTCGAGGGCTTTCTTTTTCTCACCTTGAATCTCGATGGCAAACTTGATTTCTGCTTTTGCCACTCCACGAAGGTTTGTCAAAGATTGCAGGTTGGCTACCAGACGAATACTTTGTCCGGACAATACAGCCTGGCCAAACTTCATCTTATCAATACCATAATTAATCATCATCTTCAGGTTGTTCACTTCAATTATCTGATTCCATAGATAAGGCAACATGGACAATGTGAGATAACCATGTGCAATAGTGCTATTGAAAGGGCTTTCTACTTTCGCGCGCTCTGCATCGACATGAATCCATTGATGGTCCAGCGTAGCATCGGCAAAGAGGTTGATGCGCTCTTGCGGAAGATCTATATATTCAGAAACACCAATCTGCTGACCTACCAGCTTTTCAAAATCCTCATACGAGTTGATAATCACTTTTTCCATTATTCTCTATTTATTTGATATTACAAAATTGAAACAAATATACTTCTAATTCCTGCAAGTACAAAAAGTAAAGTACCTTTTTCACATTCAAAAAAATCATAACTAAGCCTTCTTTTTAAATTTAAGACCTTATATATCTCTAAAAAAATGTACCTTTGTTATCACATCGTCAAATAAACAAAGAATAAACTTGATATGATAGAACAAAAAGAATTTGTATTAACTCCGCATCGCCGGGGATTCCATCTTATCACAGAAGAAATAATACGCCACCTTCCACAATTGCCTCAAACCGGATTATTGAATCTATTTATCAAACATACCAGTGCAGGGCTCAGTATCAACGAAAATGCCGACCCGGATGTACAAATAGACTTGGAAGCTATTTTCAACCGTCTGGTAAAAGAACGAGAATCCTTCTACCAACATACCTGTGAAGGAGACGATGATATGCCAGCACACGCCAAATCAACTTTAGTGGGTACTACTCTCAATATCCCTATCACCAATGGACGTTTGAATATGGGTATCTGGCAAGGAATCTATCTCTGTGAATTCCGTAATCGGGGCGGTGGAAGAAAAATCGTAGCAACTATCATCGGATAAAAAACTATTATATATGAAACGTGCCATTATCATAGGTGCCACCTCGGGCATCGGACAAGAAGTAGCTAAGTTGTTGATACAGCAAGGTTGGCGAATCGGCATCGCGGGTAGAAGAGAAGATGCTTTGAAACAAATGCAAACTATCGCCCCCACTCAGATAGAAATGGAGAAGCTAGACGTAACGCAGGAAGATGCCACCATACATTTGCACCAACTGATAGAAAAACTTGGAGGAATGGATTTGTTTTTCCTTAGTTCCGGAATCGGTTACCAAAATTGGGATTTAAATCCGGAAGTGGAGCTAAGCACCGCCCGCACTAATGTAGAGGGATTTATCCGTATGGTGTCAGCAGCATTCAGCTATTTCAAAGAAAACAGAGGAGGACATATCGCTGTAATCAGTTCCATTGCAGGTACTAAAGGATTAGGGATTGCTCCTGCCTATTCTGCCACCAAACGGTTTCAGAACACATACATTGATGCTTTGGCACAATTATCAAAGATGCAACACCTGAATATCTTATTTACAGATATTCGTCCGGGATTTGTCGCCACCGATCTACTTAAAAATGGGAAATACCCTATGTTGATGCAAGCTGATCGTGTGGCACAGCAGATTATCAAAGCTTTAAACAAAAAGAAGCGGGTAGTTGTGATTGATGTCCGCTATCGAATTTTGGTATTTTTCTGGCGGATGATTCCACGATGGATATGGGAAAGGTTGCCTATAAAAAATTGAATCCGTATCTTTACGCTGACAAACATAAACATGTATCCCTTTATGAAAAGAAATTCAAGATATATCCTGGCTACAGCTGCCATTGCTTTGTGCGTAGGTTCCACCCTGCCCTTCCTTGCAGGTAACAGCACTCTGAACCCAGAACGTGACTCTGTGAAATCCGAAGTTCCGTATTGTGTCACTTCCCCCACCGTACCTGATAAAATAATCTTTGCCGGACAAGATATAGATTTGAAACGTTACGACCATCGCGAACGTATGGATCGCGAATTAATGTCTTTTACTTATATGCATTCTACAACAATGCTTACCGTAAAACGGGCCAATCGTTATTTCCCGGTTATAGAACCCATACTAAAAGCCAACGGCATACCCGATGACTTCAAATATCTTGCGGTTATCGAAAGCAACCTTAACCCTCTTGCTAAATCACCTGCCGGTGCCGCCGGACTATGGCAGTTCATGCCAGTCACCGGAAGAGAATTCGGATTGGAAGTTAACAATAGTGTTGACGAACGCTACTTTATAGAAAAGGAGACCAAAGCCGCATGCAAATACCTGAAACAAGCCTACAATAAATATGGCAACTGGTTGTGTGTAGCTGCTGCATATAACGCCGGACAAGGTCGCATCTCTTCTCAATTGGAGAAGCAAATGGTAGATCAGGCAGTAGATTTGTGGTTGGTTGAAGAAACTTCCCGCTATATGTTCCGTCTGCTAGCAGCCAAAGCAGTCATCAACAATCCGCAGCAATATGGTTTCTTGTTAAAACGGGAACATCTTTATCCGCCTATCCCATACACTGAAGTAACAGTCAACACAGGCATTAGCGATCTTGCTAAATATGCAAAAGAGCAGGGCATTACTTTCGCCCAACTGAAAGATGCCAATCCGTGGCTGCGTGATACTTCTTTATTGAATAAAAGCGGACGCACTTACGTTTTAAAGATACCGACACAAGCCGGCATGCATTACGATCCTAAGAAAACAGTACCTTATAATAAAAATTGGGTGATAAACTAAAAGAAAGTGAGGATAGATTATGATGTTAAACTTCGACTTTGTACTCAGATTACTGGTGGCAGGGATATTAGGAGCTATTATCGGACTGGACCGGGAATACCGCGCTAAAGAAGCAGGCTACCGGACTCATTTTTTGGTATCCTTAGGAAGTGCACTCATCATGATCGTATCTCAATATGGCTTCCAGGAGATTATCAAAGAAAGTAGTGTTACATTAGATCCCAGCCGTGTAGCTGCCCAGGTGGTTAGCGGCATCGGCTTCATCGGTGCAGGAACCATCATTTTTCAAAAACAGATTGTCAGGGGCCTAACAACCGCCGCCGGTATTTGGGCAACTGCCGGCATTGGACTGGCCGTAGGCGCAGGCATGTATACCATCAGCATTGCGGCTACTTTGCTGACTTTAGCCGGACTTGAACTCCTCAGCATTATATTCAAAAGCATCGGAATGAAAAGTTCTTCGGTAACATTTTCCACTCATAACGAAGCGACACTCAAAGATATTTCGGAACGCTTTAATTCCCGTGACTATATGATTGTATCTTATAATATGAAGAAACAGGGACAAGGAGAAAACAGAAATTATCAGGTAACAATGGTTATCAAATCTAAGAGAAGTCACGACGAGGGACATTTACTGCAGCTTATACAGGAATTTCCGGAAGTAAGTGTGGAAAGGATTGAATAGAATTTATTATTGCTTTTCCGTCATGTGTTTCCAATAACGCACAGGCATATCTTGCTTGTGTTTTCTGGGATTAAGCCGTTCTTTAATACAGATTGCCTTGAAATAGGTTTTCCAAAGAGACTGAAAGAGTTTTTCGTCTTTATCCATCAAACTCTCATCCAACATGCCGGTCACAAGATGGGACTCACGGCTATTCTCATCAAAATTTACTTGGCGTACTTCCTTTAAATCGTAGTAATATCCATAAGCCCGTTTAATATCATATATCAGCCAACGCTGATCGGCATAGCGGTCTTTAAAATGATCTATCGATAAAGGGAGTGCATTCTTTTCCGGTTCTACCGCAGCAAAAAAAGTACCATCCGCCGCTTTCTGAAAACGGACGAACTGCAACAAACGCAGACGCTCCCAATCTACCCGCTTCCACATGCGTGAGAATTCCAGTACATCAGGATCAGCAAAGTTGGTTTCAATGGAACGGGCAGCATCTATCGCCTTACGGATATAACGGAATAACAGCATAGCCGTTTCAGGTTCCTCAGCCAGCCAGCATTGAGCAAGGCAAGTCAAGGCTGAAGAAGATAGTTTCTTTTGCAATCCATGCCAGACGCGGTCGGCTTTTTCCCTATCGGTTATCACCGTAAAGACTTCATCATAGAACAAGGGAAGTGGCTCTCCTTCGATAAGCAATATATCAGGAAAAGTACGACGGGAATAGGCTTCGAAAACAGAAGTCAACAATCCCTCAAAGGTATTATCGAATAAAAAAATATTCATTCACCAAAATCGAGCAGCAGTTGGCGCTCGTCCACTTTCTTTTTACTGGGTTTAGCAATAAGCAAACTACGTACTCCTTGCGGAGTTAATTCGTTGACTGTACGCATAGGCAATTCATTACAGGTAATGAAGTATTGCGCTTTCTTCATTACTATACCTATCTTTTTCAGCTCATAAAAGCCTAATTTAGAAAAGCGGCGGGAAGCAACGATCAATCGGGCTGACTTCACACCGATGCCCGGTATACGAAGCAACATTTCATAATCCGCACGGTTTACATCCACCGGAAAGCATTCGGGATGCCGCAATGCCCACGACAACTTAGGATCTATCTCCAAATCAAGATCAGGATAAGCATCGTCCACTATCTCCTCCACCTTAAACTGGTAAAAACGCATCAGCCAGTCTGCCTGATACAAACGATTTTCACGTACCAGAGGCGGTTGCTTTAATGCCGGAAGACGAGTATCGTAAGTATTCACCGAAATATAACCGGAATAATAGACACGCCTCATAGAAGGTCCACGGTAAAGAGCGGAAGAAAGATAGAGGATATCCTTGTCCGACTCTGAGGTTGCACCTACAATCATTTGCGTACTCTGTCCGGCTGGAGCAAAACGAGGTGCATGGCGATGTTTCTTTCGCTCTTCCGAACTTTCGAGCACACCTTGTTGAATATATCGCATGGGAGCATATACACTTTTGTGATCTTTCTCGGGAGCCAGTAATTTCAGATTTTCTTCTTTGGGAATTTCTACATTCACACTGAGACGGTCGGCATAAAGTCCGGCTTCGTTCACTAACTCACGACTGGCCCCGGGAATACTTTTCAGATGAATATAGCCATTGAAACGATGAATGGTACGCAAGTCTTTGGCTACACGAACCAGGCGTTCCATGGTATAATCAGGATTTCGTATGACTCCGCTACTCAGAAACAATCCTTCTATATAATTACGGCGATAGAATTCCATGGTAAGGTCTACCAATTCGCTCACCGAAAGAGTGGCTCGCGGCAAATCGTTTGATCGGCGGTTGATGCAATAGGCACAATCGTAAATGCAATAGTTGGTAAGCATCACTTTGAGCAATGAGATGCAACGTCCGTCCTCGGCGAAGCTATGGCAAATGCCCCATCCGCCTACAGTATTGCCCAGCATGCCCGCCTTATTTGAGCGCACCGTGCCACTAGAGGAACAAGAGACGTCATACTTTGCCGACTCTGCCAGTATCTTCAATTTATTAAGTACGTTTTCATCCATAATACTCGTGCCAAAAGTAAGAATAATCCTCGGTATAAACAAAAAAAGACCGCCAATCGTGGCAGTCTTTCACAGCATTGGATGTGCTTTTTTTCTTACTGTTTTGCAGCTTCCAAAGATGCTTTACGGAATTCCTTCATAGCTTTCTCAATTTCCAGAGAAGCCTTACGAGCGCGAGTTCCGGCTGCTTTGTTACCATTTTCTAACTGAGCATTTGCATCTTTTGCGAATGCAGCATACAATTCTGCTACTTTTTCAACTAATTCTTTCATAATCCTTTTAATTACTTCGTTAATAATGTCCGACAAAAATACACTCTTTCTCGAAATAAATGCAGAAAAACGATATTTTTTTTGAAATATTCGGTAAAATCGCTATAAAAAAGGGTTCATACGCGTTTTTTCTCTACTTTTGCAGGCATGAAACCGCTTACTGATACCGAATATATACATGCTCTCATAGCCGAAGGAGAGCACCAGCAGCAGGATTTCAAATTCGAAATTTCTGATGCCAGAAAAATAGCGAAAACTCTCTCTGCTTTTGCCAACACAACCGGAGGAAGATTACTTATCGGCGTAAAAGATAACGGGAAAATTGCAGGTGTGCGTTCGGACGAGGAGCAATATATGATAGAAGCGGCAGCTCAACTTTATTGCCGGCCGGAAATAAACTTCAGCATGCAAACTTACAAAGTGGAAGGACGCAGCATTCTTGTTGTTCAGATCGACGAAAACGAACAGAAACCGGTCTATGCCAAAGACGAAACAGGCAGATATCTTGCCTATATCCGTATTAAGGATGAAAATATCCTGGCTACCCCGGTTCATCTGCGTGTATGGCAGCAAAGTGTAAGCCCGCAAGGAGAACTAATAGAATATACCGAACGGGAACAATTGTTGCTCGATCTTTTAGAAGAGAACGACCAATTATCGTTAAACCGGTATTGTAGGTTGGCACATCTTTCCCGCCGCTCGGCAGAACATCTCCTTGCCAAATTTGTTCGTTATGATATCGTAGAACCGGTATTCGAAGGACATAAGTTCCATTTCAAACTGAAAGGTTGATGGTTTGTCAATAAAGAATACTAAATGTAAATATACTGATTTCCGTTTTACTAAAACTCGGTCGGAGATTTAGTAAAACAATAACAGGCTTCATTTTCAAGCAAATAGAAGGGCTACCAAGTGTTTACTTTTTTCGCTAAATAAATGATATGGGAATAATCAATCTGATTAATGATGTACTGTGGACATATATCCTGATCGCTTTACTGTTGGGGTGTGCTGTATGGTTCACTATAAAGACCAAGTTCGTACAGTTCCGGATGATAAAGGAGATGGTACGGTTATTGGGAGATTCGGGTGGAAAAGGCGGAGCCGATGAAAAGCACATATCTTCTTTTCAGGCATTCGCCATTTCCATTGCCAGCCGCGTAGGTACCGGTAATCTGGCAGGAGTAGCTACAGCCATTGCCGTAGGAGGTCCGGGAGCTGTATTCTGGATGTGGGTAATCGCTTTATTCGGAGCAGCCAGCTCGTTTGTAGAATCGACTTTAGCACAGTTATATAAGATAAAAGGAAAAGACTCATTCATTGGCGGTCCTGCCTATTATATGCGCAAGGGATTGAAACAACCGTGGATGGGCGCTTTGTTTGCCGTACTTATCACTATCACTTTCGGATTTGCTTTCAATTCCGTACAGAGCAATACATTGTGCGCTGCTTTTGAGGGCGCTTTCGGGTTCGATCACGTTATTGTGGGAAGCATCATTACCGTATTGACTTTAATCATTATCTTCGGTGGTGTGCAACGTATTGCCAAAGTAAGCAGTATCATTGTACCAGTCATGGCATTAGGGTATATCGCCTTGGCACTTGTCATTGTTATCATAAGGTTTAAAGAACTGCCTGTTGTAATAGAATTGATCGTCAGCCATGCCTTCGGATGGGACGCAGCTTTGGGAGGCGGTGTAGGTATAGCACTTATGCAAGGCATCAAACGCGGATTATTCAGTAACGAGGCAGGTATGGGTTCGGCGCCGAATGTAGCGGCAACTGCCCACGTCAGCCATCCCGTAAAGCAAGGGTTGATTCAAACTCTGGGAGTATTTACCGATACGCTTATTATATGCACTTGCACAGCTTTCATCATTCTGTTTAGTGGGGCTCCGTTGGACGGCTCCACCAATGGCGTGCAACTGACACAACATGCACTGACTAATGAGATCGGACCGATAGGCAGCATCTTCGTTGCGGTGGCCCTGTTCTTCTTTGCATTCAGCAGTATCTTGGGTAACTATTATTACGGAGAAGCGAACGTACGCTACCTTACGCAAAGAAAATGGGTAGTAAGTATATACCGTATTCTGGTAGGTGGCATGGTGATGTTCGGTGCGCTTGCAGCCCTTGACGTAGCGTGGAGTCTTGCAGACGTCACAATGGGGCTTATGGCCCTTTGCAATCTTATCGCCATCAGCCTGCTGGGTAAATATGCTTTCAGACTGCTAGAGGATTACCGTGCACAGAAGCGGGCAGGTATCAAAGATCCTGTCTTCACGAAAGATCGCCTGAAAGATATTGAAGGGGATATAGAATGTTGGTGAGAAGTTTTGTGATTTATAATTTATGATTTATACAATTGTTGGTGTAAATCAACTTATTTCGTACTTTTGCAACCGTAATTGCTTCAGCACTCTATAAATTATAAATTATAACTCATAAATCAAATGGGAATATTTAGCAAACTATTTAACAAGAATAGCGAAGGGATACCTTCGAAAAACGTGGAAGACTTTGTTTCACTGACACGTGTTTACTTCCAAGCAGTGATTGCCGCGAATTTGGGCATCACGAACATTCGCTACGTGCCGGACGTAGCCAACTTTAAGCGTCTGTTCAAAATCCCTACCCAAGGTGGTCGTTTGGGTCAAGCCGAAAAAGCAGCTTCCCGCAAGATGCTGATGCAGGATTATGGAATCAGCGATAACTTCTTCAAAGAAATCGACGCATCTATCAAGAAGCATTGCCGCACACAAAACGATGTACAAGGTTATCTCTTTATGTACCAAGGTTTCTCAAGCGACTTAATGATGCTGATGGGAAATCTGATGCAATGGAAGTTCCGTATGCCTTCTATTTTCAAAGGCGCTCTGCGTAACATGACTGCAAAGACCGTACACGATATTTGCACCAAGCCAGTATGGAAGAAGGATGACGTTCATAAAACAGCTATGGCCGTACGTCAGTACAAAGAGCGACTGGGTTATTCGGAAGAATGGATGACGGAATATGTGTATAACGTAGTAATCTTAGCCAAAAAGGAACCTAAAAATAAAGATACCGAGGCAACAAAAGCATAAATTATCCAAAGCGATCAGGTATTTTATTCTGTTAGCAAAAGAAAAAGAATTTTAAAGAATTCCACAAGAAAGTAGGCGGGAAAGTGTTTTCTCGCCTTTTTTTGTTACTTTTATCAATTCGGATTTTCCCACACCTGAAATTCAATGCGCATTTCAGCGCTTATCTATAGTATTATTAACTTCTAAAAAAACAACTGCTTATGAAACAAAAGAAAATGCTTGCACTCACTCTTTCACAACTGGAACAACTCTATCGACACGAACTCCCGGAACTGGTTGACATCGCCACTCACAGCAGCGATGCACAGGCTTTTAAAGCCAGTCTTTCGGAGTATATTGGCGGACATCCGCAAGCAGAAAGTGAGGCTGGTAAGCAAATTCGACTCCTGATTGAATTTGACGGGCAAGACGTTTACGAGCTCTCCACCGAAAAGCAACTGTCCATATCAACTCTATCAATGCTCTATTCTTTCCTGACCAGACAATGGGAAGAGGAGACTGAAACGGATTTGTATATTGACCTGTTCCAACAATTCAAACGTCTCCAAC
Organism: uncultured Bacteroides sp.; assembly: GCA_900555635.1. GTDB lineage: Bacteria > Bacteroidota > Bacteroidia > Bacteroidales > Bacteroidaceae > Bacteroides. The sequence continues at coordinate 41,367 of USLU01000012.1, forward strand.
AATCAACTCCCGCCCTACCCTCCGGACAAAAAATTAAAGCCCTGACCGAAAGATGGCCCACAGGATTGGATGAAGATGTACTACTGATTCGTAAGCAAAACAAAGAGCGCATGCTACATATTTTGGTCGAAAAGATTGAGCATCGCAAAAACCCCACATCACGCTTCTATTTTAAAGAGGGACTTAGCTACGAAGAAAAGCTAAACCTTGTTCGCGAATGGTGGGAAGACTTTCGTTTCCACCTCGCAATGGCTGTAAAGAGTCCTACGGAATTAAACCGTATGCTTGGAAATTCTCTTTCTGCCGAAACCATGTACCTGCTCACAAAAGCTCGTAAAAAAGGAATGCCATTCTTCGCCACTCCTTATTATCTGTCATTATTGAACTGTACCGGCAATGGATATGATGACGAAGCCTTGCGCAGCTATATCCTTTATTCCCCCCAACTCGTTGATACCTACGGACAAATCCGTGCTTGGGAACGCGAAGATGTAGTTGAAGAAGGCAAACCCAATGCTGCCGGTTGGCTACTGCCCGACGGGCATAACATCCATCGCCGCTATCCGGAAGTTGCCATCCTGATCCCCGATACCATGGGACGTGCCTGTGGCGGACTGTGTGCGTCTTGCCAGCGCATGTACGATTTTCAAAGCAAACGGCTTAACTTTGAATTCGAAGAGCTACGCCCCAAAGAGTCTTGGGAAAAGAAACTACGACGTCTGATGACCTACTTTGAGGAAGATACGCAACTTCGTGATATCCTCATCACGGGCGGCGATGCTCTGATGAGTCAAAACAAGACCTTGCGTAATATTCTGGATGCCGTCTACCGAATGGCAGTACGTAAACGGAAAGCAAACCAGGAACGCCCTGAAGGTGAAAAGTATGCAGAACTGCAAAGGATACGCCTGGGATCTCGTCTACCTGCTTATCTGCCTATGCGTATCAACGACGAACTAGTAGAAATTCTGCGAGAGTTTAAAGAAAAAGCATCTACTATAGGTATTCGTCAGTTCATCATCCAAACTCATTTCCAGACACCACTCGAAGTAACTCCCGAAGCGGCGGAGGGAATACGCAAATTATTGTCAGCAGGCTGGCTCATAGATAATCAGCTGGTATATAATGTTGCAGCATCCCGTCGTGGTCACACTACGCGTCTACGCCAAGTACTCAACCAATTAGGTGTGGTTGGTTACTATACTTTCTCCGTAAAAGGCTTCGAAGAGAATAATGCGGTATTCGCCCCGAACAGCCGTTCCGTACAGGAGCAACTAGAAGAAAAGCGTTTCGGCAAGCTATCGAAAGAAGATGCACACAATCTGTCTGTATTGTTACAAACAGCCTCTGATCCGGCCGCCTGTATCCGCCGCTTCCTGAAAACAAACCACTTACCATTCCTTGCCACTGACCGGAATGTATTGAATCTGCCCGCAATAGGCAAGAGTATGACCTTCAACATGGTAGGTATTACCAATGATGGCAAACGAATCCTACGTTTCGACCATGACGGTACCCGACGCCACAGTCCCATCATCGACCAACTAGGACAAGTGTATATCGTCGAGAATAAATCTGTCGCCTCTTACTTGCGCCAGTTACAAGCCATGGGTGAAGATGCGGAAGAATATGCCACTATCTGGAATTACACCGAAGGTAAAACCGAATCCCGGTTCAGCCTCTATGAATATCCCGATTTTCCGTTCAAGATGACTGAAAGAATGAGTAATCTTGAAATTGCCGAATAGCATATCCGAAATAATCCGTACTTTTGCAGACATAAACATGAATCAGGAAAGTATGGAAATAGAACAACATCCTTTAGAACCTTTCCTCCCCGGCAACGCTCGTCTGCTAATGTTGGGGAGTTTCCCTCCGCAAAAGAAACGGTGGTCTATGGAATTTTATTATCCCAACTGGAACAACGACATGTGGAGGATCGTAGGGTTCTTATTTTTCAATGATAAGGATTACTTTGTAGATAAAGCTAAGAAAACATTCCGCAAAGATTTTCTTATCAGTTTCTTACAAGAGAAAGGCATTGCCATATTCGACACCGCTTCTTCTATACGCCGCTTGCAGGACAACGCTTCGGATAAGTTTTTGGAAGTAGTGCAGCCTACGGATATTCCGGCATTACTCCATCAAATACCGCAATGCAAAGCCATTGTTACCACAGGTGAGAAAGCTACTGATACTCTTTGCGCACAATTCTCGATAGAAAAGCCCAAAGTTGGTGATTTTACGGAATTTCTTTTCGAGAATCATCCGATGCGCCTTTACCGGATGCCCTCTTCTTCAAGAGCTTATCCGCTTGCTTTAGAAAAAAAAGCAGCAGCGTATCGTATTATGTATCAGGACTTACAAATGTTGTAAGCAACTTTTTACAGAAAATAAATTTGCTGATTACTTGTATATTTGAAAGTTTGCATTACCTTTGCACCCGCAAACACGGGAGTAGCTCAGTTGGTAGAGCACCGGTCTCCAAAACCGGGTGTCGGGAGTTCGAGCCTCTCCTCCCGTGCAAATAAAAACAGCTGTAAATAATTTATTTACAGCTGTTTTTATTTATTTAGAAACGAAGTAATTTTATTCTTTCTTCTTATCGAACATTTTATTCTTCCAGACTCTTAATAACCTTCAATGCTTTTATAGCCGGAGGAAATCCTATATAAGGCAAACATTGTACTACTGCGGTAGCTAGTTTTTCTCTACTATTACCCAACTTTATGTTACTTTGTCCGTGAGATACCAACTGGCTATCTGCACCTAAAGTAGTCTATACACAATATATCAGTAATTCGCGGGTTTGCACATCCAAACCGTTACGGGTATAGATATCGCCAAAACAAAATTCAGTAAGGAAACGTGCAGTTTCACTGCCCAAACCTCCGGGAACATCCTTAAGAACTTCTTTTATTTCATCTCCATAAAGCGGATTTTGAATGGAAGCACCTTTAACATAACGGTCGTTTTCGGTTACAGTACCTTGTTTTTCTAATGGAAGTGAAATATTGCGTTCGTTGAACACCTCGTTAATAGTAGCAAGAGCATTCAACGTTCTAGGAAAACCAATAAACGGAGCACATAAATAGACAAGTTCCCGAAGCTCAACCGGAGTAACTCCCACATTCAGGGCAGCACCCGCATGACTCCTTAATTGAGGCAAAGTCTGCATAGTGGTTAATGTGACACAGGTTATCATTTCACGGGTTCTCTTATCCATATCGCCGGTACGAAAGACTTCTCCAAAGATAAATTTCTGAAGAATATCCATCATTTCAGGATCTGTGCCTTGCCCGGTCAATGCCTCTCCACCAAAAAGTGCGGTATAATTTTCTTTGCAGATTTCAATTCTGTCATTAGCCTTGTTTGAAGTATTTTGTGACAGTAGCGTCAAATTCCCCACAGCCTTGGCATATTCTTCTTCGTTCACAGGCTCATACCATGTATTACTATTAGTCTGCGGATTACATTCTACTGCAATGTGCGAGAACCAACTGTCCGGTGCAGCACCATGCCAATGCCCCACATTAGGAGCTATTTCAACAATATCACCGGGGAGCAAACGTTGCGCCATCTTTCCACGCTCTTGATAATATCCGATACCTCCCACTGCTATCAGTATCTGTCCACCTGTATGGCTATGCCAGTTATTGCGACAACCCGGTTCAAACGTCACATTATACATCGGTACATTCAAATCTTTATTACCAGTGAGTGGTGCTAACCAAGATTTACCTGTGAAATACTTTTCAAATCCGGCATTCTCATTGCCTGTCGGAAAGGCGCTGATTCGGGGAACTTCTGTTGTTTTCATTTCTTGTGCATTCATGTTAACTACACCGGTCAATAGTATAACTGATATAGTCGTGACTATTCTTTTAATATTCATATACGCAGACATTTATAGTATATTCATACTGCAAATATAGCGCAGTTGATCTTAATGCACTGTATATTAATTACTGAAAGAATTACCCAAATTACGGTTTCACTTATTACGAGTGGCTATGTACTTTTTAATAAGGAATTTTACCGGATATCTATCAATTTATGTGTTTGTAAGCTGAGCCGCCAACGGGGATGTTGCATCACACACGCTACTGTTTCACTAATATTGCTACAAGAACATGGTTGCAGAAAGTAATGTTCGGCAGTAAGCTGTTCTTCATATACAGCTAAATCTTGTCCTTCATATACTACTTTTACTTCATCCATACGGGTTATTTCTACTTTTGCCCCTTGTTTTGGAGAACAAGTTACCCAATCTATATTCTCGGGTAAGAGACGCGTGCCGTTGGTCTCAATGCAGATATATTTACCAGCCTGATGCAGAGTATCCACAAAATGAGTATCAATCCAAAGTGAAGGTTCGCCACCGGTCAATATTACTGTAGAAGCAGGATATTTATCCACCTCTGCCAGTATTTCCTCATCAGACATCCATGTACCCTCTTCATGCTGTGTATCACAGAAAGAACATTTCAAATTACAACCGGAGAAACGGATAAATACAGCCGGTGTACCCGTGTGAAATCCTTCTCCCTGCAAACTATAAAAGATCTCGTTAATCTTTCTCATATACGGCAACATTTGATTCGGACTCCTGCACCTCTACTTTAAAGCAAGTTGGAATCTGATCGCAAATCCAACGGGCAATGTTTTCGGCTGTAGGATTAAAAGGAAGCACTTCATTCAGGTTACGATGATCCAATTGCTCTTTCACAACTTGTTTGATGTGGCTGAAATCAACTACCATTCCATCGGAATTAAGTTCCCGAGAACGGCAATAAACGGTGATAATCCAATTGTGACCATGTAGATTTTCACACTTGCTACGATAAGAAAGGTTCAGGCTATGGGCTGCCGACACTTCCATTCGTTTGATGACTGTGTACATACTGTTAATACGCTAATTAATACTATTATATAGGTTGCCGCATCTAATGTCACCTCGATGCAGCCGCAAAAATACAAAAATCTTAGGATTTATCTAACAGATCTGCGGTAGTTATTGGAATACACAAAGAGAATTTCCCACTTGTCGCTCATCACTTCCACAAGGAGTATTCGCAATACCTTTATCAGGCAAAGCGGCACTCCATAAGGTAGACGAACCTCCTCCATCAAGATTAAGGGCATCTTTACCACCCAAGATGCGAATCATGTGGGTCAGTTCGGGAATATTGACGCCTTCGGATTTCCCTTTCAAACGCCCGTCGACAACTATGAGCAGTATTTTTTTATCTTTGGTTAGTGCCACGGCACTACGGGGGTGCTTGGTATTTACAAAACCTTGATTACATGCAGATAGATCGCGTACTTTGCCGTCGAGTAGCATCAGTGGACCTGATGAGAGAATAGTACCTTTTTTCAGTGTACATGCCTTCTCGTCCTCTTTAGTCCAAGGAATAAGCCGGAGCTTTCCTTTTCGGATAAATAAAGCACCATTTGAAACGGTTGCCAAAGTTCCTACAGCAGTTGTGTCTATCACTTCACCATCTCTACGCAGATAGCAAACGGAATTACCTACCTTCATATTAAAATAAGAGCCATTGATAGCAGCTACAGCTCCTGCACGGCGGGCTGCCATACTTGTCTTCGCTTTAGGGTTATGTACAAGTACGTCAAAATTATTCTGCTTCGGTGATATCTCGAAAATAGAAACTTCTTGGGGAACTCCATATAAAGATGTAAATGCTGCCTTCCGGAAGAGAATGCCTTTTTGCAAAGTTTTTACCTGCCAATCGGCAGAAACTAGAGCAAGAGAATCTGACGCTGTTTGCGCTAAAACCGTAAATAGGCTACAACAAAAGAGCAGCATTAAGAATACTTTCTTCTTCATAAAGATAGATTTAGATTGACTGCAGAATATCTGCTGTCTGGTTTTCATGCTACAAACATAACTATTTTAAATAAGTTATAAGTCATAACTTAACGAAAATATAGAAGCATACAGCTTACAAAAGTTCATAACTGCATACCTGGATAGGCATGTCGAGATTATGCAATACTTTTTCGAGCTGAATGCCTTCACGATTATCGTACTCATAGCCGAAAGTAGCACGAATTCCTTGCAGAATAAACTGCGTAGCACGATCCAGCGCAATGGGCAGACTATCGCCCTGCAATAAAGCACCTGTTATTACACTGGTAAAGGTATCGCCCGTACCGGGATAATGGGCAGGCAGGTATGGGCAGGTCACCTTCCAGTAACGGTCTCCATTCCGGTTATAGGCATATACGGAAGTCTTGTGTTTATCGCCCAACACCGGGACACTTGTGATAATCACTACTTCAGGGCCACAATCGGAAAGGTTTCTAAGATACGATTTCAGTTCCTCGTCCGTATTCTGTTCTTTATAAGGGATATCGAGCAGATAGAAGAGTTCCGTCAAATTAGGAGTAATAACATCTGCTTTGGTGATAAGATGCTTCATTTCACGAATCATGGAATCGTTGAAGTTGGCATACAACCGCCCGTTATCCCCCAACACAGGGTCCACTACGACTAAGCCGTCCGGTTGGCGAAAGTCATCAATAAAATCAGAAACAATATGTATCTGCCGTGGAGAGCCCAGATAACCTGTATAGAAAGCATCAAACGTTACTCCCAGCTTCTTCCATTCCGAGATAATCTTCGGCATTTCGTCCGTCAGATCAAGAAAAGAGAACTCCGGATATTGAGTATGGCTGGACAATACAGCCGTAGGCAACGGACACACTTGGAAGCCCATTGATGAAAGAATGGGAATGACTACCGTCAGAGAAACCCGCCCTACCCCCGAAAGGTCGTGAACGGCAACAACTTTCTTTACTTTATTAGCATACATATTATCAATCTTATTTTTCTTACATTTGCGGCATGAAAACCATTTGTATCATAATAGGCACTATTTCCCTGGCACTTGGCATCATCGGCATTTTCGTGCCTTTGTTGCCTACTACCCCTTTTTTATTACTCACGGCAGCGCTCTATTTCAGAGGTTCGCCCCGACTGTATCAATGGCTGTTAAATCACAAACACCTCGGACCTTATATTCGTAACTTCCGCGAAAACAAGGCCATCCCGTTACGTGCAAAAATAATCTCCCTGACATTGATGTGGGGAACCATGCTTTACTGCATCTTCTTCCTGATTCCGTTGATGTGGGTCAAGGTGTTGATGTTCCTTATAGCAACAGGGGTCACTTATCACATTCTTTCGTTCAAGACTTTAAAATAACGGCAGCATGCCTTTCTGCAAAAATAACCCCTAAAACCTTCTTTATGTTCTTGCTCCCTGTAAGAAAGTTCAAAAAAGGCTTTCACTAGAGAACAACCGCACCACCTGTTTTCTCAAAGAACTCGCTAAGCCCTTTTCTTGCATCCGCCAATTTATCCCCAAGATGTTCCATGGCATTTTGCCCTATAATATTCGTTACACACTTTACGGCGATAAACGGTACATTCTTGGCACGACACACCAATGCCTGAGCGTATGCCTCCATATCTACCACATCGCCTTCAACGTCCGATAGCTCCGTCAAGAAGGTATCGCCCGTATTACATACACCTTCGCCTTGCCAATGCAGACAATACCCTTTTTGTGCCAGCAAATCGGATGAATCTATTTCAAACTCCACCCCAAAAGGCACCAACTTTTGCATATCCCTGTCAATGAAATGACGGCATACAAAGATATCCCCAATCTGGTGGCGAATGGTTCCCACCGTACCTACATTTACGACTAAATCGGGCAGTCCATGATTAATTGCTTCCGAAAGATAAAAGGCCGATTTCACTTTTCCTATTCCGGTACGGAGATAGCCTATTTGTACCTCATCCTCCCCTATCAGTCCGGGAAACTTTAATTCCGTAAATTCATTTTGTACGGCGTAAGTGACCAAAATTCTCATACACTTCTATATTCTATTTAATAATAATGTAACTCTTCAATGCCTCCACGTACTCTTCGAACGCATCGATCCCTTTCGGTGTGATCTTGCAAATAGTACAAGGCATTTTTCCTTTAAATGTCTTTGTCACCTCCACATAGCCGGCTGTACTTAGCTTATCAATCTGCACGCTAAGATTTCCTGCCGTTGCTCCGGTTTGCTGACGGATATAGACAAAGTCAGCTTCCTCAACACTGATAAGCAACGACATCACGGCAAGCCGCAGTTCGGAGTGGAGCAAAGGATTCAGTTCTTTAAACATATCAACTTTTTTTTCATCTTCATACTAACCAACAACGCATACAGAGACATTCCTATCAAAGGCAAATGAGAAAGTCCCCAATAAAATCCCGCATCGGTAGCGAAACTTCCCATGTTGTAACAACCGATAATAAATCCTACCACTGCCGTTACCCGCAACAAAGTTACGTCAATATCTTCTTTATTCAATATAAGCAGGGTAAGAAAACTCACTTTCCTTTTGCAGCTTCCTTTCGTGCCTTATAATTCAGGATATGTCCCGGGATTATCATCGACAAAAACAGAGCAACTACAAATGTGAGCAACATCGAAAGAGAGGCAGACTTATCCAATACATCAAACATCATACCCAGTCCGAACATCGCCCCCATGCTAGGGAAACCGGAAAATGCCGTATAACGGACAACGCACCCCGTAAAGATACTGCCTAATGACATAAATATAGTACAGAGTGGTATGATAATTTCATAAGCATTATTAATTGATGCACCTATAGCAACCGCCATACAAAGTATCCCCAGCACTTGCCAAATCTCATTCAACACCTTATCTGAATAAGATTTTACCGGTTTATTGTACCGTTTACGCAGCAAAATAAACATCAATAGGTATCCGATAACAGGAATTCCCCAGAACCCCCACATCCAAGCATCGTTCTTAGTAAAATAAATTCCGACCCATACAACCAAAGTTACTACAACTGAAACATATCCCCATAAAAGAAACATATTGCCACTGCCCGCATCTAGGTTTCTACGCGTGTTCTGTATCATTTGAGCGATAAGTTCCAAACTCTCTTTCTCATTCAATTTTTTGTCTTCCATAATTATTCTTCTTTTTATTATTACTTTTTCGACACTTTCTGCACATCCACCAGTTCCACATCCACAGTCTTCATATCCGCCTTTACGTCCAAATCGACAATCGCACAATATTCCGACGGCACTCCTTCTTTTTTATCCAGTTGATAATTGCCGTTTTCATCGTGATAAACGAACAGTTTACACTTTCCTTCAGGTACATCTTTCAACTGCAATACCGCATCGACTCCTTGGACATCTACCATATTATATTGCCCTTTGTCGGTAGCAACCATCACCCTCCCTTTAGAAGAAGGAATATTCGTCACCTTCACCGTCAATTCACTCTGCGCAGCCGCCGAGAGACCACATACACTAAAAACGCCCAACACAACCCATTTATAACCAATTGTTTTCATAATAATTTCAGTTTAATATAACTTGAATAAAAAACACTTTGGGTTCGAACTCCGCTGCAAATATATATGGTTTATTTTATAAACCAAACTATTTCATAAATTATTTTATCTTAATAACAACTATTCCCCCACAAACTAAAAAAGATTTCCAATTTTGCGGAAAACAGATGTTGACTTACCTAAAAACAACTTCCTGAAAAGGAAAGAATATCTTTCTCCGTGCCTACAAATAAGTAAGTCGTTTATAAGCAACCCATGAGTTGGTTGCAAGCGTCCCATGGGCTGCTTATAAGCAACTCATGGGACGCTTGCAAACGACCCACTTGTTTGTAGGCAATAAACAAATTGTTTTTCCTATATAAGAAAGTTATTTTTCGCAGATTGAAAAATTATACTCAGAAAGAATTACTTTGCGAAAAAACTTCGTGCAATATGCAAAAAGCATGAATAAAAAATCTCTCTGGCAGACTGTACAGCGCCTATTTAATGCTATTTCAACGCTTTTACAACATTTTCTTCCGAAAAGTTTTTGTAATATCCAAGTAAATCGTATTTTTGTGTACAATTTTGGTGTAGTAATGACAGACGAAGAAAAGAAGCTATTAAGTACCTTTGAAGCTAGACTGCGGCATTTAATCTATCTGCATGATGAATTAAAGCTCGAAAATGCTGAACTAAAGCAACTTCTCGAAGCCAAAGAAGAGGAGTGCGAGAAGATACAAGCCGATTACAAGGAGCTGGAACTTAACTACACGAACCTAAAAACAGCTACGACAATCAGCCTTAACGGCAGTGACGTAAAAGAGACGAAACTGCGATTGTCCAAATTAGTGCGTGAAGTCGATAAATGCATCGCTTTGTTGAACGAATAAAGATGTATGAACGATAAAATAAAGATAAACCTGCAAATGGCAGGAGCCTCCTACCCTCTCACAATCAACCGCGAGGACGAGGAAATGGTAAGAGAAGCCGCCAAACAGGTAGATATCAGGCTCAATGCGTATAGGGAGCATTATCATAATGTATCTCCGGAGAGAATTATAGCCATGGTAGCTTATCAATTCTCTTTAGAGAACCTTCAAATGAAGGATCGTAATGATACCGAACCTTATACCAATAAAATAAAAGAACTGACAGAAGTATTGGAAAACTATTTCAAAGAAAAATAAGTCATCCATCTTCCACTCAGTTGACGAGAGAGATAATTCGCGCACTGTACGAAAGTCCGGTCTTTACAAGATCAGGCTTTTATGCAGTGTTTTTTTATTTATATACTTAAACAAATTAATAGAATGACAGTAGTTACAATAGTAGTATCCATTGCCTGCTTCATCGTCGGAGGATTTGCTTCGTATATGTTCTTTAAGCATGGCTTGAAGTCCAAATACGACGGTATCCTGAAAGATGCTGAAGCCGAGGCAGAAGTGATTAAAAAGAATAAGTTGCTGGAAGTGAAGGAGAAATTCCTGAATAAGAAAGCAGACTTAGAGAAAGAAGTTGCGATCCGCAATCAGAAGATACAGCAAGCGGAGAACAAGTTGAAACAACGTGAATTGGTGTTGAACCAACGTCAGGACGAAATCCAACGCAAGAAGATGGAAGCCGAAGCTGTGAAGGAAAACCTGGAAGCACAGCTTGTAATCGTAGATAAGAAGAAAGAGGAACTGGAACACATGCAACGCCAGGAAATCGAGAAATTGGAAGCCATCTCAGGTCTTTCTGCCGAAGAAGCCAAAGAGCGCATGGTCGAAACCTTGAAGGAAGAAGCCAAGACTCAGGCGCAGTCTTTCATTAACGACATTATGGATGATGCCAAACTGACTGCAAGTAAGGAAGCCAAGCGCATCGTGATACAGTCCATTCAACGTGTAGCCACTGAAACGGCTATCGAAAACTCAGTTACTGTATTCCATATCGAATCAGACGAAATCAAAGGACGTATTATCGGTCGTGAAGGTCGTAACATCCGTGCCCTCGAAGCTGCCACCGGTGTGGAAATCGTTGTGGATGATACTCCGGAAGCTATCGTACTCTCTGCTTTCGACCCGGTTCGCCGTGAAATTGCCCGTCTGGCATTGCACCAGTTGGTAACGGACGGTCGTATTCACCCCGCCCGTATCGAAGAAGTAGTTGCCAAAGTACGCAAGCAAGTTGAAGAAGAAATTATTGAAACCGGTAAACGTACAACTATCGACTTGGGTATCCATGGTCTGCATCCTGAACTGATCCGTATTATCGGTAAGATGAAGTATCGTTCCTCTTACGGTCAGAACTTGTTGCAACATGCCCGTGAAACAGCCAACCTTTGCGCTGTGATGGCATCGGAACTCGGATTGAATCCTAAGAAAGCAAAACGTGCCGGCTTGCTGCATGATATTGGTAAAGTGCCCGATGAAGAACCGGAATTGCCGCACGCACTCTATGGTATGAAGTTGGCAGAAAAGTTCAAAGAAAAACCGGATATCTGCAACGCCATCGGTGCTCACCACGACGAAGTAGAAATGACCAGTTTGCTGGCACCTATCGTACAGGTATGCGACGCCATCTCAGGTGCACGTCCGGGCGCACGCCGCGAAATTGTTGAAGCCTACATCAAGCGTCTGAATGATCTTGAGCAACTGGCAATGTCTTACCCCGGCGTGACAAAGACATACGCCATCCAGGCAGGACGTGAATTGCGCGTTATCGTAGGTGCCGACAAGATTGACGACAAGGCCACTGAAAACCTTTCCGGTGAAATCGCTAAGAAGATTCAGGATGAAATGACTTATCCGGGACAGGTTAAGATCACTGTGATCCGTGAGACTCGCGCAGTGAGCTACGCAAAATAAAAATAGAGAATTAAATAACGGAAGGGCGGATTTATATTCGCCCTTTTCTTATTTTTGCAAACCAGATAACACAATTAATAATATGGAAAAATATCAATTCGAAGTCTGTGCCAACTCTGTAGAGAGTTGCCTTGCCGCACAAAATGGAGGAGCCAATCGGGTAGAATTATGCGCAGGTATTCCCGAAGGTGGCACCACCCCTTCATACGGAGACATTATCGTGGCACGCGAAGTATTGACAAAAACAAAGTTACACGTCATTATCCGTCCACGAGGCGGTGATTTCCTATACTCCCCTATCGAGCAACGCATCATGCTGAAAGATATAAATAACGCCCGCCAACTCGAAGCAGACGGGGTTGTTTTCGGATGTCTTACGGCAGAAGGAGACGTAGACATTCCACTGATGAAACAATTGATGGAAGTGGCACAAGGCATGTCTGTTACCTTCCACCGGGCTTTTGACGTATGCCGCAATCCGCAGAAGGCTCTGGAAGATATTATCAATTTAGGATGCGACCGAATCCTTACTTCCGGACAAATGCCAACTGCAGAACAAGGCATTCCTTTATTAAAAGAGCTCCAGCAACAAGCAGCAGGACGTATTACTCTGCTAGCAGGCTGTGGCGTCAATGAGAATAATATAGCACATATTGCCCGTGAGACCGGCATACATGAGTTTCATTTCTCAGCAAGAGAAAACATAAAAAGCGGTATGGTTTATCATAACAAAGCCGTATCTATGGGAGGAACGGTACAAATTGACGAGTATACACGATCCGTAACCACAGCGGAACGAGTTACACAAACTATTAACTCATTAAAATAACGCAAAATCATAAAACTTGCAGAGTAACTTTATTCTCCTCCTGAGAGGAGGGGAATAGAGTTACTCTAGTAAATCGAGCTCAGATAAAATAGAACAAAAAAGGGAAAAGACTTTTCTATACAGATCTCCTCCCTTCTCTAATTTGCTTTTAATTGTAGTTTACAATCCTTTTACCGTCTTCATCAACTGCTCTCCCAAACCAATTGTATATCCTTGCGAAATAAAGACTACACGGTTGAAAGTGTCGGCAATGATGAATATAGGCAAGCTATCTTTATTCTTCAGTTTCATGCTCTCGGCTATCTGATCTGATATATTAGCGGTATCTACACCATATATAATAGTAGATGGCAAATTAGGGAATGCAGTTTTCACGAACTTCCCTGCTTGAACCTCATTCGGAAAGAGCAATACCATCTTCCTACCCCACTTTTCTAAATCTGCTTTGAATGCAGCGATATCACGGAGTGCATGATTGGTCGGTTCCTGATTAACTCCCAATATTCCCACGACAAAATACCCGCGGCCACAAGCTTGCAATAGGCTTTGTTGTTCAGCAGAAACTGCTCCATTATCCTGTAGTGGAGTAAAAAGTGATTCGGAATTGAAGTTTCCAATTACCTGAACTTCATCTTTACTTTCGCGCATCACCAAGTCAATATTAGTTGTCTTGCCCGGCTCTATGCTGAAGTATGTAGCTTTAGAAAGCACTGCACCACTTGCCATACGAGTTCCTGTAACCAGTATATAATCTCCTTCATATAACATAGTGCCATACTTAAGTAAATTGCTCCAAGTAGTACCGGCACCCATATCGGTGTCCTCTTCATCATAAGCCAGCAGATGTAGATTACCTTGTGGTGTTATTTGGGAAATAGTGAAGTGAGAATAATATTTCGGATCGTCCAATGTCTTGGTCGGTGCATATTTAGCAACAAGCTTACCTTTCTGGACGGTAGTTTGTGCGGTTTCTTCAAAATTCACATCTATAAGCTTCTCATCACCTATTAATTGCACTTTACCGGTCACCTCGTCAATACGGGCAGGAATACCTAAACTACGTGCCATGGCAACGAAGAAAATATCGCGACTATGAGCATCGGCCATGCGTGCTTTCCACACTCCTTCCGGAGAAACTGGCGCCCCGCCTAAATTACAATCTTTATTTAACCGAATATTCTCCTTTACCCACGTAACGAGTTTCATCGGATCGGCAACATAAGCCTCAGCCTCTTCTTTCGGAATTACCTTTCCAAAGAAAGATTTATAAGGAGTCAGCATTTCATTACTTATACGTGGATTACGTACAAATCTTCGGAAATTGTCGGCACTCGTAATCAAACGAGACAACATATGATCTATCAATACGTCCACACTAACGTCACGAAGATCCTTTGCCGAGATTTGTTGCAAGAGATCTAACCCTCCTTTTTTTGACTTTTCAGAACGCAAGCGCGCCATGAAATTGCGAATGACTCCATGATTTCCACGAGAAGCAACTAAAATCTTAGCAACCACATCTTCATCCAGTTTATAGTCTCTCGCAAAATTGCGTGCTGATTCTTCAGTCATGAATGTACCTACGTACTCATTACGTATCGAATCTTCCTGTGCCAAACGATGATCGTTTCGGGTACGTTGCTCAGGAGTAACTTCGGGGATATTCGCATTTTCAGCAGGAGGTACAATATCAAAGTCTACCGAATAGTTTTCACCGGCATTTTTATCCAGTTTAACGGTCAGCTCATTATCTTTGCCAAAAGAGAGCTTGGCAAAACCGAATTTTCCATCTTTAGATGCCCATACCAGCATATCACCTTTACCGGCAGTCAGGCTACAAACACCGGAAGCATCAGTCTGCTTCTTAGCAACCGTATAAAATTCGGCATAGTTGTAAAGTTTGAACTCTACGCATGCATCGGCAACCGGATTTCCTTGTTCATCTTTTACTGTTACAGATGCCTTGGCGGTGGGCGCATAATTCTCAATAACATTGATTTCCGTATAATTAGGAGTAACGGACATTATTTCTTCCGCACCCTCATACCGACCGAACACCTTGGTATGCATCAACATTCCCCGGCTGGCAGGTGCATTGAACCATCCCAGATTTAACACAGGTTCCGGCTCACAAGCTCCCAGAAAATACCATTTTCCATCCGCCCAAGCCTCTACCCACGCATGATTATCATCGGTATGCGCCCAGCGGGGTGTATATACCTGCCTCGCCGGAATACCTACCGAACGAAGTGCGGCAACCAACAAAGTAGATTCTTCACCACATCGCCCGTAAGCCGTACGCACCGTTGCCATAGGCGAACTGGTTCGGGAATCGGAAGGCATATAAACAGCTTTCTCATGACACCAATGGTTTACTTCAAGAATTGCATCATAGAGAGACAATGATTTTACACGATCTCTCAATTCCTCATAGAATACCACCCGCGCACTATCCAATTGCTCGTTGTTTACTCGCTCCGGAAGCACAAAATGCCGAAATAACTCCTCAGGAATCTGATCTCCCCAAGGCATTTCTGCCGCCGCCCGCTGCGAAGCCCGTACATTCATTAAGTGAAACTCTCCGGAATAATCAGTTATATCAGCCAAAGGCATATAGGCATACAGGAACTCCAATGCTTCCCGTTCATACGAAGTTAGTTTCGTATTGAATATAGCAAACAAATCATCCTGTGCAATCAATGCCTTTTTATCCTGAAAATCTTGCTCTACGCGTTCGCGATAAGAAGCATCTGTCATGAAATGGGATTCACCGCAAGCGGCCAGTAAAAACAGTAAAACGGTTCCTAAAAATAATGCAAATTGTTTCATAATGTCGTCTATCTAAGGTACAGACCACAAAATTAAAGTTTTTTTTAAGAATCTACTTCAAATGTATCACTAAAGTCATGTCTTCAGTAAAAGAAAAGCGGCATTTGTCAAAAGAAGGTGCCCCCATTACACCTTCGGCATCATTACTAAAACCAAACTTTTCAGTAGGAATGCCGAAAGCGCCAGTATCCAATTTCTCATTTCCATTCTCATCCTGATAAAGAGAAATAGCATAGATCCCCGTAGGCAATCCCTTACAAGGGATGGAAAGTACCTTGTCCCTCACCTCTACCCGGAAACCTGCCAATGGCTTCTTCATAAACGTCTCCTGAGAGTTGTAGATAGCTACGTAGAGGTAGCCTTCCGGTTTCTCTATATCACGAACTTCAAGAGTTAAGTTCTGTGCAAACAGCAGCTGAACCGCACCCTGTAATACAAACACTAAAAAAATAATCATTGCTTTCATTTTTCGTTGAGTTTAAAAGTTAATATTAAGAGTATCCTCCATCCCCTTCAGGGGAACGAGGGGTTAGAAATTGGAAACATCGTAAGCAGCCTTCTTTCCAAGGGTGATATATACTCCTATGTAAAAGAAGTGGTCGCTAGACGCCAAAATGGCTTTATTATCCACCTTCCCGAATTCATTCTTCCGGCATAAGATATTAGTTGCGGAAGCGTGGATAATCACCTTCTTACTCACTAAATAAGTGAGTCCTACATCCAAACTATTATAAGGCTTCACTTCATCGTTCATCAAACCCGGTAATGCAGGGTTATGGTAAGGACGGCCGCTACTGAAACGATTGGTAGCACTGATAATGGTATGCAAACTTGGTAAAGAGTATTTCACTACCAGGGCAGCATTATGACGGGTAGCATACTGTGGTGTGGTCACTTCGGTATATTCCTGATATTTACGCTTGGAAATATTATAGGTATAAGAAAGCTGGTACTCCAAATTCTGAAACAAAGCACGATCACGGAAGAAGAGATCGACACCTTTGCTATGCCCATATCCGTTAGATTTCAGGAGGATAGCTTCATGTTCGGTATTTACCTCATTCAATGCCAGACGATCATAATTCTTATAATAGAATTCGGCATTATAAAAACGCCCGCCATTACCGTACTGGATACCCAGATTATACTGTAAACAAGCTTCAGACTTCAAATCAGGCTGACGAACCAGATACTTATTCTCCGGTAATTGCGTATAACGTCCAATGGTTCCCGAAAACATAATATCTCTCCAATGGTAATTCAATGCTAATCGCGAAGAGAAATTCACTTTCCGGTTCAGTGACGTATATTCCGTACGAAAAGAAAGCTCGGCTTTAAGTTGCTCTACGGGATAATAAGTAGCCGAGAAGAAACCTGCACTAACCGTAGGCGACAAGCTATTACTATCATCTATTTCGGAAAGCTGATAATGATTCTTATAAGAACGGATATAACTCTCCAATCCCATATCTATACGAAAAGTCGATGACAAACGTTTAAAGACTTTTGTTTTCAGATGTAACTCGTGTTGACGCTCCAACCAAGCATCACTTGGCATAACAGCACCTTTTATTTTCTGCTCGTTAAACGAATAGGCGGCACCCGCAAACCAATTCCATCCACCCGACATTCGACGACGAAAAGTAGCATTGAGATAAACATTATCCTCACCCAAGCCAAATAACCTACGTTCTTCTCCTTCGTAAGTAGAAAGGTCGGTACGGTCGTACTGGGCATAAATCTTTAAAGTTGTAGCCTCATCAGGAATATACCGAAACTGGGTGGCTCCTGAAAACATACGGTATGGCTTTGAGAACTCCTTTCGACCGGAATAAATCTTATCATATAATGCCAAATTCTGATAGTTTAAATCCACTGACAAAGAACCTTTATCAAAAACGTGAGTGCCTCCGCCTCCTACACCTACCACCGAAGCATTCACTCCCACTTTATTAACCCGGCTATAATCTTTTGTTTCCAAAGGAAGTACGGCAGAAAGTGCTTCTCCATATTCTTGTGAGGCACCACCGGAAGCCAGATTCACTCCACTGAACATAAAGGTAGAATAACGGCTTCGAGCCGGTGTATTGATACCATTTGAAGTATAAGGATTCAATACATGCATACCATCTATATAGGTCTGCGTTTCACTGCTACTGCCACCGCGTACCAGCAGTTCTCCGGTTTCACCTTGTACCTGCGTACCGGGCAGTGTTTGCAACGCTTTATATAAGTCACCGTTTGCACCGCCCACCGTAACCAGTTCCACCGGATGCATATCGCTCCAACGACTATTAGCCGCAGGAGTCTTATGCCCTTTCACTACTACTTCCTCCAATCCGACACTATCAATATTGAATTTAAGTTGTATCGTATCTGTTATTGCCTTTTGTGCCCTGATGGGATGCACAAAGAATAAGATACTTAAAGCTAAAAGAATAATTTTCCGTTTCATATCTCTATGTTCTTCAATTCGCTGTTGCAAACATAGAGCAAGATATCAGAGTAAAAAAATATCCGGGACAGACAGCCCGGATATGTGATTAATGGCAATCATCCTGTGACGAATGACGTATTTCTGTGACGAACGACTAGCTTCCTACCTCATTCTCTATCAATGTTTTCATCTCTTTGGCATAGGCTCTAGAAACAGGGACCTCTTCTTCACAGCCCTCCAATCGCAAGCGATATCCTTGTGAGTTTCCTTCTACTTTAACTACCTTTCGTACATTTACCAGAAAAGCGCGGTGGCAACGAATAATATAAGAATAATTGGCTATCGTTTCTTCCGCCTGTTTCATCGTAACTCGCAATAATTTTTGTACTACTTTTCCATCTTTGACAGAATAGCAAGTCACCTTTACATAATTTCCCTCTGCTTCTGCATAAAGAAAATTATCCGCTTTTACTTCCAACACTTCTTTCGTTCCTCCTGAAAAAATTAATGCCTTTGAGCAGTCTTCTTCTTCCGAAGTATGATTCCTGTCTTCGGATACTATCTTCTTTGAAAGATAGAAATTCATCTCCGTCGCCTCTTTCAGATTACGGGCTAACAGTAAATTCCGGTTCCACATCAAAAAGATAGTAGTAGGAAAAGGAGCCAATATGGCAACCCATAACATACAAACCAACAACAAATACCAACTTGGTTCCAGACCATATAGCCAGGAAGTATATAGCCAATTACCCACTGCTATCAATACACAATTCATTAATATATTGAGTAATTGTTTACCTAAGGTCCACCTTTGTTCATTATAATAATTTGGAAAAAGGGCAGGTAATACATAAACAAAGACTCCCAATGCCATGCCAGTTACCATCCCATATCCCAACAAAATAAGGAACTTGTGCGCATTATGTATTTGTGCAATACCAAATGGTTGCAGCAAATAGATAATCAGAAAAATGATAACCGAAGGTATCAGTACTGTCTTCCAGCGTTGGCAAAGTGCAGGATAAGGACTATGCAAAAGTTCTGTCAGTCTTTTCATTTCCGTTATATGTATTATATAGTAGGATAATGCAAAGGTATGTAATATATTTGTAATATAGAGATTACAAAATTACGTATTTTCAACAAAGTCGCAGTGAACCGTGCATCTTTTTATGTTATAAAACATATTTCTCGAAAACAATTCGTATCTTTGCAGCGTTAATAAGAGAAAACAATAGAAGATGTATAACCGCTTTCCGAAACGCGGAAGGCACAAAAAGAAGATGATTATGAAAAAGAATGAAAATGAAATTATGATGTTACAGTACCGTATCAAACGCTATCAAGCAATGGGAAACGGAACTATGTGCCAGACCTTGAATGGCAAACTGCAAAAACTGCTTGCAAAGCAGTCCCCAATTACCATGTAAACAACACCTTTAAATAAAATGAATGAGGGCGGAGGGCTGAAAAGTTTCCCCGCCCTTTTCTTTTTACTTATTCTCCAATCTTCTGGCATTGCGGACAATAATAAACCGATCCTCCCAAATACGCCTCTTTCACAATCACTCCTCCACAGCAGGGACAAGGATTTTTCCAGGTTTTGGCAGAAAGAATCGTTTTATATCCACCATAATTGCCATAAAGATCGGGCTGTGTATCACGACCACCTTCAAAGACCATCTCCATTAAAGTATCTTTCAACGTGCGGAAAAGAGTTTCTTTTTGGATATCCGGCAATTTCAGCACTTTCTGTTTCGGATGAATACGGGCATTGAATAGAATATCCTGAGTTACTCCGTTGCCTACTCCCGGAATACGTTGCTCGGTGGCAAGCAAAGCTTTGGCACTCAGAGTACTTTTAGCTTCGGCAAAGAGCTTGTCGAATTGCTTTTCCGTATAATCTTCACTCAGAGGGGAGATACTATCACGACTTATTTTATAATACTTATTATCTATGACATCATTTAGATAAACATTGATAAAGCCATACATAGCCACCGTAAAAACAAGAAACGATTCATCGGCGAAGGTGAGCAATAGCTGATAGTTAGCAGGGACTTTATCACCGGAGTTATAATAGCGTACAATAACTCCGTCACCAATATTCATCGTCACATTATCGGAAAGATAAAAATCGACAAACATTCCATATCCTTTGGATGACAAGATAGTTTTGCCAACTAATACCTTGCCATACTCCAACGGATCACTATTGTAAAACGTAAACTTATGCGGCTTGGTAGCATTGAACACCTGTGTAATCGTCTTGCCAGCCAAAACATGATTAATCTGCTTACTCAGCGTGATAACTTCGGGTAACTCTAACATATTATTCCTTTATTTTTGATTATCAATCGGGATATAGATTTCTGTTAATAACTCATCAAGAGCTGTTTCACTCGGGGTGTTACAATAGACTTCAAAGGTCAACGGCTTCTTCTGATAGTAACCGCTTCCTGGAAACCATTCTTCATATATCGTTTTATAAAAGTCGGGCAAATCAGCATAGTTACCCTTGTATTGAAAGACTGCATACATACCGCCGGGCACTTCTTGTATAGAAAACCTCCCCTTATGGTTAACTTCTTCAACCGGCATTATGCCGATATAAAACCTACATTGCTTTATGGGTGTAACAACCGGATTATCTAAACTGATACTTATATAATGGTTCTTAACATCCGGCTTCAGATACTTTTCTTTATAAGTTTTCAACTCTTTCCAAATACCGATATAGTCACATTTGCTATAAAAAATATCACCTACTTCCAAACAGACCGCCCTTTGTGTATTAATACGTTTAATCTCCGGTTCGGGCAGATTGTCAGACACAAATTGCTTGTCTATGGATTTGTATTTCAAACGATACTCTGACATAGAAAGACCGAAATGCTTTTTAAAAGCTTTTGCCAGGCTGAACTTTGTCTGGTAATTAGTCTGTTCGCGTATCATCTCAATAGATTGACCAGTAGCAATCAACAGATGGGCTATATATTCCAGACGCAAGCGCTGAATATAAGTACCAACATTTTCTCCAGTAATTCTCTTGAATACCCTTCTAAAATGATAGAACGATAAATTAACCATTTCGGCTAATTGTCCGGGAGTAAGATCGCAAAAAAGATTCTGATTGATATAAGCTCTCACTTCGTTGATAGCCTCATGATGCACACATTGCGTATTCTCTTTCTGACGCCAACGTTTGAGAGTCGGCAGACGTTTATTTAAAAGCGCCCTTAATTCCTGCGGAGTATAATTAGTGCCCGAATACCCATTATACTTATCTGTATATTTCACCCAGATATCAACCATCTCACCCATAGGAATATCCACTATATACTTTCCATCTTTCAGGCAATAGTAACAATACTCATCACTACGGGAGTGATCGGCATTCGTTCCCAGATATTCCTCAATGTCGAAACGTAGAGGCATTCCGCAGCTCTGGCAATACTGTTTATCTGCTATTTGATCCATACTACAAAAATACAATGCCTATCTCAGATTTAGTTATCCGAAATAGGCATCTTTATAGAAAGACACTATTTTTTCACAGAAGACACTGCTATATTGCACCGTTCTGAATCTGAGAAACGGAAAGATATTTTCTCCTCAAGCCCTCTTTCAGCCACCAATCAATCTTACACAACGGGAAATTGAGATATTACGCCTTATCCAAAGCGGTTTTCTTAGTAAAGAAATTGCCAACGAACTTTATATCAGCATACATACTGTAAATATCCACCGACAAAACTTTTTGCATAAATTGGGGGTACAAAACTCTATTGAAGCTATCAATGTAGGTCTGGAGCTCGGTGTACTGAACTAATTATACAATCTTCTTCCACCAGTTAAAACGCCACAAGTAGATAGCCGAGAATAGAAGAATAGAAAGTATAGGGTAAGTAGTTTGCCAGATACCAAGCGTGCCACTCCAAACATGCCTCTTCCGTATCCAGCAGGTTATTATACTCTACCCTCTTGATCGAACTATTTGCTGCCAGCTTCTCCATCGCGCGGAAACTATCAGCCGGAGTTATAGCCGATGAATGGCGAAAAACTGGAGTTTGACAAGGCTGGAGAATGGACAGAAGTACAATGCCGCCAAAGTGAAGTTCCGGCACAAATCATTCCGGAAGCCATCCGCAACTATGTGAAAACTAACTATCCGGATGCAAAGATCCTTCAGATTGAACGAGACAAAAAAGAATATGAAATCAAGTTATCCAATCGTTGGGAGATCAAGTTCGACTCCAAAATGAGAGTTATTGATATCGACGATTAATTAAAAACAAGGATTTCAACCCATCATATATTCCCGGAAGAGCGATAGTACCATGCGTTTCTTCCAGGAATTTTCCTGTAATGACGCGTAATTGCTGCTTTTCCATATTGGGAACTATCGTTTCCAAGAAGCTATCCACCAACGGAAAATGTATCAACTTCGTTCCCGGACGTGGCTGAGTAACAAACCCAATAATCTCTTTCCTCATTCAACACCCGCGAAAACATTCGATGACGTGTACTTATAGAGATAGTGGGACAAAGCGTTATGCACTATTTTTGATACCTGAGTAGTTACTGCAGAGGTGGAGAAAAAAGCCCCTCATCCCCACCCATACCAGCTGATTTTTTATAATTTTGCACATTATCTAAAATATTACACAGTGAGATACAAACGTTGGATTTATTTAGCCATTACTTTCATCATTATATTAGCCGGCTTAGCCTCCCGAAAATATAGTGATATATTACCTGAATTTATTGCCGAGTACGCCGGCGATACCCTCTGGGCAGCCATGGTATATTTCGGAATCCGTTTCCTTTTTCCTTCGGTAACTATACTCAAAGCCTCCACCATATCTTTATTATTCTCTTACTTCATAGAGATCAGCCAATTATACCAGGCAGACTGGGCAAACGCTATACGAAACACCACACTTGGCGCCTTAGTCCTCGGGCATGGTTTCCTGTGGTCGGATATGGTATGCTACACAGTAGGGGTAGTGGTATCTGCCGCTTTAGATTATTACGCATCATTCTTGAGTTACAAGCTATTAACCAAGAAATAATTTTAGTGAAAGAGTAAATCATTGCAAGCAAAAGAACATTTCAACCGGTTCAGTATTGTTGTATGGCTTATTTGGCTGATACCTTATTGTATCGGGATTTATATGGGGATGAAACTACATAGTTAAAGCAGTCTTAAACTGTAACAATATCCTTTCCAAAAGGTGTTAACGCCAATGCTGCAAGTTTAAAATGCTGCAACCCGAAAGGAATACCGATAATCGTAATGCAAAGGAACACTCCAAATGCCAAGTGAGAAAGACTGATCCAAATACCTCCCAAAAATATCCATACCACATTCATCAAAACATAAAGGCAGCCCCCGGAACGTTCTCCACTACGAACCTCTTTGCCGAAAGGCCATAACGCCAATCCTGCCATCTTCAATGTTTGCATGCCAAAAGGAATACCAACTATAGTAACCATCAGTAACAAACTTGAAATAAGATATTCCACTGCCGTGACAATACCTCCGAATATCAGCCATAAAATGTTCAATAAACAACCCATAATCCTAGTTTTTTTAGTTCTATACGCAAATATAGTGTTATTTCTTTGATAATAAACTTCAAAGATATCAATTTAAGAGTCCCAATCGCTAAACTCAAAGCTCAACTGTTCCCAAACACCCCCTTTTTCTTCCCCTTCTTCACGAGGGTTAGAGACCGAAAGACCAATCAGACGAATAGGATGGTTTTCATACTCCACTTCCTTCAGAAGCTGTTTCGCCAGAGGGAGTATGACATCAAGTGTCAGCAGTTCTTTAGATTGCGTGATACTACGGGTTATCTGGCTAAAATCATGGAACTTAATTTTCAGAGTCAGTGTATTTCCCCTAAAGTCCTTACCTTCCAGTCGGCTTACTAATTCTACTGCGGTATGATATAGCTCAATGATGACAGAAGAACGCTTGTTTATATCCTTTTCCAGCGTATGCTCGCAACCGATAGACTTACGAATCTGTACCGTTTCAACAGGGCGCAGGTCTATACCTCGGGAAAAATCATAATAAATAGCTCCCACTTTCCCAAACTCACGGGTCAACGTCTCTAAAGACCGGGCACGCAGATGCTCGCCATTATGAATACCCAAGGAATGCATCTTCTTAGCAGTTACCGGACCTACTCCCCAGAAACTTTCAATAGGAAGACGCGAAATAAACTCTAATGCCTGATTAGGATGGATGGTACACAAGCCATCCGGCTTACGATAATCGGAAGCTATCTTTGCTAGAAATTTATTATAGGAAATACCTGCTGATGCAACCAGATTCAATCTTTCTCTAATCTTCTGCTTTATTTCTTTTGCAATATCTACAGCAAGCTGAATCCCCGGTTTATTCACCGTTACATCCAGAAAAGCCTCATCCAAAGAGAGGGGTTCAATGATATCTGTATATTCATGGAAGATTTCGTGTATCTGACGGGAAACAGCGCTATACACCTCCATTCGCCCAGGTACAAAAATAAGATGCGGACAAAGCCGTTTTGCTTTTTGGGAGGACATAGCCGAACGTACTCCAAAGCGACGGGCCTCATAACTGGCAGCTGCTACCACACCCGCTCTTCCGCATGCCCCACAGCAAGCGGTTTGCCGCGTAGTTCCGGATTGTCCCGTTGCTCTACAGAGGCAAAGAATGCATCCATATCTATATGAATAATCTTACGCTCGGCCATTTGTACATTCACTCCTGATACAAAGATACACTAATTTTTCTTCATCCGAAGCATTCGCCGATAGACATAAATAAAGGCAGGAATTAAAAATGCAACGGCAAAAACCCATGCGGTAGGATCGCCGAAACAAACCGCAATATAACCAAAAGCCGGTACGGCACATAAACTGACCAATACACGTGCAATCATCTCCGATACTCCCGAAAGCATGGCAAGATTGGTATATCCCGCTCCCTGAATGGTATATCTCAATATGCAGAGTAATCCCAAAACCGGGAAGAAAGAAACGGAAATATGCAGGAACAATTCCGTGTTATCCAATATTTCCAATTCGGTAGGTTCGATGAAAAGCAAAGCAAATGCCCTGGCACCAAACATCAGTATGCAGAAGGTAAACGCCCAATAAACAATCATCATCAATGCGCTGGCTTTCACTCCCATCCAAATACGTTCGGGTTTACCTGCACCATAGTTCTGCCCGGTGTAAGTTGCCATTGCCATACCCAGGCTTTCGAGGGCGCACAAAAAGACCATCTTAATGCGCATCGCTGCCGTGAATGCGGCAACACAAGCCGTACCCAACGCATTATTGGCACTTTGTAACATGATGCTTCCGATAGCGGTGATAGAGAATTGTAGTCCCATCGGCACACCGATATACATCAGTCTCTTTGCCAATGCACCATTATATTTCCGT
Source organism: uncultured Bacteroides sp. (assembly GCA_900555635.1). GTDB lineage: Bacteria > Bacteroidota > Bacteroidia > Bacteroidales > Bacteroidaceae > Bacteroides. The sequence goes on from USLU01000012.1 coordinate 67,159, forward strand.
TCTGCCGGAGTGGTCTTCAGTATTTCAAAACGGCGCATCATATACATATAACATAATCCGGCGGAAACTCCTTGTGAGATGAGTGTTGCGATAGCTGCTCCCGCCACTCCCCAATCAAGTACAAGAATACAGAATAAGTCGAGCAGAATATTCAGCACCGTTGACAATAACAGAAACCAAAACGGAGTTTTGCTATCTCCCAAAGCACGGATAACACTGGAAAGCAAATTATAAAAGAAAGTACAAGGAATACCTATAAAAGTGACCAGCAGATAATAGTAAGCTCCCTCAAAAATAACCTCAGGCGTACTCATCATCCGCAAAATATCGGCACAGAAGATACTTGTAACTACAGCCAGCACCACCGACATCACCGCCGACAACTGCAAACTGACCGCTACATACCTACGCATGGTAGTATAATCCCGTGCCCCGAACTTCTGCGCTACCGGAATGCTGAAGCCACCGCAACATCCATTGCAGAACCCCAAAATCAAGAAAACAACCGAAGTACTTGCCCCTACCGAAGCCAGTGCATGAATGCCTAGAAACTTACCTACAATAGCCGCGTCTACCAATGAATATGTCTGTTGCAGAAGATTTCCCAGTAATAAAGGCAGTGTAAAATTAAAAATCAATGGAAGGGCTTTTCCCTCCGTCATTTCTTTAGATGTCGCCATAAAACTAATACCCCTAATTCAGGCACAAAAGTAGTGAAAGATATCGTTATTCTGACTGATACATATCAAAAGTAATAGTAATTTCTGAATATGAAGAATATTATAAAGAAAATAGTTTACACTAAATAAAGCCCGATCCTTTTTTACTAAAAACCGGTCGAAGATTTACTAAATTTCCGGAAGATTTTTAGTAAAAATTCAACTGATTTTTACTAAAAATTATCTCCCCCGTCAGAAGGTATTCTGACGGGGATATTCGCTAAGGAAAAAACAATCTTAAATATTTACAAAAGATAAGTACAGAGTATTAAGTAACGTGAGTTCGATATAAGAATTTAGTTCATGTCTGTATGGTTATGAACAAAATGAATATTAAACAAAGTGATTAATGATAGTAACTTAATCACTGGTTCAGCTTATCATTTAGTTCGTTATAAATAGCGATATAAACAAATTGTCTTATATCGAACTCACGTTAAGTAATGCTTTAGAAATAACTTGGTACATGGTTCTAAAGAGCATCTGCTGTCTTCAGTACCGTGCTTTGAGCTAAATAATCGGGTGTAGCAGCATAGATATACATCACGCTTCCACCTTTAATAGTATCAATGATAGGACGAGTCAGTGCTTGCGGCACAGCCGGACAACCAAAACTCCGCCCCAAACGCCCCCCTTTACTCACAACCGAAGGATTGGCATAAGCAGCTCCATGCATCACGATGGCACGCTCTCGGGCACGGTCATTGATACCTTTCTCCAGCCCATTCAGAATAAGCGAATATCCATTTTTGCCTTGATAAGTAGATTCTGTGAGATAAAAACCTAATGAGCTTTTATAAGAACCATATTCATTGGAGAAGGAAGTTGCATAATTCTCTCCACTATTCTTGCCATGCGAAACGACCGATGAGAAAAGTAGTTTACGCTGTTGCATATCGAATACAAACAGGCGTTTCTCGGTAGAAGGACGGGAGAAATCAATCAACGTCAGAATATCCCGCTTGCGGTTCTCTATTTTATGATATCCTGCCACTGCCTGACGAAAAGCCTTCCAACTCACCACCCCTTCCAACTGCATGGAACGGTACAAAATGCCACAAGCCTCCGCCTCTGTCGTAGTTACAGTTTCGGGAACTTCCGCCGTACAAGCCGACTGACTGCCAAACCAGAACAAAGAATAAGGAATAAACAAAAATAAAACGGATAACCAGAATCGCAGCATAATCTTTTCTGAAAAATAACGGATGCAAAATTAAGGTTTTCCTTTCACATGCCTATCATACAGATAGTTAAAAATAGAAATAGTTATTCAATAACTACTACTAAAGTCCGTCGGATAGGTGCCCAGTCGAAAACAAATTTGGAGTGCGAAGTCGCATTGCGCACACACATATGCGAGCGTGGCGTAGTACCCAAAGACCAGCTATATTCAATCATAGCCGTAGCCGGTACATTAACAGGAACACCATGAATGTAAGCACCATTTGTAAAACGACTGGCATAAGGAGCATATCCACCGGTTGCTGCAGAACCATCTTTCAGGAATACCATACGCGACTTTTTATCTTGAAGCAAGTACATCCCTAAAGGAGTTTCCTGCGCGTAAGGTGGTGCATGCCTACCGGTGGTAGACGGATTCATACTTCGTATCTTCCATTCACCTTCCGAAGTCCGTTCCAAAGTAGTAATATTCTGATCCTGCCGATCTACGAAAACGACATGATTAAAACTGGTACTATCCTCCAATTGTTTGAGATAACGGGTGGGAGCCAGCCATTCTTCTTCCAAAGTGGCGGGACGTATCCGGTAAAAACTTCCCTCCTTCCCCACCAGATGCGCCAATGTGCCGTCTCTACCATAAATTTCAGGAACCAACGTATCATTTAGTAGATATAAGGGAACTGACTGATAGCGCTCCACTCCCAAAGTATCGGCTACCCGACGATAAGCATCACGGACAAATCTGCGTACTAGAGGAGCCTCCCTGTTCAGGTTCTTATAATTTTGCAGTACGACCCATTTTGCAGTATCCCGTTGCATGTTCTCAATAAAGGCAAGACAATTGCGAATAACGTCCCACTTAAATGAGCGTACAGTGTCTTTATAAGGATAGGTATCTTGCAAGGTATGCCGGTCGTAAAGCAATTCTTTGGTAAGGGTGATATCGGCAGCAGTCAGCAGTTTTTGTTTAAAAGGGAGTACAATTTCTACAGTATCACGAGAGGATGTAGAGTCTGAAAAAGTAATATCTTGCACAACCGTGGTCACAGATTGGTTCTGCCGGTTACGACATCCGGCAAATAATATACTAATAACTGCTATACTAATATATAAGGAGAAACGCTTCATAATAATCATATCTTTTCTAAGTCTTTATTCATAAACTTTACAAGCATTTGACCTATCAACAAAGATATTGCTTATTTTGATTAAAACAAACGAAATTACTTTTTATATGTTTCTCTATACTGCTGAGGAGTTACCCCTGTTAACTTCTTAAAGAGTCTGTTAAAATAGGCGTGGTCTTCATAAGACAGAAGGTAAGCTATATTTTTAACTGACATATCTTCCGTTATCAAAATCAATTGTGCCTTCTCTATCTTCTTCTGGTTAATGTATTGCAAAGGAGTAGTATTGACTTCTTTCTTAAACAACCGAATGAAATGGTCTTTGGACAAACAAGAAAACTCAGCCAAAGAATCAATATCAATCGGTTTATAAATATTCTTTCGTATGTAAGACAGAACTTTCTGAATACGATTATCGCATACATCCACTTTAGGCTTGGCATCTTTCAGGAAACGGGCTATCAGTTGATAGACAATTCCACGCGATTCTACTTTATCACAGAAAGTACGTTGCTTGTTCTTTATAATATTCTGAATCAAAGTAGGATTATTATCATAGCTCAAAGGATCTGATTGGGGTAACCGCATACTGGGATTGATGTGGCACAATCTTTCAATAAGTGGTAAGTCCAGTTCTCCGGCTTCTATCTCTACCGGAAAATTCCATTCATCCAAAAGACTCGATTCAGACTGATGATCTTCGTAAATATGAAGATAATAATGGGCGAAATGAGAATCACACAAATAGCTATGAGTAGTAAATGCAGGTATCAGATAGAGATGGTGAGGCTTCAGTTCTTGTATCCCTAAAGGCATAACTATTTGTGCAGTGCCTTCGGTAACATAATATAACCGGGTAAAAGGACTGCTCACATTCTTCCAATTCCAGTCGGCATTATGAACGGCTAATCCTATATTTAATATTAATAAATGCAATTGGTCAATAGATTGTGACATAATGTATACTATTAGAGTTGAGTACAGGTTCGGTACAAAGTAAGCACATTTACTTCTATAACGCAATAAAGGATATCGATATTTTCATATTCAATCACGAAATCAGCATATTTAAATATATATCCAGCAAATTAATATCGATAATATCCTATATAATCCCTAAATCGTATAATTAAAAATCAATTTCATTATCTACCTTTGTAGTATCAAAAGTAGAATATAATTAAAACGTTTATGCTATGAAAACCAAACATCTATTAGTAGCCTCCACTCTATTCCTTTGTACGGGTGCTGTGACTGCTCAAAGCTATCCGGTACCTGTTTCCGAGAAAAATGAGAAAATGATGGAAGGAAAGTTCAAGCCCACCTGGGAGTCTCTGAAAAATTATAAAGTACCCGAATGGTTCAGAAATGCCAAGTTCGGTATATGGGCACATTGGGGTCCGCAATGCGTAGAAGGTTCGGGCGACTGGATGGCGCGCTCCATGTATATGGAAGGAACGCGGGAGTATAAATACCATCTGGAACATTACGGTCATCCTTCCGAAGTAGGATTTAAAGATATTATCCCTTTGTTTAAAGCAGAGAAATGGGACCCGGACAAACTAGTGGCACTGTATAAGAAAATTGGTGCACAGTACTTCTTTGCTTTGGGCAACCACCACGATAACTTCGATTTATGGGACAGCAAGTACCAAGCTTGGAACTCCACAAATATGGGTCCCAAACGCGATATTCTTGCCGAATGGGAAAAAGCCGCCCGCAAGTACGGTCTTCCTTTCGGTATCAGTTTCCATGCCGACCATGCCTGGAGTTGGTACGAACCTTCTCAGCGTTACGACCGGAATGGTCCGAAAGCCGGCATCCCTTATGATGGAAAATTGACGAAAGCTGACGGTAAAGGTAAATGGTGGGAAGGCTATGACCCTCAAGAGTTATACGCCCAAAACCATCCGATGAGTGAAGGAAGCTGGAGCGATGGTATGATTCACAGACAATGGGGATGGGGAAACGGAGTAGCCATGCCTACACAAGAATACTGCACCAACTTTTATGATCGTACGCTGGATGCCATCAACCGCTACAATCCCGACTTAATCTACTTTGATGTAACCGTAGTTCCTTTTTACCCCATCAGCGATGCCGGGTTGAAGATAGCCTCTCACTTCTACAATCATAACATGGCAACCCATAATGGAAAGTTGGAAGCTGTAATGTTCGGTAAGATACTGGATGAGGAACAACGCAAAGCACTGGTTTGGGATGTAGAACGCGGTGCTCCCGATAAGATTATCGATGAGCCTTGGCAATCTTGCTCATGCATCGGTGGCTGGCACTACACCACTTCCATCTATGAAAACAACTGGTATAAATCGGCTTCTACCGTAGTGAAACTACTGGTTGATATCGTAAGTAAGAATGGTAACCTCCTGTTGAGTGTTCCTTTGCGGGCCGATGGTACTTTCGACGAAAAAGAAGAAGTCATTCTCAATGACTTGGGCGACTGGATGACTGCAAACAAAGAATGTATCATCGATACCCGTCCGTGGAAGATCTTCGGTGAAGGTCCCATTGCCGAAGCTGCTGTACCCATCAATGCGCAAGGTTTTAACGAAGGAACGTACGACAAAGCAACCTCCAAAGAAATCCGTTTCACGCAGACCGACAAGAACCTTTATGCCACCGTTCTGGCATGGCCCGAAGAAAAACAAGTTCTTATCAAATCATTGGCTGCCGGTAGCGAATTGTATCCGGGCAAGATCAGCAAGATAGAATTGATAGGCTACGGTAAGGTTTCATTCAACCGTACCGACAAAGGTCTACTTATTAACATGCCTGACACACAGGTGAATAAGATTGCTCCCGTTTTCAAGATAAAGAAATAAATATCTAATAAATAACAGGATTGTTTGTCGGCTTTTATAAGTCGGCAAGCCCCTCTCATACCTTAATAATTATCTAATAAAGTAATCAAAAACTTATGAAGAACAGATGTATGTATGAATTCTTACGGTCAATAAGAATCATTATGGTTTTATTGGCTTGCTGTGTCAGTGGTTCTGCATGGGCACAAATGCAGAATAGTATCAGTGGTTTGATCACAGATTCTTCGGGCGAACCACTTGTAGGTGTAAGCATCCAAGTACAAGGTACCACAGATGGTACGATTAGCGATTTGGATGGCAAATTTATACTGAATGTTCCAAAAGGTAATATACTACATATCAGCTATGTGGGTTATACCTCGCAGGACGTAAAAGTAGAAAGTAACAAACAACTTCGCATTATTATGGAAGAAGACTTGAAGAAGCTGGAAGAAGTTGTCATTGTGGGATACGGTACTCAGAAGAAAATAAATCTGACCGGTTCAGTTTCTTCGGTTACAGCCGATGAACTCGCCAGTAAACCGGTAATGAGCACAGCACAAGCACTTGCCGGTCTTGCTCCAGGACTGAGCGTATTGCAAACTTCCGGTCGTCCGGGGCAGGGGGCATCAGTAAAAATACGTGGTACAGGTACATTCTCAAAAGCCGGCACCGACCCTTTGGTTTTAATCGACGGACTATCCGGCAATATCGACGATGTAGATCCAAACGATATCCAAAGTATCTCTTTCCTGAAAGATGCGGCTTCTGCTTCCATCTATGGCAATCGCGCTGCCAACGGTGTAATCTTGATTGAAACCAAGAAAGGCGTAAAAGGAAAGACCACGATTACTTATAGCAATTCCTTCGGCTGGCAACGCCCCACCGAACTCCCCGATTTCTTGCCATCATGGGAATATGCCGATTATTACAATATGGCCATGCACAATATGGGCAAACAGGATGCTTATCTGCCCGAACAGATACAAAAATTCAAGGATGGTTCCGACCCGGATAACTACCCCAACGTAAACCATCTTAAATGGTTGTTAGAATCAGGTTCGGGGTTTCAACACCAACACAACATCAGCATACAGGGAGGAAATGCCACTACCAGTTATAATCTGTCAATAGGCTACCGTAACCAAGAAGGTATGACTGCCAATACCGCCAACGAACGCATGACGGCATTATTCTCTATGAAGAGCGAAATAGCCAAGGGACTGGTTCTCAACTTGAACATCAATGCATACAATAACAAATACGATGCACCCAACGGAGAACCTCAAAGCATTGACGGAATGATAGGATATGCCGTACGCCAGGGTCCTATCTACGCCGGACAAAAATCGGACGGCAGCTTCGGATATCAGGATAACTACAGTCCCGAAGCATGGCTGGCAAGCGAATCTTTTGTAAAAAACATAAATAGAAACATAAGCGCATCGAGCCAGTTAAAATGGGATACTCCCGTGAAGGGGCTTTCATTCATCGGAAAAGCAGGTGTAAATTATTGGACCAAATATGATAAAGCCTATCGTGCAAACACCTATTTCGATGAAAGCAAGACAGTGGGTCCGGCTATATTGAATGTATGGACTGCCAATAATACATATACCACTTTTGAAGCACTGGCTACCTATGAGAAACAGATAAAAGACCACAGTTTTAAACTACTGTTCGGAACTTCGGTAGAGCAATCGAGCAACAAAGGTTTGGAGGGTTATCGAAATACTTTCCCCAATAACCACCTGTACGAATTGGGTTCAGGAGATAAATCGACAGCTACCAATAATAGTTCACTCGAAGAATATGCATTGCTTTCTTTCTTCGGACGTGTGAATTACTCATTGAAAGACCGCTATTTGTTGGAAGGTAACCTGCGCTACGATGGTTCTTCCCGTTTTGCCGACGGTCATCGTTGGGGGCTTTTCCCCTCAGTATCTGCCGGATGGAGAGTTTCGGAAGAAGCCTTCTGGAAAGATGCTGCTATCTCGGATATCTTCGGCAACTTGAAATTCCGTGCTTCCTATGGTGTACTGGGCAATCAGAACATCGGTGTCTATCCTTATCAGCAGACCTATACACTGGGACAGGATTATCCCTTCGGTAATCCTGCCGCATTGCAATCAGGAGCCTATATGAAGACTTACAATAATCCCGAAATTACTTGGGAGAAAACAGCTATTACCGATATCGGTTTGGATTTCAGTTTATTCAACGGACGCTTAAACGGTACATTGGATTACTTTTATAAGTATACCTCCGATATTCTGGCACCGGTAGAAGTTGCCGGAATTATGGGACGCGAAGTGGGACAGTCCAATATAGGCGCAGTGTCCAACAAAGGTATCGAAGTAAACCTGACATACAACGGACAAATAGGCCGTAACTTCCGGTTCAGCATTTCGCCTAACTTCACTTGGGTAAAGAATGCAGTTGAGAAACTGGCAAATGGAGCTACAGAAGAAATCAACAATAACCGCATTGTGGGACAACCCATCGGCATTATCTATGGCTATCAGACTGACGGATTGTTTGTTGACCAGGCCGAAATAGATGCCGCACCGGAACAACTGGTAGGTAAATCGAATATCAAACCGGGATATGTGAAGTATAAAGACATCAGTGGTCCCGACGGTTTGCCCGACGGTAAGGTAGACGCCCAGTATGACCGTACCGTTTTAGGCAGCACCACTCCTAAATTCTATTATGGTCTTAATCTCTCTGCTTCTTATAAAGGTTTTGACTTCTCCGCCCTACTACAGGGATTAGGTGGATATAAACGCCTGATAGGTTCGTACATGGCTTACGCATTCTATAATGGCGGACAAATACAGAGATGGCAGGCCGACAATTGCTGGACGGAAGCCAATCCCGACAAATGGGCTCAATATCCGCGATTGGAAACTCTGAACATGAATAACACCAATCTGCAAACCTCTGATTACTGGATACGCAACGCCAGCTTCCTGCGTGTAAAGAATGTGCAGATAGGATATACTTTTCCAAAAACATGGACTAAAAAGGTTGGGCTAGAGAATGTACGTGTTTATGTCAGCGGTCAGAACCTACTAAGTTTCAACAGCTTCTACAAAGGTTGGGATCCTGAAAACGAGATAGGTACCGGAGATGGTCCTTCTTATTATCCTATTAATAGTATTTATTCATTCGGCTTTAATTTCAAATTCTAAGTTAACCATTCAATCAAGAAGAATATGAAAAAGATACATCATACATTCGAAATTACAAAAGTGTGCTTGCTCACTTTATCATTAGCATTAGGAGCCACCGGTTGCTCTGATCTGTTAGACAAAGAACCTCCATCTGATATCTCCAACGGCAGTTTCTGGACCGATGAAGGCGATGCCCTTTTAGCATTGACCGGATGTTACCGCTTTCAGACAGGCTGGTCACACGATGACTTCGCCACTCCGCAAGGATTGCTCTACTTGGACTTTGCAGGAGGAAACGGTACTGAAAAGGAAAATTTCTCCACTTTGATGGCAAGCTCTAATACAGTAGCGACCAATGGTAACCTGAATGGGTATTGGAGAAATGCATATACACAAATAGCTAACTATAATACATTTCTCGATAATATTGCAAACTGCCCGATGGATGAAAGTAAAAAAGCATCTTGGATAATGGAGGTAAAGTGCCTGCGTGCCTACTTCTTCTTCAATCTTGCTTTCTATTTCAAGAATGTACCCATGCCAATGAAAACTCTATCGGTAGAAGAAGCGAACACCATCTTGCAATCCACCCAGGCAGAAGTATATAGCCAAGTGGAAAATGATTTGAAAGATGCTATAAATATATTACCCACGTCGTATTCTTCACAAGAATACGGACGCTTCACCAAAGGTGCTGCCGAAGTCCTTCTAAGTCGTCTCTATCTGGCACAAGAAAGATGGGCAGATGCAGCCACGGTACTGGGTAACATAGTAAGTTCGGATATATATGAATTAGACCGCCGCAACGGTGAAGAAAGCTACGACAAACTATTCCAGATTGGAGGAGAGTACAGTCCTGAAATGATATTCTGCATTATGGGCATTAAAGACAAGTTCACCAATTCCAGATATCAGTACTTGTATCCGGAAGCGGCTTATGGAGGATGACACCAATTTGCCCCTTATAACGAACTGGTAAAAGAATATTTCTGTACGGATGGCAAAGACATCAAGACTTCGGAAGTTTATAACGAAGATGATCCGTATATCAATCGTGACTTACGTCTGTATGCTACTGTCTTTCTGCCGCCATTGGGCAGTTATCCGGGGACCCAATACAATGATATCACTTATGATTGCTTTAAAGGTCCTAATACAGCCGACTACTATAACAAATTCACTCTGTTCAACGGATACTGTCCCAAGAAAGGTTGTGATCCGTCTATCATCAATAATTTAGGTTCAACTCCTACCTATACTCCGATTATGCGCTATGCCGAAGTATTGTTGAGTTATCTGGAGGCAGTCAATGAATCCGCTCCGGCTTCGGTAGACCAAACTTTGCTTGATCTCACCATTAATGACGTACGCAGCCGTGTGCAATTACCCGGTTTGAAGAAAACTGATTTATCCACTCAAGAGCAAGTTCGTACTGCCGTTCGTAAAGAAAGACGTGTGGAATTAGCACTCGAAGGATTGCGCTACTACGATGTATTGCGTTGGGATATCGCTGAAAAGGAACTGAATCACACATTTACAGGCGTAAAATTATCCGATGATCCCAATGCCCGCAACTACCGGGGCAGTGGAACGGCTGCTTCGCCTGTCGACGAAGATATGTACTATCAGTTTGAGAAACGCACTTGGGCAGCACATAACAGGTACTTCCCGATTCCGCAAAACGATATGAATGTAAACAAGAATCTAAAGCAAAACGAAGGATATAATTAATAGGGAGTAATTAAACACTTGCCTATCAAACGTAAAAGACAGGGAGTTCAAGATAAAATCTGCACAGTTTTCATCAGGAACTCTCTACTTTTAAAACCTTTACTCAGCAATTTAATTTCGTTCAACCGAGTAATCTTTTACTATGACATATATTTCTTTTTTATATGACTTATGTTATATGAAATAAAAAAGGTAAATTTGTAAAAGATATTAGTGCATCTTCATTACAAAAACTCATGCATGATTAAATAATAGGTATAATAAATAGATTACAATGAAAAAAGAAGGGTACAAAATCAAACAGCACAATTGCCCAGTAAAGAGGTATTGTCAGACATTGGATTTAATAGATAATCCTGAGCTGATAGCCAAGTATAAAGAATGCCACAGTAAAGAAGGTGCCTGGCCTGAAATCAGAGAAGGCATTCGCTCAGTGGGCATACTGGAGATGGAAATATACATTGACAAGAACCGCCTGTTTATGATTGTGGAAACCCCACTTGATTTTGATTGGGATACAGCCATGGAGAAATTGGCATCCTTACCCCGTCAAGCCGAATGGGAAGAGTATGTATCGGCTTTCCAACTGTGCAAACCCGGCGAATCTTCCGCTCAGAAATGGACGCTGATGGATAGGATGTTTTATCTGTACGAATAATATAAAACTTCGCTTCTTAAGATACTCCTGAAAGAGTTGAAAACATCTTGTATAACAAACATTTGATAGGGCTATCTTGCTTGAGATACTTGAGCGTTTTATTCATTAAACAAATTAAGAATCATATGAATGTACGTTTTCTATTGAAGCCAGTTGATAAACATCAATGGCTGTTAAGGGGATTTTCTGTAGTAAGCCTCTTGTGCTTGATGTTTTTTACCGTAAATGCCCGGAATAAGGGTGATGAACGATTTACTATCTTGCAGAATGGAGTTAATTTCCAGACAGAGCAAGGTAAACTGCGAGTTGAATTTGTTTCATCGGACATTGTACGTGTGCAATATACAAAAGAAAAAGAATTTCTGGGTAATGGTACCATCGTATGTGTACCTCGTACGGTGAAAAAAGTACCTTTTCAGGTTATACAGAATGGAAATGACTTGTCTTTATTATCGGACAGTTTGATTGTACAGATTGATTTGCGAAATTATGCCATTAAGTATAAAGATGTACAAAGCAATCGCTTGCTACTTGCAGAAAAAGAGCTTAATCCTCGTGAAGGTGAACGGATATATACGGAAAAAGTTACCTATAATGACGATAGTAAACAAATTGTAAAAACAGCCGACGGAGAAAAAGAAGTCAAAGAAGTACTTCGTCGTGACACTACCGGATATAGTTGGAAATACCGTAATCATTTTCAATGGTCGGAAAAGGAAGCCATCTACGGGTTGGGCTCACATGTGGAAGATTACTTGAATCTGCGTGGAAAAGAACTTCATTTGTGTCAACACAATTTAAAGGCTATGGTCCCGGTACTAAACTCTACAGCCGGGTATGGCTTGTTATTTGATGCCGGATGTGGTATGTTGTTTAAAGATAAAAACGAAAGTAGCTTTATAGAACTAGAAGCTGCCAAGCAGATTGACTACTATTTCATGAAAGGGTGTACATTGGATAAAGTAATAGGGCAATATCGTTTATTGACAGGTCAGTGTCCAATGATGCCCCGCTATATCTTTGGATACATTCAGTCGAAAGAACGGTATAAAAGTTCTCAGGAACTCATTGATGTGGTAACTAAATATCGTCAGTGTCAGGTACCGCTCGATGTTATTGTGCAAGACTGGAACTATTGGCCTGAAGGAAGTTGGGGGTATATGAAGATGGATCGTAACTATTATCCTAATCCGGCAAATCTGGCAGATTCCATTCATGCTCTGAATGCTAAACTGATGGTATCAATTTGGCCTAATCCAACAAATAGTCCGCAGACAAAAGATTTTATGGCAAAAGGCTTGATGCTTGAACGTTCCGTTTATGATGCTTTCAATCCGTTGGCCCGTAATCTTTACTGGGAATATGCAAATAATGAATTCTTTAAAAATGGATTTGACGCTTGGTGGTGTGACTGTTCGGAACCTTTGGATGCTGATTGGCAAAATATGCCTCAGAATTACAGTCAGTATAGCCATGAAGAGCGTTGGAAAGGTAATCTGAAATTATTGAGTGATGTATTGGGAGCTGAACGAAGTAGTCTGTTCTCGCTCTACCATTCTCAGGGCATCTATGAAAAACAACGCGAGACAAGTGACCGGAAGCGTGTGGTCAACTTGACCCGCTCCTCTTACGCAGGACAACAACGCTATTCCACAATAACCTGGAATGGTGACACACACGCTTCATGGGCATCGTTTGCTCAACAGATTCCCGCAGGATTAAACTTTATGGCAACTGGATGCCCTTATTGGACAGTAGATATCGGAGCTTTCTTCACCCAAAAGAAGTCGCAATGGTTTTGGAACGGAGATTATAATCAGGGTGCAGATGATCCCGGTTATCGTGAATTCTATACCCGAATGTTTCAATATGGTGCTTTCCTTCCACTTTTCCGTAGTCATGGCACAGATACTCCACGGGAGGTATGGAACTTTGGAAAACCAGGTGAGCCTTTTTATGACAGCCTGCTGAAGACAATCCATTTGCGTTATCGTCTACTACCTTATATTTATTCGTTGGCGGGAAAGGTTAGTCAGAACAATTATACTATCAGCCGCCTACTGGCATTTGACTTTGCTGATGATTCGAAAGTATGGGACATTAAAGATCAGTTTATGTTTGGTCCTGCATTTTTGGTATGTCCGGTGGTTACTCCAATGTATTATGACAATGGGGTCGCTATATCTGAGGAAAATGATAAAAAGCGAAACGTATATTTGCCGGAAAAAACAACATGGTATGATTTCTACTCCGGTAAATCTTATGAAGGTGGACAAGTGATAAAAGCCGATGCACCTATAGACCGGATACCTTTATTTGTGCGCCAAGGTTCGATTATTCCTATGGGACCTGTGATACAACACACTGGGGAATTACCGGGAAAAGAGCTTGAAATAATTGTTTATCCGGGCAAGGATGTCGATTTTACTTTATATGAGGATGAAGGAGATAACTACAATTATGAACAAGGAGCCTTTACGACGATTAAGCTAACATGGAATGACAAAAAGAAAATTCTAACGCTTGGAGAAAGAAAGGGAAAATTCGATACTATGGAAAAAATGCGCTCAATGCGAATTGTCTTGCAGGATGCTAAAGGACTGACATCAAGTAAAAGTAAAACAATTCGCTATTCGGGCGAAGAAATTAAGTGTAAATTCTAAGGATGAGCCCACTTGAAAAAGTACATTTTTGCACTTTTGCCCCCTTTCAAAAGCATCTGTAGGACGTTAAATTCTGATAAAAAAGACTTCTTCAAGTGGACGCAAGGATAGAAAAAAAAGTTTTCCGAATGTGTCAGATACTGGCTTTTATGCTCGAGTCTGACACATTTATTTTTCCGCGTTCCTGCTTTTGAGTAATCAGGTTTATGCTTTTGAAATAAAGGACCTTTCATTCCCTATCTCCCTACTTTTTCTTTATCAAATGAGATTTTTACCCAGATTATGGCAAATGGCAGACAGATGACACAAAATGCTCAGGAATTATGGACCTAACAGTGAAGAAACTTAAGCTAGGAGAGCAGCGGGTACTAAAACACAACTCTTTAGGCATCTCAGTTCATATAATCTCACATGCAATGTTACACCAGACAATTATATAATTGTAAAGAGGTTGTGTGGTGGTCGATACGGAAGATATCTGCCTGAGAAACCTTTCCCGGATAGAATACGAATCCTCTCGGGAGACTACATCAAAAACCAGTTCCGTTCCCTTTCAAGCACTGAATGAGAAAGACTTGGAACGGGAGAAAAAGATGCTGGACATTTAAGCCGGCGGAACTTTGCAACTTGGTTGCATCCTCCATTAGCTACCTTTGTAGCAGAAAATAAAATGGAGGAAATAATATGAGTTGCAAATGTTGCTGCATACACGAACAGACATCACACAATCAGACTGGAAAGAAAAACAGTATACTAAAAGATTATTGGAAGATTTCACTCTCCGCCCTGTTGCTTTTTAGTGGAATAATCATGAATGCTTCAGAGGTTCCTTTCTTTCAACAGAAGTATGTATCCTTGTGCTGGTATCTACTGGCATATCTTCCTGTAGGTCTGCCGGTACTGAAAGAAGCATGGGAAAGTATCTGTAAGAAAGATGCTTTCAGTGAGTTTACCCTAATGACTATTGCTACGCTCGGTGCCTTCTATATAGGAGAATATCCCGAAGGAGTAGCTGTTATGTTGTTCTATTCATTGGGAGAACTCTTCCAGGGAAAAGCCGTGGACAAAGCGAAACGCAGCATTAGCGCCTTACTGGATGTTCGTCCCGAAACCGCTACGGTGGTCAAGGGAAACGAAGTCATTACAGAATCTCCCCGCAAAGTACAAGTAGGCGAAATCATTGAAGTAAAAGCCGGAGGACGTGTACCCCTCGATGGTGAGATGCTGGGCGAGATAGCCTCCTTCAATACATCTGCATTAACCGGAGAAAGCGTACCCAGAGACATCCGTAAAGGCGAAGAAGTGCTTGCAGGAATGATTACAACCGACCGAGTTGTCAGGCTGCGAGTAACCAAACCTTTCGACCAAAGTGCACTATCACGTATTCTCGAAATGGTGCAGAATGCTTCTGAACGGAAAGCTCCCGCGGAACTGTTCATACGCAAGTTTGCCCGCATCTATACACCGATTGTTACAGGACTGGCGGTATTAATCGTACTACTCCCCTTCCTTTATTCGTTAATAGACAGCGGATTTGCATTTACGTTCAACGATTGGTTGTATCGGGCATTAGTCTTCTTGGTTATTTCTTGCCCGTGTGCATTGGTGGTAAGTATCCCGTTGGGATATTTTGGAGGAATCGGTGCTGCTTCCCGATTAGGAATCTTGTTTAAGGGTGGAAATTATCTGGATGCAATTACCCAAATCAATACGGTGGTGTTCGACAAAACGGGTACATTGACCAAAGGTACATTCACGGTACAGTCCTGCCATACACAACCGGGCATATCGGCAGAAAGACTTATACAACTGATTGTTTCAGTAGAGTGCAAAAGTACGCATCCTATAGGAAAAGCAATTTTTGAGTATAGTGAAAAACTAGGTATACAGCCGGTTCCTACTACCGAAGTAACGGAAATTGCCGGTCTTGGATTGGAAACATCCATAGAGGGTAGACGCATCCTGGTAGGAAACGCCCGCTTGTTGTCAAAATTCCAAGTGGCTTATCCCGAAGAGTTGTCAGCTATCCCCGATACAATTGTAGTCTGCGCTATCGGAACAGAATATGCCGGTTATTTGTTATTATCAGATACACTGAAAGAAGATGCTTTCAAAGCTATCGCAGAACTAAAAGCTTTAAATATCAATAATATTCAAATATTATCGGGAGACAAACAAGCTATAGTCACTAACTTTGCAGATAAGTTGGGAGTAGCGAAAGCTTATGGCGATTTGCTTCCGGATGGTAAAGTAAAACATATAGAAGAGCTGAGCCTGATTCCCGAAAACCAGATCGCTTTTGTGGGTGACGGTATCAACGATGCTCCGGTTCTTGCCTTAAGTAATGTAGGTATCGCAATGGGCGGTCTCGGCAGTGATGCCGCCATTGAAACCGCAGACATCGTGATCCAGACCGACCAACCCAGCAAAGTAGCCACCGCCATCCGTGCAGGCAGATTGACCCGGCGGATTGTCTGGCAGAACATAACTTTGGCATTCGGCGTGAAATTGCTCGTATTGGTCTTGGGCGCCGGTGGACTAGCTACACTTTGGGAAGCTGTATTTGCCGATGTAGGTGTTGCTTTGATTGCAATTGTAAATGCAATACGCTTGCAGAAACTTATAAAATAAAAGTAAAAATGGAAGAGAATATATATGTAGACATACTCACCAAAAGGGATATACAGCCTACTGCCATCCGTATCCTGGTATTACAAGCAATGATGCAAGCCAATCGCACCGTATCATTGCTCGACCTAGAGAATATGCTCGATACCGTGGATAAGTCGAGCATATTCCGTACCCTCACCCTCTTCTTATCCAGCCACCTTGCACATAGTATAGACGATGGTACAGGCTCATTGAAATATGCAGTCTGTGGTGAAACCTGTTCTTGTGATGTAGAAGACCTGCATACTCATTTCCATTGCGAAAAGTGCAACAAGACATTCTGCCTTAAAAATATTCCTACACCTGTAGTAAGTATGCCTAAAGGATTTACACTAAACAGTATCAATTATGTATTGAAAGGGTTATGTCCGGATTGTGCCAAACACCAGGAGTAAGTTCTATTCCTTATAAATGTTACTGAACACTTCCTGCAGAAAGTCTGTAAACGGAATAGTTCCTCCATTCATATTCACAGCAATCGCTACACCGTCCTGCTCATTATAAACACCCATGGAATGGACTCCAAAAGTATCTCCGGTATGTCCGTAGAAGTTATGTTTATTATAAGGCATGTACATCATTCCCCTGCCATGATGGTCAGTTCCGAAAGGTTTCATCGTTTTCTGCAAATGCTCATTTGATATTAGTTTCCCGGAGAATAATGCATACAGAAAGCGATTGATATCTTCAGGAGTGGAGGCAAGCTCTCCTACACCTATCACATTGGGGAAATAGAAATCGGCAACTTCAACCCATTCTCCTGCCTCATTCTTTTCGAATGGAGTTACAATATCAGCGGCATTGATAATACCCGAATGTGTATTCTGTAGTTTTAGCGGGTCAATGATTGCCTCTTGTATAATCTCCGGATAAGGTTTCTTAGTTATCTTTTCAAGAATGTTCGCCAACAGATAGTAACCCGTATTAGAGTATTTAAAGCCCTTGCCAGGTTCATATAAAATACCTTGGCTGATTATTTCTTTCATAATATCTTCATGGGACACTTCAGAAAGCATCCAGGTATATGAACTATCGTTTTGCATAAGATAGTTTCCCAGTCCTGCCGAATGTTCCAAAAGCTGATAAATAGTGATATCCTCCGCACGTGGCACTTCAGGGAAGTAATGTGAGAGCTTGTCGTCCAACTTCAATAATCCTTTCTCAACCTGCTGATAGATAAGAACCGCCGTAAACATCTTCGAGATAGAACCTACCCGGTAAAGTGGAAGCCCAATAGCTTGTTCTTGAGGTATAAGATTCTTTCCTAGTCTACGGGTAAAGACCGGTTTCCCATCTTTCATGACCGATAGTGAGCCGATCACTTGACCTTCTATCTTCGAAAGATAATCGGATAATTGCAGGGTATCTATATTTTGTTGGGCTTTCATACATTGAGAGGCAATGCACAAAAGGAGTAATATACAATATTGTTTCATATAGCTTGTGGTATTTAGGACTCCACAAAGATACAGAAAAAGGAAATATACATAAAGAATCTCTTTTCTTAAAGTTTAAAAGAAAAGAGATTCTTTATAATTTTAGGATTTATTCCTTACGCATTCTCTAATGCCTGTACAATGATAGTTGACTTACTTAGATCTTAAAGCCTACTTTACTATTCTCTACGCCTAGTTCCTGACTTCTTTTTCCGGGTGCTGCACTCGAAACAGTTACGGTATAATCACCTTTCAGAAGTTTGGAAGTTCCATCTTCTTGTACCATCTTCAGTTCATCAGGTTGAATAGTGAAATCAACTACTTGCGAAGAGTTGGGTTGAAGTTTCACTCGTTTAAAACTTACCAATGTTTCGATGGGAACAGTCTGGCCGGCTCCGGGAGCAGACAAATAGACTTGTGCTACTTCATCCACTTCACGATTACTTTCATTACGCAACGTAACTTGCAGCTGCAAAGGTTCTTTGCCTTTATATTTCTTATTCAGCATCTTGGCATCGCTATACAGTACCTTACTATAAGTCAATCCGTAGCCAAACGGATACATAATGTTATCACTCATATACTTATAGGTACGTCCCTTCATGGTATAATCGTCGAATGCAGGCAATCCATCTACTGAAAGGGGGAAGGTAATAGGCAAACGACCGGAGAAGTTAACATCCCCGAACAGCAGATCACCCAAAGCAAAACCACCTTCTTGTCCCGGGTACCAAGCCATTACAACGGCATCGGAAATCTCAGAGATTTCTTTTACATCAATGGGGCTACCGCCTGTAAGAACGGTAACTACTTTATTGTTGTTATCTTTAGTCAGTTTACGCAAAAATTCCATCTGATGCGGGGGCAACGAGATGTTATTACGGTCGCCAAGGGCAGTAGATGCAATAGCATCACCCTCTTCGCCCTCGTTAGCACCCGAATTACCCAGTACTACCACACAAACATCCGCACCACGTGCTTCGCCAAGCGCCCAGTCCATTTTATTGATATTAGGAGTGGTAGGCAGAAAGCCGAGTTTGTAGTTGATACTTGTACCTTCGCTTACTTTATCTACTATACCCTGCAGATAGGTACTGTAGCGATTGGACACTCCAAAGTAATTACCCATCAGTACAAAAGCATCGGCAGCATATGGGCCAATGACATACATCGTCTTTATCTCTTTGTTGATAGGTAATACATTGTCATTTTTCAGCAACACCATACTCTCTTGTGCAGCCTTCCGAGCTATTGCAGCATGAGCATCGGATGCAACAACAGATTCCGGTATATTATTATACGGACATTGGCTGTCAGGGAAAAGTATACCCAGTTTCAAACGTGTCATCATTAAAGGCATCAGCGCATTATCCAGATCTGCTTCTGTTAGTAAGTTCTGCTCCAGTGCTTCTTTCAAAGCATGAAAACTTCCGCCGCATTCCAGATTCAATCCGTTCTTTATGGCTATGGCAGAAGCTTCTGCATGGCTCTTCGCAA
Organism: uncultured Bacteroides sp.; assembly: GCA_900555635.1. Taxonomy (GTDB): domain Bacteria; phylum Bacteroidota; class Bacteroidia; order Bacteroidales; family Bacteroidaceae; genus Bacteroides. Next base: position 86,840 of record USLU01000012.1, read on the forward strand.
TATGGTGTCCGGTAAAAATATCTGTTACAGCGCCACAGTCAGATACCACATGTCCTTTGAAGCCCCAATCTTTTCTTAAAACATCAAGTAGAAGCAGTTTACTTCCCGATGCACTTTCACCATATACCCGGTTATAAGCACCCATAATGGCTTCTACACGACCTTGCTGCACCAACATTTTGAAAGCCGGCAAATAAGTTTCAAACAAATCCTTCTTACTTGGGATGGCATTAAAAGAGTGGCGGTCTTTCTCCGGTCCGGAATGAACGGCATAATGCTTGCCACAGGCGGCAGCTCTCAGATAAAATGGATCATCGCCTTGCATACCTTTTACGTATGCAGCTCCGATAGTACCGCTCAGAAAAGGGTCTTCACCATAAGTCTCCATGCCTCTACCCCAACGAGGATCACGGAAGATGTTGACGTTGGGCGACCAGTAAGTCAGTCCGGCATAGATGGAATAGTTATTTATCTTCTGCGCCACATTAAATTTGGCACGACCTTCGGTAGAGATGGCAGCACCTATCTGCTGCACCAACTCAGGATTGAAAGTAGCCCCCAGTCCGATAGGTTGCGGGAAGACAGTGGCACGACCGTTACGCCCTACGCCATGCAAGCCTTCGCTCCACCAGTTGTAAGGTTTAATACCTAGACGCTCAATACCCGGCGCATCATTCATCATTTGACTGATTTTCTCATCAACCGTCATTTGTGAGATTACCTCACGTGCTTTCTTTTGCATCTGCTCTTCCAGCGAAGTAGTGCCTTGTGCTATTACTTGTACTGAAAGGCACAAACCACACAATGGAAGAAAAATGTTATTCAATTTCATACATCTGTATATTTTTACATGTTAAAAATTCAATTAGTCAAAGATTATCACGAATTATACTTCTTAAGCACAAAAATAAGCAAATTTAGTATCCTTAAATGCGAAGAAGACACAAAAGTAATCAATCAAGCGAAGGATAACCAGGATTCTGTTTCAATTTCGGATTTGATCCTAACATGGTACGTGACAGAGGAACCCACATTGTATGATTATCGGCGTCCGGTTCTTTGTCCCACCAAGTACCTGTATTATACACACCGAAGCGACAAAGTACACGTCTTCGTTGACCTTCACCCAAGAATTCACGTCCCCATTCATCTAACAATTCTTGTTCTGTTAGTTGACTGCCATCTTCTTTATACAAACTTGATGAACCTTTAGGATAATAACGTTTGCGAACATAATTCAACAATTGGGCAGCTCCTGCTTTATCTCCTTTATTAAATTTGATTTCTGCAAGATAGTAATAAATTTCCGATAAACGAATTACAGCATAATCGGCTTCTATCTTACCAATATCTTCAGAACGGTAAATAGGATATTTAATTAAACACCATCCAGAATTCTGATCGCCATAAGGCATGGCAGACTGGGGAGTTTCCTTGCCACTCGAAGGATGAGGAGAAGCACTAAGTGGATCTGTATCCTGAAAAATACCAACTTGATCGCGGATATACAATTGATATGCATCATTGTCTGAACGAACATATTTCACTTTGCCATCCGCTTCCGTATAAGGCAAACTTCCATACAAGAACATTCCTTCACGTTTACTATTGCCTAGATTTACATACTTCTTCAGACGAATATCATCGGGATAGTTCATAAACTTACGTACAGGCTTTCCATTATCAAAAGTATATTCTTTGCCTTCCAAATCCAACCCCGGCTGTAAAGCGTATTTAGGATTGCAATTTCCCCAATCGGTAAACCCGAAATAAGGAGACGCCTTAAAGGGGGCAACCTGCCAATGAAGTTCATAATCATATCCCCAATGAGCTCCACCAAAAGATGAGGGAAATGCATAAATTAGTTCTTCACAGTTATCGTTATCCCAATCAAAAGGAGCATCCCAACGATCTGCTATATCATAAGAACCGTATTTTCCTGCAATAATATCTTCACAATACTTTTCACACTCAGCACTTTTATCTTCATCTATCCACCAACTGGCATTCATATAAAGACGTGCCAACAAAGCGGCTGCCCCCGCTTGATTCCATAGCCCTTGATTCTTACCATTTCCAGCATTTCCCTCTTTTATAAATAAGTTAGGGAGTGCTTCTGTGAGTTCTTTTTCAAGAAAAGCAAAAGTTTCTTTCGGAGTAGATTGCTCCGGTAAGTCATAAGAAGGATAATCTGTCACCACAACAATATTATGCACTAAATCAAATAAAGTCATGTACATCCATGCACGCAACACTCTTTGCTGGGCAATAAAATCTTTAAATTCCTGATCGGAGAAACCAAACTTAGTAGGATCTAATTTGGAAAGATCAGCAATTACAGAGTTACATTGCACAATACCCCGATAAATATCTTCCCAAGTTGCATTGACGTACCAGTCGTCTATCGTCCAGGTATGATAATGCAGGCGGAAGAACTCTCCGCCATTATACCAGTGCTCCTCGCGTTGCACGGTCATATAGTGGTCAGCAGAAAGTTCGCCAAACAAATAAGATGTACGCGAGCACAACCAAAAAGCATGCCCAAAGGGACGAACAAAACTCTGAAGTACATTTTCCTTAGTCTGATAGAATTTATCTTGTGGAATAATATCATAAGTAGTCTCTGTCAAGTCCGTGCAACCTGTTACCATCAACATACCCAGACCGGTCAATATCAATTTAAAGAATCTCTTTTTCATAGCATTAATGAATTAAAAATTAAGTTGAACACCTATTAAATACTGACGTGAAGACGGATAAAAACTCGTCTTGCTACTAGGAACACCAGGTTCCATACCATTTACTGCAAAAGCATCCATATCCAGCCCTTTATAACCACTGATAGTGAACAGGTTCCGTGCAGTAAAGTAGAATCGCACCTTCTCCAACCATTTAGAGCCGATATTCCAGTTATATCCCAACGTTGCTACATCAAGTTTCACAAAGTCTCCGTTATGTACAAAATAGCTATTGTGTACATTCTTGCCTGTTGTAATAGCAGAGTTTTCTTTATAAGCTGTTTTTAACACGTTAGTGTTAGGAGCAGCAGACTGCAAACCATAATACAGATTGTGCACATCATAAATCTGGAAACCAAAGTTACCACGGAAGAACAATGTCATATCGAAGTCTTTGTATCTCAATGAATGACTCATAGACATAGTAAACTTAGGCAGACCATTGCCAACTACACGTTTGTCTTCGTCTACACCCTTATCTATAGGAACCACATCACCATTCTTTGAGTAAATCAACCATCCACCGGCTTCATCTACTCCGGAATACTTGAAAGTATAAAAGTTGCCAATCCGTTCACCTTCTTCAATACGCTGCAACGGGCCAGGATTTCCAGGATACGTTGGGAATGAGCCCATCCAGTAATATGAATTTCCTTTGTAGGTCTGATCAGAGAATGAGACAAAGCGATTGTTAGAAGTTGAACCAATCACACCAATGGTATAATCAACATTCTTATTGCGAACAGCATTCCAGTTCAAATCAATTTCAATACCAGCGTTCTTCATCGTTCCAACATTAACAAATGTCTGAGGAGCCCCATTTGGAGGAAGAGCTACCGAATATGTACCCAGCAAGTCAGCCTGCTGACGATAGTAATAGTTGAAACTACCATAAAAACGATTCTTGAATAAATTGAAATCTATCCCCACGTTCCAATTCTTTCCTTTTTCCCATTTTACATTGGGATTGGGGTTGTTGGCAAATGACCACCCTTTGATATATTGACCTTTGTAGTAGTTGAGGTCATAACTTGCCATTGTTGTAAGAGAAGTATAGTTGGCGAAGTCTTGATTACCAGTAATACCAAAGTCACCTCTTATCTTCAGTTCATCTATCCAACGAATATCTTTCATAAAATTCTCTTCACTGATTCGCCATCCGGCTGATACCGCAGGAAATGAGCCCCACTTATTATTCACACCAAACTTTGAGGACCCCTCATGACGTAACGAGAATGTAGCGAAATACTTATCGGCCCAATTATAACTGATACGTCCAAAGAAAGCTATCAACTTAGAATCATTCTTATAAGAACCCATGCCTAGCCGACCGATAGCCGCACTATTGTATGTGCCCGAACCCAAATTATTATAACTAAGGAGATCGGAAGCAAAGTCCTTATTCTCAGCATTGAAACCTGAATTCACAAAATACTGATAGGAATACCCTCCCATCACTTTCAAGTGATGATCGCCTTTATCAAACATATAGTTTGCTAACCATTCTAAAGACTCTTGCTTACTTTTCTCATACTTTCTACTTGCTTCTCCTTTAAATCCACTCTGTTCGGCATGTGTAGAAGTAGAAGGACGAAAGAAGAAAGCATCAGTATCAATAATTTGTTGAGCAATAGTGATTTGGGTAGTTAAGTAATGAGATTTATCTTTGCATAATAGTGGAAACAGGTTTAATTTGAATGTTCCATCCCAATTCAGAATCTTTTTTTCGCCACCACTTTGATCCAGTTTCAATGTTTCTACAGGATTGTAAGTATCCCACCCCGTTAGTTTATAGTATTTGTAGGGTTGTTCCGGGTCCATTACAGGTATGGTAGGATTTACGGTCAATGCAGTCCAAAACACTCCATAGTCAGAGTTATTGTACTTCATTGTTCGGGGAGCCACATTAACAGAAATGTTATAAAGTTCACTTTTGCCTGTATGGTTAAAACTTAATCGAGCACCGACTTCCTTTTTATCCGAACGCAAATCAATACCCTCAGAGTTCTTCACATCGACCGTTCCTTTATAGTTATTCTTGGCATTACCACCAGTAATCTGTAAAGTGTGACTATGAGATACACCCACTTTCGTTATTTCGTTGAACCAATTAGTATTGGCACCATAATCATCTCCACGTTTTTGCTGCCTGAATTCATCTGCACTAAGAGTTTCCAGTTCAGTAATAGGAGTGGCTATATTTACAAATCCTGAGTAGAATGTATGGATATTACCATCGGCTGAACCTTTCTTGGTAGTAATAACAATTACACCATTAGAACCACGAGTACCATAAATAGCAGACGCAGCACCATCTTTCAAGACGTCGATAGATTCAATATCATTTTCGTTTACATTATCCAGGCTGCCACCAGGGATACCATCAATGACAATTAACGGTCCTAAGCCGGCAGTACGCGAACCTACACCACGGATTTGAATATTCGGCCATCCGTTGGGGTCTGCCGAAGCTGTATTATCAATGTTTACACCCGGAACCTTGCCTTGAATCTGCATGGCAGGATTTCCATTTCCAATCTTCAACATGTCCTTACTTGAAACATGAGATACGGCACTAGTCAATTCTTTCTTTGATACAGAACCATAGCCAATCACTACTACTTCATCCAACAATTCTATATCTTCGCTGAGAGCAATATGAAGAGGCTTCATATCTTTTAGTTTAATTTCTTGAGAATTATAACCTATGTAGCTCACAATAAGCAGATCACCAGGTTTAGCAGTTATGGAGAACTTTCCATTCGCATCTGTTACAGTACCTTGGCTTGCACCTTTTAGCATCACAGTAACACCAATCAAGGGTTCTCCCGACGCATCTGTCACGATACCTGTTACTTGTTGTTGCTGCGTAGCCGATACTTCATTACGAGTGAGAATAATGTGATTTCCCTCCATCTTATATCGAATGGAAGATCCTGCCAGCAGATTATTCAGCACTTCCGCCACCGGTTTGCCGCTGACGCGGATGCTCTTACGAGCTTTCACGTCTACATCTTCTTTATAAATAAAGAGGTAATCAGTTTGGGATTCTATTTCACTTAGTATAGATTCCAGTTGAACATTGTTACGGTTGATAGTCACCCGGGCATTCTGCGAGTGGCTATTCTCTGCCATCAGGCTAAAGGCACAGAAGAATAATAAGAATATAGATATTCGCATGATTCTAGATAATTGGTTTACTACCGGATTTTTAGGGCAATAAATATCCGGCAAAGGAATGTTTTTCATATCTTTGCAAATGAGTTATTAATACGATTGATTTTAAAAATTGTGTTAGGCTGAGGCCGATAGATGGGGCAAACATCTGTCGGCTTCTTTGTTTTTCAGGATGTATTACTGCATAGGCTCTGCTCTAAATTAAAAGGTTAATACCGAGGTTTACTTTATATAAATGACGTCATTTTCTTTATCTCGCTTATATGTAAAAGCTACATCGTTCTGTAAGACGCGCAGGGCATAATCCAACCCGTCGGAGATACGGAACTTTCCGGTCAGAGCTACCCGGGCTATGCTCTGCTTGTCCAACTGAATTTTCAGGTCGTAGTATCTTTCCAGATCTTGCATGATTTCGGCAAAAGGTTTGCTCTTGAAGCAGTATAAACCTTCCTTCCAACGATAGACGTTGAAATCATCAATCTTGCTGACCACAAGTTTGCCATCCTTTAGAGCTGTTTTCTGGTTGGGAAGCAGTATTACAGAGATATTCTTATTCTCGGGCGACTTCACTCTAACCTTTCCTTGTATCAGCGAAGTCTCAAAGGTTTTCCGCTTTGAATAGGCTTCCACATTGAATTTTGTTCCCAATACCTCTACATCCAACGCACCGGTATGAACCACAAACGGACACTCAGCATTATGTGCCACTTCAAAGTAGGCTTCTCCGTCCAATATTACCTCGCGTTTATCCTTCATGAACGAAACGGGATATTGCATCCGGGTACCGGCATTCAGCCATACGTTGGAACCATCGGGTAAATCGAGGTTCACACGCTGACCTGCCGGAACGGTAATGGTCTGCATTGCTATATTTACATTGTCTTTATCCTCGCCTATTGAAAACAAAGCAGCCGTTATGCCTACCGTTATTACTACCACAGAAGCTATCTTCAGGAATTCCCGAATGAAATTGTTCTTTTTCCGAATTTCTTTCATCGGCATACCAAGCCCTTTCGAATGCCCCACAAGAATCATTGCATTGAATAGCTTGCGCTCCCTACGGAAGAGTTTATTGTTCTCTTCGGAAGCTTCGGACCATTCTTTCACCAATTTCATCTCGTCTATAGTGGCACGTCCTTCGAAAAAACGGTATAATATATCTTTATCCATAAAATGCTCTTGTTTTGCGTATCTATAGTAATAGCGAATGAGAGAAAACGATCCCTAGTGAAAAAGAAGAATATTTTTAGAATATAGTGAAGCACACCAGACAACAAGCTAAAACTTAATCCATTTTCCTACGAAAACTACTTGCCGCCGAGGCTAAGATTAAGTATTTTGACTGCAAGGATTTATCCTTTCCACCATGGAGTACTTTTCTTTCCACCACGGAGAAACTTTCTTTCCACCGTGGTGGAAAGAAAAGTACTCCATGGTGGAAAGGATAAAAAGTAGTATCGTTGTCTCTTAATTCTTACTATGCAAAGGATTAGTTATAGCGATAAAACACCTTATCAATGAAAATAAAGAAAAAGTATGGATGCAGGCAGATAATCCTTCAGTGCGACACGTAAAGTTTTGGTAGCTTTGGAGATATGAAACTCCACTCCTTTGGTGGTCATGGCCAATAGTTCGGCTATTTCTTTATGAGGTTTATTCTCGTAACGGCTCATGACGAAAATACGCCGGGTTTGTTCGGGCAAAGCATCCAATGTCTTATCCACAATCTCTTGTATCTCTTTCGTGAAGATTTCATTAGGTTCAAAGTCTTCCAGAGTGACAATGCGGCTCGATAGTTCCCAGGCATAGATACGAGAGATTTCATCGGATGCATCTTGACGTATTTGCTGGCTACGCAGATGGTCGATGCAGCGATGTTTGATAGCTGTAAGTACATAAGCAGGGACATTGGTATCAGCAGGCAGGCGATCCCGGTTTTCCCAATAATACATCATGGATTCAATGACGAGATCTTCGGCAATGGCTTCGTCGTGCACATAGGTATCGGCAAAGTGTACGAAGCGTTGCTGATAGTCTATGAAGAAATGATTGAATTCAGTCAGATTAAAGGTCATTACACATCACTGGCAATTGGTTTGAGTGGCAAATATACACTTTTAAATTAAAAAGGTGCAAAAAAGAGAAGAGAAAAAAGAAACCATACAGAATAGACTATAACTGCATGTGCAACAAGGGATACTCTTTACCCTCTCCATCTAATTCTGATCTGCTCAACAGCCTGAAACCTATATGCTTATAAAATCCAACTGCTTGAGTATTTTGCTCATTCACATCGACTTTGGTTACTTTCAAATGAGCTATCGCATATTCAACCAATCTTTTCCCTATCCCGGCACCCCGACAATCATTATCGATAAATAACATTTCAAGATTTCCTTCTGCAACTCCCATAAAACCAACTAAGACACCATCTTGCTCAAATCCTATAAGGGTTACATATTGAAAATATACAGGAAGCTGTTTCTTATAATATAAGAAGTCCTCCTCTTTTAGAAAATCATGTGTATGCAGCACCGCACTTTCCCAAATCTCTATTAAACGTGGATAATCAGTTACTTTAATCTTTCTGAACATAATTGCAAATTTAATGAGTAATACATCCTAATTATTTGATATACTGCTTACCACAAAGATAGAAACTTATGCGCAAAAACACATAACGTACTTCCCAAACATTTACCGGAACTTGAATATTTCAAAACTATCACGTATATTTGGTGGGTAATTCTTATTCTTCAATGAAAATCAAGCAAAAGGTATATCAAACGGAACAAGAACTTTGGCACGCATTTTTATCCTCCGACAAAGATGCTTTCGCATGTCTGTTTGAGGAATATGCCGATGCTATGTATGCCTATGGTAAGAAAATAACGCCTGACACAGAGCTTGTCAAAGATACAATCCAGGATGTTTTTATCAAGCTCTACAACAACAGACACAATCTGAGAGAAACGGTATCTGTAAAAGGTTACCTTTTTATCGCCTTAAAACGAACTCTATTGAACCAATTCCAAAGCCATCCCACATTGTCTATAGAAGAAGGAGATCAGATTCGTTTTGAAATAGAACTTATCTCACAAAATGCTTTTGAAGAAGAAAATTCGTCTTATGACGAAGAGATGAAACAGCGACTATCCAAAGCTTTAAAAGAGCTCTCTGCCCGCCAACGGGAAGCCATCTATCTGTATTATATACAAGAAATCCCGTTGAATGAACTTCCTACCCTATTGGATATGAACTATCAATCAACGAGAAATCTCATTCATCGTGCCATGACTAAATTACGTCAGTGCATCCAGTCTACTTCTTCCGTAAGTATATCTCTCCTTTTACTCCAATACCTTTCAAAGTAAGACTTTTCCATTGCTCGGGAAGTACTCCGGTCTTTTCCTGTACAATACCTTTATCCGTAATAGCCAAACCTCCAAAACCCATCATCACCGCCTGCAATACTCCTCCGGCCCCTGTTATAAAGTAAGGATTAGTACCGCCTTTAGTTTCGGCAATCACCCTGAAAGGCGGATTCAGATTCGGAAGATAAGCATCTTTAAAGTAATGAGCCGCTTTTTCTGCATTGCCAAGACGCGAATATAGTAATGAGAAAATGGCTTGTGTCATAGCGGGAGTGTTCTTTTCCGGCACTTTCGTTTCATAATAAACCAAGTCTTTCTCTATCTGCGAAGGATCTGTAATCAATTTTAGCGGATAAGACAGAAGATTAACATCCGCTTGCTTGATATTAGCACCTTCGTAACTGCTATGCTCACGTGTCACTCCATTGGGAAAATAGAGAATTACCAATCCTTCGCTTACTTCATTCCATGCCTGCACCACCGGTTCCCCTAATAATTTGGCAGCTTGGGCAGCCACTTTTAGGTTCAATTTTGCCACTCCGTTTGTATAGGCATTGTCGTCCACGTTCTCTGCCCATTCATCGGCAGCTACTACATTCTTTACATGGAATGCACCGTCATTTCCTTTTTCTACTCTACTCAACCAGAATTCCGCTGTAGCCTGTAAAATAGGGAAACCTTTCTGCTTCAGCCATTCTTTGTCCTGAGTGACTTGGTAATAGTTCCAGGCAGCTAAAGCTACACACCCCGTTATGTGATGTTCGAAAGTGCCGGCAAGTGCCCATACCGGTGTTTCCTCAAAGCCACTATCCGCACTTTCCCAAGGAAACATGGCTCCACGAAAACCGTGTTCGAAAGCATTCTGCCTAGCAGCTTGCAGATGGTTGAAGCGATATTCAATCATAGACTTGGCTAATTGCGGTTTCAACATTAACAAAGCAGGAAAAATCCAAGTATCAGCATCCCAGAAGATATGTCCATTATATCCTAAACCGGAAAGTCCCATCGGCGAAATGGAGAGCTCCGAGCCTTCACGTACAAAAGAATAAAGATGATAAATCATACTGTGAATATCTTGCTGTGCCTGAGCATCTCCTTCTACTAGGATATCACTCTGCCACAGCTCGTTCCACTGCGACAAATGACGTGCAACAAGCCGTTCATAACCTTCAAGATGGGCAAATACCGTAAGCCGTTCCACCTCATTCATAGGATCGGGATGATGAGCGGAAGTTAATGTGGAACCAACAATGCAGAAACGATATTTCTCTCCTTTCTGCAACTTCCGGGAGAAACGCATCTGATGGCTATTGTTGTTCGGCGTGTTATGAATGACACGAGGTTCTTCTCCCGCATTCTCAGGAAAAAGAAAAGCGGAAGATGCACAAACGGTCAGACGCCCTGTAGGGCTATTGGCTTGTGTGGTTAGCAGTTTTATGGCAGCATGCTTGCGGTTGATTTCATTATAAAACATCTGCCCGTCACGAAAAGCATCGGGTATCTCCTGTATATTCACGGCAGAAAGCGTCAGATCAGTCTTTGGTTCCACCTCTATCACCAATAGCGCACAATAAGGCAATTGCCTCAATGCCAAATAAGAGTAAGTAACATCCGCTTTCTCACCGAAAGAGAAATGAGAGGTGTGCATGGCTTGCTTCATATCGAGTGTTTGCGTAAAGCCGGAGATGTTATCACGGTTGATACTTTTTCCATCTATAGAAACCGAAGTATTCAGCATATTGAACCCATTCAGGAAATTACTGACCCGCCCACGACCATATTTGTCGTAACTTCCTGCCAGAACCACATTGTCTGTGCGGAAGGGATACGCCGACGACACAATGCCCAGCATGCCATTGCCTACAGTCACTCCGTAATAATTATCCGGATTAATGTCGGTAGCAACAATTTTCCAAGGATCTTGTCCCCGTAAAAAAACCGACAAGAATAGAAAGAATAGTATAATAGTTGTTCTCATCATAATTAGTCTATTTGATAAATACCTATTGAGAATTTCGGTGCATCCAAATAAAGATGACCCTTACGTGCTTTTATGCTCTGCGCTTTACCCTCGCACAGAATAGGAGTAATTGTCTTAAAACCGGAACTGCATTCTCTGACTGTTCTTACTTCCCGCCCCGACGGATTGATACATATCAGGATTCGCTGCCCGTCCTTCCTACGTTCATATACCATCGGATAGGCATTTTTCCCTTTCTGGAAGAATTCGATTTCACCACGGCAAGCCAAAGCTGGGTATTCTTGTCTCAGTTTCAGCAAACGCCGCACAAAGTGTAGTTGTGAAGTAGAGTCTTGCTCTTGAGCAACTACATTCGGACGGTCGTCCAACGAGTCCAACGGCAGATAAAACTTATCGGGAGAGGCTGTTGAGAATCCTGCCCCTGACGTAGCATCCCACTGCATAGGAGTACGGGAGCCAGCCCGGTTCCCAGCACTCAGCAAACTTCCTTCTTTATTAGGAAGACCGTCAATGAAACGCATTCCTATCTCATCGCCATAATAGATACAAGGTACCCCGGGTTGAGTAAGAAAGAAAGCAAGGGCTGTGCGTACTTGCTCTTCCGTATCACGTCGTCCGCAACGAATACGCTGGAAATCATGGTTTCCGGTCGGGATGCACAAATGTCCTTGGTTACCTGCCACTTCCAAGCATTCGTACAGATTGCGGATATACACATCAGGATTTCCTTTTCCCTGAATGTCGAAGTAACAAGTATCTCTGCGATACGTACCTACTTCATTGAACATCAAATCCCGATATCCTGTCTTCCCGAAATGAATGATAAAATCCATCATGAATCCCACTTTCAGAGCTTTCTGCGGATTGCTCCACTCTGCCAGTAATATGCCATCGGGATATAACTCTTGAAAATGGGTACGGATACCCTGCCACAAAGCAGTAGTTCCGTGTAGGTTCGGATCATTTTTCACCAACGAACCTGCCATATCCACTCGGAAACCGTCACATCCCATCTGCATCCAATAGTCCATGATATGCATCAGTTCCAGACGAGTAGCAGTGGGACCAGGAGCTGTTACCGGTTGTTCCCAAGGATGATTCGGGTCCGGTTCACCATATCCATAGTTCAAGGCAGGCTGACAATCAAAGTAGTTCTTACGATAGGTTCCGTTGCGTTCAAAGTTTCCTTTTATAAATCTATCGGGACATATAGTAGAATCATTCGTCCAGATATAGCGGTCGGTATAAGCATTCTGTTCGCGCTTACAGGAGTATTTGAACCAAAGAGACTGATCGGACGAATGTCCTGCAACCAAGTCGAGCACTACCCTCATGCCACGAGAATGGGCCTCATCAAAAAGTCGGCGCAAGTCGTCGTTGGTACCATAGCGGGAAGCCACACGATAGAAATCTATCACATCATATCCGGCATCCATAAATGCCGAATGGAAGCATGGATTCAACCAGATAGTATTACATCCTAACGAATGTATATAGTCCAAGCGGCTTATGATGCCTTGTATATCACCAATGCCATCTCCATCCGTATCTTGATAACTCTGAGGATAGATTTGATAGAATACTGCATCTTCAATCCAACCAGGCAATCGGAACTCTTCTTTCTGGGCTTGTAGTAAACAGATAAACAGCAGGTTGGCTAAACAATAAATACATAATCTTTTCATAAAACAACTGATATTTAAAAACAAAGGCTCTGTCTTTTCTACGGACAGAGCCTTTATGTTACTCCGTAGTCTTACGGATAATTATTCATACTTATCACTATTCTGCGTCAGTTCCGGATTGGCTTCCATAGCACTCAATGGAATAGGCAATAAAATCTTATACGTTTCGGAAGCCGGCTTTTCGTAACGTGCCCGACAATACGTATTGAAACGTACCATGTCGTTACGACGTGACGGACCGTCCCAATAGAACTCATAACCACGTTCGTTGTAGATTTTCTCCAATGTCAATTCGTCCAATGTATAAGCACGAACACCGCGTTTCTCGCGTACGGCATTTATATCCGGCAAAGCTCCTTTGGCATCGTTATTACGCATCTTGGCCTCAGCACGCATCAGGTAAACATCGGCAAGACGGTAATATTGGAAATCATTCTCGCTCTTGTTCCCATAGGTTGAATTCGGATCCGGTGCATACTTCACTACACGAGCTCCTTGTGCTTCCGATGAATTTTGTACGCTAAACTCAGGCGTATATATCAAGTCGGCACCGGTACGGTCCTTCAGTTTCTCACCATTCAGATTATATTGTTGTCCTACCAAGATACCTAGATTAAATCCTATCTTGCTTTTCAGTCTGTTATCCTGATAACGCGGATCTGTTGTGTCCCAAGTATTCAGGAAGTCGGGAGTCGTGCAACATCCGTTCCACATCCCCTTGAAAGTGCCGAAAGTCTGATTGTAATGCAAAGTAATATTCAACCAGTCGATACCGTTCAAACCGGCTGTCATATTATAGATAATGGGGAGAATGGTTTCTGTTTCATTGGAATAACTCTCATTGAAAGCCAGATAGAGTTTCCAAAAGTCATCGGCCAGCTTATACTTTCCGGAACCTATAATATCGTCGCACAAAGTAATGACTTCTTGCCACTTTCCCGTTCCATCTGTAAAAGCAGGAGCTGTTCCCGTATATACCTGATTATTCAGATAGAGCTTTGCTAACAACATCTGAGCCGCAGCACGGGTAATGCGCCCATAAGGTACGTCTCCCTTTTCCTTCAGCAAAGGAATGATTTCCTTCAATTCACTTTCAATGCGTGCAATGGCTTGAGGACGTTCCAAGATGGTGGGTGCTTTAGAGTAATCAATTTCCGTATATTCACGCATGGGGAATTTACCAAAACAATCCATCAAATGATACATACAGAGTGCACGGATGAAACGTGCCTCGTTCATATAGCCCTTCACTTCCTCGGTCTGCTGTAGCTTACTTAAGTATTGCAAAGCGGTATTGCATTTGGTAATACCTATCATAAAACTGTTCCAGGCATTCTTTATATATGTGTTCTTGCTGTCATATTCATGAGTAAACAGCGTACGGTAATTAGCATTGTTCCAGTCCGTACCGCGAGTAGGGAACAGCATTTCATCTGTTACACTTTCCAACACCAGCCATACACCGCTACGACTTTGCAAATCGCGTAAGTAAGCGTAAGCCGGAGCTATAAGCATAGGGGCATTCTTAGGATCGGAGACGATATCCGAACTATCTTTCTCATTCAGAATTTCTTCTTTGAGGTCTGTGCACCCTGCCATCATGAGAGTAGCAAGTAAAGCACACATTATAACTGATATTTTTTTCATTGTAATAGTCAATTAAAGGTTAAAAATCAATGGCTACACCGAAACTGAAACTACGAGCCATAGGATAACTGGTCCAACCTATACCGAGTGAAGGAACCCCTTCGATACTACGTCCGGCATTTACTTCAGGGTCGAAACCGCTATATCCGGTCAGGACAAATAAATTGTTTCCGGTCAGTGTCAAACGGATATTACTTGCCCACTTATTGGCTTTCAAAGGAAGATTATACCCCAACGTGGCACTACTCAAACGAAGGTATGAACCATCTTCGATGTAACGGCTCGAGTAATCGAGTACATTATCGAATGCTTCGGGCGACTTGGTAGCATTGACGGTTGTATTGAATCCTTTGGAGAACAAGCTTAGGTTGTCCATCACATTGGCAAGATTGTTATAGATATCATTACCTACCACTCCATTGAAGAACAAACTCAAATCAAAGTTCTTATAAGAAAGGTTTGTATTGAAGTTGATAGAGAAATCCGGTTGAGCATTGCCTATACATTTCTCCACTTTCTTTCCATTCTCATCCATTTCGTACTTGCTTTTGCCATTTTCGTCGAAGCCAAGGAAGTTATACCCCCAGAAAGTACCGATAGGATATCCGCTCTTGATAACTTGCGAAGTAAAGCCATCGATACCCGGGCCACTCGGTTTACCGGTAGGCAGATATGACATAGGCAGGTCTTTCACTTCATTCTTTATCTTTGAGAAGTTAGCACCTATGCTCCAATGCCAGTCTTTCTTATCAATCAAAATGCCATTTAATCCTATTTCCCATCCTCTATTAAGAATCTTCATGTCAGGAACATTGCTCCAAACCCTGGTGGTTGGTGCCGGAGAAATAGAATAAACTTCCAACAAAACATCACGTGTTGTCTTCGAGAAATAATCAATCGTACCGCTCAGGCGATTATTAAAGATAGAGAAATCAACACCTAGATTCAATTGTTCCGAACGTTCCCACTTCAAATCGGGGTTTGGGGTACGCTTCAAGGTAACACCGGGTACAACCAACGTTCCTCCGTCCAGAATAGCACCTTCACTGTTGCCGGTTCCTAACAGGATTCTTGAAATCTTATTCGGTATCTCCTGATTACCGGTGACACCCCAGCTGAAACGTAACTTCAGGTTATCAAAGAAATTCAGCTTCTTAATGAACCCTTCTTCGCTCATGCGCCATGCCAATGCAGCCGAGGGGAAAAAGCCGTACTTATTGTTATCACCGAATTTGGTAGAGCCGTCGGTACGGAAATTGACCGTAAGCAGATACCTGTCCATCAAATTATAGTTGATACGTCCAAAGAACGACTGAAGTTCATTGACCGTGATGTTGGAGTTACCTTCAATCTGCTTGTTCTTACCAAATGCAAGGTCGTAAATATAATCAATGCCATCTATATCAAAACCATTTTCGGAGAAACCATAACGATAGTTACGGAACTTCTGGTAAGAGTGTCCCGCCAACAGATTAAAACGATGGTTGGTACCGATATTAAAGTTGTAAGTCAGGTAGTTCTCTATCAAGAAACTCTTGCCTTCTACATTATTGATATCTACCGTACCCTTATCAGTCAGATAAATCAATTCGGCATCCTGAGTAACCTTGCGGGATGCCTTCATTTCATCGAATGCCACATTCATCTTGTACTTCAGGTCTTTCCAGATATCCAAAGTTCCGGTAATGTTGGCAAGTATGCGGTCAGTTTCCGTTTTATCATTCGTAAGGTTAATCATAGCCACCGGATTGCGTACATCCTTGCTCTTCTGAAAATAAATTCCGTCTTCGTTGTAAACAGGATAAGTAGGGTTGACCTTTAGTGCAGACAACAAGACGTCGCCCTCGAAACCACCCGATTCGCCCAACGGCACACGCTGGTCATTAGTGCGGGTAGCGGTGATGCTGGCCTCGATGTTAAGGCGGTTGTTCAACGTCTTCTGATTCACATAGAAGCGTCCGTTATATTTTTTCATACCCGTACGGTTTACGATACCTTCCTGATCCTGAAATCCGAGAGATACACGGTAGCTTCCATTCTTCATGCCTCCGCTAATAGAAAGATTATGATTCTGCGAGAAAGCTGTACGGAAAATTTCGTCCTGCCAATTGGTGTCAGCACCTTTATCTTCAATCTCTATTCCTTTTTCGGATGCAAACGAACGGTATTGCGACGCATTCAGCATGGGATACTGCTTTGGCAGGGAAGAAACACTTCCATAAGCAGAGTAAGCAACTTGGGTTTTACCTTCGGTTCCTTTTTTCGTAGTAACCATAATAACACCATTGGCTCCACGCGCTCCATAAATGGCGGTAGCCGAAGCATCCTTCAAAACGTCAATAGACTCAATATCATCCGGATTCAAGAAGTTCAGAGGATTCTTCGTGGCATTACTGCCTACACCGGCTATACTTGCACCCGAAGGTTGCTGGGCATCCGAAGTATCCAAAGGTACACCATCTACCACATACAAAGGGTCTTGTCCCGAACGGATAGAGTTTGAACCACGTACACGAATGGTTACACCTCCACCGGGCTCACCACCGTTATTGGTAATGTTTACACCGGATACACGACCTTGTATAAGCTGCGAAGGCGAAGTCACCAACCCTTTATTGAAGTCTTTCGATTTTACGGCAGCTACCGAACCGGTAAGGTCACTTTTCTTCATGGTACCGTAACCCACTACTACAACCTCATTCAGTAGTTCCGTATCACTTGCCATCAAGATGTTCATATCCTGAGCCGCTTTCTGTTCCATACGCTTGTAGCCGATGTATGAAAAGACAAGTGCTTGTCCGCTATTAGCCTTTACTGAAAACTTACCATCCATATCCGTGATGGCACCTGTAGTGGTTCCTTTCACCTGTACACTTACACCGATAAGAGGTTCTCCATTCTCGTCTTTCACCAATCCGGTTGCAGTGATCTGTTGTTGTGACTTCTGCTTATCATCGTTTTTAGTAAAGATGAGAATCTGACGGGCAGATATCTCGTATGCCAACGGAGTTCCCTTCAATAAAATGCCCATCACTTCATTGATAGAAGACGAGGTAAGATTCATGGTCACTTTCTTATTCAGATTGACCGTCTCACTGTTATATACAAAGATGAATTTACTTTGATTTTCGATGAGAGCCAGTACTTCCTTTATGGATTTATTATCCACTTTAATAGTGATTTCGCCCTGATCGGTAACTGTAATCCCGGTATTTTCTGTTGCATGGAGCACTTGTGAATATGCTCCGATAAAAAATAAAATATAACTTGCCAGTATAAGTTTATTCCGCAAAAAATGTGTATAATTGCGGCGGGAAGTTACGAAAAGAGTGTAATTTATTGGAAATGAGCGTAGGTTAATTGCTCTTG